>CAZVNJ010000028.1:0-28033 GCA_964628985.1 uncultured Dehalococcoides sp.
AGGTCGAGATGGCAGAGTCTGGCCTGCTGGAAGACCTCTACCGGGAGATCATCCTGGACCACTACCGCCAGCCGCGGAACCGCGACACCGCGATCACGCCGACCTGCTCGGCGGACGGTGCTAACCCCCTCTGCGGCGACCAGGTGCGGATCGAGGTCGCGCTGGACGGGGACGTCATCAGAGACATTTCGTTCAGCGGCCAGGGCTGTTCCATTTCACAGGCCTCGGCCAGCATGATGACCGAGTACGTGAAGGGACGCACCACCGCGGAGGCCCTCGCGGGCGTGGACGCGTTTCAGCAGATGATGCTGACCGGCGAGGCCCCGGAGATCGAGGGCTTTGACGACATCGCCTCGCTGGTCGGGGTCGCGAAGTTCGCGGCGCGCGTGAAGTGCGCCTCGCTCAGTTGGAAAACCCTCGCACAGGCGCTCGCCGAAGGCGGCGGCACCGTGACGACAGACGATGGGAGCCGGTAATGGCTGACGAACCACAGGTCACCGAGGCCGATCTCGCTGCGGAGGACGCTGGGCCGCCGACCGAGGAGGCCTTGATGGAGGTCCTCGACACGGTCGAAGACCCAGAACTCCGGATGAGCATCACGCAGTTGGGGCTTGTCTACGGAGTCGAAGTAGACGGCGACGGCATGGTCACCGTGAACATGACGCTCACCTCGCCAGCCTGCCCGGTCGGTCCGATGTTGCAGGGCATGATCTACCACAAGCTCATGCAGACGCCCGGCGTCGAAGACGTCGAGGTGAACCTGGTGTGGAATCCGCCCTGGGATCCGAAGACGATGGCCTCCGAGGACGTGAAGATGGCTTTGGGGATCTGGTAGGCCCGGCCGGCTCTTCAGCAGTCGGCTATTGGGTAGCGAAGTCCAGCGGCAGCGCGCCGTTCGGCACCTGGCGCTCCAGTGGTGCCCCCTCGCGAGAGCATCCCAACGCAGCGTCCGTGCGGCAGGTCCCGAGGAGCACGCGGGTGATGTTCACGATCACCTGGCCGTCCTCTCGCCGCGAGCGGAACTCCTCCATGTCCTTGGTGGCCGTCCCTTCGAGGACGGTGCCGTCGGCGGCCCAGCGTCCGGCGCCACAGGGATCGACAAACGCGCCGGTGGCAGTCCCCACACGCACGGTCCCGTCCCAGCGCAGATGGCACGTGGAGCCCGCGGACCGGGAGAGCAACGCGGCCACTCGACCGTTCGAGTCGATGGATGTCCAGACCCCGTACGTGCGCTGCTGGCGGTCGTTCCCGAAGGTGGTCACGGCGGTGAAGACGGGAGTCCCTGGTTGCAAGTTCTCGATGGGGATGCGCACCTCCCGAGGTGGGGGGGACGCGAAGGAGACGACGCAGACGGCGGTAAGGCCGACCGCGATCGCCACGACCAGGACGAACGCCAAGATTCGCGGCCAGGGGTTGGACGGACGTGATTCGTCCGCCGGGCCCCCCAGCATGTCCCCCACGCGATGTGTCGCCATGCGGAGGATCGTATCTGCGCGGTGCCCTTAGCGCGCCCTGGAGGCGTTCCACGAGGTTTGCCTCGCCCGTCGCCGAGTGCGTACGATTCCTCGTGCCCCACCCGCGCACCGCAGGCGGCAGGACGCGGACAGGAAGTCCCAACATGGCCAGTCCCGTGCCCGTGGCGTGCCCTGTTGCCACGTCTGCTGCATGACACGCCCCCTGTCGTCCCGCACGGGCCGTCGCCGTCTGATCATTGACGGGTCCCGCCTCGCGATGGCCGCGGGCATGGGGATCGTGCTGGGCGGCTGCTCCAGCAAACCCTCGGCAGCACTCGGTGGTCCGGTGCCACAGATCCATGGGCGCACGCCGCCCAAGGAGAAGCGGCCCACCCCGGGGGAGTTGCGGCTGGGGCTCGTACGGCCAGGCGCGGCGGATGCCCCTGCGCTCACGGACCTCGAGTCCCTGCTGGTGCATGCCCGCCTCGTCGCCGTGGATCCGCGCAACGGGCAAGTGCACGCTGACCTCGCCGACGAGGTAGAGCGGCCCGAGCCGACCGTGCTGCGGTTCCGCATTGACGATGGTGCCCGCTTCCATGTCCAGGGCAATGAGCAACCCCGTCCCGTGACTTCCGAAGCCGTGAAGGCCTCGTTCGAGCGGCGGGCCGCCGAGGGGGTCCCGCTCTTCTCGCAGGTCGTCGAGCGGGTCGATGCTCCGGACAAGGGGCACGTGGTGCTCCGGCTTCGAGCCCCCTTCGCGCTGCTCTTTGAACTCCTGGGTGCGCCGTCGGCGGCCGTCACCGGGGACGCCACCTACAGCGGGCTGAATGAGCGGGTGGGTGCTGGTGCCTTTGTCCCGGCCGCGCGCGAGGGCGCGCGGCTTCGCCTCGTGGCCAATCCGCTGCTCAAGGGCGACTCCGCGCCCCGACTCAGGGGGATCACGATTACGGGCGCCGCCCTGGAGCGCGACCTGGACCTCGCCTTCGCACGCGGCGAGATCGACGTGCGACGTCACCAGGACGAACCCGGCGTCCTCATCGGGAGCGGCCGCGATGGACGGACGCTCGTCCGGCGGCCGGCGACGCGGATGCGGGGCCTTGGCCTCTCGCTCGTTGGACGCAAGGACGGTCGCGAGGTGCGTTCGGTGGCAGCGTTTCAGGACCAGCGCGTCCGGCGCGCCCTGTCGCTAGCCATGAACCGGCAGGCACTGCGCGAGGCGGAGAACGCATTTGCCTGCGGACCCGTGGGTCCAGCACACGCGGCGGACGCGATGGCACCGGCCGACGTTGAGTCCCATCCCCTCTTCCAGTACCGGCCGGACGAATCGGCGCAGTTGCTTCGGGCTGCCGGCCACGAGGGGCTTGCCTTCACCATCGTGCATCCGGACATCGCCGGCATGCTGCCGCTGGTCAAGGCCGTCGGCGACTCGTTGACGTTGGGAGGGTTCGCGCCCCGCATGCAGAGCATGACCTTCGCCGCGTGGCAGGCGACGCTGGCGGCTGGCGACTTCGAGGCAACGCTGGTGGAACTGACCAACCTGGAGACGCCCGACCTCGGACTTCGCCTGCATCAGAGCGGAGGGCTGGACGGGCGCTTCTCGCCCTGGGGGTACTCGAACCCCGAGTACGACGCAGCGGTGCTGGATGCATTGCGACAGTTCGACCCAGCCGCCCGGGCGGAAAAATCGCGGGAGGCTCAGCGGCTGCTCCTGGACGATGTGCCAGCGATGCTCCCCATCTACGCCCCGGGGGAGTCGATCTCCATTGCACCCGGGATTTCCGGATACGCCGCTGATGCGTACGAGTTCAACACGACCTACCTGTCTCGGGATTGGGCGGCGCCCGCCTGAGGTCGAGGACGCTGACGGGCGGGTGGAAACGTCAGACTTGGCGGCCGGCGCGGACGGCCTGGTCCAGCACCTCGATGACATGGCGCACGTCCACGCCACTCGCGTCACGTCGCATGCCGCCTTCGAGTTGCATGGTGCAGCCCGGGTTGGAAGTGCAAACGGTCTCGGCTCCGGTGGACGCAATGTCCGCCATCTTCGCCTCAAGGACCGCGCTGGACATCTCCGGCTGGACGAGGGAGTAGAGGCCCGCAGCGCCGCAGCAGCGGTCTGGAGTGCGCATCTCCACCAGCCGCAATCCCGGGATGGCGCGCAGGATCGCGCGCGGGGCCTCACGGATCTTCTGGGCGTGCGCCAGGTGGCAGGCGTCCTGCAGGGTCACGGTGCGTTCGACCCGCCCGAGGCCGGCGGCGAAGTCTCGAGAGGCGACGAATTCCAGCACGTCGCGTACACCTTCGGCGAAGCGCTCTGCGCGCTCCGCCCAGTGAATGTCGTCCCGAAGAAGACGTCCGTACTCCTTCATGGCGGCGCCGCAGCCGGCCGAGTTCACGATGACCGCCTCGATGCCCGCCCGCTCGAACGTCGCAATGTTGCGTCGGGCGAGGGCCCGCGCCGTCTCCGCATCCCCGGCGTGCGAGTGCAGCGCGCCGCAGCATCCCTGCCCTTCGGGGGCGACCACCTCGCAGCCCACGTGCTCCAGCACACGTACGGTCGCATCGTGCACCCCCGGGTAGAACTCACCCTGCACGCACCCGATGAGCAGGGCGACCCTGGTGAGTGGTGTACCTGGTGGCCGTACGAGGAGCCCGGTTGATCGGAATGGCGGGCGGTCGAGGACAGGCGCGGCGGCCTCCATCCGCGCGAGCAGCGGCGGGAGCGCCGCTCGCAGTCGGGCGCCTGCCGGTCCGCGCACGAGCGACTGCAGACCCGACCGCGTGTACAGACGCGCAGCGCCGAGCGCCAGGCGCAGCCGTGAGGGCCGAGCCAGCACCTCGCGGAGGAAGAGGGCGCGCAGGCGCCAGCTGCGCGGCTGGCGTGCCGGTGCGTTCGCGAGGAGTGCAGCGCGTGCATCCTCCATGATTCGGCCGTAGGGCACGCTGGACGGGCACGCTGTCTCGCACGCGCGGCACTGAAGGCAGAGGTCCAGGTGCCCCAGGACGCGGTCGGTCGCCCCGATCCGTCCATCCAGCACGCTCGAGATCAGGTGAAGCCGCCCCCGTGGCGACTCCAGTTCCTGGCCAGTGGCGATGTACGTCGGGCAGGCCGGCAGACAGAAGCCGCAGTGGATGCAGTTGAGTAGGTCGGCCTTTGAAGGGATGTCCGGCCCCACGAAGCCAAGGCCGCGCACATGGGTGTCTCTCGAGGTCACAGGCCCGCTCCCCACCGTCCGGGGTTGACCGTACCGCGCTTGTCGAATCCTGCCTTGAGCGCCTCGACCAAGATTCGGTCACCCGCGGCGGCCGGATCGACGGCCCCGCGCAGCTCTGCGGACGCCACCTCAACCTGGAGGAAGCCCCCACGCTCAGTGGCCAGCGCGCGCAGTCCCTCCACTTCGGCCGCGGTGACGTCGCCTCGTGCGATCACACTGCCCGCAGCGAGGTGCGCCCACGAGGCGAGCCCAGCCCCTTCGAGCGCCTCGACTGTCGCGTCGGTCTCGATGGGCGGGACGCCGATCCGGAGTACGGTCGCGCCATAGCCGGCGGCGAGGCGGCGGAGACGAGTCCATGCTTCGCGCGGCGCTTCGCCGGCGCCCGGCGCAAGTGCGCGAAGATCCCGCTCGCTCCGTTCGACCGAAGCGGTGGAGCCGGCAAGTTCGACGAGGACCGCCGGGACGGGCGCGAGCATCACCGCGTCCGCCGCCCGTGCGCCAAGGAGGGTGATCGCGCGCACCGCCAGCGAGGCGTCCCAGATGCGTCGCGCGAGTACCCCACATGCCTCAAGGTCTGCGGCGGGCAGGAGCAACGTCCGAGTGGCTGCCGGCAGCGGCGCCAGTTTGAACGTGGCCTCCACGATGACACCGAATGCGCCCAGGGCACCGGTATGCATTCGGTGGAGGTCGTAACCCGTCACATTCTTCACGACACGGCCGCCGGAGTGGACGACTTCACCCGAGGGGAGGGCGACCCGCATGCCCAGGATGAGGTCTCGCGCGGCCGGGAGGTGCCCGCGCCAGGCGCCGGTGCGTGCCGTGGCGAGCATGCCTCCCAGGGTCACTTCATCTCCCGGCGGTGGGTCGACCGTCAGGTACTGCCCGTGTTCGCGCAGGGTGGCCTGCAGCGCGGCCAGCGTCACGCCCGCCTGGGCGGTGATCACCAGGTCGTCTGGCACGTACTCGATGATCCGGTCGAGACCACGCAGGTCGAGCGCGACGTCATACCGCGCAAGCGGGCGGCCGAGTGAGGTCGCCGTGCGGGCGCCGAGCGGTGCGACGGCCAGCCCGCCCTCATCCGCGGCATGGAGCAGCGTCGCGGCCTCCGTCCCATCGGTGGGGGCGAAGGCAATGGCGGGCGTGACGCCGTCGAGGACATAGTGCTGCGGCGCCCGCTCGGTGTCAGCAGGGATCGCATGGCGGAGACGTTCGAGGGCGGCGGGGGCGGCCATCGTCACACGGAGTCGCTGCCGCGGCGCATCGCAGTCATGGCCTCGGCACCGTGCCCGGAGGAACAGCCGTGCCCACCCGGGAGCATCTTGCACGGGTTGAAGCGGTCCGCCCCGCCGAAGGCGGTGCGCACTGCGCGCATCGCGTCCAGGTCGGCGGGCGAGTAGATCCATTCCATGTAAGAGCGCTTCTCAAGCCCGATGCCGTGCTCGCCGGTGACCGCGCCGCCAGCGTCGACGCAGAGCCGCATGATCTCCTCGGCGCACGCAAGGACGCGTGCCGTGGCGCCCGGCTCGTCCGGGTCGAACATCAGGTTCGGGTGCAGATTCCCGTCCCCCGCGTGGAAGATGTTGGCCACACGGAAGCCGTAACGCTGGCTCGTCTCCATCACCCCGGCCATCACGGCAGGCAACTTCGTCCTCGGCACGACGCCATCGAGGAGATAAAACGCTGGCGATGCGGCACCAATGGCACCGATCCCGACCTTGCGGGCTTCCCACAGCCGGTCACGTTCCACGGCCGTGGTGGCCACCCGTACCTCGCGAGCGCCCGCGAGCCGGCAGACCTCCTCCACCACCGCACCGTCGGCCTCCACGCCCTCGGCCAGCCCTTCGACTTCGATCAGCAGGACAGCGCCGGCGTCCAGCGGATACCCGGCGTGGATGCGCGGCTCCACCAGCCGGATGATCTCCCGGTCCAGCATCTCGAGGGCGACCGGGATGATGCCGCGCCGGATGATCGACGAAACGGCCTCCGAGGCGGCCTCGACTGAGTCGAACACGGCCACCGCGGTCCGGACGGCGGGGGCGGCACGGACGAGGCGCACGGTGACCTCGGTCACGATGCCGAGGGTGCCCTCGGAGCCGACGACAAGCCCGCGCAGGTCGATCCCTGGCACGTCCGGCAGGCGTCCGCCAAGCCGCGCGATGCGCCCGCCGGGGAGGACCACTTCGAGTCCCAGCACGTGGTTCACGGTGGAGCCATGGGCGAGGGTGTGTGGACCGCCTGAGTTGTTTGCGACGTTCCCGCCGATCGAGCAGACCCGCTGTGAGGATGGATCCGGCGCGAATAGCAGGCCGAGCGGGGCGAGCGCCTCCTGGAGTTGGAGGTTGATGACCCCGGGCTGCACGACGGCGATCCGGTTCGCCCGGTCAATCTCCAGGATGCGGTTCATCTTCGTGAGCACGACGAGGACGCCGCCGGTGAATGGGACGGCGCCACCCGACAAGCCGCTGCCCGAACCTCGAGGAACGACTGGCCGTTGGTACTGCTCGGCGATCCGCACCGCAGCGGCCACCTGCTCCGTGTCGGTCGGGAACACGACGACCTCGGGAAGCGCGCGCTCGATCGTGGCGTCGTACTCGAAGGCGATGAGGTCTTCGGGTGCAGACAAGACGGCGGAGGCGCCGAGCGCGCCCACGAGGGCGCGCACGAGGGCTTCATGGCCCGCCGGGTGCCCGGACGGAGCCGGACGGGCGGCTGCGCTGCTCGTCGCCATGATGTGGCCGAGTGTAGCATCGAGCCACCGGCCGTCCTGTGAGACGAGCGAACACGGGGAGGGTCCGATGGACGTCCGAGGCAAGGTCGCGGTCGTGACGGGGTCGTCGAGTGGCGTCGGGCGCGCGCTCGCAGAACTGCTCGCCCGCGAGGGGGCGAAGGTCGTGGTGAACTTCGCCCACTCTGCCTCCGACGCGGACGAGGTGGTGGACGGGATCCGCGCCGCTGGGGGTACGGCCCATGCCGTCCGAGCGGATGTCGGAGAGGACGTGGAGTGCCGCGCCCTCATCGAGAGTGCTGTCGAGGCCTACGGGGCCCTTCACATTCTCGTGAACAACGCTGGGATGACCTATTTCATCCCTCACTCGGACCTGGAAGCGGTCACTGACCAGGTCTGGGAGGACACCTTCAGGACCAACGTCCAGGGCACCTTCAACTGTACCCGCGCGGCTGCACCACACATGAAGGCGGCCGGCGAGGGCGTGATCGTGAACATCGCTTCCATTGCCGGGGTGCGAGGGGTGGGGTCATCCATCCCATATGCCGCGTCGAAGGCCGCGGTCATCACGATGACCAAGTCGTTCGCCCGCATCCTCGGGCCGGAGGTGAGGGTGAACTGTGTCGCGCCCGGCTTCATCGACGGCCGGTGGCTGAAGGGTGGCCTCGGCGAGCGATACGACCAGGCGAAAGCGGCCACCGCTGCCTCCTCGCCTCTCCGAGCGGTGGCGACTCCCGAGGCCGTCGCGGACGCCATCTACGGGCTGATCGCCCACCAGGTCTTCGTCACAGGGCAGACCGTGATCGTGGACGGCGGCGCCAGCCTGTGACTCCCGAACGCCCGGTCGACCTCGGAGGCGCGGACCTCGATGCCGTTCGCCTGGCGCTGGAGGACGCAGTCCGCGAAGCGAACGAGGCGATCAATGCCGTACGGGCTGGCAAGCGCGTGCGGGTGGGCCACAAACCAGGCGAAGGCCCGGTCACGGAGGCCGACTACGCGGCTGATGACATCCTCCACGAGCGCCTCATGCCTTTGGTCCCCGGGGCACGCTGGGTCTCGGAAGAGTCCTCCGAGGTCGCTCCACTGCTCCGAGGTGAGCCGACCTGGGTGGTCGATCCCCTCGATGGGACCCGTGAGTTCTTGCGTGGCCTGCCTGAGTTCGGCGTCTCCGTGGCCCTCTTTGCACAGGGGCGGCTGGTCATGGGGGCGGTGGGCCTTCCGGCGGAGCAGTCCGTGCTCTCCGCCATCGTGGCCGGAGGTCGCCGGGAGTCTCGCCGAGACGGGGTCCCGTTGCCCGTGCTACCCAACGACGGGGTCGTCCGGCGGGTGGTGGTCTCCCGGCATGACTACGAGCGGCGCCGACTGCAGTTCCAGATCCCCTACGAGGTCTACCCGTGCGGTTCGTCGGCGGTGAAACTGGTCCATGCCGCCGGGGTGGACACGGACGTCTACTTCTCGACAGGGCCGCGATCGCTCTGGGACATCGCCGGCGGGGTGGCGATCCTTGAGGGCGTGGGCGGCACGCTGCTCCGGGTGAACGGTCAGCCGCTGGTCCTCTCGCCTCAGCAGATCGAGGTCCCGGCGTTCGTCGCGGGCGCCCCCGCAGACGCCCTCACGCTTCTCAGACGTCTGGGCGCACCGCTCGAAGCGTAGATGGCATGGGATGGGCAGCGGGCGCTGATCCGCGGTGTGCGGTGGCTTCGCCCCACCGCAGCGGAGACCAATAGATCGCCGAAACCCCAGTATTCGCAAGGGAATCAGGGCAAAGCAGAAGGCCGCCGGCGTCCCGGCGGCCTTCGCAACTTCTAGCGTTCCGCTAGAGGGAAGAAGAAGTTACTTCTTCTTCGCGGACTTGCCGGCCGGCTTCGCAGCGGGCTTGGCAGCAGGCTTCGCAGCAGCCTTCTTCGTCGCAGCCACGTTCACATCCTCGACTAGCCGGGCATGACCCGGACCCCATGGGTGAGTGGATCAAGAGCCGGGCCCTGGCCGATCCACCCGCGCAATGTAACGCTACAGATCGCTAGCGGGTTGCCTCTACAAGTGCCTCACCACACTTTTTTCGTCGCGCGCCGCGCCGTCGATCGTCGAGGGCATCGCGCTCCCGCGGTGCAGGGCGCGATGTCGATCAGACGGAAGTCACCCGCTGCGCCACGACGGCCCAGAGCGGATCGGCACCGGCAGGCGATCGGTCGATCACCAGCGGCTCGCCCAGGCCACCCGCGAGTGCCAGGTACGTTGCCACCAGACGCACGCGGTCCTGCGCGCCGAGTGACTTCCACACCGCGACCGCCTTGGTCGGGAACATCCGGTGAGAGAACGCCACCAGGCAGATCCCGCCCGGTGCCAGCACGCGGGAGACCTCCGCGAACACCTCGAGGGGCCGGGTGAGGTACTGCACCGAGACCGCGCAGACGACCGCATCAAACGCCGCGTCCTCGTACGGCAGGCTCGGGTCAGAGTTCAGGTCCTGTACGACGAAATCGCTTAGCCGTGGATTCGAACGGAGCTCTTCAGCGTTCATCCCCAGCCCGGACACGCGGGCATACTCCACCTCCGGAGGCAGGTGGCTGACCCACGAGGACATGAGGTCCAGGATCCGCGAGCCAGGGGCCAGGGTGTCACGGTACAGGCCGGTCAGCGCCTCGATCGTTGCGTCGTCGATGTGGGTGACGAGGCGGGGGGTCTCGTAGAAGAAGCGGTCAGCCGAGGTGTCCTCGCGCTGGAAGAAGTGAGGCGGGAACGGGACGCCCGGGACGGGAGTCACCAGGCGCTCACTGGGTGAAGCCGCATCGTGATGTCCCGGTGAAGGATCTGGTGGGCGCCCCGCCCGGTCGCCCAGGAGACTCCAGTGATGCGCCCGAGCGCCAGCGCTACGCGCCAGGTAGGCCGGAAGCGAATGGACGGTCGAGCGGAGAGGAGAGTTGGCATCGACTCAGCGTACCTCCTGCCGAGAGCCTAGGGGACCAGCAGATCGGCGAGTGCGGCGAGGTCGCGCACTCGCTCGATCCGAGGATCGAGCGGCAGATCGCGGTTCCGTGGCCAATCGCAGAGATAGACCTGCACGTCCGTAGTGAGGGCGAGCAGCTGGGCGGTGCGCGCGTCGTCCTCGACGTGCTCGGCGGGGGCGAGGCGGCGGACCAATTCCTGCTTGTAGTGGGCGCTGCCGTAGCCGGACTGGTTCACGTAGACCGCCTCGAACATGCCGTCGAACTCGTGGTGGCGGAACCACCACTCCGGGCGAGTGCGTCGTCCGGTCACCACGGCGAGGCGTCGGACGGTCGCGAGTCGAAGCAACGCCTCGCGCGCCCGGGGCATCGGGCGGCGGAAGTCGAAGCGCAGCCGGTCGAGTGGTGCGTTCACCCAGCGGGGATAGACCCGGGCGCGGCTTGGCTCGCCCGCCGGGTCGTAAAAGGAGCGGTGGATGCCGAGGTTCCGGCCGAGCGGCGGCTCGCAGAAGACGCCGTCCATGTCCACGGTCATCAGAGGCCGGTTGTCCAAGACCACTTCCTACACACTCACCGGCGGCTCAGGCGGCGGGGGCGGCGGGATGCCTGGTGTCGGTGGGGGCGCTGCGGGCGGCATGACGACGCGCGTTTGCTCTCCGGCCTGCTGTGGAGTCCGTCCGCGGGCGAATGCCTCCAGGCGATCCTCTACCCGCCGGAAGATCGTCCCCTCCGGGTATTTGCCGTCTGCGCCTCGCGTGCCGCCAGCCGGTATGCCGGTGAGGATCTCGATCCCCTCTTCGATCCGGTCGACTGCCCAGAGGTGGAAGCGTCCGGCCTCGATGGCGGCCACCACGTCCGAACGCAGCACGAGACTGGACACGTTCGTACGGGGGATCATCACCCCCTGTGTGCCATCCAGGCCACGGACCTGACAGATGTCGAAGAACCCTTCGACCTTCTGAGTGGCCCCGCCGATCGGCTGGATATTGCCCAGTTGGTCCACAGAGCCGGTCACGGCGATCCGCTGGACGATGGGAGCCTCGGCGAGCGCCGAGAGCAGCGCGTAGGTCTCCGTCGAGGATGCCGAGTCACCGTCGATATCCCCATACAGCTGCTCAAAGGTCAGGCTGGCGTGGAGGGCGGCGGCCCGGTCCTGCCCGAAGCGGTCTGCGAGCAAGCCTCGAAGGATGAGGAAGCCCTTGTTGTGGATGCGCCCCGCCATATTGCTGTCTCGCTCGACCATCACGATCACGCCGTTGCCGGGTGAGACGACGCAGGTCACGCGCGACGGTTGGCCGAAGGTGATGTCGCCGAGGTCATAGACGGAGAGTGCGTTGATCTGCCCGATCCGCTCCCCCTCGGTGTCCACATGGATCGATCCGTCGTTCATCGCCTCAAGGACACGGTCCCGGACCAGGGCCGAGCGGTACACCAACTCTTCGAGGGCGCGTTCGACGTGCTCGGCGAGCACAGATGGGGCGCCGCTGAACCGGGCCCAGTAGTCCGCTTGGCGGACGACGTCGAGGAACTGCGCCATGTTGGCGGAGAGCCGTCGCTGGTCGGCCACCATCCGGGAGGAGTGTTGGAGTAGTCGGGAGACCGCGGAGCGGGTGAACGGGAGAAGGCCGGCCCTCGCCGCCTCGGCGCGGACGACAGAGGCGAGGCCCATGGCGTTTTCCGCGTTGCAGGGGAAGTCGGTCTCGAAGTCGGCTTTCACGCGGAACAACTGGCGGAAGTCCGGGTCGAAGCGATACAGCGCGCTGTAGAGGTAGCCCTCGCCGATGAGGACGACCTTGACGCTCAGGGGGATGGGCTCGGGACGGAGGCCAGCGGTGGGCAGCAGCCCGTACGCCTCGGCCAGATTCTCGATCGCGACAGTCCCCGAGGTCAGGGCGCGTTTCAGGCCGTCCAGCGCGATCTGGTTCACGAGGAGGTCCCGCAGACGGATGACCAGGTACCCCCCATTCGCCCTCAGCAAGGAGCCGGCGCGGATCATCGTGTGGTCCGTGACCATGCCTCCCGGCTGGCTCTGGTATTCGATGCGTCCGACGAGATTCTGGTAGGTCGGGTGCACCTCGGTGATGACTGGTGCGCCCTTCTGGGGGTCATTCGTGACGGCGGCGTTCACCTCGTAGCGGCGGACCGGCGAGGCGTTCGGGCCGGCCGCGAGGCCGAACGGCAGCGCGGCCTGGGTCACCGGCTCGCTTCGGAAGTGGTCACGCTCGCGCCGCAGGTCGGCGCGCACGGCCTCGAGGTACTCCTGCATCTCGGCGTCGTGGCCGTAGCGCTCGCTCAGCGGCTCGAACAGGTGGTCGATCGCGAAGGCTGCCACCTCCTCGTCGAGCGCGGTGGCCCGCTCGGTAGCCTCGCGCTCGGCGGCGCGGACACGGAGAAGTGCCTCCTGGACCTGCTCCTCCAGGACCCGGCGCTGGCTGAGGATCTTCTGGCGGGCCTCTTCGTCCAGGGCGGCAAACTGCTCTTCGGTCGCCGGTTTCCCCTCGATGAGCGGCGCCGAGATGATCCCTGCCTGTCCGAACTGCAGGGCGAAGCCCATCTGCTCAGCGTGGCGCTGAAGCGCCTCCAGGATGAGATCGCGCCCCCGCCCGACGCTCTCGGCGAGGGCCTGTCGCCGCCGGACGTAGTCGTCGGAGTCGAACGCGGCGCGGATCTCGCGGGCGGCGGACGCCACCGCGTCCTCCATCGCGCGCACGAAGATCGGCCCTTCCCCCGGCGGGAGGGCGATGGCCTGTGGGTGGTCTGGCCGGGAGAAGTTGTGGACGTAGACCCAGTCGAGCGGGGCCTCGGCAGTCTGGGCTCGACGCTTGAGGAATGCCGTCACGATCGTCTGCTTGCCGAACCCGTCCCCTCCCGCGGCGAACAGGTGGTAACCCGGCGCATCCATCCCCAGGGCGAACTCGATGGCCCGGACGGCACGTTCCTGGCCAAACACGGCGTCCAGGACGGGCAGGTCGTCGGTCGTCTCGAAGTTGAGCCACTGCGGTGGGCAGGTGGCTGTGGCCTCGGCGGCGGTCAGGCGCAGCGTCTCGCGCAGCCCCTGGGGCGGATTGGGAGACGAGGTCATAGGAGGCCTTTCCGCCCGCGCGCCCACCGCCAGCGCACACTCGTCATGCTACAGGAGGGGGGCCGCCGGGGAATCTCCTGCATGCTCCGCTTCGTCAGGGTTGCGGAAGCGGCCCGCCGTGTCCGGGGCGAAGGGCGTCGCTGTCTCCACGGCGTCGAGGTTCAAAGGGCCGTAGATATGCGGGAAGAGATCACCGCCGGACGGCTCGTCGCGCACTTCGGAGATGACGCGCACCCGCTCGATGCGGAGCAGGACGAGGTCAGCGCGGCCGGCGCAGTAGCCGTTCGCCACGTCCGCCACCTGCCCGGCGCGCGAGCAATGGATGAACCCCTCCGCCGCGAGTGTGTCGCCCCGGTAGGCGCCATCCGCCTGCGCCGCCGCCCACGCCTCGGCGGTCGCGATGTGGAAGATGGAGGGCACGCTCAGCGGGCTGCCGCGACCTGGCGACTGAGGCGCACGATCTCGTCCGCGGCGGGGGCACCCTCCAGGATCCGCGCGGCGACCTCGGAGGCGCGTCCCGCGAGGAGCCCGTCAGTCAGGGCCACGAACTTGTCGGCGATGTCTCGCTCCGTGATGCCGCTTTCCGGGTCGCCGGCAGGATGGTCCACGCGCTCCTCGATCCGCTCGCCGCTGCGGAGCGTGAGGGCGACCACAGCGGGCCATGCCGATGGGTAGAGCGCGTCGAGCGTCGAGTCGGGCGCGAAGTCGATGCGGTCAGCAAGCGCCAGTGTCTTCGCGTCGGCGATCGCCTCGTCCGTGAATCGTTGCGGGGCCAGGTCGCCGTGGCGCAGGGCGGCGGCGACACAGAAGGGAAGCGAGAACTTCGCCGCGTACGGGGTCGTCGGCTCCATGCCTTCGAGGAGGCCAAGTGCCTGGGTGTAGATACGCACGTCCACGCGCTCCACGTCGTCGATGGCAAACTCGCGCCGCCGCCGGATCGCCAGCGCGCCGTCGACGGCCGAGTGGGTGTGGCGGCAGGAAGCATGCACCTTGAACGAGACCGTCTCGATGCGCCAGCGGGCCATGCCCTCGGTGACGAGGCCGTGGGTGAGCCGGTCTGCGTCGGGCGCCGCGGACATCGCGGCGAGCATGCCCTTGGCGCCTTCGAGGATGCGCGTGGCGCCGGTGAAGCCGCGGGCGGCGAGCAGCGCCGCGAGCACGCCATCGTGCGCGGCCTTCCCGGGGTGCAGTTGCTTGGACATCGCGCCGTCCGCGAGGAACTCCCAGAGGCCCGAGGACATCGTCCCCGCTGAGCCGAGGGCGCGGAGCGTCGCCTCAGCGTCCAGTCCGGCGAGGCGGGCGGCGGCGGCTGCTGCGCCGATCACGCCCGCGGTGCCCGTGGTGTGCCAGTACTCGTAGTGGGTGGTGCCGAGCGCCTCGCCGACGCGGATGCCAGCCTCGTAGCCGATCGCGATCGCGTCGAGCAGAGCCTCGCCTGAGGCACCCTCCCGCTCCGCGACAGCGAGCGCCGCGGCGATGATTGGGGCAGCGGGGTGGGAGATCGATTCGCGGTCGAGGTCGTCCATCTCGAGGACGTGCGCGGCTGCGGCGTTCGCCAGCGCGGCGAGGGGGGCGGAGGTGCGCTCACCCGTGGCAAGCACCGTCGCCTGGGGGCGACCTCCGAGGTCACGCACCACGTCACGGACCATCGTTGGCGGTAGCAGTTCGCCCCCGCCGATCGCGGAGCCGAGCCAGTCGAGGAGGTAGCGACGGGTAATGCGTCGGGTGGCCTCGGGCACCCGGGCCGTCGCGATCCAGCGTGCGAGGGTTGCTGTCTCGTCAGCCACGGTGCACCTCCTCGCCGCTCTCGTCAGCGTGCGGCCTGAGGATGAGTCTACGTCCCAGCGGACGCCCGGTGCCGCCCTTCCACGAATGCTCGCCAGGTGAGGCGCCCCTCGCGGTGGTCCGGCGTAATCAGGGCGTCGCGTGCGATGGGCGAGGGATCACCTGCCCGCAGTGGCGGCCCCAGGCGTCCCGTCACCTCCGAGAACGTCGCCACAAGCTCGACGGCCTCGAACACCTCAGGGCCACCCATCTCCACGATGCCCTCTGCGGGCGGCCGGGTCAGGAGGTCAACGACGAAGTCAGCGACATCCACGCAAGCCACGGGTTGGTAGCGCGTCCCCTCGGCAAGGAAGCCGGTGGCCGGTGGCCGGTCGAGGACGTCCCAGATCAACTCGTGGAACTGGGTGGTACGCAGCGCCGTCCAGGGAAGACCGCACCGCGCCAGCAGCGCCTCTACCTCGACCTTCGCCCGGTAGAGCGGATAGGTGGACTTCTCCACTCCCACGATGGAGAGGTAGAGCAGATGCGGCCGGCCGGCGGCGCGCGCCGCGTCAACCAGTGCGCTGGTTCCGGCGAGGTCCACGCCTTCGATCTGCCCGTCGCCCGCGCCGGATGCGAGGTGGATAACGTGCTCGACGCCGGCCAGTGCGCCCTCCGGGAGCGGCGGCGTGCCGAGGTCGCCACGTACCGCCTCGACGCCCGCGGGGAGCGCGGCGTCCGGGCGGCGGACGAGCGCACGCACCTCGTGCCCGGCGGCGACGAGCCGGGGGAGGAGGGCGCGCCCGAGGCGACCGGTACCGCCAGTGACAAGAATGGTGGACATCGGTGGGCCCCTGATCAGTCCTCGATCGTCAGCACGATCTTGCCGAAGTTCGCGTTCGACTCCATCAACTTGTGTGCCTCGCCGGTCTGTTCGAGCGGGAATGTCACGTCCACGACGGGGACCAGCGTCTCGTTCGCGAAAAGCGGCAGCACGCGGTTGATGAAGGCCTGCACGAGCGTCGCCTTCTCCTCGAGCGGCCGGGCGCGGAGGAGGGTGCCACGCACGCTTGCCCGCTTCTGCGAGAGCGCGCCGATGTTCATCTTCTCGACCACGCCGCCGCCCATCGAGCCGACGATCACCATGCGCCCCTTAAGGGCGAGGGAGGCGATGTTCCGATCCCAGTAGGGCGCCCCAATCACGTCGAGGATGACGTCTACACCGCGCCCAGACGTGCGCTCCCTGACCACTTCAGCGAAGTCATCCGTGTGGTATTCGATGCCGACGTCGAGGCCGAGCGCCGCCGCCTTCTCCAGTTTCTCCTGCGAGCCAGCGGTACCGAACACGCGGCAGCCCTGCGCGGAGGCGAGTTGGATTGCGGCGGTACCGACGCCGGAGCCTGCGGCGTGGATGAGTACGGACTCGCCCATCTTCAGGTCGCACTGGAGGAACATCGCGTCATAGGCCGTGAGGAAGACCTCGGGGATGCTCGCGGCTTGCTCGAACGTGAGGTTCGCCGGCACCGGCATCAGCATCCGCTCGTGGACGGCGATGCGGGAGGCGTATCCCATGCCCCCGAGGAGGGCCATGACGCGGTCGCCCGGCTTCCAGCCGACCACGCGCTCGCCGACCTCCGCGACCACGCCGGCCATCTCCAGGCCCGGGATGTCATTGCGAGTGCCGGGAGGGCCGTTGTAGCGGCCCCGGCGCTGGAGCAGGTCGGCGCGGTTGAGGGCGCTGGCCTTCACAGCGACCAGCACCTCTTCGGGCCCGATCACCGGGTCCGGCAGTTCCTGCACCTCGAACGCGTCCACCGAATCCGGCCGCACCACGACTGCTGCGCGCATCGCACTCCCCCGTCACTCGAGGGCGATGCTACCGCGCCATCTCCGGAAGCGAGAGGCAGCCCCAGTTAGAGGGTTGATGCGGCTGCAACGCCCAACCCGATAGGTTCAGGTGGCACCCGGAGGCCGCATGAACCAGACGACGATCCCCGCGCTTGGCGCGCTGATCCAGACGCTGCTGAAGCACGAGGGGGAGCGCCCCTGGCTCACTGCGACGCTTGACCTGACCCCGGACAGCGCGGGGCAGCCGCCGATCCTGAAGGTGCTGGGCGGAGCGGTCCGCCAGGCGATCGAGCAGGTGGGCGCCGACCGATTGGAGCGAGGAGACACGGAGCGACTTGAGGAGGAGGGCCGCGCGCTTGAAGAGGCGGCCGTAGATGCCTCGGCGCGTGGCGCCCTCGGCCTCGCCTACGCGGCGGAACTTGACGGGGCGCTGCATGTCGTGGAACTGGACGCGCCCCTCCGGAGCAGCGTGTCCGCAGGGCACCCACGCCTGTTTGAACTGGTCCGCGCGGCCTACCTCGCGCGGCCGGTCGTCCTCGTGACCACTGACATCCACACGATGGACGTGGTCCGAGTCCAATACGGCTCGGCCAGTGAAGAGGCGAGCGTCGACTGGCCAGCGCACTACCTCACCAAGCGGAAGCAGCGGACCGACCGGGACGCGCAGGGTGGAAGCGGAGCCCCAGGAGCCTCGGCGGGCTCGCAGAGCCCCGGGCACTCGTACGCATCGGATGAGCGCAGTGTCGAGGAACACCGCAACCTCTTCGCGAACGAGGCGGCCGACCACCTCGCCAAGTTCGTGCGGCCGGGCGACCTACTCGTCGTCGAGGGGGTGGATGAGGCGCGCTCGCAACTCCTGAACCGTCTGCCGGCAGATCTCGCGGCCGAGGCCCGGCAGCGCAGCGCGCCCGTCGTGGGCGAGGCAGAACGCGACCGCTTCGCCGAGTTGCGGGCGCTCGCGGTCGCCGAGCAGTTAGAAGCGGCGACACAGGAGACCGAGCGCTGGTTCAGCGGCGAGCACGGCGAACTCGCAATCGCTGGGCCCGAGGCCGTGCGGTCGCACTCCGAGCAGGGGCGCGTAGGGACGCTCATCGTCCACGAGGAGGCGACCGGCCACTGGGGCGACTCGACGGATGCGCGCTACAGGGAGTCAGCAGTGGACGAGGACGCGGTCGAGGCTGCGCTGAAGGCAGCGCTGGCGCAGGGCGCAACGGTCATGTTTTCGGATGATGTCCGGCTGATCGAGGAGCACGGCGGCATGGTGGCGGTCGCGCGCTACTAGCGGCCCGCCGCTACTGCCTGCACGCTGCGATGAACGCCTCGAACAGCGCCATCGAGGCGGGACGGAACGCCGGATCATCGAGCATCTCGGGACGCTCGGGATGCCACTGCACTCCCAGGGCGAACGGATGGTCCGGTGCCTCAATCGCTTCGAGGATGACGAGCCCGTCGGCCTCGGTGCGCCCGGCTTCGACGAGGCCCGGGGCGAGCCGCTCCGGCGTCACCGCCTGGTGGTGACGTGAGTTCACGTGCAGCGCACTGCCGCCGGTGATGCGCGCCAGGAGAGACCCCGGGGTCACCTCCACGGGGTGCCAGCCCGATTCGTCGGTGCCGGCGGGCCCGTGGTGAGGCGCGCGCGGCTCGATGTGCTGGAGCAGCGAGCCCCCGCACGCCACGTTCATCACCTGCGCACCGCGGCAGATCGCCAGGAGGGGACGTCCCTCATCGAGCGCCAACCGGGTCAACGCGATCTCGGCGGCGTCACGCGCGGGCACCGTCTTCTCAAGTCTGGGGTGCGGGGGCTGGCTGTAGAACGACGGGTCGACGTCGACGCCGCCAATCGTGACGAGCCCGTCGTGCGGGGGGATGGTGGCAGGCTGGTACCGCCCGTAGAAGAGTGGGATCGCTTCTCCACCCGCCACCTCTACCGCGTGACCGAACGCAGCGGAGTAGGCGTCCCAGCGGCCGTCGATGACGTCCTTCGCCACGGTGACGAGGATGCGCGGCCGGGAGGCTTGGGAGGTCATGTGAGCATCCTACGGGAATGTATCGGGGCCCCTAGTCGAGGTGGGTGACCTCGATGACGCGGACTTCCTTGAAGCCGGTGAGTTGGCCACCGTGGCCAGCGCGGTAACTCCCGGATGTCGGTGCAACATCGCCATAGTCGCGGCCGACGGCGACGGTGAGGTAGGTCATGTCGGCGCGCCTCCCGTGCGTCGGGTCGAGCGCGTAGCCGTGCACCCAGCCAGAACCGTCCGAGGCCGGCACGAGGACCTCCACCCAGGCATGTGTGCCTCCGACACCGAGCAGATGGCCGGACACGTACAACGTCGGCAGGCCGAGAGCCCGGCAGATCGCGATCATCAGGTGCGCGTAGTCCTGGCAGACGCCCTGCCTCGTGGTCAGCGCATCCGCCGCGGTCGTCCGGATACCGGTCACTTCCGGCACGTACTGCATCGTCGCGTGCACCCAGGCATTGACCTGCTCGGCCAGTTCGAGGCCCTGCGCCCCCCCGGCCGCCAGTTCGGCAGCCACGCGCTCGATCTGGGCGTCCGGGGTTGTGCGCAGGGTTGGCGTGAGGAATCGGGGGTCCTGCAGCCACTCGGCGGGCAAGATGCGTGGCCCCGGCGGGCCGGTCCGGTCGAGTGTGATCCACGCCTCGAACGCCACGGCGCGCTCGACGTAAGGGATGCGCACGTTGACCACGGTATTGGTGAGCGAGTCGAAACTGGTGATGACCTCACCGGGCTCGGAGACCTCGAGGCTGTAGACGCTGCGGCTCTGGTCTCCAAATACCGCAGGAGGGATCACCATCAACTGGTGGCGGAGATCCTGGATGCTCGCGGGATACTCGTACTGGAATCGCTGGTGCACCAGGTACGTGGCCCGGTGGACCCGCTGCCAGTCGATCCCGGCAGGGTCGATCGAGGCGGGGTGTTGGGACGGGTGCAGTACATGTTCCATCGTTAGCGCCTCATCCGTTCCGCCTCGGACGGATCCACTTCGTCGGTCCAGACCTTGAAGCTGGTCAGGAGGGCACGTCCAAACGAGTGGCTCAGCGGCACGTCCGCCGCATCGCGCCCGCGCGCGATCAGCACGCGCCCGATCCGCGGCACACCGTTGCGTGGGTCGAACGTGTACCAGTGGCCGTCCAGGTAGGCCTCGAACCAGGCGGCAAAGTCACCTGCGCCCCACGGCGGTTCGGTGCCCATGTCGCCGAGATACCCGGTGCAGTACCGCGCGGGGATGTTCATGGCGCGGCAAAGCGCGATCGCCAGGTGGGTGTAGTCGCGACAGACACCGACGCGCTCGTTGTACGCCTCCGATGCCGTCCGGGTCGCTCGTGCCTGGTTGTAGTCGAAGGCGATCCGATCGTGGACGAAGTCGCTGATCGCCTGGACGCGCGGCCAGCCTTCGGGTGTGCTCCCGAAGAGGTCCCATGCCGTCTGGGAGAGCAAGTCCGTCTCGCAGTAGCGGCTCCCCAGGAGGAACAGCAGCGTGTCACCGGGCAGGTCCTCGACGGGATGCTGCCGTGCATGGGGGGCGACCGCGTCGGGCAGGCCGGAGTCCCGCACGAGGGCGTCCGTGGTCAACCTGATCTCGCCGGCAGGCGCCACGATCCTCGAACACCAGTTGCCGAAGGAGTCGCGGTAGGCGTCGACGGGGACAGACGGGTCGGTGACGAGATGGTCCGGGACGACGATGTCAGAGGCGCGGCTGTAATGGACGCTCAGGAGCAGCACCATCGGGGTGGGCTGTGGGCAGTCATAGACGAATTCGTAGCCGACTCGGAGTAACACGGGGCCTCGTTCACTTGCGCGAGCACAGCCCGACGAGTGATCGAACGTGATCTGGTTGTGGGGGCGAGTTCCATTCTCGCACACCTGGCCGGATCACCCCGCTATCGCTTGCGCGGGCCTCCGCGCGGACGCCGCTGCTGCCGGCGCCGGGCCACATGGCTGGGCCGGTCCGTGCGGGCCTCGGGGGTGGCGGGCCCGCGTTCCGGAGCGGGTGGAGGCTTGGGCCCGAAGCGTGAGAGCACCATCCGGGTGAGCCGGTCGCTGAGCCGCATCGTCATGAACAGCACCGCGAAGGCCACGAGGCCCGTCAGCCACAACTCCGTCTGCGAGATCCCCTCCTCGCGCGAGGAGAAGTAGCCGATGACCACCGCACCGGCGGCGGCGAAGGTGAAGGTGGTCGTCCAGGACTGGGGCTTATTCGATCTCATGCCGCGCATCCTACGGGACGCGCACGCGGAGGTCATCGGTCGGCGCGAGGGCGCGATGGCCTCACCCCGCCAGGCGTTCCCCGAGCCATGCCGACAGTCGCTCGATGAACGCGTCCCGGCGCGCTGCCTGGTCGTCCACGAAGGCCTCGATCAGCCGCTCCTTCACGTCCTGCGGGTCATCCTCTTCGTCGACGTGAATGATCTCCTCGACGTCCGCAGCGATCCGATGGTCATCGCCGTGCCGGAACCCCTCGTTCACCGGCATGCCGAGGGCCTTCGCTCCGGCGGGCCAGGTGACGTCGACGGTGAACCACTCGTCTCGGAAGGCGTCGAGCTGGACGCGCAGGAAGGTGTGCACGTCTGGCACGGGCTCGCGAGCCGCCTCCGCGAGCAGGTCCGGCGGGAGCCATGGGCTGTTCTCCGGGGTGAAGTGATGCGTCGCATGGATGACGATCACGCTGGCGCCCAGTTCGCGCAGCACCTGGGCAAGCAGGTAGTGCTTCCCGGAGCAGGTGCCCCGCCACTCCTCTATCACCGTTTCCGGGCGCCGATCCGAGGCGCGCTGGTACGGCAGGTCTCGCACGATGCGGACCGCCTCGGGGACGCTGAGGCTTGCCGAGGGGTCGAGGAGGCCTCGCTGGATGGCGGCGGCACGGAGTTGAGAGGCGAGGCCGGGCATCGCTAGAACACCCCGAATACGCCGCGGCCGGCGTTTGGCACACGCGCGAGCGTGCGGGCGATCTGCTCAATGTGCGTCAGGTCGTGGTAGGCGATGTGGTTCAGCATCTCGGCGAGCGTGAAGGATCCGGCCACAGAGTGTTGCGCCGTACGGGCGAGGTCTTCTTCCCGGATAGACCAGATCGTCTTCTCGAACTCGCCGCGCCGATGGGAGAACTCATCCAGGAGCCACTCGAACGGCCGCGCGCGGTAGCCGGAGGCTTCGAGGCCGGCTGCCTCGTCCTCGTCCATGATCAGGGGGTGGGACTCGTCCAGGATGCGCCTGATCCGCCCCGCCTGGGTGTCCCAGCGGTCGAGCAGGTGGGCGACGATGTCGCGTGCCGACCAGTCGCCATCCTCGTGTGCATCTTTCATGGGCTGCGGCAGCGCGTCCGTAAGAGCGCGGAGAGCGTTCGGGGCCACCGTGATGACCTCGAGTGTGCCTGGCTCGAGGGTAGTCAAGATCATGCGCTCCTCCGAAACACCCGGTCGGCCACACTCATGCGGACCCTCGCCCGGACGCGACGCGGTCCCGCCAGGGTCGCCTCAACCACTGCAGCCACACGACACCGCGTGCGCGGGCTGCGTGAGTCGGCCCTCTGCATCTACGAGCGTGAATCCGTCATCAAGCCACCCGGTCACGCCGCCGATCATCTTCTTCACGCGTCGGTCGAGGCGTGACAGCCGCAGGGCGGCACGGTCCGCACCATTGCAGTGTGGGCCGTCGCAATAGACTACGAACAAGGCGTCCTCCGGAAAGGCAGCCACGGCGCCGACATCGATTCGCCGGTTCGGGATATTCCGTGCGCCGGGGATGTGACCCTGCGCAAAGGCGTCCGCACTGCGGACGTCGAGAAGGACGAAGTCCTGGGTCCCATCCGCAATAGAGACGTGGACGTCCCAGCAGTCAGTCTCGAACCGCAGCAGCGACTCAAAATGCCGCGCCGCTTCGGCGGGGTCCGCCGCGGGGATGCTGCTGACCACCGACCCTTGTGATTCCACGCCCCACCTCCCGGACAGCGGCTGACCGATCGTCAATCTCTGAATCCGCGATCATAGGAAGGTGTGACAAGCCTCGATGCCATCGTGCCGCAGACGCGGAACCTCAATTCGCCTATGCCCTCGCCTCGGGGGGGACGTACTCACGTGCCTCGGGGCCGGTGTAGAGCGTCAGCGGGCGGATCAGGATGTTGTTCTCCAGTTGCTCGATGACGGAGACGCACCAGCCGGGCGTCCGGCCGACGGCGAAGATGGGGACGAACAGGTCAGACGGGATGCCGTGCAGGTAGTAGACGACGCCGGCGTAGAAGTCCACGTTCACGTTCACGCCGAGCCTGGCATACGGCTTCATCGCTTCCACCACGGCTTCGAGGATGGCGTACCACTTCGGCTGGCCCATCTCCTCGGAGAGGCGGCGGACTCCCTCGCGCATGTGACGGGCTCGTGGGTCCTCCGTGCGGTAGACCCGGTGTCCGAACCCCATGATCGGCTCGCGGTTCGACCGCTTCGCCTTCACCCAAGCGGCGGCGCGCTCCGGCTCCGCGATCTCCATGGCCATCCGCATGACGTCCTCGGCGGCCCCGCCGTGCGCGGGCCCGGAGAGTGCCGCGACCGCTGCGGTGACGGCGGCGTGCAGGTTGGCATCCGTCCCGGCGACGACGCGGGCAGTAAAGGATGAGGCGTTGGCGCCGTGCTCGGCGTGGAGGATGAAGTCCGTATCCATGAGCGCGGCCGCGTCGTCGGAGGGACGCTCGCCCTTGAGCATCCAGAGGAAGTTCGCCGCATGCCCCAGCGAGGGGTCGGGCGGGACGAGGTCGAGCCCCTGGCGCAGCCGGTGGTGCGCCGCAACGAGCATGGGCACCTGGCTTGTGAGACGGATCCCCTTCCGAAGGTTGGCCTCGGGGGAGTCGTCGTCGAGGTCAGGGTCAGAGGCTCCGAGGGCGGAGACGGCCGTACGGAGCACCTCCATCGGATGTGCATCCTTGATGGCGCGGATCACTTCGATGGCCGAGGTGGGAAGCGTGCGAGCCTCGCGGAGGCTTCGGTCGAACCGGGCGCGCTCGTCGGACGTGGGCAGGTCGTCGTGGAAGAGCAGATAGGCGGTCTCCTCAAACGAGGAGTGCTCCGCGAGATCGTGGATGGAGTAGCCCCGGTAGCGCAGTTCCCCGGCGCGTCCATCGATGAAGCAGACGTCACTCCGGTCGAAGTAGACGCCGTTCAACCCTCGATGGATCTGGACCTGTCCCTCGGTCGCGTCGGCCATCAGCCCCTCGCCCTTCCGTCCGGGCCAGTCTAACGGGGCGCGTGCGCGGTGAGCGCTTCCTCCAGTCTGCGGCTGGCAGCCTCGGCGAGCCGCTCCGGCGGCAGCGGCGGCTCGGGAGGACGTTGTCCGGCGCCGAACACCACCTCGACCGACGTGTTGAGCAGGCCGTCACGCGCGACAGCGGCCGTCACGATACGCTGAATGAAGGCGGAGCCCCCCGCGCCGAGCGTCATCGACAGGACGTTGGCACCCGAGCCGTACGGCAGGTCCGGCACGTGCCTCAGTTCGGTGATCTCCACCTCGGTGTTCTGGAGTACGGCCCCCAACACCCGACGGACTTCGCCCTCAACACAACCCTTCATCTCCTCGGTGACGGGCCGTCGGAGCGCCTCGACAGTCCGCGCGGCACCGTCGCCGGCACGCGCGACGGTGGAGATGACGGCGCCGATCGCGCTGTCGGAGAGGAAGGTACGTACCACGCCCGCGTCTGGGCCAGAACTGCCACCCTCCGGCCTCGGGGCAAGGCAGGCGTCAATGACCGCCTGCGCGACCTGCGTCTGCTGGCCGCCCTGCGCCGCGAGCGCGCTCCCGTCCATGATCGCGAGGTCACGAGCCTCCCAGGTGCCGGGGAGATCCTCCGGTTGGA
Source organism: uncultured Dehalococcoides sp. (assembly GCA_964628985.1). Lineage (GTDB taxonomy): Bacteria > Chloroflexota > Dehalococcoidia > UBA2979 > UBA2979 > SURF-43. The sequence continues at coordinate 24,888 of CAZVNJ010000028.1, forward strand.
GTTGGGCCGCCTGCAGCAGGGGCGCGAGGTCCTGGCGGCTGAGCGAGGCGGTCGCCTGACTATCTCCGACCGCCGAGGCCGCTGCCTCGGGATCATCCAGCGCCTCGTCGCCGCGGCACGCGAGGGCGCCAGCGGCGAAGAGGACGAACAACAGAAGCAGAAGGCGGCGGACGGCAGACGGATAGGTGCTTGGCATTGTCCGAGTCTTCACAGCACATCGTGACAAGGTGGTCACGAGGCGTGCGGGCCCATCGCAATCCCGCAACGAGCGCAGTGGGCTATGGAGCGCCGATCGCCTCCGCGAGGCGTGTGCCTCCGGCCCGCAGGAGGTCCAGCGGTCGCCCGGGCAGCACTGGCACCTCGTCCCGGGGGACCACCGCGATCTCGGCGACCACCGAGATGAGCGGTCCGGCGGCGAAGCTGACGGACGCGAGGCTCACCGTATAGACCTGCCCGCTCCCACGGATCCGGCCGACGAACTCCATACTCCCGACACCCGACGGCAGCCCCTCCGAAGGACCGGCGTCGATCACGTCAATTTGTCCCGCGGGGACCTGAGGCGTCATGGTGACTCCCAGGACACGCGCCATGCAGGCCGCAGTCTCCGGCGAGCTCGTCCCCGCCTGGCGTCGGTCAATGAGGCTTTGATTATCGTCGCGTGTGCGGAAGACAGCGCTGATGATGCTCGTCGCCTGCGCGCTGGTCTCGATTGAGAACACGCGCATGACGCCCATCGCGCCGCTGTCGGTGACCGGGATGGCCACGAAGCAGTTGCTGGCGATCAGTCCAAGATTGCGCGTGAGGTCGCCTGCCTCTGCCTCCTTCACCGCGGGCGTCGGGGCCTTGAGGTTCACCTCGGTGATGCGCCAGGTGGCGGATGGGATGTCGGCGCGCTGCACCAGGGCGGCCTTGAGCAGCGGCTCCAGTTGCGCCGCCGTCATCGCCACCACCTGCTCCGGGAGGAGCGGTGTCGCCGTCGCTCGCGGCTGCGTCGCAACCGCCGTCGAGGCGGGTGTGGCCGTCGAGACGCCGGTCGGCCCGGACGGCGCAGACTCGTCCGAGCACGCGGCTATGACGCCCACGAATGTCAGCGCGCCAGCGGCCACGAGGCGGCGGGCGGCCGCCCGCATCGAGGCGCCCGGCACTAGTCCTCCTCGAGGGTGGAGGTGTCTCCCTCGGGAAGGCCCAGCTCCCGCGCCTTCAGCAGCCGGCGCATGATCTTCCCGGACCGCGTCTTCGGCAGGATGTCGATGACCTCGATCTCCTTCGGGGCGACGGCGGGGCCCAGGCGGGCGCGGGCGTGGCGGTTGAGGTCACGCATGAGGGCGTCCGTCTTCTCGAAGCCGTCGTTGAGCGTGACGAACGCCTTGACCACTTCCATGGCGATCGCGTCCGGCTTCCCGATCACGCCCGCCTCAGCGACGGCGGCGTGCTCGATCATCACGGACTCCACCTCGAAGGGTGAGACGAGGTGGCCGGAGGTGTTGATGACGTCGTCGTCGCGGCCGACGAACCAGATGTAGCCGTCCTCGTCGCGCTTGGCTTTGTCGCCGGTGTAGTACCAGCCGTTCTTGAAGCGCGAATCGTACCGCTCCTGGTCGTTCCAGTAGGTGCGGAACATCGAGGGCCAGCCGGGCTTACAGACGAGCGCCCCCTCGACCATCGGCTCGGCGATCTCATTCCCCTGTTCGTCCACGATCGTCACGTGGACGCCGGGGAACGGCCGCCCCATCGAGCCCGGCCGGATCGGCATCGAGGGGTAGTTGGCGCACATGATCGAGCCGGTCTCCGTCTGCCACCAGTTGTCGTGGAATGGCAGGCCGAACGCCTCGATGCCCCACACGACGCCTTCCGGATTGAGCGGCTCGCCCACGGACATCGCGTAACGCAGGGAGGAGAGGTCGAACGACTTTGGGATGTCCGTCCCGGCCTTCATCAGCAGGCGGATCGCAGTTGGCGCCGTGTACCAGACGGTGACGCGGTGCTTCTGGATGTTCTCGAACCAGCGCCGCGCGCCGAACCCGCCCTCGTCGATGAGGCTCGTCACTCCGTTCGAGAAGGGCGCGAACATGCCGTACGAGGTCCCGGTGACCCAGCCCGGGTCCGCCGTGCACCAGTAGACATCGTCCTCGTGCAGGTCGAGCACGTACTTGCCCGTCGCGTAGTGCCCCACGATGGCGTTGTGGACGTGCGCCGCACCCTTCGGCAGACCCGTGGTGCCGGAGGTGAAGTGCATGATCGACCAATCCTCGGGGCCGGTCCGCTCGATCTCGAACTCCTCGGAGGCTGGGCCGACGATGTCTGACCAGGCGATGTCGCCCGCGGCGACCGGCTTCCCCTCGCGGTGTGCGATCACGATGACGTGCCGCAGCGACGGCAGTTGCGAGCGGATCTCGTTGACCTTGGGCAGCAACTTCGGCGTCGTGATGATCGTGCAGCCCTCGGCGCGGCTCACGCGCTCCTTGATCGGTTCGGGCCCGAAGGCGGAGAACAGCGGTGCCGTGATCGCGCCAATCTTGAGGGTGCCGAAGACGGCGAAGTAAAGCTCCGGAATGCGGTCGGCCAGGATGAAGACCCGCTCGCCCTTCTGGATCCCGAGCGCCTTCAGCGCGTTGGCCGCCTTGTTCGTCTGCTTCTTGAAGTCGAGGTAGGAGTACCGCTCGACGTCGCCGGCGGCGGACTGCCAGATGATCGCCGTCTTGTTGGCGCGGGGGCCGTTGGCGTGCCGGTCGACGCACTCGTACGCCTTGTTCAGCATCCCGCCGGGACGGTCGAGGTTCTTCCACTCGTCATCCCACGAGAAGGTTTGGCGCGCGGTCGCCCAGTCCGCCAGGTTGGGCGTCGCCTTGAGCGCCGCCACATCCTTCGGGATCTCCGGGTACCCCTCGATCATCGCCGTCCCCCCAACATCCGCATCGCTCGCACGCGGGAGTATAGGACGGGTCAGCTGCGTAACTGCCCCTTCATCCCGGCTGCCGCCTCGAACGTGGCGCGGATCGAGGTGCACAGCAGGGCGTCGATGTCGCTATCGGTGGCGCCGTTGGCGCGGAGCCAGGGGACCTCGTGGTCCGGGACGAGCGTCCAGACCTCGGGGCGTGGCTCGGGGTTCCAGCGGCCCCAGAAGCCGGCGGCCGAGCCGTCGTGGC
>CAZVNJ010000029.1:0-27765 GCA_964628985.1 uncultured Dehalococcoides sp.
TCCACCCGAAGGACATGGAGCCGCGCATCGCCTCCCGCATCGGCGACCGCGACGTCTCCGAGATGTCCGAGATCACCGCGCCCGACTTCCGCCTGATGAACCACGCCGGGAAGAAGTAGGCGCGACCGCCGACCGTCACCTACCGCACCAGCCCCTGCCGCACGAGCCACGCCGTCGTGTGGGGCGCGCTGTGGTGGAGTTCCTCGGCGGGCGGCAGCGAGGCGCGGTCGAACCATTCGAGGGCGGTGAACTCCGGCCGGTGCGTCGCCTCGGCATGGCCGTCGAGCGCCGGGCCGGTGTAGACCGCCTCGAAGTGCTCGCGGTCCCAGAACAGGCCGGCGAACCGCTCCGCCGCTGCGCGCACGCCCGTCTCTTCGAACAGTTCACGCACCGCAGTCTCATCTGGCGCTTCCCCGGGCTCGGCGTGCCCGGATGGTGCAGCCCAGTGCCCGGCCCCGGGCACCTCCGCCCGGCGGCGGCCGAGGAGCACGCGGCCCCCACGGATCGCGAGGAGCCCCGCGGTCGGTCGCGGGTTCTCGTAGTGAGGTTCACCGCACTGGCCGCACTGCCACGCGCCCACCGAATGCGCACGAAGTATCCCGGAGCAGCGGGTGCAAAAGCGCGGCAGCGGCCGGGCCGCGCGACCGCTCGGCACCTCGGCGGTCGCGGCATCGATGGCGTCCACCTCGAACCGTCCCGCCTCGCGCGAGCGTGCGACTAGGGTGTGTAGCAGCGCCTCTGTCGTCGGGAAGGCGAGGGCGTCCCACGGCACCTCGCCTGGCGCGCACCAGCGCACCTCTGCAGCCTCGTCCCCGGCGCGCGGCTCGTCGTCGGTGGTCGCGAGGAAGGAGAGCAGCACGTGGCCGCGCCCGTCCGGCGTCGGCAGCCGTCGGGGCGGCGTCGCGAGCCCGGCGATGGCAGGCGTGACGCTCGCTTCCTCGGAGGCCTCGCGCACCGCTGCCTCGGGTGGGGTCTCGCCGAGGGCGATGAAGCCGCCGGGGACCGTCCAGCGGCCGGGGCTGCGTTCCACTTCGCCGCGGCGGATCAGGAGCACCCGGCCGTCGCGGACGATCACCGCCTCTGCCACGGGCAGCGGGTTGCGCCAACGCGTGACCCCGCAGGCCTCACAGCGGCGGTGGCCGAGGTAGCGGTCCACCAGCCGCGGGGAACCGCAGACAGCGCAATAGGGGTCGACGGAGGTGAGGGGCACAGCCACGGGCAGGATGCTAGGAAGGGTTCGGGCGGGGTGCGACGCCCTCCTGCCACTGAGCGCCGTCCGGGCCCCACTCCTTCTTCCACACCGGGACGGTCTCCTTCACGCGGTCGACCGTGCGCAGCGCGGCCTCGAACGCGTCCTGCCGGTGGGCCGCGGACACCACCACGAGCAGCGAGGTCTCGCCCAGCTCGATCATGCCGACGCGGTGGTGGATCGCGACGTCGTAGACCTCGCGGTCCGCGAAGGCAGCGAGCGTTTCGCGCGCGACAGCGTCCAGTTGTCGCGTCGCCATTTCCTCGTACGCCTCGTACTGCAGGCGGATGACCGGGTGGCCTTCATGGTGATCGCGGACGACCCCCTCGAACACCACGCAGGCGCCGGCGGAGGGGGTCATGACGGCGTCTCGTACGGCGCGTGGGTCGAGGGTGGCGTGGGTCACGAGGATCTTCGGTGTCCCGCCGCCTGAGATCGGCGGGATGAGGGCGACCGTGTCGCCGTCACTGAGTGTCGTCCCCGGCTCGAGGATGTACTCCTCGTTGACCGCGATGGCGACACCGCTGAGGTACGGGCCGAGCTTCGGGTGCGCCTCGCCGAGGCGCGCGCGCAGCCCTTCGACCGTGACGTCCGGCGTGCCGAACTCCTCGACGATGGAGTCGCTGCCGACGACCTCTCGCAGGCCGGCGAAGAGACGGACGGTGATGCGCACGGGGGGCCTCGTTTCGCCTCCAGTATACGGAGCGGCCTGGCACGCCCTCGTGGGGCGCCCTGGCATCGGACGCTAGTCGAGCGTCCGCAGCGGCCGCTGGCGCAACACCACGAGGGCAGTCGAGGCGAGGATCACGCTCGCGGCGATCGGATAGGTGCGCTCGATCCCGATCACGCCCGCGAGAATGCCGACGAAGAGCCCCGTGACCTGCATCAGCCCGCCTCCGAGCAGCAGTAGACCGGTCACGCGGCCCATCACCCGGTTCGGCACCATCGCCTGCACGATCGCCACGCCGAGCGTCGTGATCAGCATGAAGGCCACACCCGCCAATCCGTTGAAGGCGAACGCCACGGGGATCGCGCGCGAGAGCGAGAACCCCAGCACCGCCGCACCGAGCCCGGCGCATGCGCCGAGGAACAGCCACCCGCGGTGCCTGAGCGTCGGCCGGGTCATCAGGAACGTCGTCGAGATCACGGAGCCGAGGCCCCAGAACAGCGCCATCCAGCCCCAACCGCCGGCGCCGAGCAGGAGTACATCCTTCACCCACGCGCCGATCAGCACGCCCATGACCGACAGCCCCGCTGCCGTCGAGAGCCACGTCAGCAGCACGGTCCATCGCACGGCTGGCTGTTCAGCCAGGACCTGCAGGCCGCCCCGCAGGTTCGCCCACACCGACTCACGCTGGGCGTCCGGGTCTGCCGCCGCGCCGGCACTCGTCATCTGGAGCGCGCAGAGCAGGATTACCGCGGGCCCGACGGCAGAGATCAGGTAGGTCGCGCCGATGCCGAGATGCTCAAGTGACCACCCAGCGAACGGCGCCGCCACGAGGAGCGCCGCCGAGACGATCATGAAGAAGAACGAGACCGCGCTGGCCATGGCGTCTTCCGGTACCACGTCGCGCACCATCGAGGTACGCGTGGGGCCGTCCTGTCCCTGGATCAGGCCGAAGGTTGCGAAGAGTCCGATCATCAACGGCAGCAGCAGGCCCTCGCCCTCGTCGACCGCGGGAATGAGCAGCAAGGCTCCGATCGCCAGGGTCAAGAGGAAGGAGACGAACTGGCTCACGATCAACACGCGCCGGCGCGGGAACCGGTCTGCGATGGCCCCGCCAAACAGCACGTAGGCGAGGAAGGCGAGCCCGCGGCTCGCGCCGAGGGCGCCGAGGTAAATCACCGCCTGTCCGTCCGGTGCGGCAGTCGTGACGTGCCAGCCCTGCGTGAAGAAGAGCAGCGGCTGCGTCAGGCCCACGGCGAGCTGGGTGCCGAGCAGCAGGCGGTACTCGCGCAGGCGGAGCGCCTGCTGGAGAGGTGAGGCGGTTGACGCGAGGGCGGCCACGGCGCCTCGTCCTTCTGGCATGCTGCGGGTGTTGAGAATGTGGAGGCTAACGCCTCGGGACCAGGAATGTTGCCACCCCATCACGCGGATCTCCCCACTGCCCCCTGGGATCGCCTGCGCGCGGAGTTCCTCGAGGCGATTCTGCCGCAGCGCTGCGTCGTCTGCGGCCGGTATGGCAGCGCGCTCCACTCGCGCTGTCTCGGCCGGCTGCCGGTGGCGGAGGCGCCCCGCTGTCTCCGCTGCTGGCGGCCCGGTCCCGGCACCTGGTGCGCGCGCTGCGCCGCGGGCGGGCCGGGTGCACCCGCCTTCGACGGGCTCCGCACACCCTTCACCTTCACCGGGGACGCCCGCCGGGCTCTGCTGGAGGCAAAGTTCCGCGGCGTGACCGCACTCCTCGATCCGTTGGGACGCGCCGCGTCGGCGGTGGTGCCCCCCGAATGGGGGCTGGACGCGGTTGTCCCGATTCCCCTCGGCAAGCGCCGCCGCCGGACTCGCGGTTACAACCAGTCCGAGGTCATCGCGCGGTCGGTCGCGGCTGCCCTGGGCCTGCCGCTTCGACCGCGCCTGCTCCGCCGTCTCCGCGACACGCCTCCGCAGGCGACGCTGGACGCCGTCGCACGCTCCTCGAATCTGCGAGACGCCTTCGAGGCCGTCCCCGTCCCCGGGCTGGGCCGGGTGCTGCTGGTAGACGATGTCACCACGACCGGCGCAACATTTGAGACGGCGGCGCTGGCGTTGCGGGCCGCCGGATTCAGGCAGATCTACGCGCTGGCGATCGCGCGCGAGGATTAGCGCCCGTCCCGCGCAGATGCCTACACTGGATCCATCCGCGAGGGGCGGATGAGGTCCTTCCAACCGTGATCATCACCGTCACCCTGAACCCTGCGATCGACGAGACGGTCGAGCTCGACCGGTTTGTCGAGGGCGACACCAACCGGGTCGCCTCCATCCGCCGCGATATCGGCGGTAAGGGGATCAATGTCGCGCGCGTGCTGAAGGAACTCGGCTACGAGCCACTCGCGATGGGCTTTGCGCCCGGCGACCTCGGACGGATGATCGAGGACACGCTGCGCGACGAAAACATCGGGGTCGACTTTACGTTCCTCGATGGGGTCACGCGCACGAACATCACCCTGCTCGACCGAGAGAAGCACCGACACACGGTGCTCTCCGCCCCCGGCCCGTTCGCCCACCCTGACGACATCGAGGAGATGATCGCTTCGGTCCGGCGTCGTCTGCGCGCGGACACCTGGCTGGTGCTTGCCGGCTCGCTACCGCCGCCCTGCACAGGTGAGGTGTACGGGCGACTTGTCCAGGAGGCGGAGCGCGCGGGTGCCCTGACCGCGCTGGATGCCGACGGTCTGGTGATCCGCCAGGTGCTCGAGTTCGGCGCGCGCCCGACCGTGATCAAGGTGAACCAGCACGAACTCGGCCGCGTCCACGGCGATCCGACGATCACCGAAGACGAGGTCTTCGAGGCAGGCGAGGCGATCCGGCACCTCGGCGTCGCCGCCGTCGTCATTACGCGCGGCACCCTCGGCTCCGTCGCCCTGACGCCCGATGCGGACTATCGCATCAGCGCGCCAGACGTCGAGGTGGTCTCCGCCGTTGGGGCCGGGGACGCATTCCTGGCGGCCATGCTTCTCGGCCTGCGCCGCCGTGAGGGCTGGGAGCAGTCCCTCCGCCACGGCGCTGCGGCGAGTGTCGCCTGCTGTCTCATGCCGGGCAGCGCCGAGTGTCGTGCGCACGACGTACAGCGCCTCTCTGAGCAGGTGATCGTCAAACTCGTCGCACGTCACGCTTCCGTCGGCTAACCACACCACCGATGCCGCTCGACCTCGCAATCCTGCTCGGCGGGATGGACGGCAGTCCGCTCGAGCACTGGATGCGGGACGCCCTTGAGGCTTCCGCCCTGGACAGCGCCGAGGCCGCGCGACAGAGCGACGCGTACAGGCGAATCTTCCTCCTGGCCGACCGTCCGCCGGCCCTGACCGTGCCGGATGGCATCTCCGTCGAGACTGATCACGAGGCGGGTGCGACACCCTTTCACTACGCCACGCGGCTCGGGCAATGGGTCAGACGGCATGGCGTGGAGAGTCTTGCGACCGCTGGCGCCGGGAGCGCCCCGTTACTGACCGCGGCGGACTGGAGTCTCCTCGCAGAGATGCTGGGCACGCCCGACCATCCGCGTTGTGTGGCGAACAACCGGTTCTCAGCGGACGTCTACGCCCTGGCACCCGCGGCGATGGTCGCCCGGCTCGACCCTCCACCCGCGACGGACAACGCCGTGCCCCGCCGTCTCTGGGACGAGTACGGCATTGAACTGGTCGAGCTCCCGCGCACCGCGGCGACACAGTTCAATCTCGACACGCCGACCGACCTCGCGGCGCTCGCGCTGACGGGCCTCGGCGGGCCGCGTCTGCGCGCGCTGCTCGGGAGCGGCGAGCCCCGCCTGGACACCACGCGTCTGGAACGGGCCGCGGCTTGCTTCACCGAGCGCTCGGCCGAGGTCCTGGTGGCTGGGCGGGTCTCCTCCGCGACATGGAATTACCTGGAGCGGGAGTCAGCCTGTCGCGTGCGCATCCTCGCCGAGGAGCGCGGTATGCAGGCGGCAGGCACGGACGCGGACGGCAGCGCACGCTCGATCCTCGGCGCGCTGATCGCGGAATCCGGCCCGGAACGCGTCTTCGGCGCGCTGCTTCCGGAGTGGTGTGACGCGGCGTTCATCGATATCCGTCCCGCGCTCGCCCACCTGGGCATCCGACCGTCACGCGCCGACCGCTTCGCGGCGGATGCCGGCCTGCCCGAGGCCATCGAGGACGCGCGCCTGGCCGCGCTGGTGCGCGCGGCCGTGGAGTCTCCCGTCCCGGTGGTGCTGGGCGGCCACTCGCTCGTCGGCGGCGTGCTCCCCCTGGTGAACCAGCACGCATGGGACGCGAAGGATGCCCGTGCGGACGGCGCGCGGTAACCTCGCCGTTCCGCCGCTGCCGTCTGGCCGGGGTTCGAGGAGGACGTGATGGGCGCACTGGAGCAGGTCGACCCGGAGGTGGCCGCCGTCATCCGCCACGAGGAAGGTCGCCAGCAGCAGGTGCTGGAGATGATCCCCTCCGAGAACTACGCCAGCGCCGCCGTGATGGAAGCCGTCGGCTCCGTCCTCACCAACAAGTACGCGGAGGGCTACCCCGGCGCGCGCTACTACCACGGCAACCGCTTCGTCGATGACGTCGAGAACCTCGCGCGCGACCGCGCCAAGGCCCTCTTCGGCTACGAGCACGCCAACGTCCAGCCGCACTCCGGCACCCAGGCGAACATGGCCGTCTACCTCGGCCTGCTCAACCCCGGCGACACCGTGCTCGGCCTGAAGCTCGACGCGGGTGGCCATCTCACCCACGGCTCGCCCGTCAACGCCAGCGGCCTCCTGTACAACTTCGTGTCCTACGGCGTCGACCGGGAGACCCACCTCGTCGACTACGACGACATGCTCACCGTGGCCAAGGAACATCGCCCGAAGATCATCGTGGTGGGCGCGACCGCCTACCCGCGCGTGTGGGACTTCCAGCGCGCCCGCGAGATCGCGGATGAGGTGGACGCGGTGTTGATGGCGGACATGGCGCACCTCGCCGGCCTCATCGTCGGCGGCGCGCACCCGAGCCCGGTGGGCATTGCCCCGATCATGACGACGTCCACGCATAAGACGCTGCGAGGCCCGCGCGGTGGCATGGTGCTGAGCGACCGGCGGTACCGCCTCCGCATCGACCGTGGCGTCTTCCCCGGCTCGCAGGGCGGCCCGATGATGCACGTGATCGCGGGCAAGGCCGTCATGCTGAAGGAGGCGGCCACCGCGGAATTCCGTGCCCACGCGAACCAAGTGGTTGCGAACGCGAAGGCGTTGGCCACCGCCCTGATGGACGCCGGCATCGTGCTCATCTCCGGGGGCACGGACAACCACCTCGTCCTCGTGGACGTGCGCCCGCTCGGCCTCAACGGCGTCCAGGCGGCTGATGCCCTGGAGGCGGCCGGCATTGTGGTGAACTCGAACCCGATCCCCTTCGACACGCTGCCTCCCCGCGAGGGTGGTGGCATCCGCTTCGGCACTCCCGCCATCACGTCGCGCGGCATGGGCGAGGCGGAGATGCGCACGATCGGGCAGTGCATGGCGCGCGTCCTCCAGGCGCCCGCCGATGAGGGCGTGCGCGACCAGGTCGGCCGGATCGTGCGGGAACTGACCGCGCGCTTCCCCGCCCCTGGCCTGCCCGCAGCCTGACCAGCATCCATCTCCAGGTTGTGGCCAGGTCCGGTGTGGACGTGGCGGCTCAGGTGGCCGTGCGCGGCGGCTGGTGCCCTCGTCCAGCACGGATTGAATCCGTTATCATTCGGCCGTGCCGGCGTGTGTCCGGCTGACCGCGGCTGAGAGCCGAGGCCGCGCAGGAGGGACTCATATGGACTGGAACGACACCCCGGAGCAGGCCGCCTTCCGCAAGGAAGTCGCCGACTTCATCAAGGCAAAGTTGCCGAAGCGGTACCAGATGGACGCGGATGGCTTCCCTGCCGGGCACGACTACTTCGAGGACCGCAAGAGCGCGGACGCTGAGGCGCAGCAGGCTGCGCGCGAGTGGGCCACCGCCCTCGGAGACAAGGGGTGGATCGCCCCGCAGTGGCCGAAGGAATACGGCGGCGCGAGCCTGAGCCCGTTCGAGCAGTTCATCTACAACATGGAGATGACCAAGGCCGGCGCCGTGGGCGTGGGCGGCTCCGGCGTCGGCATGCTCGGCCCGATGCTCATGGTCCACGGCACCGAAGATCAGAAGAAGACCCACATCCCGAAGATCCTCTCGGGCGAGGTCGTCTGGGCGCAGGGTTACTCCGAGCCGGGGTCCGGCTCGGACCTCGCCTCGCTCCAGACGCGTGCCGTCCGTGACGGGGACGAGTACGTCGTGAACGGCCAGAAGATCTGGACGTCCGGCGCCCACAATGCGGACTGGCTCTTCGTCCTCGTCCGCACGGACCCGGACGCGCCGAAGCACCGCGGCATCTCCTTTGTGCTCACGCCGAAGTCCGCGCCCGGCATCTCCGTCCGGCCGCTCGTGAACATGGCGTGGGAGCACCACTTCAACGAGACGTTCTTCGAGGACGTGCGCATCCCCGTCTCGAACCGCGTCGGCGAAGAGAACCGTGGCTGGTACGTCGGGATGACGCTGCTGGACTACGAGCGCTCCAACATCACGGGCGCCGTGGCGGCCCGGAAGACGATCGACCGCATGATCGCCTACGCGAAGGGCGAAGGTAAGGCTCAGTCGCGGTTGACGGCACAGCCGAGCATCCGCCTCGACATTGCGGACCGCTACATCGAGAGTGAAGTCCTCTTCAACTTCTCGTTCCGCATCATCTCAATGCAGCACCGGGGCTTGATCCCGAACTACGAGGCTTCCACCTCGAAGCTCTACAACTCGGAACTGGTGCAGCGTCTGGCCAACACCGGCGTGAAGGCGTTCGGCCTCCACTCCAACATCTGGGACGGGAAGAACAAGCACGCGGCCTTCCGTGGCACGTTCACCCACTCCTACGTCTCGTCTGTCTCGGCGACGATCGCCGCCGGCACATCCGAGATCCAGCGCAACATCATCGCCACGCGCGGCCTCGGCCTCCCGCGCGGCTAGCCTTCACGCCTCCGCGTGAGGCAGTCGGACGTACGGAAGGCCACCCGAGCGGGTGGCCTTCCTCGTGTGCGGCCTCGTTCCGCTCCGGCCCGGGGTGCTCAGGTGTCTGCGGGCCCCTCCGGAGACGTCTCTGACGGTGAGAGCGGGCAACGGCCACAGCCACCACGCGTGCACCACAACTCCTGCGTCCGCAGCAGCCCTTGCGCCGTAAGCGCGTCCTTCGGCCTGACCCCAACCAGCGAGGCGAGCGCGCGCGTCTTCCCGTAGGGGGCGGGGGCCGGCCAGGCTTCGATGACGCTGTGTGCGGCCCGTGCGAGCGTCACGTCGTCGTAGGCGGCCGCGAGCGCGACGAGCAGGGGCAGTATCACGTTCCAGCCGACCTCGCGTGCTCGTGCGAGGCCGAGGCCGGCGTCCCGCAGTGGCGCGAGTAGCGCGACCGGGCCCGCCTGAGCCGCGGCCCGCGTCCGCGTCACGAGGCTGCGGAGGAGGTCTCCCTCGGCGCCTTCCACGGCCGTCGTGATGGCGTCCGCGAGCGCGACCCGGGCTGCGGCCCCCTCCTGCCTTCGCCCCGCCGAGGCGATGAGGGCCCGGTCCAGCAGCGTGTGCCAGGTAGCCCTCCAGCCCACCTCCGCGGCCAGTTGCTGTGCACGCCACACGCGCTCCGCGAGGCGACGGTGTCCCTCCATGCGGAGCGCCGCTTCCCGGTCGCCGGTGTCCGCGAGACGGGCGCCGGTACAGGGCTCCGCCAACCCTGCGGGCCCGCGCGCGATGAGCGCCTCCAGCCGGGCGACACTCCCCATCGCCGGCTCCAGCGCGACCGTCGGTGCGAGCCCGCCGCCCGCGAGCCGTACCGGTCCGCCGCGTTCGGGTGCTGCTCGGTCGTCTCGCCAGACGAGATGAAGCAGCAGCGAGGCGTACCGCGGGTCTCCGGCGTGCCCGTGCTGCGCGTAGTCGGAGGCGAGGCGGTGGACTTCGATGTCGCCCGCTGCGGGGACGCCGCTGGGCAGCAGGACGACGGTCTCGCGCACATCCGGCCCCGGCCCACGCCCGGCGCGGCCGGCGCGGATCAACGGCCACGGGAGGAGCGAGGCCGGCACCTGACCCAGGAGCCAGGCTGCGGTGATCGCGGGCTCGCCCGGCACCTCCGGGGAGGGGCGCTCCGCGCCGTACTCGGGCGAGGTCTCGGCCAATCCCGGGCCGTGGACGCAGCAGGGCGTTGTTCCGGGCAGGGCTGCGGCAAGCGCGGGCATCGTCCGGCTCCTTCGGTTGGAAGGGTATGTCTCGCGGGCTGTCTGCTGGCTGGCCGCGATGTCAGAACCCCGTGTGAGGTTCGTCAGGGCGCCGAACACCCCCCTCGCGGGCCCGGCGGGGGCGGGACGGATTCTCTGCCGGAGGAACTAGCACTCCCCGAGGGTGAGTGCTAACATCCGGCGCATCGGCTGGTGTGCGCACTCGCGGGGCTGCGGTAGTCCCTGGGGTGCACCCCCGAGATCACCCGAAGGTAACGGTGGGGCCGGCACCGGGTCGCGTGGACGCGAGCCGGGGGCCGGGTGGTGAAGGAGTTGGTGCCTTGGCGACGAAGGTTGTCCCCGTAACGGACCACATCGTGCTGAAAGCGGTGAAGTCGGAGGAAATGACCGCCTCCGGGCTGGTCATCCCGGACTCCGCGAAGGAGACCCCGCAACACGGCATCGTCGTCGCGACGGGCCCCGGCAAGGTGAACGAAGCCGGCCAGATGGAGACGATGGACCTCTCCGAGGGCGACCGCATCCTGTACCAGAAGTACACCGGCCAGGAAGTCACTGTGGACTCCGAGGAGTACATCGTCATCCGCTTCCAGGACGTCCTCGCGCGCCTGGACGACGCGGCCCCGAAGGCCGCGGCCAAGAAGAAGTAAGCCGCCGTCACGCGGACTGAGCGCCAGACGAGGCCGCCGCAGGCGTAGCAATAACGCCGCCGACGGCCCCGCGCCCTGACCAGGGCGGTTGACCGGAGGACCCGATGCCAGCGAAGCAACTCCGCTTTGAAGATGACGCCCGGCGCGAACTCCGCCACGGCGTCGACATCCTGGCCAACGCCGTGAAAGCGACCCTCGGGCCGCGCGGGCGCAACGTCGTCCTCGACAAGAGCTACGGCCCCGCTGTGATCACCAAGGACGGCGTGACCGTCGCCCGCGACATCGACCTGAAGGACCGCTTCCACAACATGGGGGCGCAGCTCGTCAAACAGGTCGCCATCCGCACGAACGACATCGCGGGTGACGGCACGACCACCGCGACGGTCTTCGCGCAGGCGATTTTCCACGAGGGGCTGCGCAACATCGCCGCGGGCGCGAATGCGATCTACCTCCGCCGCGGCATGGAGCAGGCGCTCCGCGTCGCCGTCGACGAACTGAAGAAGATGGCCGTCGCCGTCGAAGACAAGGAGACGATCGCCGCGGTCGCCTCCATCTCGGCGAACGAGAAGCGCATCGGCGAGATGATCGCGGACGTGATGGAGCAGGTCGGCAAGGACGGCGTCATCACGATCGAGGACGGCCGGGGCATCGACGACGAGGTCGAGATCACCGATGGCCTCCAGGTGGACAACGGGTACGCCTCGCCGTACTTCGTCACCAACCCGGACCGCATGGAAGCGGCGCTGGACGACCCGTACATCCTGATCACCGACTACGCGATCGAGAGCATGCAGGAAATCCTGCCGGTGCTCGAGAAGGTGCTCCAGGTCTCCAAGAACTTCGTCGTGATCTGCGACACGATCGACGGTGACGCACTGACGGCGATGATCGTGAACAAGATGCGGGGGACGTTCAACCCGCTCTTCATCAAGGCCCCGTCGTTTGGTGACCGGCGCAAGGCGATCCTTGAGGACATCGCGATCCTGACCGGGGCGACCTTCATCACCAGCGACATGGGCCGCAAGCTCACCGAGGTGCAGCTCGCCGACCTCGGCCACGCCCACCGCGTCGTCTCCGACAAGGGCACCACGACGATCGTCGAGGGAGCCGGCTCCGACGAGGCGATCCAGGCGCGCATCCGCCAGATCCGCGCGCAAATCCAGGACACCCAGTCCGACTTTGAGCGCGAGAAGATGCAGGAGCGGCTCGCGAAGCTCGCGGGCGGCGTGGCCGTGATCAAGGCCGGCGGCGCCAGCGAGATCGAGGTCCGCGAGAAGAAGTTCCGCTTCGAGGACGCACTCTCGGCGACGCGCGCGGCCGTCGAGGAAGGCGTGGTGCCGGGCGGCGGCGTCGCCTTCATCCGCGTGCAGGGCTCGCTGGACGCGGTCATCGACCGCCTGACCGGGGACGAGCGCACGGGCGCCCGCATCCTGCGCATGGCACTCGAGGCCCCGCTGCGCCAGATCGTCGCCAACGCGGGCGGCGAGCCCTCCGTGATCGTCGAGCGCGTCAAGGAAGCCGCCAAGAACGTCGGCTACGACGCGGACGGCGACCGCATGGGCGACATGTTCAAGCTCGGCATCATCGACCCGGTGAAGGTCTCCCGCGTCGCGCTAGAGAACGCGGTCTCCGTGGCCGCGTTGATGCTCACCACCGAGGCCGCTGTCGGCGAGCTCGACGAGCCCGAGAAGCCGATGCCGGACATGAGCGGCATGGGTGGTATGGGCGGCATGGGAGGCATGGACTTCTAGTCCACGCCGCACGACTCTCGTCCCTCCTCAAGACGGGCCGCACCCCTCGGCGGCCCGTTTTGCTGTCCGCGCGCTCCCAGGCTGGGGTTCAGTCGAGGCCGGACCTGGCTCAGGCGAGGCCGAGGAAGCGCGCGGCGTTCCCGCCGAGCACGGCGGCCCGCTCCGTCGCGTCGGGGAGCGCCGCCTCCACGGTGACGCGGTCGAGGGCCTGGGGGCGCAGGGGGAAGTCCGAGCCCCACGCGACCGTGTCGAGGCCGGCGAGGTCGATCACCAGGCGGAAGATCTCCGGGCCGTAGAGATAGGCGGAGGCGGCGCTGTCGAAGAGCAGGCGGCCGCCGAAGCGTGCCCGCACCTCCGGCATGAGCGCCGCGAAGGGGAAGCCCCCGCCCCAGTGCGCGGCGATGATGCGTGCCTCCGGTCTGGCCTCCAGGAGGCGGCCGAGGGCGCCCGGGGTGAGGCCCCCCTGCTTGCCGGGGTAGGCGTGGCCGGTCTCCTCGGTGCAGTGGAGGAGGACGGGCAGCGTCGAGGCGGGGACGGCCTCGGGCTCCCGCTCGCGGACTTCGCCGATGCCGGAGGCGCCCTCGATGGCCCCCGGGGTGGCCTCGCGGGTGGGGACGAAGGCGAGCAGGCGGCCGTCCGAGGCGCGCGCGGATTCGACGAGGTAGGCGGCGTGCTCGGCGGCGACGGCGGGGTCGCGCCACCAGAAGCCGCAGGCGACGGAGACATCGACGCTGGCCCGGGCCATCGAGGCGAGCAGGTCCTCGGCGGTCGCCATCTTCGCCTTGCGGTCGGCGTACATCTCGCCGAAGGACGGATCGGCGGCGGCGAGGGCGTCGCGCTGCGCGATCAGGCGCGGGGGAAAGATGTGCGTGTGGATGTCCACGATCATGGCGGGGATCGTACGATGGGAGGCAGGCACGCACCTCGCGCGGCACACCACCGCGGGCGCGGGCCGGTCGGTTTGAGTCATTGGGCGGGAGTCCGGCCGTCGCCGAGGCATTGCCTCGGGGCGCCAGCGAGGACTCGACATGGCCGCCCGCCACCCTCGGTCTGACGACCACGGCTTCACTTTCTCTCGCCTCCCGCACGACCCCTCGCCGTTGCTTGCCGCCGACCCGGGCGGTGAGCCTGCCGTACGCGCGCGCGGCCGCCGGCCGAGGCGGGCGGCGGGGACGGAGCGGCGCCACGGGTATCGAGGCGCGCTCGCGCTTGCCCTCGTCATGGGGGCGGTGGCGGCCGTCGCGTGGACCGCCTCGACGGAGGCGATCGAGGCGGGGAGCCGGGGCCTCGGCTGGCTCGCGGCGCACGACACGGCGCGCGGGCGGGCGCTGCTGACGGTCGTCTGTGTGACGGTCGCGGCGCTCGCGCTCACGCTCGCGTGGGGGCGGGAGACCTCGGAGCGGCGGCCGGTGCGGCTCGCGGGCGGGCGTGCGAGGATGGCCGTGGACGAGGTCGCGGCGACTCTGCGGGAGGCGCTGCTCGAAGAGGTCGCGCTCGCGGACGCGGAGGTGCGGGTGGCGAACCTGCACCGTCGCGGGTTGCGGGTGTCGGTGCGGGCGGACGTGGAGCCGCGTGCGCGCATCGACGAGACGGTCGAGGCCGTCGACGGCGTCGTCGCGGAGGTGGTGCTGGACGGGCTGGGGAGCCGGCTCGCGGCGCGGCCCGCCGTGGACGTGCGGTACCGGGAACTCGACCTGCGATGGTCTGACGGGTCGGTGGGACGAGGGTAGGCGGGGCAGATGACGGACGCGACGGGTGAAGCAGGGCGCGAGGCAGGGCGCGACGCAGGGAGCGGCCGGATGACGCCGCCACGCCCATTCGACGCCGACCCCGACCCCTCCGAGGCCGCGCAGGCGCCCGAGATCGTCGGCGCACCCGAGGAGCCGACGCCGGAAGCGCTCGCCGACCCGAACGAGGGCGACCCGATCGCCGCTGAGACCCAGGCCGCCCCCGAGGCGCCCGACGCGTTCGAGGACCTCTCGCAACTGCCGCTGCTGCTCGAAGCGCTGCTCTTCGTCGCGGACCACCCGGTGGACGATGCCTACCTGGCGCGCGCCCTCGAGGTGTCGCCGCAGCGGGTGACGCGCGCGCTCGACGAACTCGCGGACGCGCTGCGCGAGGCCGGCCGCGGCATCCGGCTGCAGCGCGGGCCGGAGGGCATCCTGCTGGTGTCGGCGCCCGAGGCGGCAGGGCCGGTCGAGCGGTTCCTCGGCCTCGAACTGAGCCGTCGACTCTCCACGGCGGCGCTGGAGACGCTGGCGATCATCGCCTACAAGCAGCCGGTGACGCGGGGGCAGATCGACGCCGTGCGCGGGGTGAGCAGCGACGGCGCGATCCAGACGCTGCGCGCGCGCGGGCTGATCGAGCCGGCCGGGTACGCCAACGGCCCGGGGCGGCCGACGCTGTTCCGCACGACGCAGCGCTTCCTGCAGCACTTCGGGCTGGAGCGCACGGGACAGTTGCCCGCGCTGCCCGAGGAGGTGGACCTGCCGCTCTCGGAGCTCGGCGCGCACCTCGGGCTGGACGAGCAGGCGATCCTGGACGCGCTCGCCGAGCCCGCCGCCGAGGTCGACCCAGCGCCCGAGGCCGAGCCGACCGCCGAGGAGCGCGACGCGGCGGCGTCGCTGGAACTGCCGGCCGACGCCGGGGCGCTGGCCAGCGCGGCGGAGCAGGCGTTCGCGAACGCGCCACGCGTCGAGGACGGCGACGGCGCGGCATCGCCACCCGGCCGCGCCGCGCGAGGGCGCGCCGCCCGAGGCCCGCGAGGGAGGTGACGCGATGGTCACCGTCTCGGTCCTGCTCACCATCGAGATCCCGCAGTCGCACTCGCTGAAGGAGAAGCGCGGCGTGGTGCGCCCGCTCGTGGAGCGGCTGCGCACGCGCCTGCACGTGACCGCCGCCGAGGTCGGCCTCCAGGACCGCCTCGACGTCGCACAGGTGGGCTACGCCGTGGTGTCCGGCGACGCGGCGACGGCGCGCGCGGTGGCGGAGGAGGCGCGCCGCTTCGCGGAAGACTTCCTGATCGGGCGCGGCGAGGTGGTGGAGGCGGCGATGGAGGAGTCGAGGTTGGGGTAGGGCCCTACCCCTGGCCCCTCTCCCACGTTGCGGGTGAGGGGAGGGGCGGGAGTGTATTGATCTGGATTCATGGAACGTACGTTTCAGACGGCGCTGGCCTGGTCTGCGAGAATCCCTAGCGCAGGGGGAGCGCAATGCCAGATCAGCCTGACCGTTTCGACCCGAAGTCGCTGGACGTTGCCGAGGCGCGGCGGGCCGACCTGCTTCGTCTCTTCCCCGAGGCGCGAACCGAGGGAGGCAAGATCGACTTCGACCGCCTCCGCGCTGTGCTGGGTGAGACCATCGATGCGGGCCGCGAGCGCTACGCGATGACATGGCCCGGCAAGGCGGATTGCTTCCAGACAATCCAGGCGCCCAGCCTCGCCACGCTCCTTCCATGCCCCGAGGAGAGCGTGAACTTCGCCACCACGGAGAACCTGATCATCGAGGGCGACAACCTCGAGGTTCTCAAGCTGCTCCAGAAGTCCTATCTCGGCAAGGTGAAGATGATTTACATCGACCCGCCGTACAACACTGGCAAGGACTTCATCTACCCCGACAACTATACCGAGAGCCTTCAGACGTACCTCGAATACACAGGTCAAGTTGACGACGAAGGCCGCAAGTTTGGCACCAACACTGATACTGACGGACGCTTCCACTCCAAGTGGCTGAACATGATGTACACGCGCTTGTACCTCGCCAGGAACCTCCTGCGCGAGGATGGTGTGATCTTTGTCAGTATGAACGACGGAGCGCCTCCAAAGACCGCAGGTGAACTTCGGAATCTTCGGGCGATTCTCGACGAACTCTTCGGTGAGGAGAACTTCGTTGCTTGTCTCCCGACCATAATGAACCTGAACGGCAACTACGACGCCTACGGCTTCGTGGACACACATGAGTACACAGTGGTCTACGCGCGGAATCGCGATAGCTGTCAACTCGGAGTCTTCGACATCGACGAAACGAGTCTCGAAGAATGGATGACCGATGAGTACGGCCTCTGGAAACGAGCAGACACCCTGCGCCGAACGGGGCAGGACGCCAGCCGCGAGCGTCGTCCACTGGGGTGGTTCCCTGTGTTTGTCTCATCATCCGATGAGATATATGTCACGGCAGACAACCAGCCTCGCTCTCCGAAAGACGAAGTCCTCTGGCCTGTTGGCGACGATGGCGACGAACTCTCTTGGACATGGAGCAAACGAAAAATAACTGACGAACCTCACAATTTGATTCTTGTGAACGGGCGGAAGCAGAGAAATATCTACAAGAAACAGCGGCCGCAACTCGGGGATCTGCCGACAAAAAAGCCAAAGAGCGTCTTCTATCGCCCGGAATACAGTAGCAGTACAGCAACTACCGAATTCACGCGGATGTTTGGTTACCGGGCCTTCGATAATCCCAAACCAATGCCGCTCATCCGGGACTTCATCAAGATTGGCGACAGTGCTGACGGGATAGTCCTCGACTTCTTCGCGGGGTCAGGCACTACCGCTCATGCGGTTCTTGACCTGAACAAGCAGGATGGCGGCCGCCGCAAGTTCATCCTTGTTCAACTCCCTGAACCGACGGAGCGGGGGGACTATCGGACCATCGCGGAGATAACTAAGGAGCGCGTCCGACGCGTGGTCGGGAAGCTCGATACTGAGGACGCGGGCAAGCTCGCCGAAGGTGCAAAGCCCGATCGGGGGTTCCGCGTCTTCAAGCTCGCAGAATCCAACTTCACCCCGTGGGACGCAGATGCGCCGCAGGACGGTGGGGCGTTGAATCAGCAGATCGGGATGCACGTCGAGCACATCCGGGCAGAACGCACCGAGCGCGACCTGCTCTACGAGGTCATCCTGAAAGCCGGCCTGTCACTCACCGTCCCCGTCGAAACACTCCAACTCGCGGGCAAGACCGTGTACCGGCTGACGGGCATCGACGGCCCGCTGCTCGTGTGCCTCGAACGTGGTCTCACCCTCGACGTGATGCGCGCCATCGCGAAGGAAGGACCACGTCAAGTGGTGATGCTGGATGAGGGCTTCGCGGGCAACGACCAGTTGAAGGCCAACGCCGTCCAAACCTTCAAGACACGTGGCGGTGTGAAGTTCGAGACGATCTAGGTGGCGATCAAGCTCCAGTTCGACTCAAAGCAGCCGTTCCAGGAAGCGGCGGTCGCGGCGGTGGTCGATCTCTTCGCGGGCCAACCGCAGGAACAGCCTTCGCACTCCGTGATCCGCACCGCGGGCCCCGGCACGATGTTCTCGGGACAGGAGACGACGGAGCTCGGCGTCGCGAACCGCCTGATCGTGGACACCGAGCTCCTGCGCGCGAACGTCCGGACCGTCCAGGCGCGCAACGACATCGACGTCCTCGATGTGGCCGCGCCGCTGGAGGGGTGGTCGGTAGACGACCCCACGCTCGGCGAGACTCCAGTCGCGCGCGCCTGTCCGCAGTTCTCGATCGAGATGGAGACGGGCACTGGCAAAACCTACGTCTACCTGCGCACGATCCTTGAGCTCTCTCAGAAGTACGGCTTCCAGAAGTTCGTGATCGTCGTGCCGTCAGTCGCGATCCGAGAGGGCGTCCTGAAGAACCTCGAGATCACTGCCGACCACTTCCGTGGCATCTACGACAACCTGCCGTTCGAGTCGTTCGAGTATGACGCCAGAAGGGTGAATCGCCTCCGGCAGTTCGCCACCAGCAACGCGCTCCAGATCATGGTGATCAACATCGACCGCTTCCGGCGCGAGCAAAACGTCATGTACAAGGACAGTGACCGCCTGTCCGGCCGCTCACCGCTCGAATTCGTGCAGGCGACACGCCCGATCGTGCTGATCGATGAACCTCAGTCGGTGGACTCAACAGAGGGTGCGCGCGAGGCGATCCGCGCGTTGAATCCACTGTGCGCCCTCCGTTACTCGGCGACGCATCGCGACCCGTACAACCTTATCTACCGTCTCGACCCAGTCCAGGCGTTTGAACTCGGTCTTGTGAAGCAGATCGTCGTGGCCAGTGCGGTGGCGGAGGGTGGCGCGAATGAGCCATTCGTTCGTCTCGAAAAGGTGGACAACAGGAAGGGCATCAGCGCGCGGCTCCGCCTCCACAAACACATGGCCACCGGCCCGAAGGAAGCGAGCGTCACCGCCCGCCTCGGCAGTGGCCTTCTCGAGCTGTCGGGCGGACGCGAGCAGTACCGCGACTACTCGGTGTCAGAGATCAACGCCGAGCCGGGCAACGAGTACATCCGGTTCACGAACGGGCGCACGCTGGCCCTCGGTGAGTCCATCGGCGGCATGCAGACTGAAGTATGGCGCATCCAGATCCGCCACACCGTGGAACGGCACCTGGAGAAAGAGCGTCAGTTGGCCGGGCGCGGCATCAAGGTGCTCTCCCTATTCTTCATCGACCGCGTGGCCAACTACCGCGACCTCGACGCACCCGGGCAGAAGGGCAAGTTCGCCCGGGTGTTCGAGGAGGAACTGGCGAGGGCAGCCCAAGATCCTCGTAACGCCGCCATTGAATGGCTGAACGAGCCCGTCGAGCGCCTGCACAACGGCTACTTCTCACAGGACAAGAAGGGCGTCCTCAAGGATTCCCGCGAAGGGCGTGCCTCGGCCGACGACGAAGGTACCTACAACCTCATCATGAAGGACAAGGAACGGCTGCTCGATCTGGACGAGCCGCTGCGCTTCATCTTCAGCCACTCGGCGTTGCGCGAAGGCTGGGACAATCCGAACGTCTTCCAGATCTGCACGCTCAACGAGTCCGTAAGCACGATGAAGAAGCGTCAGGAGATCGGCCGTGGTCTTCGCCTCCCGGTGAACCAGGACGGCGAGCGGATCCGCGATGAGGCCGTGAACCGACTCTACGTCATGGCCAATGAGAGTTACGAGGAGTTCGCGAAGGCCCTCCAGACCGAGTACGAAGAAGACTGCGGAGTCACATTTGGGAAGGTGCCTCGCACGGCGCTCGCGCGGCTCGCCTACGTCGTGGACGGAGTCGAAGGCGTGCTCGGAGCGGAGGGCGGGGCGGCGGTGTTCGAGGCACTGGTCAGTGCTGGGATGATGGACGCCAGCGGACGGCTGCTACCGGCTTTCGAGCCGGAGCGTCCGAGCTTCGCGCTGGCCCTTCCTGATCCCTACTCCGACCTCGCGATGGATGTGGTCGACCTGTTGCGTCAGTACCACCTGGCGCGTCACATCAAGCGGGCGAAGGAGGAGCAGGAAATCCGGCTGAAGAAGGAGGTCCTCTTAACGCCGGAGTTCCAGGCCCTTTGGGAACAGATCAAGCCGCGCACGACGTATCGAGTCGAGTTCGACACTGATGACCTTGTGGCTGCTTCGATCCTCGCAGTTAAACAGATGCCCGCGATCCAGCGCCCGACGATTGTGGTTTCTGCTGGTCGCCTGACCATTGGCCGCCCGGGTGTCCAAGCGACAGGGGAGCGCACTCGCGAGGAAGACCCTGATCTGCCGCGAGCCCCGCTACCGGATGTTCTCGCCTACTTGCAGCGTGAGACTGATCTCACTCGCTCGACGCTCGCTCGCATCCTTGCGGGATCGGGCCGTCTCGATGAGTTCTTCCTCGACCCGCAGCACTTCATGGATCAGGTGGCGAGGGAGGTCAAGGCCGTCCTCCATGGTTTCCTCGTGAACGGCATCCGCTATGAACGATTGGACCCTTCCGATCCCGACTCGGAGTGGGAGATGCGGCGGTTTGAGGATCAAGAACAGGACTTCGTCGACTATCTGAGTACGGTGGCAGTCAGGCACTCCCTCTGGGATTACGTCCGATACGACTCTCAGATCGAGAGGAAGTTCGCCGAGGCTCTCGATCAGCGTGATGACATCAAGCTGTTCGTCAAGCTGCCTCGCTGGTTCACTGTCGATACTCCGGTCGGCACGTACAACCCGGACTGGGCGATCGTGAAAGACGATGGTCAAGCCTTCTATCTCGTCCGCGAGACAAAGGGGACGAAGGATCCAAACAAATTACGGACCACCGAGCGTGAGAAGGTCAGCTCCGGGCGCCGCCACTTTGAAGCGATCGGTGTGGACTTCGAGATGGTCGCTACCGCCTCAGAGGTGTGAGTCCCCCCGAGACTGGTCAATCACGAAGAACACGCCGCTCTCTCCCCCTACGGATACACCAGGTTCCGGTCGAGCAGGGCGCGCGCGACGACGACGCGCTGCACCTCGGAGGTGCCCTCCACGATCATCAGTTGGCGGGCGTCGCGGTAGTGGCGTTCGAGGGGGTGGTCCATCATGTAGCCCTGGCCGCCGAGGACCTGCAGGGCGCTGGAGGCGACGCGGTTGCCGGTCTCGGTGGCGAAGGCCTTGGCGATGGCGAGCATGTGGCCGTGCTCCGGGCCGTAGCGGCCCTGGTCGATCATCCATGAGCCCTGGTAGACGAGCAGTCGCGCGGCCTCGATCTCGATGGCCATGTCGGCGAACTTCATCTGGATCGCCTGCAGGTCGGTGAGCGGGCCGCCGAAGGCGCGGCGCTCGCGGGCGAAGTTGAGGGCGTAGGTGAGGCAGCCCTCGGCGAGGCCGAGGCCGCGCGCGCCGACGACGGGGCGCAGCGACATCAGCGTGGTGAGCGGGCCCTTCATCCCCAGGCCCTCGACGCCGCCCACGAGGCGGTCCTTCGACACGCGCACGTTGTCGAAGGAGAGCACGCCGGTGGGGACGCCTCGCACGCCCATCTTGCGGTCGACGGAGGTCACCTCGAAGCCGGGCATCGACGTGTCGACGAGGAAGGCGTTGAGGGAACGCGGGTCGGGGTGGTTGGTCTTGGCGAAGACGACGACCTGGTCGGCGATGGGGCCGCCGGAGATGAAGCACTTCTGGCCGCTGATCAGGTAGTCGTCGCCGTCGCGGACGGCGCGCGCCTGGAGGTTGGCGACGTCGGAGCCGGCGTCGGGCTCGGTGAGGCAGAAGGCGGCCTTCTTCTCGCCTCGGGCGACGGGGCCGATGTAGGACTGCTGCTGCTCGGGGGTGCCGAAGAACTTCACGGTGTGGGTGGAGAGCGACGAGAGCAGCAGCATCAGCCCGGCGGAGCAGTCGTACTTCGACATCTCCTCGACGGCGAGGGTGAGGGCGAGCGTGCCGGCCTCGGCGCCGCCCACCGCCTTCGGGAGCGTGATGCCGAGCAGCCCGGCGCGCTTGAAGGCCTGGAAGTAGTCCTCGGGGTAGACGCCGGTCTCGTCGACCTCGGCGGCGCGGGGTGCGACGACTTCCTGCGCGATGCGTCGCGCGGTGTGCTGGATGAGCCGGTGCTCCTCGGTCAGGTCGAAGTCCATCGCGCCCCCCTCGGCGGGTCGTGGGGGCCTCGTGCGCCCCGCGAGCCCGCAGCCCTGCGCGCGACAGGCTAGGGGATGGCTGGTGTGGGTGTCGCGGTGGCGGTGGGTGTGGCGTCGACGGGGACGGAGGGCGGGGTGCCGGCGACGCAGTAGAAGGCGAGGGTGAGGATGACGAACGCGCCCATGAGCAGGAACTTGCGGTCTTTCTTGCTGATGCCCATGGGTCCGTCCTCGATCCTGCCTATGGCCTCGCTGTCGCGGGGGCGGGGGTGGGTGCGGTCAGGAGACGAGCAGCACGACCCCCGGGAGAGCGCCCGCCATCGCTCCGACGCCCGCACCGAAGAACCAGGACCGCGTGTCGCGTCCCTGTCGGAGGGCGACGATGTTCGTAGCCAGCCACAGCAGCAGCACCGGGATCGCGGCAACCAGATAGCTGAACAAGCCTAGCAGCGTGAGGTAGGCAGCAAAGACGAGGCCGGCGCCGGCCAGAGCGCACGAGGTCGCATTCGATGGCTGATCGCCGGGAGGACGGGCGGCGATCGCGACCATGACACCATATGTCGCCACGATGTACGCCCCAAACCAGACGGCGGCACCGACCGCCACCAAGCCGACGCCCAGCCCGACGCCTGCCAGCCCGCTTAAGAGGATCATGAGCCGCGCGCTCCGGTTGTCGCGCATCAGGCCTCCTGCCCGAGACGACGAGTCGTCGTCGTTCGTCTCGCCTCGCGTCTTGCCTATGGCCTCGCTGTGGCGGGGGCGGGGGTGGGTGCGCGCGGCGGGGTGAGCGGGTCGTAGGGGCGGTTGCTGGCGGTCTCCCAGGCCTCCCACGCTTCCTTCGCCTGGTCGTTCTGGTCGCGCAGGCCGAGGCTGCCGAGCAGGTCGAACGGCGGCGACTGCACGAAGGCGGGGTCGCGGCCGGCGTACCAGATGAGGAACGGCGAGGCGAGCGCGTCGGCGTCCTCGATCAGTCGTTGGAGGTATCGGCGCTGCTCCGGGGGGGTGGAGGAGTTGAGGTTGTCGCGGCCGGGCGCGGCGGCGAAGCCGGCGGAGAGGAAGGCGACGGGCAGCTTCGTCTGCTTCGCGATCTCGGTGTAGTAGCCGGGCGGCACCTTGCGGGCGACCTCGTAGACGAACGAGGGGTAGGTGGTGATAGCGAGCAGATCGATCTTGCCCTGGTACCCCTCGAGCAGTTGCCAGCGCGGCGGGTGCGGCGGGAGGTCCGGGAGGATGCCAAGTAGCTCTTCGTACTGGAAGCCCGGAAAGACGACAGTCTCCGGCGAGATCTCCTTCACGGCGTCGTACGCCTCGCGGTAGGCCTCGACGAAGGCGCGGTAGCCCTCGGGGTTGCGCTCGAAGGTGGTGTTGACCTCGATGCCGAGGGCGAGGAAGGCGGGCTTGGCCGTGCGGGCGACGAAGACGGCGTCGGCGACGAAGGCTTTGCGCAGGTCGCTGTCGGCGAGGGTCTTGCCCGCGTATTTCTGGGGCAGGCCCTGGAGGCGCCCTCGTGCGGCGGGGTCGAACGGGTCGATGGCGACGGCGAGGGTGAGACCGCGTTCGCTCGCGGCCTGGCGCGCGCGCAGGGTCTGCTCACGCAGCGCGTCCGAGGGTTTGCCGCCAGGGACGAAGTCAGGCCAGGCGACGGCGCGCTGCACGAGGATCACTTCGCCGTAGTTGGAGGCGAGGTCGAAGGTGGCGGTGTACGCCTCGGGAGTGAGGGCGGCGGGGGTGTCGGTGAAGCCGAGGAGGTAGGCGCGCGGCGGGCCGGCGACGGGCCGCTCGCGGCGGGGGACCTCGGCGGCGTCGCGTTCGGTCCGGCAGCCCGCGAGGAGCCCGGCGAGGCAGCCGAGAAGGAGGAGGAGCCGGACGCCGCGGTGCATGGCTCCATCGTAGGTGGCAGGGCGGGAAGCCTCACCCTACGGACGTCAGAGGAGGCGTCGGGATTCTGTCCCTTCGATGATCCCTTTCTCGAAGATCCAGTCATTCACTTCCGCGAATGTGAGCGTTCCCCCTTGGAACCGTTCGATCGCTTCGTCAACTTGGACTGGTGTCAACAGACCTTCGGCGTAGGCCTCAATGTGAAGCCCGAGAACCTCCCCGGCTTCCCGAAGAACTTGTGTGAGGGCCTCCTCTGCCCGGGCACGAAGCGCTACCCGAAAGTGCAGGAACCTCAGCTCTCGCTCGAAATGCGCGTAGTCGTTGAGCACCCGACGTTCACCCAGGAAGATCTCACGGGCAGTCCAGCCGATCGGGCGTGTCGCCTGAAGGGTAAGAAGATCGCGGAGGCGGATATGCTCGGCCACATTGAAGGTGGGAGCATCAGCCGCAGCGATCCCCATCCATTTCGCGTCAACCCAATCAGGTGTGAGCTTCTCTGGGATTTCTGCCAACTCGCGAAGTATCACATCGAGCTGGTGGCCTGGGTAACGCACTGGCAGGTTGACGCGTATTAGTCGCGCGGAGGAGAGATCAACTTCGGCGACGCCACCAAAGTCAATCGAGTAGTGGGGCGGGATTTCCTCAGCGCTGGGCAAGACTTGTCGCTTCGCACCGGTAGCCAAATCTTCCATAAGCCCATGCACGATTGCAACCTCAAACAAGCGCTCGCCCGCCATACCTCCTCGTCTCCGCTTTGGCGTGCGTGAAGCGTCAACCGCGAGCTCGATCCAGACCTCGTGGTCTACGAACAATCGGCGCGCGACCTCTCGGATGAAGTCGTCCGCTCCACTGTCCTGAGGGGAGAGACTCAGCGACTCCTTGAGCGCCCACTGTCGCTCAGGTGGATCAATCACCAGGCGATACGCGTCGTCCCAGCCAGTGCGGTACGGAACAATCCCCGTCGACACGTCCTGGAAGAGCAGGTGCGCGTTTAGTCCATCCGGGTACCGACGTCGACCGCTTGGGACCCAGCGCGAAAGTAGCTCAGACATCCTCGCTGTCCTCGACTTCGGATTCGTCCGATGCAGGGGATCCGCGACTCGCGTCACGGGTGACGAAATCCACCTTCTCGTAATACCGACGAAGTTCCGGCCGCTTTCGCAACTCGACCTCGGACTCTCCCGAGGCTGGTGCGAGGATCCGGGCTGCGAACAGGACACGGGGCTCGATCGAGACGTCCGGGTAGTCTTCACTCACGCCTAACAGCTTCGCGATTTTCGGTGCCTGCCATTCGTCTCGATCCCCAAACGGCGAGTACCGTGGCCGTGCCAGGCCTCTCGCAACGATGTCCTTTGACAGACGAATCTCCCAAGCACTCCGGGACACGCTGCGCGGAGAAATCCCGGGGCCGAAGCCCCATCGCGAGAGATAGAGGAGGTCGAGATAGTCCCGAGCGAGCTTCTGCGTGTCCGGATAGGTCGTCAGAAACCGATTCCAAGTGTCGACGACGGTTCGTGCGCTCTCATCTTGCCTAACCTCTCCGTAGATCAGCGCCAACCCGGAGATCTCGAAGAGGTCCATCAGAGGATCAAGCACTGCTGAGTTCACCTGGTAGGTTGGCGCTATGTAGACGGTTCGAACGTAACCGTCGAGGCGCAGAGAGGCGGACATGACAAGAGGAAACAGTGCCTCCACGGTTGGGGAATCCCCCATGGCGATAGCGTCAGCGGTCTCATGCAGGCAGCGGTAGTAGGCATCGCCAAACCAGTCAGGCTCGGCTTGATTTCTCGACGGTTCTAGGTGAGGAAGCTGGTCCGCTAGTTGCCGGATGACCCGCTTGCGAATTGCAACAATCTCGACGCGAGCCGCGTCGATCTCCGGCGTTTCGATTGCCGGATTCCCGCTTCGCAACTCCTCCAGTGACGGGAGCATTGCGGTCATTCGAGTGAGAGTTAGCAGGGCTTTCTCGGCGAGTTGAACGCTCTGGGTACACAAGGCGACCACGTTCGTGGGGGGTTGGTTCGCTGGGCCACTCAGCGAACAGTTGTCCCGCACCGCTGCGGGGAGGTCACAAGCGTACTCACGAATGGCGAGAATCGCTGAGTCAGCCAGAGCCATCCTGATGAACCAGCTCGGGCTGGCGCGCCTTCCATCGATCTGTATCTCTGCCTCGATTTGCTTCCGGAGGGTGCTCACGGCGCGGAGCACGCGGCGCGGTCCGTGCATCGCACCGACGTTCGCACCAGGCGAGTTGTCAGATGAGTTGTCTCTGATCTCCTGAGGCCATCCCTCGATTCCTTGACTCCATCCCAGCAGACTACTCATCAAGAGAGTGGGCGGCTCGCCCTGCACCGCTCGCGCAGCGGCGTTATCAGGATTGGTGCCGACATCCCAGCAGACGACGGTGAGGGGGCGCCAATAGGCATCCGCCGCGTCGGGGTAGCGGAGGGCAGCAACCTGTCGCACGCTGCTCGCTGTCACCGACAGCACCATTAGCGCGGCGTCCTGATCCGCCGCCTCGACAGTTGCGGCCAGCACTTCGGCCATCAGACCGCCTAGCGCAGTTTCGAGCCAGAACGTGTCCGGCTCCTCCTTCCCCTGTAGCGGGATGCCTGTGCGGATCGCAAGGTCGGTTGACGAATTGTCGGACTCGACCCACCGTGGATAGGTGGCGGCTGGCAGGTGCCAGCCGCTATCCGTTGGGATCCGGTAGCACTCATAGGAGTAGATGATGAGCGCATTCGCTACGTGCCGGGCGAGTGCTGTCAGCCGAGACGTGCTGATTGCGGCGCGCTTCTGTGACAGTCGCACGATCTGCGACAGGAGCTGCAACTGACGCTGGATGGAGCGGGCCTCCCGGCGGCGCAGTGCGTCGTGCGCTTCCTCCAGCCGATCGAGGCGACTAAGACTTCTCGCGAGCTGCGATAGGGGCTCTGACACCAGTGCTAACGGGTCGAGGAGATTCAAGGAGCCGAATGCGAGTTTGGTGAACGCGAGCGCGGAGAACGCTAGTAGCAGCGCGAAGCCAACGAGCGAGATTGTTCCGAACGGGACCGAGAGCGATTCGAGGAGGACGAGGAACAACGCCGCCCCGAGCGTGGTACCCGTCAGCCGAAGCCGGCGCCGAGTCGTCTCGCCGCCTAGGACCAGACTCCGGATGTCCGCTGATACATCCTGGTACACGGTGCCGACCACGATGCTCACCGATGCCAGATAGAGTCCCAGCAGGCTTGCGGTCACCTCTGCAGCCAATTTCGGGAACTCTGCCATCGGGGGCCGCTTCTCACCCAGCGGAACTATCTCGGGCCAACGCTGGGAGACCAACCCCTCTGCGCCTAGTAGCGCCCCACCAGCGAGGATGCCAAGCGCGAGCCCGCCGAGGACACTGCCGATGGCGCGTCTCGAGGAAGTAATGCTTCGTGTAACCGAATCGAGCGTGTCTCGTAGGTGTACCTTCCGGCTCAGGCGTCGGAGCTGTCGGACCTCAGCGCGCTGGCGCCGCTTCCAGTACTTCTCCGTCAACTGGTCCTGAACTTGCCTAGCGAGAGGCGACGTGCGGTTCCGGGCGCTCCGCCAGCCGGTCGCCCGAGTTGCCGCGAGTTGAGAGATCCAGTTCCACATTTCGGAATCGTAATCTAGTTACAACATCCCGGAGGCCAACCTGCCTTACCGATCGCTGCTGGTGGCCGAAAGATCGAGGGTCTTCCCCACGATGGGAGGCGTCGGGCGGTGTCGAGGATGGTGGTGAGCAGATGGCATCACAACGGGCGAGACATGACGACCACGAACGATCTGCTGCTGGCGCTGAATCGGGTGACCTCGCCCTCGGACGCGCGTGCGCTGATCTCGCGCGCGATGCGGATCACCGGAGTGCCCCAGCACCGCCCCCTCGAGCGCAGCGAACTGGTGCAGATGTGCGAGGCCCTCGGTGTCGAGGGCGGGCCGATCCAGCGCCTCGCCGAGAGCATCGCGATGGCGGCGCTCC
>CAZVNJ010000030.1:0-27302 GCA_964628985.1 uncultured Dehalococcoides sp.
TGGAGGAGTCGCGCGCCTGCGAGGACGTGGTGACGCAGTTGATGGCGGTGCGCTCGAGCATCGACACGGCGGGCGCCGCCGTCCTCGACGCCTACCTGGCGACCTGCCTGCTCGAACGCGACCCCGAGTCGCAGGTAGCCGCCCTGCGCGACGCGATGCGGCTGTGGTGGAAGTTCGCCCCCGCCGCCGGCGGCGCCGGCCCGATCCCGTCTGAGGTGGGGGCGTCTTCGCCACTACCGCGATAGCCGCGATAGCGCAGTGGGGCGTCCTCGCCACTGCCTCGCTAGGCGTGCGCCTCGACGCGCTGGCGCCTCGAACACCCTCAAGGAGCATCTGAGCGAGCATCGCCAGGAGGAAGGCTGTGGCCTACACCGTCGACTTCACAACCGTCTCGCCCACCGGCCTCGAGTCCTCGCCGGTCGCGCCCGCGCTTGCCGGCCTGCGCGCCAACGAGGCCCGCTACTTCAAGAACAAGTACGGCCACGACTTCACCGTCGAGCCGGCGGCGAAGGCCCGCGCCACCATCGACTGGGTGCACCGCATCCTGAAGGCCGAGCGCGACATCGTCATCGCCTCGCGCCCCCTCGAAGCCACCGCCTTCGAGGTCGACGGCATCCGCTGGGCCTACGTCTTCTATGAGAGCGGCCTCTCGATCAACGTGATGTACACCATCGCCGACGCGGGGAAGCGCGCCGTCGGCTTCAAACTCTCCGACGGCATGGAGGTCCCCGGGGAACTCGCCACGCGTTTCAAGTTCGCGCGCCAGAAGTCCAAACTCGCCGGCACCATCCGCGGCTCCTACTTCGTCATCAAGCACGAGTACTGATCCGGTCGGTGCGCACCGGCCCTCTGCCGTTGACGGGCCGTTATCCCATACCGTCATGGGGCTGACTGCCATACAGTCGACGGCAACCGGTCGCCCCAACCTGCTCGGGTGCGACCCGCATGGCGGGCGGGCGAGCACATGCGCGGGCCAGTCGATCAGGTGAGTCTCCCGCTCGAGGCGACTCGGTGGGGCTCCCGATACACCCCCGGGCGCCGGTCCTCGTGACCGGCGCACCGACGCCCACTCCCTCGGAGGACACGCAGGCGGTCTGGGATGACGCCTTGCGCGAGCGTATCCACGCCCTCTGGGACGACCTCGCGGGCTTCGAGGCGGCGCAAAGCGACCTCGCCCTCATGTACCTCCTCGAGCACGTGGCGGAGTTGGTCGACGCGCAGAACGCCTACTGGGTCGGTGCGCTGCGCATCTCCGAGGACGAGCACGACCCCCTCCACGGCTGGCGCCCCCGTGTCATCCAGTACCTCCGCCCGCTCCCGCACGACGACAGGTTCTCGCAGCAGCGCCTCCGCGCCGTGAGCCGCGGCGACGTGGACGAACTCACCGTGGGCCACGCGCGCGGCGCCGGCACCTATCGCTCCGCCCGGATGTGCGACCTCGTCCCTCCTGACTGGTTTGAGCGGGAGAACTACCAGGGCTACCTCAGCCAGGGCGTCTACGACTCACTGACCGTGATCGCCCCAGTCGGAGCGGCGGCGGAGGCCTACTACGGCTTCCTCCGTATGCGCCCGGACGATCCCTTCACCGAGGCCCAGCGTGAGGTCGCCCTCTACGCGATGCGCGGCCTCACCTGGTTCCATCGCCAGGTCCTCCTCACCCATGGGCTCCTCGTGGCGCGGTCTCCGCTCTCCCCCACCGAGCGCCGTGTGCTCGCCCTCCTGCTGACCGACCGCTCCGAGAAACTCATCGCCGCGGACCTCGGCGTCTCCCCGTCGACCCTCCATACCTACGTGCGAGATGTGCTGCGCAAATTCGGCGTCAGCGGAAGGACGGGCCTCCTCG
Source organism: uncultured Dehalococcoides sp. (assembly GCA_964628985.1). GTDB lineage: Bacteria > Chloroflexota > Dehalococcoidia > UBA2979 > UBA2979 > SURF-43. The sequence goes on from CAZVNJ010000030.1 coordinate 1,844, forward strand.
CCCTCTGGCTCGGCCGTCAGACCTAGGACATCGAAGCGGCGACCGCACAGCCTGCCGGCACTCGCTGACCTTGCCTGGTTGCTGACCCTCCCTGATTAGGGAGGGTCACCTCCTTTCTCATATCCGCATAGCGTCAGGATGTATGGCGGCAGCCGGCGGCCTGGCGGGCGTTTGCGTTCTCCTGACGCAAACGTGGAGGCAGTTGGCACAGCAGCCTGCAGAGGGACTGGACGCAACAACCTGACAAGCAGCGCATGAGTGGGGGCGGCATGAAACTCATCGACTCTCGAGGTATCGGACATTCACCCGGGCGGCGGAGGCTCCCGCTGTGGCGACCTGCGTTGGCGGCTACCGCCGCCCTCGCCCTGGTCGCGCTCACGGCAGTCGCATCGACGACCCCGGCACACGCCGACGGCCCCGTGCAGACGGCGACGTTCATCGGTGCGGTCGGCCAGCAGGTCGGCACCGAAGACCCGACCACCGACTGGACCTCTGACCTGATCGCGCTCGATGGCCCGATCAGCAGCAACACTCCGTGGCACTGGACTGGCAACACCAACCCCACCTGGCGGCGCGCCTACTTTGTCGGGGCGCACCCGTGGGGCTTCGTCCCCGGGAGTGACTCCTGGATCAACTGCGGGCCCTCGACGAACTCGATCGAGTGCACCGGCAACCCCGCGGGGAGCGTGGTCGTGTACCGCGTCCGGTTCGCCGTCCCGTCCGGATGGTCGAACCCGACGATGGCCTTCCAGATCAAGGCCGACAACGCCGGCACCGTCTTCCTCAACGGTACCCAGATCACGGACCGCTTCGTGAGCGGGGGCTCGACGCCCGCGGTCTCACTGCAGACGACTCTGCTCACCGGCATCAACGAGATGCTGATCGTCGTCGAGGACTGGGGCGGCCTCGCGGGCTTCAACTATCGCGCGGACATCACGATGAACGCACCCGCCCCGATCACCCAGATCGGTGCAGGCACGCCGCCCGCCGACGCGGATGGCGACGGCATCCCGGACAGCCTCGATGCCTTCCCCGCTGACCCGACCGAGTGGGCCGACACGGACGGCGACGGCATGGGCGACAACTCCGACCCGGACCCGTTGAACGCTCCAGTCCCGTGCGCGCCCGGATTCTTCAGCGCCAACGGCTTCGCCCCCTGCACGCCGGCACCCGCCGGCTCGTACGTGAGCACCGCGGGCGCCACCAGCGCCTCGCTCTGCCCCGTCGGTACCTTCAACCCGGTGGAGGGCGCGGCCTCCTGCCAGCAGGCTCCGGAGGGCACGTTCGTCTCCACCGTCGGCGCCACCTCGCCGACACCCTGGACTGTCTGCGGCCCGGATGAATACGTCGTGACGCCGGGCACGTCCACCTCGGACGTCGTCTGCGCCCCGAAGGTCGCGACTACCACTACCGTCACGTTCGGGCCCGGCCCGTTCGTCTTCAACGGCGCGGCATTCACGGCCACGGCCTCGGTCAGCCCCGAGGCAGCCGGCGAGGCGACGATCGTCTACACCGGTGACTGCGTGAACCCGGGCGACACCTGCACGGCGACCGCGACCTTCGCCGGCAACGCCGTCTACCTCCCCAGCAGCGCCAGCACGACGATCGTGATCGCCTTGCCTGTCGCGACCTCGGGGGACGGCTGCAAGAAGGGCGGCTGGCAGACCCTGACCGACGACCTCGGCAACCGCTTCAAGAATCAGGGCGACTGCGTCTCGTACGTCGCGACGAAGGGCAAGAACAAGGGAGCCATCGCTCCCTAACGCCTGGACCCGCACGCAAGCAACGGGAAGCCCGCCTCACGGCGGGCTTCCTCGTGTCAGACGCGCCCGAGCCTGTGCCGAGGCCTGCGCGTCACCCGCGACACCCTTGGAAAGTGGAGGCGCACGGCAGCCCCGACTACTTCGGCAGCCCTTCCGCAATCGAGGCTGCGAGCGCCGGCAGCATCCCGCGGTCCACCGCCCGCTGCGCCGTCCGCAGCCCGTTCGCCACCGCGTGACCGTCGCTCCGCCCGTGGCCGATGAACACGCCGCCGTCCACTCCAAGCAGCGGCACCGCGCCGTGCACCCGGTAGTCCAGCCGCTCCCGAACTCCGCGCAGCGAGGGATAGAGCAGCAGTCCCCCGGCCCGCGCCCGCACCGACGACCGTGCCGTCGCCCGCAACTGGTCGAACAGATAGGAGACGAGCCCCTCTGCGATTTTCAGCGCTACGTTCCCGGTGAAGCCGTCCGCTACGATTACGTCCGCCTGCTGCGTCAGCAGGTCTCGTCCCTCGATGTTCCCCACGAATCGGATGCGCGTGTCTTGCGCGAGCGCCTCGTGCGTCTCGATCACCAGCGCCGAGCCCTTCGAGGGCTCCTCCCCGATCGAGAGCAGCGCGACCCGCGGGTGCGCCACCCCGTACACGGACTGCATGTACGCCGAACCCAGGTGCGCGAACTGCACCAGGTGGCTGGTCCGCGCGTCCGCGTTCGCTCCCACGTCCAGGAACAGCACCTGCCCATCGCCCGCCGGCACCACCGCGCCGAGCGCCGGGCGTTCCACGCCCTTCAGCCGGCCGAGCACCACCAGCGCCGTCGCCATCCCCGCGCCCGTATTTCCCATGGAGACGAGCGCGCTCGCGTCCCCGTTCTTCACCAGCTCCATCCCCACGTAGAGCGACGTCTGGCGCTGACGGCGCACCTCGCGCGCGGCGTGATCGCCCATCGCCACCTGGTCCGGCGCGTGCACGATGCGCACCTTCGAGGGCGTACCGGCCTGTGCAGCGCCGCCCTTCCGCGTCTGCAGGCGGTTCAATTCGTGCCCCAGCACCTCAGAGTCGCCCACCAGGATGACGTCGATGCCGTCGGCCGCCGCCTCGAGCGCGCCTTCGACGGTCACCCGCGGCGCCTCGTCGCCCCCCATGGCGTCCAGCGCGATGGTGCTCATGCGCCCGCCCCAGCGGCAGCGTCTGATTCAGAGTCAGACTCGGGGTCGGAGTCCGCGTCGTACTCCTCGTTGTCCTCGTAGATCCACTGCACCGGATCGTCAGCGCGCTGAAACAGCACGATCAACCGCTCGGCGCCGTCGTGGTACGGGGTGAACTCGTAGTCGCCGAACCGCGCCACGATGCGCAGCCCCGCCAGCCTCCCGGCCAGGTGCAACTCGTCCAGCGTGATCGTCCGGAACGCGAACGCCGCGTTCACCCGGCGAAGACGCCCCTCCGCGTCCGCCACGTCGAAGTGCCACGTGATCCACTTCGATCCTTCGGACGGGTGCGGCTCAACCGCAACGGTCTTGGTGACCGTCCCGCCCTGCCACGGCTTCGTCCAGTGCTCGACGATCGGCAGCGGCCCCACCTGGAAGTCGTCCGAGTGCGGCGACTCCACGTCGACGACGCCCACTGCGCCTTGCCCGAGGTGCCGCGCCACCACTTCCAGCGTCGAGACCAGGTCGTCGCTCGTCGCCAGGTGCTGCACGCTCCCGAGCGGGATCGTCACCAGGCGGAACGTCCGCCGCAGGTCCAGGTCGGTCATATCCCCGCGCCGGTACGTGACCTCCAGCCCCTTCGAGCGCTCACGCGCGATCGCAAGCATCGCCTCGTTCACGTCGACGCCGGTCACCTTCAGCCCCCGCCGAGCGAGCGGCACCGTCACCCGGCCGGTGCCGCAGCCCAGCTCCAGGATCTCCTCGCCGTGGTTCGCCGCCAGCCGTGCGTAGAACTCCGCGTCGTCGTAGTACGTCTCGAAGTCGAGATCGTAGAACGGCGCGATCGAGGTGAAGGCGTCATCGTCGGCGTGCGCGGGCGGCGGAAGGTCGGTCACGCGCTCGATGCTAGCCGACCGTCGAGGGAGGCGCAGGCGCTCCCCGAGGCTCCCCACCAGCGTCCGCGAAGGCTACAGTCCACGCCATGCCAGATGCCGGCGCCGCCAATCCCGCATATCTCGACTCCCTCATCCGGGTGATCCCGGACTTCCCCCAGCCCGGCATCCTCTTCCGCGACATCACCCCGCTGCTCTTCGACCCGCCCGCCCGCACCGCCGCCGTCGAGGCGATGGTCGCCGCCGCGCGCCCCCTCGCCCCGGAGGTCGTCGCTGGCATCGAGTCGCGCGGCTTCATCTTTGGTGTCCCGATCGCAGAGCGGCTGAGCCTCCCGTTCGTCCCCATCCGCAAGTCCGGGAAACTCCCCCATCGCGTCGCCACCACCCACTACGACCTCGAATACGGAACCGCCAGCCTCGAACTCCATTGGGAGCCGTCCGTCGCCGGGCGCCGCGTCCTCGTCGTAGACGATCTCCTGGCCACCGGAGGCACGGCCGCCGCGGCCGCGCGCCTGGTGGAGGCGTGCGGGGGGAACGTTGCCGGATTTGTCTTCCTCGTCGAACTCGTCAGTCTTCCCGGACGGGCCGCCCTCGGCGGTCGCCCCGCAGCGGCGATTCTCACCTACTGAGCGAACCCCCTCTGGTGGCCGCGTGGCCGTCAGCAATCCTCAACCAGCCCGGCAACGCCTCTCAACAACTCCTCAACCTTCCGTCCGCCCCTGCGCGGCATCCTCTGAATCAGAGTGACGGTTGCCCGCACGGGGCGGGTGCGGGACGCTTACGATCTCCCTGAAACGACCGCCCCAGGGGCGCGTCGAAAGGCGCCATGGTCGACGGCCTGCAAGCAGAGTTCGGCGTCATCGGCGGGTCCGGCTTCTACCAGATGCCCGGCCTCGTGGACGTCCGTGCCCTCTCAATGGACACCCCCTACGGCACCCCCTCCTCGGACGTCACCGTCGGCAACCTCAACGGCCGCAGAGTCGCCTTCATCGCCCGCCACGGGGACGGCCACCGACTCACGCCCGAGGAGGTGCCCGCCCGCGCGAACGTCTACGCGCTCAAATCACTCGGCGTCACCCGCATCCTCGCCGTCTCCGCCGTCGGCTCCCTCCGCGAGGAGATCCACCCGCTCGACGCCGTCCTCCCGGACCAGCTCATCGACCGGACCGCCGGGCGGCCCTCCACCTTCTTCGGCGAGGGCGCGGTCGCCCACGTCGGATTCGCGGACCCCTTCTGTCTCACCGTTTCGAGTGCCCTCGCGGACGCTGCGGCCCTCACCGGCGTCGAAGTGCACCGCGGCGGGACGCTCGTCGTCATCAACGGCCCCGCCTTCTCCACACGCGCCGAGTCCAACCTCTATCGCTCTTGGGGCGCCGGCATCATTGGGATGACCGCTCTCCCCGAGGCCAAACTCGCCCGCGAGGCCGAGTGCTGCTACGCCTCGCTCTGCTTCGTCACCGACTACGACGTCTGGCGCGGGGCCGGCGAGGACGTCCGAGCGGATCTCGTGCTGCAGAACCTCGGCCTGAACGCCGCACGCGCCCGCGATGCCGTCGCGGGCGCCATCGCAGCACTCGGCGATCGGCCGAGGGCTTGCGGCTGCGGAGACGCCCTCGCGGACGCACTGATCACGTCTCCCGACCGCGTCCCCGCCCCCACCCGTGAGCGCCTCGGCATCATCGTCGCCCGCTACTGGGGCGTCGCAGTCGAGGGGGCCATCTGATGGCCCAGACCGTCGAACGCGGCCCCGCGGGCGGTGGAGCCGTCCGCCCCGGCCCCTTCGAGGTGCGCGAACTGAAGCAGCGCCGAGACGTCCGCGCCTGGCTCGCCGTGGACCGCCCGTTCTCCGCCTATGCCCTGGGCCACCTCGAAGGCGGCCTCCTTGAGTACGCCCGCTTCTGGGTTGCGGAAGGACGAGGCGGCTCCGGCCTCGTCATGCACGCCAGCGCACTCGGCCAGAGCATGGTCACGGTCGGCGACCCGGCCGCCATCGCTGCGATCGTCTCCGTCCACCCTGGCCCGCGCGCCACCTACCTGACCACAGCCGCTCGTGAGCATGTGGAGGCCCTGCGTGACGCCTACTTCGTCGGAGAACTCCTCGCGATGCGGCGGATGTCCGTCACCCGATCCGAGTTCACCCCAGTGAACGGACTGACGCGGCGCCTCCGCGGCCGCGACGCTAGCCGCATCAACTGGCTCTACTCCATCGACGGCGGCCGCGGCCGCTACCTCCCGGACGCGATCGAGCGCGCCGTCTATTACGGTGTCGTGGAGGGCGACATGCTGGTCTCGGTGGCGGGCACGCACATCGTCGCACCGAACGAGGGTGTCGCCGTCGTCGGCAACGTCTTCACTCACCCGGAATACCGCGGGCGCGGGTATGCGGAGCGGGTCACCTCGGCGGTGTCGGCGGAGTTGTTCGAGCGGGGTTGCAGCGAGGTCGTCCTCACGGTCGACCCCATGAACGCCCCCGCAGTGGCGGCATACACCCACCTCGGCTTCCGGCCAGGGGCGGAGGTGGTGGAGGCGCGCATGCGCCGCCGCGACGCCCTCGGCATCTTGCCCTGGTGGCGTCGCAAGCAGGCGGAGCGACGCGGCCGCATCGTGGGACCTGGAGTAGAACTGGTGGACGCGAGGCCTTTCCTCGCGCGAGAGGACCGATGATGACGACGCAGCAGGCCCGAAACTACTCGGGCGACATCGCCAACGCCGGCCTCGCACGCGAGGGCGTGCAACGGATCGAGTGGGCCGCCCGCGAGATGCCGGTCATGCGGATCATCCGTGATCGCTTCGCGAAGGAGCAGCCGTTTCGGGGCATCCGCATGACGGCGTGCCTTCACGTCACGAGCGAGACGGCCAACCTCATCCTTGCCCTCAAGGAGGGCGGCGCCGAGGTCCGCCTCACCGCCTCCAACCCGCTCTCCACGCAGGACGAAGTCGCTGCCGCGCTCGCCGTCGAGTACGGCATCCCCACCTACGCGATCAAGGGTGAGAGCACCGAGACCTACAACGCCCATATCCAGGAGGCCGTCGGGCACCGCCCGCACCTCACGATGGATGACGGTGCCGACGTCGTCGCCCTGCTCCATCGAGGGCGCCGCGACCTCCTCGACGGCATCGTCGGCGGCACGGAGGAGACGACGACGGGCGTGATCCGACTGAAGGCGCTCGCGAAGCAGGGCAAACTCGAGTACCCCATCGTGGCGGTCAACGAGGCGAACACCAAGCACTTCTTCGACAACCGCTACGGCACGGGCCAGTCCACGCTGGACGGGATCATCCGAGCGACGAACATCCTGTTCGCCGGCAAGAACGTCGTCGTGTGCGGCTACGGCTGGTGCGGCAAGGGCGTCGCCATGCGTGCGAAGGGCCTCGGCGCGCAGGTCATCGTCACCGAGGTCGAGCCGCTGCGCGCCCTCGAAGCGGTGATGGACGGGTTCCGCGTGATGCCGATCGCGGACGCCGCCCCGATGGGCGACATCTTCGTCACCGTGACGGGCGACGTGAATGTGCTCGACCGCGGCTCGTTCGCCACGATGAAGTCCGGCGCGATCCTCGCGAACTCCGGCCACTTCGACGCCGAAATCAACCTGAAGGCGCTCGACGAGCTCTCCGAGAGCCGCCGCTCGCTCCGCCCCTTCGTTGAGGAGTACCGGCTGATGGACGGGCGGGCGCTGGTCGTCCTCGCCGAAGGCCGCCTCGTGAACCTCGGCGCCGCCGAGGGGCACCCGGCCTCCGTCATGGACATGTCCTTCGCCAACCAGGCGCTCTCCGCCGAGTACATGGTGCGGGAGTCGAAGAACCTCAAGCCGGACGTTTACGACGTCCCGAAGGAGATCGACGACGAGGTCGCGCGCCTCAAGCTGGCCGCGATGGGCGTGAAGATCGACACCCTCACCGAGGAACAGGAGCGGTACCTGAACTCCTGGGAACTCGGCACCGAATAGAACGGCAACGTCTATCAGGAGGCTCGCGCGGCCGCGCGGGCCTCGATACTCTCGCGCGACCGGACGCCCCATCCGGCTGGACTGACCGTACGGAGGATCGATGACCACCTCGTTCATGAGCAGCCCACTGCTGCGCTTCACCAGCGAGTCCGTCACGGAGGGGCACCCGGACAAGATCTGCGACCAGATCTCGGACGCCGTCCTGGACGCGATCCTGGCGCAGGACCCGCGCTCGCGCGTCGCCTGCGAGACGGCGACCACCACCGGCACGGTGTGGGTCTTCGGTGAGATCACCACCAACGCCTACGTGGAGATCGAGCAGATCGTTCGCAACACGCTGCGCAGCATCGGCTACACGAGTAGCGAGATGGGGTTTGACTCCGAAACCTGCGGCGTCATCTCCTCGATCAAGGGGCAGTCCCCGGACATCGCGCAGGGCGTGGGCGATGCGCTCGAGGCGCGCGAGCGCGCTGGCGACGTCGACCAGTACGACCGCGTCGGGGCAGGCGACCAGGGGATGATGATCGGCTTCGCCTGCAATGAGACCGACGAGTACATGCCGCTCACGGCCTCGCTCTCCCACCGGCTGACGCTGCGGCTCTCCGAACTGCGGAAGAAGGGGATCCTGCCCTGGCTGCGGCCGGACGGGAAGAGCCAGGTCACCGTCGAGTATGCCTACGGCGCACCCCGCCGCATCGACGCCGTCGTCATCTCGACGCAGCACGCCCCCGAGATCGCGTACGACGACCTGCGCGCGGCGATCGAGCGGGACGTCATCCGTGCCATCTGCCCGCCGGAGTTGATGGACGACGAGACCAAGATCTTCGTCAACCCGACGGGCCGCTTCGTGGTTGGCGGGCCGATGGGTGACGCGGGCCTGACCGGCCGCAAGATCATCGTCGACACGTACGGGGGGGTCGCCCGTCACGGCGGCGGCGCCTTCTCCGGCAAGGACCCGACCAAGGTCGACCGTTCCGCCGCCTACGCGGCCCGCCACCTCGCCAAGAACGTCGTTGCCGCCGGGCTCGCCGACCGCTTCGAGGTGCAGGTGTCCTACGCCATCGGCGTCGCCCACCCGACCTCGATCGCCTTCGAGACGTTCGGCACCGCGAAGATCGACGAGGCCGAACTCGGCCGGCTGATCGAAACGCACTTCGACATGCGCCCCGCCGCGATCGTGGACCGCTTCGACCTGCGCCGGCCGATCTACCAGCAGACAGCCTCCTACGGCCACTTCGGCCGGCCAGACCTCGACCTGCCGTGGGAGCGGCTCGATGTTGCAGAGACATTGCGATCCGCGGCGGGACTGGCGAAGGCCTGAATCCGCCGACCGACATAAGGGCGAACGGAAGGCGGGCCGCATGGCCCGCCTTCTGGTTCCAGCGTAGGATCGAACCGATGCGCGCCATTGTGCTGGTCGGAGGAGAAGGGACTCGGCTGCGCCCGCTGACCTGGCGGACGCCGAAGCAACTCGTCCCCGTGCTCAACCGGCCGCTCCTCGATCACCTCCTTTTGCACCTCAAGGCGCACGGCGTGGACCGCGTCACCCTGGCGATGACCCGCCGGTCAGACCTGATCCAACGCGCCTACGAGGACGGCGGCCGCCTCGGCATCGCCCTCGAGTACGCCTACGAGGAGACCCCGCTCGGCTCGGGCGGGGCGATCGCGAGCATCGCCGGTGGGTGGGACGAGCCGTTCTTTGTGTGCAACGGCGACATCATCACCGACCTCGACCTCTCCGCGATGTGGCGCGCCCACCAGGAACGCGGCGCCGTGCTCTCGATCTCGCTCTTCGAGGTCGAGGACCCGTCCGCCTTTGGGGTCGCGGACCTCGCCGAGGGCTTCCGCATCCGCCGCTTCGTCGAGAAGCCAAAGCGCGAGGAGGCTCCCAGCCGCCTGGTGAACTCCGGCACATGGATCTTCGACCCCTCGCTCCTTGCCCGGATGGAGCCCACCGCGTTCCACCGCGTCGAGGAGCGGCTGTTCCCCGACCTCTGCAACGCTGGTGAGCCAGTGTTTGGCTTCGATCACTCCGGCGGCTACTGGGGCGACGTTGGCAATCCGGCCGCGCTGCTGCGCGTCAACCTCGACCTGGTGCAGGGCGCGATCCCCGCACGCCTCGCCGGTCTCGGCGTGACGCACGGCGTGCTCGTCGATGCCTCGGCGACTGTCGAGGACGGTGCCCGCGTCGAGGGGCCGGCAGTCATCGGCGCGGGCTGCGTGATCGCGCGCGGCGCGCGCGTCACGCGCAGCGTGCTGTGGGACGGTGTCCACGTCGGCGCGGACGCCGTCGTGCGCGGCTCGACCGTCGCGTCGGGCGCGCGCATCGAGGGGGGCGCAGTCGTGGAGGACGGGGTCGTCGCGCACGAGGCGGTCGTGCCGGCCCGCGCATCAGTGCATGGGGCCTCGGTCGAACCGGGGACCGTATTCGGAGGGAACGCGGCATGACATCGACGCCTCCGATCGTGTTCGGCACCGATGGATGGCGCGGCGTCATCGCCGACGACTATACGTTCGAGAACGTGCGGGCTGTCGCACAAGCCATGGCGGAGTGGATGAAGCGCGAGCACCTCGCCGAGAAAGGTGTCGTCGTCGGCTACGACACCAGGTTCCTCTCCGGATCGTTCGCCGGCGCTGCCGCCGAGGTGATGGCGGCCAACGGGATCAAGGTCGCGCTCTCCTCCTCGTTCCTCCCCACCCCGGCCCTCTCCTTCGCCGTCCGTGAACGCGAGGCTGGCGCCGGGATCATGATCACCGCCTCCCACAACCCCGCCCGCTGGAACGGCTTCAAGGTGAAACCCTCGTACGGCGGCTCCGCGCCCCCCGAGGTGACCGCCGCCATCGAGGGCGCGATCCCGGCCGTCCTCGCCAGCGGGCGTATCCACTACGCGCCCCTCGGGGAACTCGAAGCGCAGGGCGTCGTCGAGCGGTATGACGTCCGCGCCTCCTACTTGCGCGCTTGCACGAACTTCGTCGACCTCGAGCGGATCAAGGCGGCTGGCTTCCACGTCCTCGTCGACTCGATGTTCGGGGCGGCACAGGGGTGGGTGGCGAAGGCGATCCTCGGCGGCGCAACGACACTGCAGGAACTCCACGGCGAACGGAACCCTTCGTTCCCCGGCCTGCGCGCGCCCGAGCCGATCGCGGCCAACCTCACGGAGTCGATGGAACTGATCTCCAACGGCGGCTTCGACGTCGGACTTTCCACTGATGGTGATGGCGACCGCTTCGGGTTGATCGATGAACGAGGACGCTTCATCACGCAACTCCAGACGTTCGCCCTCCTCGTCCACTACTTCCTCGAAGTACGTGGCGAGCGAGGTCCCATCGTCCGCTCGGTGACGATGACCCGGATGGTGGACCGCCTCGGCGAGCTCTACGGCTGCCCCGTGCACGAGACCCAGGTCGGCTTCAAATACCTCGGCCCAAGGATGATGGAGACGGACGCGATGATCGCCGGCGAGGAGTCTGGCGGCTCTGCCTTCCGCGGCCACATCCCCGAGCGCGACGGCGTCCTCGCCGGCTTGCTCATCCTCGACGCGATGGCGAAGACCGGAAAGCGCCCCTCCGAACTGTTGGCGGACGTCTATGCGCGAGTCGGCCCGCACGAGTACGACCGCATCGACGTCACCGTGCGTCCGGACGAGCGAATGATCATCGAGAAGCGCGTCGGCAGCGCCAGCCCGGACCGCATTGCCGGGCTCGCCGTCACCGGTGTCGACCGCGTCGACGGCTACCGCTTCACACTCGAGGGTGGGTGGTGGCTGCTGATCCGCTTCTCCGGCACCGAGCCGCTCATGCGCATCTACGCGGAGATGCCCTCGATGGAACAGGTACAGACTGCGCTCGCGGAGGGCCAGGCGCTGGCGGGCGTCTCGCTGTGACGCTCCCGTCGCTCGAAGACCCTGCGCTGGTCGACCGTGTCGACCCGGCGGGCTTCCACCGGCTGCTCCGCGCTCTGCCCGACTCGGCCGCCGAGGCGTGGCGACGCGGCTCCGAACTACCCCTGGGGACAACGCTGCGCACCCCTCGGAAGGTGCTCTTCACCGGCGTCGGCGGCTCCGCGATCGGCGGCGACGTCGTTGCCTCGCTGGCTGGCGTCGCCTCGGAGGTCCCGGTGCAGGTGGTGCGCCAGTACGAGCCGCCCCCGGTCGACGAGCACACGCTCGTGATCGCCTCCTCGTTCTCGGGCAACACCGAGGAGACCCTGGCGGCGTACGAGGCCTCCGCCGGCGCGATGCGCTTCGCCCTCACCACGGGCGGCGAACTGGCGCGGCGGGCGACGCGTGATGGGGTGCCGCTGTTCACCTACGCCTGGGAGGGCCCGCCCCGCACCGGCCTGGGCTATGGCGTCTTCACCACCCTCGCGCTGCTCAGCCGCCTCGGCGTCTTCCGCCTGCCACCAGGCGAGGTCGAGGCGACCATCGAGGCGATGGCGGCGCACACGACGCGGTGGACGCCTGAGCAGCCGGAGAACCTCGCGAAGCAGATCGGCCGCGCCCTCTATGACCGCGCCGCCCTCGTCATCGCCCCCGGCGCCTTCGAGGTGACCGCGCGGCGCTGGGCGGGCGAGATTGCGGAAAACGCGAAGCAGTGGGCGCTCGCCGCCGGCCTGCCGGAGTTCAACCACAACCTACTCGAGGCCGCCGGCGTCGCCGGCCTTCCCGGACTTGGCGTCGTGCTCCTCGACTCACCGGTCGCGCACCGGCGGAACCGCCTCCGCGTGCAGGAGACCGCGCGCATCCTCCGCGGCGCCGGGACTATGGTCGAGGTCGTCGAGCTCCCCGGCCGGACGGTCCTGGAGACGATCATGCTGGGGTGCGCGCTGGGCTCCTGGTCCTCCTACTACCTCGCACTTCTCCGCGGAGTCGACCCCTACCCCATCCCCGTCATGGACACCCTGAAGGCGCGCCTCTCGGAGGGCTGACAGTGGCCCAGGTTCGGCTGCGGACATGGGACGCAGCGCAGCGATGTCGTCGCGACACCCTCCACGCAGTTGCGGTCCACGTCGTGCCATGAGTGCTCAACGCCGCAAGACGATAGCCTTCCGCGCGGGCACGCCCGTCGGGAACGCGGCGGCGAATGCCTGCTTCATGAACCCGGGCCCGCCGACGACGAGCAGTTGGAAGTGGCTCCCCGGACCGGGAAGCGCGAAATGAAGAGGCCGCCCGAGTGGGCGGCCTCTTCAGCGTCGTGGCGGGAAACCCGGCTAGCGCTTGGTGAACTGTGCGGCCTTGCGGGCGCGCTTCAGGCCCGGCTTCTTCCGCTCCTTCACTCGAGGGTCGCGCGTGAGCAGGCCGTGCGCGCGCAGCGGGCGGCGGTAGCCTTCGTCGGCGACTACGAGGGCACGCGCGAGGCCGTGGCGGATCGCGCCCGCCCAGCCAGAGACGCCACCGCCTTCGACCTTCACCTGGACGTTGTAGGCACCGAGGTTCTCGGTGACGGCGAGGGGCCGGAGCATGTCCTCACGCGCGAATTCGCGCGGGATCACCTGCTCGACGGGCTTGCCGTTGATGATGACGTTGCCGTTCCCCGGGTAGAGGCGGACGCGGGCGACCGCGGACTTCCGCCGGCCGAGGCCGAAGTGGTAGTGCTCGTTCGTCATCGTCTTACTCCTTCACCGCGGCGGACTTGCCGCGGCCGGCGTTCACCTGCGCCTCGTGCGGGTGCTCTGGACCCACGTACACCTTCAGCCGGCGCATGATCGCGCGGCCTCGGGCGTTGTGCGGGATCATCCCCTTCACTGCTCGCTCCACCACACGCGTCGAGTCCATCGCCATCTGCTCGCGCAGCGCCCGCTCGCGCAGGCCGCCCGGGTACCCCGTGTGGCGGTAGTAGATCTTCTGCAGCGACTTCTGCCCTGTCACCTCGACCGCGCCCGCGTTGATGATGACCACATGGTCGCCCATCGCCAGATGCGGCTCATAAGTCGGCTTGTGCTTGCCCAGCAGCAGGCGCGCGGCCTCGCCGGCCACCCGGCCCAGTGGGCGGCCAGCCGCGTCCAGGACGTGCCAGTCCTCGCCGAGGCTGGTGCCACTCAGGCGGAACGTCTTCTGCGTGATCATGATCGCCATCAGTTACCCCACTCGATGGTCCCGGGCGCATACCGCACCGCGACGAATGTCAGCCCCTGCGGCGGCGCGGCAGAGGCAGCCGAGGCCGCCGATCCACCCAGCAACGCCACGTACTCCGGCGGCGTGAGCCTTCCGGCCCCCACGCGCTGAAGCGCCCCCACCATCAGCCGCACCTGGTGTGGCAGGAAGCCAGAGGCCTCCAGCGTCACCTGTACGGCATGCGGGCCGCATCGCTCGACGCCTGCGTCGAGGAGCGTCCGCACGGTGGAGTAACCCGCCGGCACCGCACCGCTGAACGCGGCCCAGTCCCGCGAGACTCCGACGGGCAGCAGCGCGAGCGCCGCCGCCATGGCGGACACGTCCAGCGGACGTTCCACCTGCCAGGACTGGTGCCGCGTCAGCGGCGCCCGTCCCCGGCCGTCCTCAATGCGGTAGCGGTAGGCCCGCGAGACGGCATCCCGCCGCGGGTCGAACCCTGCCACCACCTCTGCCGCCGCCCGCACCGCCACGTCCTCCGGGAGGAAGTGGTTCAGCGCGTCCCGCACCACCGCCGGTGCGTGTGCCGTCTCGAGGTCGAGCGCGGCCACCTGCCCCAGCGCATGCACCCCGGCGTCCGTCCGGCCGGCGAGCGCGATGCGCGTCTGCCTTCCGGTGAACTGCGCCGCGGCTGCCTCGACGGCCTCCTGCACGGTCCGCGCGTTGGGCTGCAGCTGGCTGCCCGCGAACGCCGTCCCGTCGTACTCGAGCAGCAGCGCGAGCCGCCGCCCATCCATCTCGCTAGACGAGCTCAAGCCGCGCGATGCGCGCTGCGTCGCCCTTGCGCTGGCCCAGCTTCACCACCCGCGTGTAACCGCCGGGGCGCTCCGCGTACTTCGGCGCCACCTCGTCGAAGAGCCGCTGCACCACGTCGCGGTCGTCGATGAAAGCGAGGGCGCGGCGACGTGCGTGCACAGTGTTCGCCTTGCCCAGCGTGATCATCTTCTCCACCATCGCCTGTACTTCTTTGCACCGCGCCTCGGTGGTCTGGATTCCACCGTGCTGGATGCAGTGCCGCGTGAGCGTGCGGAACATGGCCATCCGCTGGCCTGTCGGCATATCAAACCTGCGGCCGGTCTGTCCGTGTCGCATTCGACCTGTCCTCTCGCGCCGCGCCTACCGACGCAACGCGCACTTCGCTACTTCTCGCCCCGGTTGGCTTCCTTGAGGGCTTCCATCAGGGCCGCCCCCAGGGCGGACACCTGCTCACTGTCGCCGTCGTCGTCCAGGTCCTCGACATCGTCATCGTCGTCGTCCATGTCGGACAGCAACGCGGTCGACGAGGACATCTCGGACGGCGCGGCGCGGCGGGACTCCGAACGCGGGGCCGGGAAGCCGTGGCCCACCAGCTTTTCGCGCAGTTCGAAGTACGACTTCTCGCCGAAGTTGCGGAGCGCGAGGAGTTCTTCTTCGCTCTTCTCCAGCACCGCGCCCACGGTCATCAGGCCGGACCGCTTGAGGCAGTTGTAGGCCCGGACCGAGAGGTCCAGCTGTTCGATCGGCATGTCGTAGCCCTCGAAGGGCGCCTCGGCGCGTGCGCGCTCCGGCTCGAGCGCCGTCTCCACCCGTCCGAGGAGCTGGAAGGGGGCGAACTGGGCGCGCAGGATCTCGGCGGCCATGGAGACGGCGGCTTCCCCATCGAGGGTGCCGTCGGTCCAGATCTCGAGGTCGAGCTTGTCGTAGTTCGTCTCCTGCCCCACACGGGTGTTGGAGACGCGGTAGTTCACCCGGCGGACTGGCGTGAAGAGCGCGTCCACCGGGATCACACCGATCGGCAGACCCTCGGAGACGGTGGCCGGTAGGTAGCCGCGGCCGTTCTCGACGTTGAGGTCAATCGCGAGCGACGCGCCGGCCTCGAGGGTGGCGAGCCGAAGGTCCGGGTTCACGATCTCGTAGTCGGCGGTGGCCTGGATCTGGCCGGCGGTCACCTCACCGGGACCGGAGACCTCCAGGAAGAGCCGCGCAGCCCGGTCCGCATACGCGCGGAGGCGGACTTCCTTCAGGTTGAGCAGGAACTCCGTGACGTCTTCCTTCATGCCCGGGACCGTGGAGAACTCATGCTCCACGCCCTCGATGCGGACGGACGTGACGGCGGCGCCGGGGAGCGCGGAAAGCAACACGCGTCGCAGGGCGTTGCCCAGCGTCGTGCCAAATCCACGCTCCAGCGGCTCAGCGACCAGGTGGAGGTAGTCCGCCTCCACGGTCTCAATGCGAATCTCAGGATGCAGCAGGTCGGCCAAGCGACACCTCTCTCGTCTCCTGCCCCACCGGGGCGACGAGGCGTTACGAATACGCGCCGGGTTAGCGCGAGTAGTACTCGACGACCGCGTTCGGGTTGAAGTGCGGTTCCCAGTCACCCGGACCGGGCTCCGTGACCACGCGGCCCTTCAGGGCCTTGCGGTCAATGTCCAACCAGCCGGCCACATCGCGGTTCACGATCTCCTCCGCGAGGATCTTCGCGTAGGTCGAGCGCTTGCCGCGTTCCGTCAGGGAAATTTCCTGACCGGTCTTCAGTCGCGCGGACGGCACGGAGAACTTCCGGCCGTCCACCGCGATCAGCCCATGGTTCACCAGCTGCCGGGCCTGCGAGCGCGTGCTCGCGAAGCCCAGGCGGTACACCGCGTTGTCCAGCCGGAGTTCGAGCAGCGACATCAGGTTGTTGCCGGTCACACCCGGGCGGCGCGTCGCGCGCTCGTAGGTGTGGCGGAACTGACCCTCCATCAGTCCGTAAGCGAAACGGACCTTCTGCTTCTCGATCAGCTGCTGGCCACGGTCCGAGATCTTGCGACGCCGCATCGAGCGAGGCCCCGGCGGGAACGGGCGGCGCAGGACGGCGCACTTCGCCGTCCCGCAAAGCGAGACGCCGTAGCGGCGGCATTTCCGGCACTTGGGCCCTACGTAACGAGCCATGATTCCTCCGAGGTCCTGCGGTCGTCGATCACTGCGGTCTGACTACTGACGCGGGCGCCTGCGCGCGCGGCAGCCGTTGTGCGGGATGGGTGTCGTGTCGCGGATCGCCGTGACCCGCAGGCCGGCCGCTGAGAGCGCCCGCACGGCCGCCTCGCGGCCGGGGCCGGGGCCCTTCACCGTGACGTCCACCTCTCGCATGCCGTTCTCCAGGGCCACCGCGGCGGCACGCTCCGCGGACAGCTGGGCTGCGTACGGTGTGCTCTTGCGGGAGCCCTTGAAGCCCACCACACCACCACTCGCCCACGTCAGCACGTTCCCGTTCGGGTCCGTCACCGTGACGATGGTGTTGTTGAACGTGGACGACACGAAGACGCGGCCGCGCGGAATATTCTTCCGCTCGCGACGTCGGGTGCGGGTCGTTGCCTGCTGTTGTCGGGTCCGGCCCATAACGATCCGCCCTCGCTACTTCTTCGTGGCCTTCTTTTTGTTGGCCACAGTGCGGCGCGCCCCACGACGGGTACGCGCGTTCGTCTTCGTCCGCTGGCCACGGACCGGCAGGCCCTTGCGATGCCGGGAGCCGCGGTAGCAATTGATCTCGATCAGGCGCTGGATGTGCCCGCGTACCTGGCGGCGGAGGTCGCCCTCCACCAGCAATTCGCCTTCGATCACCGCACGCAGGCGGCTCACCTCGTCGTCCGTCAGGTCGCGCACCACCGTCGTGGGGGCCACGTTCGTCTGCGCGAGGACGCGCATCGCCGTCGGACGCCCCACGCCGTAGATGTACGGCAGCGAGAACGCGATCTGCTTGTCCCGAGGGATGTCTACGCCGGCGATGCGTGCCATGGCGCTGCTCCTAGCCCTGTCGCTGCTTGTGCTTCGCGGTCACACAGATCACCCGGACGTGCCCGTGCCTCCGGATGATCTGGCACTTGTCACAGCGCTTCTTCACGGATGCGGACACCTTCATACCGAACTCCTCGAGGCCTCACGGCCTCCGTCACCCTCGGTCCCCTATCGGAACCGATACGTGATCCGTCCACGGGTCAGGTCGTAGGGACTCAGTTCCACAAGCACCTTGTCCCCCAGCAGGATGCGGATGTAGTTCAACCGCATCCGGCCAGACACACCGGCGAGGACGTGGTGACCGTTGGCCAGCTCGACGTCGAACATCGCGTTCGGACGAGCTTCCTTCACGATCGCCTCGACCTCGATTACCTCTTTCTTCTCGCGCGGTACGCGCGGCCCTCTCGGCGGCTGACGGTTCCCTCGTCCTCGTCCCATAGGCGTTCGACTCACCTCAGTCGAGGCGAGTCAAGACCTCCGGCCCGTCCGCGGTGACCGCCACCGTCTCTTCCCAGTGGGCCGAGAGACTGCCGTCACGCATGACGACCGTCCACTCGTCCTCGGTCTCTTCGGTCGCCGCACTCCCGGCGCTGAACATCGGCTCCAGAGCGAGCACCAGGCCCGCCTGCAGCCGTAGGCCTGTGCCCGGACGGCCGTAGTTCGGCACGTGCGGCTCCATGTGCATCTTCCGGCCGACGCCGTGGCCGCCGTAACCGGTCACAATGCCGTATCCGCCGGCCACCGCGCCGATCGCGTGAGAGACATCGCCCAGCCGGTTGCCCGGCCTCATCTCGTCGATCCCCGCCCACAGGGCCTTCCGCGTCGTCTCAACCAGCGCGAGGGCCTCGTCGCTCACCCGACCCACCGGAGCGGTGAAGGCAGCGTCCGAGACCCAACCCTTGTACGTGACACCAAGATCGATCGTGACGATGTCCCCTTCTTTCAGCGCCCGGTCCGGCCCCGAGGTGCCCGGTCGGCACCGTCGCCCCGGACTCGGGATCCCGTGCACCAGTTCCTCGTTCACCGAGTAACAGATGGCACCCGGGTAGGGCGGCTTCCCCATCGGCGCGTAGCCGACGAAGGTAGGCTCCGCCCCGTGCTCCTTGATCGCCTGCTTGGCCAACTGGTCGAGTTCCAAGCCCGTGACCCCGGGGCGGATCGCCTCCAGGAGCACCTGGCGCACACGAGCGTTGATACGGCCAGATTGCCGCATCCCCTCGAGCTCCGCCGCAGACTTCAACTCGACAGACATATCAGTGTAGCGTCCTAACGCCCTATGCCGCACCTGGGATACGCGAGATAGATTCGACCAAACGGTCGGTAATGGCGTCCATCGCCCCCGTGCCGTCGATTTCGTGCAGTTTGCCCTGCTTGCCGTAGAACTCGGCGAGCGCCTCGGTCCACGCCCGGTTCGTGTCCAGGCGGGTCTTCACGGTGGCCGGCTGGTCATCCGCACGCTGGGTGAGGGTGGCGCCGCACTCGTCGCAGATGCCGGCCACCTTCGGCGGCTTGGTCTGAGTGTGGTAAATCGCGCCGCAATTCGGGCAAGACCACCGCCCCGTGAGCCGCTCCATCAGGTCACCCTCGGGCACCTGGATGTAGAGGACGGCGTCGATCTGCTGCCCACGGCCGGCGAGGGCGGCGTCCAGCGCCTCGGCCTGCGGGATCGTGCGCGGGAAGCCGTCCAGCATGAGCCCGATCTGGGCGTCCGGCTTCGCGATCCGCTCGAGGAGCATCCCGATCGTGACCTCGTCTGGGACCAGTTCACCACGGGACATGTAGTCCTGCGCCCGCTTGCCCAGTTCAGTCCCGGCCGCAGCGGCCTCGCGGAACATGTCGCCCGTGGAAATGTGCAGCAGACCCTTGCGGGTCGCCAGGATCTTCGCCTGGGTGCCTTTTCCGGCACCGGGGAGGCCGAGCAGGATCAGTCGCATCAGGAAATGAACCCCTCGTAATTGCGCATCGTCATCTGCGCCTCGATCTGGCGCATGGTGTCGATGACCACACCCACAACGATGAGCAGGCCAGTCGCACTGATCTGCAGCGCCTGCACGTTCGTGAGCCGGGTCGCCAGGAACGGCAACACTGCGACAAACCCGAGGAAGAGCGCGCCACCCCACGTGATGCGCACCAGCACCCGCGTGATGTAGTCGGCTGTCGGACGCCCCGGCCGGATGCCCGGGATAAACCCGCCCTGCCGTTGGAGGTTCTCAGGGAGGTTCTGCTGCTGGAACGTCACCATCGTGTAGAAGAACGTGAAGATCACCACCAGCAGGAACGTCCCACCCCAGTAGAACGGCGAGGTTGGTGAGAGCCAGGCCGCCAGGTTGTCCGCGAACGACGCGATCCACCCGACATCCGCCGTGTTCGCCAGGAACTGAGAGAACGCCGGCGGGAAGATCATGATCGAGGTGGCAAAGATCAGCGGGATCATGCCCGCACCGTTCACCTTCAGCGGGATGTGCGTCTGGCCTTGCTGTCGGTAGAGACGCCCACCACGGAACTGCGACCGCGCGTACTGCACGGGGATGCGACGCTGGCCCTCATTGAACACCACGATCATCGCAATCACCGCCAGCGCGACCACCGTCAGCAGGATCAGGCCGCCGATCGCCGCACCCGTCCCGGTCAGAACGCCGCGCCCGATGAGCGAGGGCAGGCCAGACACGATGCCCGCGAGGATGATCATCGAGATGCCGTTGCCCAGCCCACGTTCCGAGATCAGTTCACCCATCCAGACAAGCAGCATGGTCCCAGCCACCATCGAGAACAGCGTGGCAAGCGTGATCAGCCCCTGCGAGTTGAACCCGAGGCCGATCGAGGAGACGCCGCCCAGTTGCTGGATCAGCAGCAACTGCGCATACCCCTGGAACGCCGCGAGCGGCAGCGTCACCCAGTGGGTGTAGATCTGGATCTTCTGGCGCCCGGACTCACCCTCTTTCGCCAGCGCCGCCAGGCGCGGGATGAGCGGTTGAGCCAGCTGCATCACGATCGAGGCAGTGATATACGGGTACACGCCGAGGGCTGCGATCGACAGGTTCTGTAGCGCACCACCCGAGAAGATATTGAGGAAGCCAAGGATCGCGTTGCTGTCGAACGTCGCCTTCAACTGCTCGCGGTCCACGCCCGGTACCGGGATGTGCGCGATGAACCGGAAGATCAACAGCATGCCGATGATGAACAGCAGCTTGTTCCGGATCTCCGGCTGCCCGAACGCGTCGATCCCCGCCTGCAGGAGGCGGGGCCGGTTGTTCGTCGTGGAGCCGGAGTTGAAACCCATCTCGGGCTAGCCCTTCGCCTGGTCGCGGCGGTGCTTACGGTCGCGCGGCGTGCGGTCAGCCGGTGCGAACTCGTCAGCAGTGCCGCCCGCAGCCAGGATCGCCTCCTTGGCCGTGCCAGAGATGCGCGGGGCCTTCACCGTCAGGGCGAATGGCAACTCGCCACGGCCAAGCACCTTGTACGGCTCGTCCGCGCGGCCGAGCAGGCCGGCAGCATGAAGTGCTTCGCCGTCGATGACCGCACCCGCGGTGAACCGCTCGGCGAGGACGTCGATGTTCACCGCGCGGAACTCCGTGCGGAACGGGTTCTTGAAACCGCGCAACTTCGGCGCGCGGCGGACCACGGAGATCTGGCCGCCCTCGAAGCCGGGGCGGACGCCCCCGCGGGCGTTCTGCCCCTTTCGCCCGCGCGTGGCGTAGGTGCCGTGGCCGGATGCGTTACCGCGTCCGACTCGCTTCGACGGGCGCTTCGCGCCCTCCGCCTGGCTGAGGTTGTGCTGGTCCATGGTTACTCGATCTCTTTGACGGTGACGAGGTGGCGCACTTTGCGCACCATCCCGCGGATGGTGCGGTTGTCGTCGTGCTCCACGGTCTGCCACATCCGGCGGAGGCCAAGGGCCCGCACGGTGGCCTTCTGGTCCCACGCGTAGCCAATGGCCGACTTCGTGTAGGTGACGCTGATCTTCGCCATCACCGGCTCCTTACACGCCTGCCAGGGCCAGGCGACGCTCGCGTGCCGCCTTCGGGTCACGGAGACTGCGCAGGCCTTTGACGGTCGCGTTCACAACATTGATGGGGTTGGTGGACCCCTGCGTCTTGGTCAGGACGTCGGTTACCCCGGCGGCCTCCATGACGGCGCGGACAGCGCCGCCGGCAATGAGCCCGGTGCCCGCTGCGGCCGGGTGCATGATGACGCGCGTCGCCTTGAACTCGCTAATGAGGTCGTGAGAGATGGTGGTCTGCCGCATCTGCACCTTGAACATGGTGCGTCGGGCGATGACCCCACCCTTGCGGATGGCCTCTGGTACTTCGGCGGCCCGGCCCATGCCAAAGCCGACGCGGCCTGCGCCGTCACCCACCACCACGATCGCGGTAAAGGAGAAGCGGCGTCCGCCCTTCACCACCTTCGCGACGCGGTTGATGAAGACCACCTTCTCGATGAACTCCGGCGTCTCGTCGTCGTCGCGCCGGCGGTCACGCCGGTTACGGTCGCCGCCGGGGCCACCCGGGCCACCGCGGTCCGGGCCGCCACCGCGGCCACCGCGTCCGCCCCCACCGGGGCGAGGTCCCTGGTTCACCATTAGAAGACCAGCCCTTCTTCGCGCGCCGCATCCGCGAGGATCTTCACCCGGCCCGCGTAGCGGAAACCGCCACGGTCGAAGATCACCTCGGTGATGCCGTGCTGCTTGGCGCGCTGCGCCACGAGCGCGCCGACCTGCTTGGCCCGGTCGCTCTTCGAACCCGTGGCCCCCAGCGAGGGCTCACGGTCGGAAGCGGCGGCCAGCGTGCGGCCGGCGGCGTCATCGATCACCTGGACATAGATGTGCTGGTTGGACCGGAAGACGGCGAGACGCGGGCGGTCTGGCGTGCCGGTGACCCGGCGCCGGACGCGCGTGTGACGACGAATACGGGCTGCGTGCGCGTTCGATTGCGACATTACTTGCCCTTCGTCTTCTTCCCGGCCTTCAGCTTGATCCGCTCACCGCGATACCGCACACCCTTGCCGTGGTACGGCTCGGGCGGGCGTACGCGACGGACCAGGGCGGCCTGCTGGCCGACGACCTGCTTGTCGTTGCCGTCCACGTGCAACAGCGTGTTGGTCTCCACAGTGAAGGCGGCACCCGGCAAGGGACGCATCTCCACCGGGTGGGAGTAACCCACCGTGAGGACCAGGTTCTGGCCCTGCAACTGGGCCCGGTACCCCGTGCCCTGCAGTTCCAGTGACTTGCGGAACCCCGTGGTCACGCCCGTCACCATGTTGGCAATGAGGGCGCGTGTGAGGCCGTGCAACGCTCGGTTGTCCTTGGAGTCGTCCGGGCGCGTGACCACCACGTTGCCGTCCGCGACGGAGACGTTGATGTTCGGGTGGACCTCCTGCGTGAGGGTGCCCTTCGGCCCCTTCACGGTGCAGACGGACCCTGCGACGGAGATGTCCACGCCGGACGGGATCGGGATGGGGAGTCTGCCGACTCGTGACATCTCGGGCCTACCAGACGTAGCAGAGCACTTCGCCACCAATGCGCCGGCGCCAGGCCTCACGGCCTGACATGACGCCCTGGGACGTGCTCATGATCGCGACCCCGAGGCCACCAAAGACCCGCGGGATCTCTCGCTTATTCACATAGACCCGAAGGCCCGGACGGCTCACCCGGCGGATGCCGGAGATCACGGCCTTGCGGTCCTCACCGTACGTGAGGTCCAGCTTGATAAAGCTGCGCGGACCGTCCACCACCTCTTCGATGCCGCGGATGTAGCCCTCCGAGTGGAGGACCTCCGCGACCGCACGCTTCACGGTGGACGCCGGAATCTTGACGTCCTCGTGTCGCGCTTCCGCTGCGTTGCGGATGCGGGTGAACATGTCTGCCAGGGGGTCGGACTGGGTCATCCGGTTCGCCTGCCTTCTCCTGCGTGGGTTCCGTTACCGCGCCACCAATGTGCCGGTACGGCTACCACGAGGCCTTTTTCACGCCGGGCAGCATGCCCTGCACGGCCAACTCTCGGAACTTGATCCGAGACACACCGAAATCGCGGATATACCCGCGAGGCCGGCCTGTGATCTGACAGCGGTTGCGGAAGCGGGTGGGGCTCGCGTCTCGCGGCATCTTGTTCAGACGCCAATACGCCTGGTCCTTTGCCTCCGCGGACGCGTTCCCGTCCTTGATCACCGCGACCAACTCGGCACGACGCTTCGCGTGCAGCGCCACGAGGCGCTGGCGTTCTGCGTTCTTGACGAGCTTTGACTCTTTCGCCATCGGGTCCGCCTACTTCTTCGCAAACGGCATGCCGAGGAGCTCGAGCAGCCGCTTGCCTTCTGCATCTGTCTTCGCGGTGGTGACGATGTTCACCTGCAACCCGCGGACCCGGTCCACCGTGTCGAACGGCAGTTCCGGGAAGATCACCTGCTCCGAGAGGCCGAGGGAGTAGTTCCCCCTTCCATCGAAGGCGTCTGCGGACACCCCGTGGAAGTCGCGGACGCGCGGGAGCGCAGCGCCCATCAGCCGGTCCAGGAACTCCCACATCCGCGCACCGCGCAGCGTGACGGAAAGACCGATCACCATGCCCTCGCGCAGTTTGAAGTTCGAGATGGCCTTCTTCGAGCGCCGCACGTACGGCTGCTGCCCGGTGATCGAGCGCAGGTCGTTCGTCGCCGACTCGACTGCCTTCGCGTTCTCGATCGCCTCGCCCAGGCCGATGTTGACCGCAACCTTCACGACGGAAGGCACCTGCATGACGTTGTCGTAGCCAAACTCGGTCATCAGCGTCTTCGCCACTTCGTCGTGGTAGCGCGCCTTCAGCCGAGGACTCGTGGATGTGGCTGTCGCCATTAGTCGATCGCCTCCCCACACTTCTTGCAGGTCCGCACCTTGCGGCCGTCCTCGAGCACCTTGAACCCGACACGTGCGGCCGAGCCGCAGGAGCGACAGATCACCGCGAGGTTGGAGAGCGCGATCGGCGCTTCCATCTCGATGATCCCGCCCGTCTGCTGCGGCGGAGCCGCGCGGCGGTGCTTCTTCACCATGTTGATGCCGGTCACGACGGCGCGGCCCGCGCTCGGCAGCACGGCGCGGACGGTACCGCGGCGGCCGCGGTCCTTGCCCGTGAGCACTTGCACCTCGTCGTTCCGCTTCACCTTGGCTGCCACTACAGCACCTCCGGTGCGAGCGAGATGATGCGCATGAACCGGCGGTCGCGGAGTTCCCGGGCGACAGGCCCAAAGATGCGCGTGCCGCGCGGGTTGCCTTCTTTGTCGTTCACCAGCACGGCCGCGTTCTCGTCGAAGACGATCACCGAGCCGTCCGGGCGCTGCACCGGGAACTTCGTCCGCACGATCACGGCGCGGACGACGGTCCCCTTCTTCACATTGCCGTTCGGCTGTGCCTCTTTCACGGTGGCGACGATGATGTCGCCGACCGAGGCGTACCGACGCTTCGAGCCGCCGAGCACCCGGATGCACAGGAGTTCCCGAGCACCCGAGTTGTCTGCGACCTTCAGCCGGGTCTCCTGCTGGATCATCTAAGACGCCCCATCCTCGGCCGCATCCGTCGCGGTCTCCTCGGCGGCGTGCGCGGCTGACCGCTGCATCTCCGCAACGAGGCTGCGGTCCAGCGACTCAGGCGCCACTTCGGCGACGGCGCGCTCGGTGAGCACTTCCATCAGCATCCAGCGCTTCAGCTTGCTGATCGGCCGGCACTCTTCGATGCGCACGGTGTCACCGACCGTCGCGGTGTTTTGCTCGTCGTGCACGTGGTAGCGCTTCGTGCGCCGGATCACCTTGCGGTAGAGCCGGTGGCGCGCCGCGCGCTCGATCTGCACGACGATCGTCTTGTCGCCCTTGTCGGACACGACGGTGC
>CAZVNJ010000031.1:0-27226 GCA_964628985.1 uncultured Dehalococcoides sp.
CCCCGGCACTGCTGTTGCCTCCGGCGTTGCTGTTGCCCCCGGCGTGGCCGTTGCCCCCCGCGTTGCCGTTGCCCCCCGCGTTGCCGTTGCCCCCCGCGTTGCCGTTGCCTCCCGCGTTGCCGTTGCCTCCTGCGTTGCCGTTGCCTCCCGCGTTGCCGTTGCCTCCCGCGTTGCCGTTGCCCCCGGCGTTGCCGTTGCCGCCAGCATTGCTGTGCTCAGGCGCCTGACTGTGGCCAGTCCGCCCGCCGTGGCGGGGATGGTCCTTGCCTCCGGACTCGGTGCCGCCCGAAGTGGTTGCCGCGACGACAGCAGGCGATGGGCTCGGCTCAGCGTCCTTGCTTGCGGGGTCTGATGCGGCAGACGACGCAGCACCTTCGGAAACCACGCTCGCCATCGGGAGTGGGGTGGCGAGAGGCAGGGCGGAGGGCGCATCGCTTACAGCGGGTCCACCGTCCCGGCCGGGTTCCTCCCCGGCGGACGTGGGGATTGGTCGAAGGGCGGCGCGGGAGGGGCTGGAGCCAATCGCGGGGCTGACCGCCGCTACCGCTGGCACCACTCGGAGGGCCGAGGGTGGCTGGACAGGCGCCGGTGCTTGAACGCGGGGGGACTCGACGCCTCCAGGGATCCCCGGCAACGACCCCGCCGCCGCCAGGGTCGGGCCGCTGAATAGCGCTGCGACCACCATCGCGCTCATCACGCTGGCCGTGGCCGATGTGGCGGCACCGCCCGTCGCGAGCATCGGGATCGCGTCCACGGGGAGCCATCGCGTCAGGGCATCGCCGAACCGCTGGAACCGCTCCACCAGCGTGCCGAATCCCGGGATGCCGAACAGCCCCATCCGGCGGTAGAGCGACCGGCCCTGCGACATACGGTGCAGACGCTGCTTGCAGTCCAGGCAGCCTTCCAGGTGCCTCTCGATCTCCGCCGCCTGCTCGCCTCGGATCTCGCCTTCGAGAAGGAGCGCCAGGCGGATGCCCGCGATCCCGCAGGCCGGTTGTGTGGCGTCGGCTGCCTCATACAGTTCACGGAAGCGCGCTTTCGCGCGGTGCACGCGCACCTCCGCGGCGTTCTTGCGGATCCCGAGGCGGCGGGCGATCTCCTCAAACGGGAGTAATTCGACCTCCCGCAGATGCAGCGCGCGTCGGTCGAGGTCCGATAGAGCCCCCAGGGCCTCCCAGAGCCGGCGTCGTTCATCTCGTTGCTCGGCAGATGACTCTGGCGAATCGATCTCGCGGCCGGCGGGCTCAAACGCGTCCTCGTCATCCAGCGATGACGCGTCAGGCCGGCGAGAGAGGAAGGTCATGCAGGCATTGCGAGTGATCGCACGGAGCCAGGGCCGGAAGCGGGCCTCGTCCTTCAAGGAGCCGAGGGCGTTGGCGGCGCGGATCCACGCCTCCTGGGCGACATCCTGGACGTCGTCCTGATCATTCACGAAGCGCCGGGCGATCGATTCAACGAACGCGCGATGGCTGATGATCAGTTCTTCGAGCGCGACCGGGTCACCGAGTCTTGCACGCTGGATGCGCTCGATGTCGCTGTTCGCTGCGCCCGGGAGGGGCTGCGCGAGGACCATGGCTGCTCACTTGGCTCGTAAACCCGGTGAATGGAGCCACACTGCCGCCACAGCATGTCAACAACGCCTCAACGTTTGACGCCGATGACCATAACGCAACGTCATGAACTTTGTGGGGGGCTAGGGCTTCAAGATCAGAAAATCTTTCTGACTCTTCCCCACGCCTGTAAGGATCGTCCCGTCGCGCAGTCTCTCCTTACGACACACACAGGATGGCCCGGCCATCCGCGGCGGGGGCAGGGGCTCCCAGGACAGGAGACTGCAATGTCGAAGTTCATGGCCAGCGCGCTCGCGGGCACCCGGCGCGAAGTCGTGGCCGAGGACGGCCAGACGATGGCTGAGTACGGGTTGATCCTCGCCGGCGTCGCCGTCGTCGTGATGGTGGTCGTCGTCGCCCTGGGTAACCAGCTCGTCACCACATTCAACGACGTCATCGCAGCCTTCTAGTCAGCAGGACGTCCGGTCCTCCGGCGTGATGTGGCTGGGAGCGGTCCGCCGCCAGGGTCGTTCCCAGTCACATGACGCCGGCAGGACCGGCACCCGCCGGACGGGCGCCATGCACCAGCCCACGCGCCGCGCACTCATCGACTCGTTCTCGCAGCTCCGCCGATCGGGCAGCGAGGCGGATGGCCAGGCGACCGTGGAACTCGCGATCGTCGTGATGGTGCTCGTGACGATGATCTTCGGCGCGCTTGAAGTTGGCCGAGGGCTGAACACCTGGGTGATCGTCACGCAGTCAGCTCGCGAGGGTGCCCGCACCGCAGCCGCCCGCTGCTCGATTGATCCGGGGTGCTCGGCGATCGTCGAGGACCGCATCCTCGACTCGCTCGTCGGTCTCGGCGCCCCGGAGTCCGCAGACTGGGGGCTCGACCCCGGGCCGTACCAGTCCGGAAACGGTGTCACCGTCTGGGTGGAGTACGACATGGTCCCCGTGACGCCACTCATCGCATCCATGATCCCCGGTGGAGTCTTGACCGTCCGTGGCGAGACCACCATGCGGTTGGAGTAGTGGCGATGATCAGTCTGCGTAACTGGCTCTCACGACTCCTCCGTTCGTCTCAGGACGAACGAGGCGTCGCGACGGTCATGTTTGCGCTGACGCTCCCGCTGATCATCGGCATCCAGATGCTGACGGTGGACGCTTCGCGCGTGTTCGTCGAGCGACGGGAACTCCAGAATGCGGCGGACGCCGCTGCCCTCGCGGCCGCGCAGTATCTGCCCACGACCGATCCGGCAGTCCTCCAACTGGCCATCGACGCGGCGATCACGTACGCCGCTGCGAACGGCGTCACCATCAGCGCCGCAGATGTGGAGTTTTCGACGGACACCACCCCGTTTGACCGCGTGACCGTCCGCACTCACGGCAACGCCCCATTCTTCTTCGCCTCCAGCATCGGCATGGACATGGGTGCCGTGAGCAGCCTCGGCACGGCGCAACTCGGCGTGGTGGGTGGCCTGATCGGCGTCATGCCATGGGGCGCGGAAGAACCCCCGGGGGGATTCGTCTTCGGCGAGACCTACTGCCTGAAGATGGGGTCGACCGGCAACGGCGGGCTCTGCGATCAGCACGGCCAGGGCAACTTTCACGCGCTGGACATCGATGACACCGGTACATCCTCGGCCTCCGAGTACCGCGATCGCATCGTCACGGGGTCGTCCACAGTCGTCCGTGCCGGCCAGCTCAAGGGAGTCGCCAGCGGCAACATGAACGGCCCAACCCAGCAGGGCACAGGCTGTGCCGGGAACAGCGGCCGGATC
The DNA here is from genome assembly GCA_964628985.1 of uncultured Dehalococcoides sp. GTDB lineage: Bacteria > Chloroflexota > Dehalococcoidia > UBA2979 > UBA2979 > SURF-43. The sequence continues at coordinate 3,332 of CAZVNJ010000031.1, forward strand.
ACCGGCGACTCCTCCACCTTCGAGGAGGTACTCGAGGAAGTCGACGGTTCCTACCGCGTGCTCGACTGGTCCAACCCACGGCTGGTCATTATCCCCAGGGTCGAGTTCCCGGACCCTCAGCACGCACTGATCCTCGGCTTCTCTGCCTTCTTCATCGAAGCCTGCGGGAGCAACGGCGCAGTGGTCGGGCGGTTCATTGACACCGTCGTCCCGGGCGGCGAGTGGGCTCCCTACAACACGAGCGTCGGCGCGTACGGCCTGCTGGCCGTGCGGCTGGTGCAGTAGCGACAGGCGATCGGAGCCCTCGATGTCACTGTTTCGACGTCTCGACCGGCTGACGCTGCTCGCAGTCGTCCTGGCCCTGGTGGGTGGCTCGGCCGCGTATGTCTCGCTCCGCACCCCGGTCGCGGAAGGCGCCGGCGTCGAGGCCCGACGTCCGCTGGTCGTCGCGGTCAAGCCGGTCGCGGCTGGCGCCCGCATCACGGCTGGCGATCTTCGAGTCGAGCAGGTCCCCGGCAGCGGTGCGCCGCGAGGCGCTGTCGCACGCATCGAGGATGCCGAGGGCAAGTTCGCCACGCTCCCCATCGTGGCCAACGAACCGCTCCTTGCCGCGAAACTGTCTGACCAGCCGCCCGGGAGCAGCCTGGCGGCGCTAGTCCCTCCTGACCGTTTCGCCGTCTCCATCGCGGTGAACGACGTGATCAGCACCGGCGGGCTGCTCGCGCCAGGCGATCACGTGGATGTCCTTGGTGTGGCCTCCAAGGAAGCCGGCGGGGCAGCGCAGATCGTGCTGCGCAATGTCCCCGTCCTCGCAGTCGCGGGCACGCTCCTCGGGGCTGACGCGCAGAAGCTCACCGCGAAAGGCGGAAGCGACAACCCTCGCTCGCTCAACGCGACCGTCACGCTCGCCGTCACCATCGAGGAGGCGCAGCGCCTCGTGCAGATGGACGAAATCGGGAAGTTGCGACTCGCACTGCGCGGGCGGTCGCCCGGCGGTGGATAGAACACACGGAGCCCATGGCGGAGGCGAATGATGGCAAGACATACGCAGGTACTCGTAGTGGATGCGGATCCCGACCACCGCGCATCGCTCCGTCGGGCGCTTGCCCAGCGGGCGATCGCCGTCGTCGGGGAGGCACAGTACGGCGTCGAGGCAGCCCGGCTCGCCACATCGCTCCAGCCAGATGTCGTGCTGGTCCACCTCCGAGAGCCGCTCGCCCTGTCCCTGCGCACGCTTGAGGCGGTGCAGGTGGCGGCGCCCCAGGCGACGCCCGTCGTCGTCTCGAGAGACACACAGGGTGACCTCGTACAGAAGGCGATGCTCGCCGGTGCCCGCGCGTTCATCGCCAGTCCCGTCGTGCCGGAGACATTGGAAGAGACCATCGTGTCCGCCCGTCTCCGGCATCGGGCACAGTTGGATCGGGCACTCGGCGTCTCGGAGGGCGGTGCTCCGGTCGCGGGCTCGATCCTGACGGTGTTCGGCCCGAAAGGTGGAGTCGGCAAGACCACCCTGGCCGCGAACCTCGCGCTCTCGATCGCGCAGCAGACAAGTGCCCCCGTCGTCCTGGTGGACGCGGATGTCCAGTTCGGCGATGTCGCACTCTCCATGGGCCTCGAGGCCGAGCGCACGCTCGCGGATCTGCTCGACGCGATGGCACGTGGCGAGCGGCCGGCCATCCGAGAGTTCCTCGTCCGCCACCCCGTCGGCGTCGAGGTCCTCGCGGCTCGGCACCGGCACGAACTCTCCGCCCCGGCGGATCCAGAGGCCGTCGCCGCCGTGTTGCGCGAACTCTCCGAGGCGTTCGACTTCGTCGTGGTCGATACGCCAGGCACCTACTCGGCGGCGGTCGCGGCCGCGCTCGACGAGTCGACCACCGTCTTCGTAGTCACCAGCGCGGACATGGCCAGCGTGAAGGACGCGCGGATGGCCGTGGACGCGTTGCGGCACGAGGGTTTCTCCACGGACCGGTTGAAGCTCGTGGTGAACCACGCGACGAACGCCAACTCCGTGACGGAGGCAGACATCGCCCGCACCGTCGGCTGCGAGGTGTTCTGGAGCATCCCGCACGACCGGGCAGTGCCCGTCTCTACGCAGCGAGGCGAGCCGCTCATTCTCGCGGACCCACAAGCAAAGATGGCAAAACGCGTCCAGGCGCTCGCGGCACACATTGGGGGGGCAGGAGACCAGGTCGATGATCGAGGAGCCATGTTCAGTATGTTCAAGCGGGGTCGGTGACGCATGTTGCGCCGCCAGTTCCGACCCCAATCAGCCGAGCGCTCTCCTGACAGCGCTTCCCCAGGCATCGCTGGAGGCGTTGGGACGCTGCCCCGGGTCGACGCCAGCCCGTTGCCGGGTGATGCTCCCCCGACTCTCGACCTCCCGGAGACGCGCTCGCTACCGGAGGCGGTCGCGACCATTCGGGACCAGGTCCACCGTCGGCTGATCGAGGAACTCGACCAGCAGCGCCTGGCCAGCCTCGCCCCGGAGGAGGCCCGTCGGGCAGTGCGCGACGCGGCTGGCGTCGTGGTGGCGGCCTACGGTACGGCTGTCCCCGCCGAGTGGCGTCCGCAGGTCCTGGACGAACTCGCTGACGAGGTCCTGGGCTTCGGCCCGCTCGAGCCGCTCCTGCGGGATGACTCGATCTCGGAGGTCATGGTCAACGGGCCCGCGGATGTCTGGGTCGAGCGGGCGGGCCGGCTCTCTCGGTCCGTCGCGCGGTTTCGCGACCGCGAGCACGTCATGCACGTGATCGAACGCATCGTCGCGCCCCTGGGTCGCCACGTGGACGAGGGTTCACCGATGGTGGACGCACGCCTGCCGGACGGCTCGCGGGTCAACATCGTGGTCCCACCCGCTGCGCCCGACGGCCCGAAGATCACACTCCGGAAGTTCGCACGCCGCCGCCTCACCCACGAAGACCTCGAACGCATCGGCACCCTCACGCCGGAAGCCACTCGCTTCCTCCGGGGTTCCGTGGAGGCGGGCCTCAACATCCTCGTCTCCGGCGGTACCGGTACCGGCAAGACCACCCTGCTGAACGTCCTCTCCTCCTTCATCGGTGAGCACGAACGCGTGGTGACCATTGAGGATCCCGTCGAACTCCAACTGCAGCAGCCCCACGTGGTCTGCCTGGAGGCGCGGCCACCCGGGCTGGAGGGCACGCGCCAGATCACCCAGCGCGACCTCGTGCGCAACGCCCTCCGCATGCGGCCGGACCGCGTCATCGTGGGTGAGGTCCGAGGCGGCGAAGCGTTCGACATGCTGCAGGCGATGAACACCGGCCATGACGGCTCGATCTCGACCGTCCACGCCAATACTCCACGCGACGCCGTGAGTCGCATCGAGAACATGGTCCTGATGGCGGGATATGACCTCCCTGATCACGCTGTGCGCGAGCAGATCGCCTCGGCCGTCCAGCTGATCGTCCAGATCTCCCGCCTGCCGGACGGCTCCCGGCGAATTACTCATGTCACCGAGGTGGCCGGGATGGAGGGACAGACGCTGCTCCTGCAGGACATCTTCCTGCTGGAGGTGGACGGACGAGGCGAGGATGGCCGCCTGCGCACCCGCTTCCGGCCCACCGGGCTGCAGCCCCAGTTCAGAGAGCGTTTCGAGCGCGCCGGCGTGTCGTTTCCGGCGGAAGTGCTGCTGCGCGAAGACTGGGGTGAGCCGTGAGTCCTTCCCAGTCAGCCGAGGCGATGGGCGCCTGGCTGGCTGCGCTCGCGGTCGGAGCACTGCTGTTCGCCGTCGTGCGGATCACGGGGCGCGTGCTGGACGCTGGCCACGAGCGTTCGCGCCGCCGTCTTGCCCGGATCGGTGGGCAGGCACGCCTCCCCGGCGCTCACCATGATCCGGCACCCGTCCTGCGGGTCCGTCGCGGGCCTGCAGCGCCTGCGCTGCGCGCGTGGGTGACCAGCGCTGGCCTGGAATGGGAGCCGGTCGATCTGCTGCTCCTGACGGGGCTCAGTGCGGGGATCCCCGCGCTTGCCGCGTTCGCGCTCTCGCAGAGTGTCCTGCTTACGTCACTCGTGGCACTGGCCGGTGCGATCGTCCCGGCGCTGCTGGTACGTCGCAAGGCCGCGCGACGTCGTCGGCAGATGAGCGCACAGGTCGTTGACACGGTCGAACTGGTCGCCTCCTCGCTCCGCGCCGGCTTCAGTGTCGTGCAGGGACTTGAGCTGGCGGCGCGCGAGCAACCGGAACCGATGTCCGGGGAACTCCGTCGCGTCGTCCGCGAGATCAATCTCGGCGGCACCACGGAGGAAGCCCTGGAGCGGTTCGCGCAGCGCGCGGCTGATGTGGACGTCAGCCTGGTGACCACTGCCGTGCTGGTACAGCGGCGGGTGGGCGGCGACCTCTCAGAGGTGCTCCTCAACCTCGCGGGCACCATCCGCGAGCGAATCCGCGTCAGGGGTGAGGTCCAGGCCCTGACTGCCCAGGCGCGCATGTCCGCGTGGGTGGTGGGACTCCTTCCCGTGGCGCTCGCCGGGACGCTCTTCCTGCTCTCGCCCCAGCACATCGGTCTCCTCATCACGGACCCAGCAGGCCGGATCATCGCGGGCAGCGCTCTCCTGCTCGAGGTGGTCGGTTTCTGGCTCGTCCAGCGCATCGCCCAGATCGACTACTAGCAGACGGGACTGTGAGATGGACCTCATCGCCGTCGCCGCCATCAGCGCCTCGGTGCTCTGCGCCGTGCTCAGCCTCCGGCCGCGCCACTCAGTCGCCGCCCGGCTGGCCTCAGTCGCGACGGCTGAGGCGCTCCCCCGGTCAGGCGTGGTGCAGCGGCTCTTCCTCCCCGCGGGCCGAGCCTCGTCCGGACTGCTCCGACTCCTGTTTCCGTCCAACCTCGGCCGGCACCTGGCTCACCGGCTGGAGGAGGCCGGCCAGCGCATGCGCCCGGGCACGTTCCTGCTGCTGACACTGGCAGGAGGACTCGGACTTCCCGCCTGGATGGCCGTTGCGACCCTGCGTGCTGGAATGCCCGCCTCCACTTCGCTGCTCTTCATCGTGGTTGGAGCACTCTTCGGGTCCATGGCTCCCTCGTTATGGCTGCGCGGGCGTGCCACCCGGCGCCAGATGGCCGTGGAGCGCGCGCTCCCTGACTTCCTCGACCTGGTCATCGTCTCGGTGGAGGCCGGACTCGGGTTCGAGGGGGCCGTGGCGCGCATCGTCGATCACGCCGAGGGGCCGCTATCCGCCGAGTTCCGTCGCGTCCTCGCAGACCAGAACCTCGGTGCGAGCAGACGGCAGGCGCTGCAGGCGCTGCATCGACGGTGCCCGGCGCCCGGTGTGAGCGCCCTGGTTGCCGCGATGCTCCAGGCGGAGCAGACCGGCATGGGCATCGGCCAGGTCCTCCGCGCACAGGGCGAGCGTCTCCGCGTCCGCCGCCGTCAGCGTGCCGAAGAAGCGGCGATGAAGGCACCCCTCAAGATGCTGTTCCCTCTGGTCTTCTTCATCTTCCCGTCCCTCTTCGTGGTGGTCCTCGGCCCAGCGATGATCACTGTCCTGCGATCCATGGGAGGTCGGTAGTGGCGGGTGCGACCGTCCAGGTACGAGATCAGTCCACCGGCCGGGTCGTCGCCAGCCGTGTGACCGAGGCTCGCAGTCCGTTCCGCCGGCTCCGCGGCCTGCTCGGCCGTGATGGCCTGGAAGCGGGCGAGGGCCTCCTCATCACTCCGTGCAACGGGGTACACACCTTCGGGATGCGCTTTCCCATCGACGTCGCCTTCCTGGACCGTTCCCACCGAGTCCTCCGCGTGGTGGACGTCCTCGTCCCCGGCCGGGTCGTCCCGTGGGTCGCCCACGCCCATCACGCGCTCGAGTTGCCGGCAGGCAGCCTGCGCGAGGCCGGAGTCGCGGAGGGATCGGCACTCTCGATCGATCCGCTCCCCGAGGTGCCCTCGTGAGCGCGTGGGGGTGGATCATCTGGCTCGTCCCGCCCGTGGTGGCGGCGGCCGTCGATCTCCGGAGCCGTCGCATTCCGAACCTGATTGTGGTGCCGGGGTTGTTCGCCCTGCTTGCCGCCGCCTCCTGGCGTGGCGAACTGGGGTCGGCGACGGCCGGGCTTGGGTTGGCGACCGCCGCGGGGATTCTCGCCCGAGTCCTCGCGCGCGGCGGATTCGGCATGGGGGACGTGAAACTCCTCGCCTATGGCGGAGCCGCGGTAGGGCCCGCGGGAGTAGGAGTCCTGCTGGCAGGGACAGCGGTCGTCGGAGGGATCGCTGGCCTGGTGGCGCTCGCCCGGTCCGGGCGCGGGAGTCTGCTGCCGTACGGCCCGGCCATCACAGTCGGTATCGCGCTGGCCTTGTTCCAGGGTCAGTAACCCGGGCAGTCGCCAGCGGTCAGATTGGCGCTGACCGCATCACGAACGAGATTCGCGAAAAGCACACCGTTTGCATCCGTGCGACGAAGGCATTGCGTATTATCCAGCGAACCACTCTGGGGACGGCGCCATCTCTCTGGCTGACGCCGCATTGAGTGCAGGAGGTGGACGTTGGAGGATCGGAACTACTGGTCCAGGGCGCTCGAGGGGGGCGTGTCCCGTCGGACCGTCCTGCGCGGCGCAGGCATCGCGGGCGCCGGGCTCGCGGGTGCAGCCCTCATCGGCTGCGGCAGCAAGGAAGAGACGCCAGCCAAGGCGGCTTCCACAGCGGCGGCGGCCAATGCGCAGGCGACTGCGTCTGACCCGTTTGCCAACATCAAGCGGGGCGGGATCCTGAAGGGCGACCTCACCACCGACCCGGTGACGATCGATCCTTACGCCAACGCCTCCTTCACCGCCAAGGGCATCGCCGGATACACCTACAGCCGCCTCTACAAGGTCGCGGCGCGCGGTGACAAAAACCCATACGCCGTCGGCGTCGAGCCGGACGCCGCCCAGAGTGCAGAGTCCACAGACGGCCAGAACTGGACCGTCAAGCTCAAGAAGGGCGTGAAGTTCCACAACATCGCCCCCGTCAACGGCCGTGAGCTCACCTCTGAGGATGTCGTCTTCTCATGGAAGCGTCTGACTGACGAGAAGGGCCCGAACAAGGACGCCGCCAAGGACATGAAACTTGAGGCGGTGGACTCCCACACGCTCAAGTTCACGCTGCCGAAGCCAACCGCGACCTTCCTTGACTTCATCTCGGACTCCAACCTCCTCTGGATCCAGCCCAAGGAGGCCGGTGGCGGTTTCGACCCCAAGACCCAGATGATCGGCTCCGGCCCATGGGTCATGTCCGAGTACAAGCCCGCCTCGAAGTTCTCCTTTAAGCGGCACCCGGAATACCACGACAAGCCGAAGCCGTTCGCGGACGGCGTCGACCTCGCCATCATCCCCGAGTACGCCAACCGGCTCTCCCAGTTCCAGGCGGGGAACGTCCACTACGCGGGCATCAACCCGAACGACGTGCTGCAGCTCCGCAAGGACCAGCCGAAGGTGCAGTGGCGCGGCCTGCTGCCGGCGCTCCTGAACTTCTTCTTCTTCGAGAAGGCGGAGACCGCCCCGAACGCGGTGTGGCGTGACGACCGCTTCCGCAAGGCTGTCTCTATGACGCAGGACCGGGACTCCCTCACGGAGGCCGGGTACAACGTCAAGAAGCTCCAGGAGGCTGGCCTCGACGTCTCGATCCTCTGGAACAACCTGGTCCCGGCCGGCTTCGCGGCCTGGTGGCTGGACCCACGAGGCAAGGACGTTGGTCCTACCGGCGAGTTCTTCAAGTTCAACAAGGCCGAGGCGAAGAAGCTGCTGGACGCTGCTGGCTACAAGGGCGACAAGATCCCGTTCATCTACACGAACAAGGTGTACGGCTCGACCTTCGACTCCCTGGCCGAGGCGACCGCGAACTACCTGCGTGAGGGCGGCATCAACGTCGAGATCCAGACCCAGGACTACAACTCGGTCTACTTCCCGCAGACGTTCCGCTCGAACTTCAAGGGCATCGCGTTCGGGTTGGAGACTCCGTTCCCGGAGGTGGGTGGCTACTTCACCCGCATGTTCGGCAACGACCCGCTGAACCACGGCAGGGTCACCGACGCGAAGATCACCGAGCTGGACGCCAAGCAGGGCGTGGAACTCAACGCCGAGAAGCGACGCGAGTACATCTGGGAGATCCAGCGGATCAACGCCGACAAGATGTACTACGTACCGTCTCAGATCGGCGCCGGCGTGGGCTGGACGGCCTACCGGCCCGAAGTCCGCGGCATCATCCAGACCCGTGCATACGGTGGGGCGACCGAAATCCTCCCCGAGCGCTGGCTGGACGTCTAGCGCAGTCGCCCTCGGGCTGCCGTCAGACAGGCACACGGGAAGGGCGGCCGCAAGGCCGCCCTTCCTCTTGTCCACGGGCACCGACGCTGTCAGCGGCGTCGCGCGATGTAGTGCGGGCTCGTACCGAAGAACGCCTCCGCCGCCTCCATCAGCGTCTCCGAGCGCGAGGGGTGGGCGTGGACCGTCAGCCGGATGTCCTCCAGGCGCGCGCCCATCTCCACAGCCAGCGTTGCCTCCCCGATCAGTTCACCTGCGCCCCGTCCGACAATCCCGGCTCCAAGGACCCGGCCGGTGCCCGGCTCCACGAGCCACTTCGTCAGCCCTTCGCGGTCGGCGGCGGTGGCCGCTCGACCGGAAGCACTCCAGGGGAACCTCGCCACCTCAATGTCGCGTCCGGCCGTGCGGGCCTCCGTCTCTGTTAGGCCGCACCAGGCTACCTCCGGGTCGGTGTAGATCACGGCCGGGATGACAGGCGGCTCCCACACGCTCGGCTCGCCGAGGATCGCCTCCACCGCCACGCGCGCCTCGTGGGTCGCCTTGTGTGCCAGCATCGGATCTCCCGCGACATCTCCGATGGCGTAGATCGAGGGCTCTCCCGTCCGCCGCTGGGGGTCTACCTCAATGAACCCGCGCGCCGTCAGGAGCGCGCGGGTGGACTCGAGGCCGAGATCCCCGCTGTTCGGCCGGCGACCCGTTGCGATGAGCACGCGGTCGAAGCGGCGCTCCTCGGACCCGGCTGCGGTCGCGACCGTCGCCATGACGCCCCCATCGTCCGTCTCCGCGAGCCGCTCGATGCTCATTTCGAGATGGATCGCTTCGACGGCGCTCGAGACGCGTTTGGCCAGCACGTCGACAAGGTCCCGGTCAGCGCCAGGCAGGAGGCCGCCGGTCGCCTCGACGACGGTCACGCGCGAGCCGAGCGCCGCATAGACCGTCGCCATCTCGAGGCCGATGTAGCCACCGCCGACTACCAGCAGCGTCCCTGGCACCTCGGACAGCCGCAGGGCGGCTTCGGCGTCCCAGACACGCGGCGAGTCCAGGCGGAGCGGAGGCGGGATGGACGGAGAGGAGCCGGTCGCGACAATCGCCGCGTCGAACTGCACCTCCACCAGTTCGCCATCGTTCGCGACGCGCAACGTGTTCGCGTCCACGAACCGGCCCCGGCCCCGGACATAACGCACCTTGCGAGCCCGGGCGATCTGACCGAGGCCGCCCGTGAGGCCCTGCACCACCTCGTCCTTCCACGAGCGCAGGCGGTCGAGGTTAAGGTGCGGGGGTTCGAAGGTGAGTCCAATGGCTGTTGCCTCGCGGGCATCCGTCACGACCGAGGCGGCGTGCAGGAGGGCCTTCGAGGGGATGCAGCCTTCATACAGGCAGACGCCCCCCGGATCCGCGCGCACGTCGATGAGCGTGACATCCATGCCGCGCTCCGCGGCGAGGAACGCGGCGGGGTAGCCACCGGGGCCCGCCCCGAGGACGGCGAGGCGAATGGGGTCGGCCACGCTAGCCCTCCAGCGCCATGAGGAGCGGGTTCTTGATCGCTTCGACGATCCAGGTCAGGAAGCGTGCCCCGTCTGCGCCGTCGATGATCCGGTGGTCGTGGCCAAGTGACAGTGGCATCAGCAGCCGTGGCGTCCAGGCCTTCGTCGCTGCGTCCCAGACGGCGGTCTGCTCCGCGCGGCCCAGTCCCATAACGGCCACCTCCGGCCAGTTGATGATCGGGTCGAAATGCCCGATGCCGAATGACCCGAGGTTGGTGACGGTGAAGGTGGAGCCGCGCATCTCCTCAAGCGTCAGTTCGTTGTTCCGAGCGCGCTCCGCGATCTGGTTCAGTTCGATCGACAGTTCGATGATGTTCTTGCGGTCCACGTCCTCGATCTTGGGGACGACGAGCCCGCGTTCCGTGTCCACCGCCACGCCGATGTGCACGTAGTCCTTCAGCACGAGTTCGTTCGTCTCGGTGTCGAGGCTCGCGTTGAGCCGCGGATGCGCGCGAAGCGCGGCGGCGATCACCTTCAGCATCATCACGGAGATCGTCAGAGTGCCGCCGGCAGCGGTCGCCCGCGCCTTGAACTGCTGACGTACCTCTTCCATCGCAGTGATGTCCGCCCGGTCGTACAGGTGGACATGGGGGATCTCCGTCCAGGACTGCACCATGTTGCGGGCCACTGTGCGCCTCAGCCGCGAGAGCGGTTCGCGCGTCACGCGTCCCCACTGCGTGAAGTCAGGCAGTGGGCGCCCTTCGCCTGTCCGCCGGGCCTCATCACCGCCTGGCGAGGCCGGCGTTGTTGGTTGCGAGAACGCGCGCTCGCGCGCGGCGCGCTTCACGTCGTCGTCAGTGATCCGCCCACCCGGCCCGCTGCCCGAGACAGCGCTGATCTCCACGCCGACCTCGCGTGCCAGTTTTCGCACAGCAGGGGAAGCAGGGACGGCCGCGCCCACGGATGCAGCAGGGGCCGCGGGCGCTGTGGGGGCAGGGGAGGCCGGAGCGGGAGCGGGCTGGGCGGGCTCGGGAGGTCGCGGCGGCGCAGGGCTGGGCGCGGCCGGCTCCGAGGCCCGGGGCTCCGTCTGCGGCGGTTCAGGCTCAGAAGGTGCTGCTGCCGCTGCCGGGGCCGGTGCCGCGGCGGCTGGCTGCGCGGGAGCGCCGCTGCCGACTTCGATCAGCGGTTGCCCCACCGGGATCGTCTGACCCGCACGCACGAGCACCGCCGTCACGGTGCCCGAGACCCCAGAGGGGACATCGAGGGTCGCCTTCTCTGTCTCGATCTCGATCACCGGCTGGTCGACGGAGACGGTGTCGCCCGGCGAGACGTACACCTTCAGGACATCCGCCTCGGTGATGCCTTCACCAAGGTCGGGCAACTTGAACTCAGCCATCGAGGACTCCCTCGCCTATGCCCGGGCCGGATCGCCGCGTTCGGCATCGATGCCGAGCGCCGTCCGAGCGTCCGTAGCGACCCGTGCCGGGATGGTCTCGTCGCGCACCAGGGCGGCGAGCGCCGCGAAGGCGATGTGGTTGCGGTCAACCTCGAAGTGGTCGCGCAACTCCTCACGGGTCGCGCTGCGCCCGAAGCCGTCCGTCCCCAGCGAGACCAGGCGGCCCGGTACCCACTTGGCGACGCCGTCCGCCAGCACCTTCATGAAGTCGGTCGCCGCCACGACCGGCATCCCATCACCGAGGAGACTGGTGACGAAGGGCACGCGCGGCTCCGCCTCCGGATGCAGGAGGTTCCAGCGCTCGACCTCGAGGGCGTCACGCCGCAGTTCGGTGAATGAAGTTGCCGACCAGGCCTCCGAGGCGATGCCGAACTGCTCCGCGAGGGTCCGCTGGGCGTGCAGGACCTCGTTCATGATGGCGCCGGAGCCGACCAGGTGGACGCGCGGCGGTTCAGAAGTCCCGACCGGGCTGGCCGAGGAGAACCGGTAGAGCCCACGCAGGATGCCGTCGCGGACGCCATCGCCCTCGGGCATGGCCGGCTGACGGTAGTTCTCGTTCCCGACAGTGATGTAGGTGATTCCGTCCTCGTGTGCCTCCACCATGCGCCGGACGCCGTCTTGGAGGATCACCGCGATCTCGTAGGCGAACGCGGGGTCGTAGGCCTTCATGTTTGGCACCGCAGACGCGAGCAGATGGCTGTGGCCGTCCTGGTGCTGAAGTCCTTCGCCATTCAACGTAGTTCGGCCGGACGTCGCCCCGATCAGGAATCCGCGAGCGCGCGCATCGCCAGCCGCCCACACCAGGTCGCCGATACGTTGCATCCCAAACATTGAATAAAGGATGAAGAACGGGAGCATCGCGCGGCCGTGGTTCGCATACGAGGTCCCGGCCGCGAGGAACGAGGAGAACGCGCCAGCCTCCGTGATCCCCTCTTCCAGGACCTGCCCGTCGGCGGTCTCCTTGTAGTAGATGAGGCTCTCACGGTCGACCGGTTCGTAGTTCTGGCCCTGGTGGGCGTAGATGCCGAATTCGCGGAAGAACGACTCCATCCCGAAGGTGCGGGCCTCGTCCGGGATCACCGGCACAATCCGCTGGCCGAGGTCAGGCGTGCGCATCAACCCGGCCAGCATGCGCACGAAGGCCATCGTCGTGGACACCTCGCGTTCGCCCGATCCCTGGCTGAACTCAGCGAACACCGAGTCTGCTGGCAGCGGCAGCACCTCTTCGCGCACCACACGCTGCGGGAGGAAGCCGCCGAGCGCGCGCCGTCGCTCGAGCAGATAGCGCATCTCTCGCGAGTCTTCCGCGGGACGGTAGAGCGGGGCGCGCCCTACTTCCTCGTCTGAGAGCGGCAGCATGAAGCGGTCACGGAAGTAGACGAGGTCGTCCTCGTCGAGGTGCTTCTGCTGGTGCGCGACGTTCCGCGCCTCGCCGGCGCTCCCGAGGCCGTAGCCCTTCACTGTGCGCGCGAGGATGACGGTGGGTGCCCCTCGATAGGTGGTCGCGGCGCGATAGGCGGCGTACACCTTTTCGTGATCGTGGCCGCCGAGGCGTAACTTCAGCAGGTCGTCGTCGGAGAGGTGGGCGACAAGCCGTGCGAGGCGCGGGTCCACACCCCAGAAGTGCTCGCGCGTGTAGGCGCCGCCTGCGACGGCGTACTTCTGGTACTCGCCGTCCACCACCTGTCCCATGCGCTGGACCAGCAGGCCGTCCGTGTCACGTGCGAGCAAGGCGTCCCAGTCGCCGCCCCAGAGCACCTTCAGCACGTTCCAGCCAACGCCTCGGAAGACCGCCTCCAGTTCCTGGATGATCTGGCCGTTGCCACGCACAGGCCCGTCCAGGCGCTGGAGGTTGCAGTTCACGACGAAGATCAGGTTGTCCAGGCCCTCGCGGGCCGCGAGGGAGATCGCGCCCAATGACTCAGGTTCGTCCGTCTCGCCGTCGCCGAGGAAGCACCAGATCTTCCGGTCGCTGACCGGGATCAGCCCACGCTGCTCGAGGTAGCGCATGAAGCGCGCCTGGTAGATCGCCGTGATCGGTCCCAGTCCCATCGAGACGGTGGGGAACTGCCAGTACTCCGGCATCAGCCACGGATGGGGGTACGAGGACAGCCCGCCGCCCTCGGCGAACTCGCGCCGGAAGTTGCGCATCTCCTTCGCCGAGATGCGCCCTTCGAGGTACGAGCGGGCGTAGATGCCGGGCGACGCGTGCCCCTGGATATAGAGCATGTCCGCTCCGCCGGGCGCGTCCGGGCCGCGCCAGAAGTGCTGGAAGCCCACCTCGTACAGCACCGCCGCCGAGGCGTACGTCGAGATGTGCCCGCCGAGGCCGGCCGTGCGCCCATTCGCCTCGGTCACCATCGCCAGCGCGTTCCAGCGCACAAGGCGGGTGATGCGTTGTTCGAGTTCCAGGTCGCCCGGATAGGGTGGTTGGTGCTCGGGTGGGATCGTGTTCACGTAGGGTGTGCGGGAGGTGACCGGAAGCGGGATGCCGGCACGCTGGGCGTCGATCTGCAGCGCCTGGAGCAGCCGGCTCGCGCGTGCGGCGCCCGAGGAGCGCACGACATCGCGCAGCGCCTCGGTCCACTCCCGCGTCTCGACCCAGTCCGGAGCGTCCGGTGCCGCTGCGTCTTCAGCCACGCGCCCCTCCGTCCCGTCCCATCGAGGGTACCGCAGACCGCGCGGGGTAGACTGGGGTTATGGACGGGACGAGTCCGGTTGATCTCTGGCTTGCTGCAGCGGGCGAGCCCGTGCCTTACCCAGCGGGGCTGGTATGGATGCGGACCCGCTCCGAGGCGCTCCGAGACGGCGGCAACGAGGCGGTCGCGCTGCTGGAGCACGTCCCGGTCTATAGCGTCGGTGCGCGCAGGGGCCGGCATTCCCTGCGTGTGCAGCCCGAGGACCTCGCTGCCCCCCTCGTCGAAACAGACCGTGGTGGGGACGTCACCTGGCACGGGCCCGGCCAGCTCGTCCTCTACCCCGTGCTCGACCTCCGCGCACGGGATCTGCGGGCTGGCGACTACGTCCGTGCCCTCGAAAACGTCGCCATCGAGACGCTTCGCGGCTGGGACATCGATGGCGTCCGCGTGGCTGGGCGGCCGGGGGTATGGGTGGCGGGTGCCAAGATCGCAGCCGTCGGCGTCCGAATCGATCGAGGCATCACTCGCCACGGCCTCGCGCTCAACGTCTCGCCGGACCTGGGCTGGTTCGACGCGATCGTGCCGTGTGGCATCGAGGACGCTGACGTCACTTCGATGACGCGCGTGCTCGGTATGGCGCCCGCCCTTGCTGCGGTCGCTGACTCGATGCTGCAGGCGTTCGGGCAGACGTTCGACGTCACACTGCTTGAGGCAGTGCCGGCATGACGTCAGTGCACGAGACGCGACGGGAGCCGAAGCCGCCATGGTTCAAGGCGCCCTTCCCCGCAGGCGAGCGCTTCGGGCACATCAAAGATCTCCTGCACGCGCAGTCGCTACATACGGTCTGCGAGGAAGCGCGCTGCCCGAACATCGGCGAGTGCTTCAACGCCGGCACCGCCACGTTCATGATCCTGGGAGACACCTGTACGCGCGCATGCGGCTACTGTGCCGTGAAGAGCGGACGGCCCCAGCCCGGTGTGGACTTGCTGGAGCCGGTGCGGCTGGCGCAGACAGTGGCCACGCTGGGGCTCGACTACGCCGTCATCACCTCGGTGAACCGGGACGACCTCGAAGACGGTGGAGCCTCGATCTTCGCCGCATGCATCCGCGCGGTACGGCACGCCCGCCCCGGCTGCCAGGTCGAGGTGCTGGTCCCGGACTTCATGGGCAACGTCGAGGCACTCCGCACGGTCCTCGAAGCGGGCCCCGTCGTGCTCAACCACAACACGGAGACCGTGCCACGGCTCTACCGAGGGGTCCGCTCGAAGGGGGACTACCCTCGCACGCTGGACGTCTTCCGGCACGCGCGTGAGATCGCCCCGGACGTGCCGCGGAAGACGGGGATCATGCTCGGCCTCGGGGAGACGGCCGAGGAATTAGAAGCGGTCTTTGCCGACCTGCGCGAGGCTGGCGTGACCCTGCTCACGCTGGGCCAGTACCTCCGACCGACGCCCAAGCACTTGTCTGTGGTCGAATACGTGCACCCGGAGGAGTTCGCCCGGCTACGCGAGGTGGCACTCGGCCTCGGCTTCCACCACGTTGAATCCGGGCCGCTCGTCCGCTCCTCGTACCACGCCAGAGCGCAGGCCTCGGCGGCTCACTAGAACGCTCCGAGGTTCGCTCCCGGGAGAACGGTTGGCGTGCGCCTACTGAGGTCGCGCGTACCATCGCCGGATGCTGCGTCGCGCGCTGCCAGGTGTCTACGAGGGCTGGATCGTCGTCGGTTCGGCGGCCTGCGTTGTCCTGCTCATCGGCGCCTCCTTCTTCTATGGCTTCGGCACCATCTTCAACGAGGTCATCGACGAATTCGGCTGGAGCGTCGCTGCCACCTCGCTCGCGTTCTCGCTGCGCTCGGAGGTGGGCGGCATCGCGGCGCCCTTCATCGGGGCGCTGATCGACCGGCTGGGGGCGCAGAAGGTCGCGCTCGGCGGCGTGGTGATCAGTGCGTTCGGCGTGCTCCTGATGAGCGAGATCCAGGCGATCTGGCACTTCTATGCGGTGATGATGGTGATCGCCATCGGCTCGTCAGCGGCTGGGGGTTCGGTCGGCCTCGTCGCGATCGCGTCATGGTTCGAGGCGCGACGTGCCTTCGCGATGTCGATCATGACGCTGGGTGGCGGCGTGGGCGGCCTGCTGGTCGTGGCGATCGCGGCGCTTGTCGAGCAGTTCGGCTGGCGCGGCGCCCTCCGCGCGCTCGCCGTGATCATGCTCACGGTGGGCATCGCCTTCGCCGTGAACATCCGGACACGGCCTGAGGGCCATCCCCAGCCGATCGACGGCTACCGCGCCAGAGAGGACGGCACCGTCGTCCCACCGGCCGCGCGCTGGGGCATGACCCTGAAGGAGACCATGCGCACGCGCGCGTTCCTCTTCATGTCGCTGGGAATGGTGCTGCTGAACTTCAGTACCACCGCCGTGGTCATCCACCAGATCCCCTACCTCGAGCGGGAGATGGGTGTCTCGAAAGCAGTCGCCGGGTCGAGCGTCGCGCTGTTCACAGTCGCGTCCATCGTCGGAAGGCTGGGTGGCGGCTACCTTGCGGACCGGTTCTCGAAGCGGCTGATCGTGGTGGTGTCCTGCCTGTTCGTCCTCGCGGGCATGCCGGTGCTGGCCTTCGCGGACTCGTATTTCACAGCGACCGTCGGCCTGCTCATCATCGCTCCGGGCTTTGGCGGCACGATCCCGGTCCGCCCAGCGATGCTGGCCGACTACTTCGGCACCAGGTTCTTCGGCACGATCAACGGCACGATCTCACTCGTCACGACGACGGGAGGAGCCCTCGGTCCGTGGGTAGTCGGTTGGCTAGTCGACGAGACTGGCCACTACCACGCGGGTTGGCTCGTCTCGATGGCGATCACCGCGGCAGCCATCCCTTTCTTCCTGCTCGCTGCCCCCCCGAGCCTGGACCAGCGCCGCGCCGCCGGGCGTGCAGATGGGCCGGGGGATGCCCGGCCCATCGTGGAGGCGCACTAGGCGCCGCGCGGACTCCGAGGCGTTACGACCGCTTCGGGAAGATCTCCATCAGTACAAAGTTCGAGGACGTCGGGTGCACCCAGATGTTCCCGCTCGCCGGGTTGCCGTTGATCCGCCCGCCGTTCGAGGTCACCTGCTCCGCGAAGGCCGGGACGTCGTCGCAGTCGTACGCGAGGAGGTAGATGCCCTCGCCGTGAGGGTTGAACGGGTTGACCCGCTCGAGCATCAACTTGGCGATGGGGCCCTCGGCGTCTGGGCAGATCAGGTGGCACATCACCTTCCCGTCGAAGCCCATCGGCTGGAAGTTGAACTTGCCGATGTTGTTGTAGGCGCGTTCGCCCACCTTGGACATGCCGAAGCGCGTCTCGTACTGCTCGATGGCGCTGTCCAGGTCGTGGACGGCGACGGTGTAGTGCTTGAAGGTGATGTTGCTCACTGGGGGTCCCTTCCGGTCGTGCGCCGCGCAGACTAGCACCCGCCGAGGCGGGGCGTCCGCTGGGCTACTCGGCACCGCCAAACAGGGGGCCGCCCTTGTCAATCACGGCACCGGAGCCGTCCGCCGCGAAGAACGTGGGCCGCTCTTCGCAATATACCTCGGACTCGCACTTGTTGAAGGAGAAGACCGGCGTCTCGCCTCGATGCTCGTAATGCAGGTGCCATGTCCCGATGACGAGGTTGTCCCGTCCCTTCGCGACCTCGGCCTGGAGCACCTCGATGAGCGCCTGCAGTTCCTTCAGTCCCATCCGAAGCCCCCTCGCCCGAGTCGATCGCGTTCAGTCCGAGTCTAACCCCCGTGCGGGACGGTCGGCTGTCCCAACGGGCCTGCGCACCTAGAATGGAGATGCGAGCGGGGAGGGCCTGTTGGCGGCCAGCAAGTCAATCACGGGCAACTACTTCGAGGACCTCACACCGGGGCGCGAACTCGTCCACGCCGTCCCCCGGACGGTGACCGAGGGCGATCAGGCGCTGTACATCGCGCTTACCGCCAACCGCTACCCGCTCGCCTGTGACGCCGAGTTCGCGCGCAGCCTCGGCTTCCGGCGCGAGGTGGTGGACGACCTGCTGGTGTTTCACACCGTCTTCGGGAAGTCCGTGCCGGACGTTTCGCTCAACGCGATCGCGAACCTCGGCTATGCCGACGTGCGCTTCGGCGTGCCGGTCTACCCAGGCGACACCATCACCGCAACGAGCAAGGTGATCGGCTGGCGCGAGTCCTCCACCGGCGATACCGGAGTGACCTGGGTGCACACGACCGGCCGCAACCAGCATGGCGACGAGGTGCTCTCGTTTATCCGCTGGGTGCTCATGGACAAGCGCGACAAGGGGTCGAACTCCGGCGTGGACGACGCTCCGAAGACCCCCACCGCCGTGGACCCGGAGCACTTCCACATCCCGCCCGACCTCGACCTCTCTCGCTTCGACCCCGCGGTAACCGGAGGACGCGCGTGGTGGGAGGACTACGAGCCCGGCGAGCGCATCCACCACGTCGAGGGCGTCGCGATCGAGGAGGCGGAGCACCAGATGGCGGCGCGCCTCTATCAGAACATCGCGCGCGCCCACTTCAACGCGCACGCGCTGAAGGGGTCACGTTTCGGGAAGCGCGTGATCTACGGCGGGCACATCATCTCGATGGCGCGCTCGCTCTCATTCAACGGCCTCGAGAACGTCGTGCGGATTCTCGCGTTCAACGGCGGGACGCACAGCAACCCCACCTTCGCGGGGGACACGGTCTTCGCGTGGACGGACGTGCTGGAGCGTATCGACCTCGGACGCCCCGACTGCGGGGCGTTGCGCCTGCGCCTCGTCGGCGTGAAGAACAGCGACCCGAGGACAGAAGAACAGCCCTTCAAGGTCGCCGACGACCAGGGTCGCGAGCGATACCACCCGAACGTCGTGCTTGACCTCGACTACACCGTACTGATCCCGCGCCGTCGGTAGACGGATACGGCCCGAGGATCCCTCGGGCGTCACGAAGGGCCTCGAAATGACCGCCACTGAAGCGAACCCCGTCGCCGCCGCCCGCGCGCTCACGCAGGCGACCCGAGCCGTGGTCGACGCCCTGGTCAGGCAGGGCGCGATCACGACGCAGGCTGGCGCGACCATCGACGACCACCAGGTGCTCACCGAGCGGATCGCCTACCTCGCCACGCAGATCCGCGCCGCTGAGGACCTCGTGGGGTACGCCGAGCGTGTGCCCGCCGACGAACTGCAAGGCCGCCTCGCCCTCGCCTACGCCGCCGAGGTGGCCCACGCGACTCGTTCGCAGGTCGAAGCAGGTTGGGACGACTTCGGGCTGGCGCAGTCCGACCTCGCGCCGCTGGAGGCGTCCGACGTGCGGGCGGCGATCCGGCGCGGGCTCTCCGAGCAGGCGATCCGCGCCATCGGCCGGCAGATGATCGAGACCGGCGGCGTGAACAACTGCGAACTCGAGGACGAGGCCGCCACGCTGACGCGTTCGCTGGCCCGCGACTTCGCGAAGGGCGTCGTGGCACCGGTGGCGCAGGAGATTCACCGCAAGGACTTGTTGGTGCCGGACTCGCTCCTCAAGGCGTTCTCAGACCAGGGCTTCTTCGGCTCCTCGATCCCTGAGGCCTATGGCGGCACCGGCATGGGCGACCTGCCGATGATCATCATCACCGAGGAACTGAGCGCTGCATCGCTCGCCGCCGCAGGGTCCCTCGCGACCCGTCCCGAGATTCTCACGAAGGCACTGCTGGCCGGCGGCACGGACGAGCAGCGCCAGTACTGGTTGCCTCGGATCGCGGCGGGCGAAGAACTGGTCGCAATCGCTGTGACCGAGCCGAACGTGGGCTCGGACGTCGCCGGCCTGCAGACGAAGGCGGAGGCGACCGAGCACAATGGCGTCCGCGGCTGGCGGATCAACGGCGCGAAGGCGTGGAGCACCTTCTCCGGCCGCGCCACCATCCTCGCCCTGCTCGCCCGCACCGACCCGGACCCCGCCTCGGGCTCCCGAGGCCTCTCGCTCTTCATCGTGCCGAAGCCAGCATTCGATGGCCACGCCTGGCGCTACGAGCAGCCCGAGGGCGGAGTGATCGAGGGCACCGCGAACCCGACGCCGGGCTATCGCGGGATGCACTCCTTCACGCTCGCGATCGACAACTTCTTCGTCCCTCACACGCACCTCGTGGGCGGGGACACCGGTATCAACAAGGGCTTCTACCTCCAGATGGGCGGCTTCGCCGCGGGCCGTCTCCAGACGGGGGGGCGAGCGGTCGGCCTCGCGCAGGCGGCGCTCGAGAAGGCGTGCCAGTACGTCGTCCAGCGCAGCCAGTTCGGCCTGCCTCTCGCCGAGTACCAACTCACGCAGTACAAGATCGGCCTCATGGCGGTCCACATCGCCGCCGCCCGCCAGGCTACGTATGCCTCCGCGCGCACCTTCGACACCCGTGCCGTCGAGCCCTCGATGGCGAAACTGCTCTCCTGCGACATCGCCGGCGAGGTCACCCGCGAGGCCCAACTCCTCCACGGCGGGTGGGGCTACTCAGAAGAGGATCCGATCTCGCGCTACGTGGTGGACGCCCTCGTGCTCCCCATCTTCGAGGGTGTGAAACCCACGCTCGAACTGAAGGTGATTGGACGCTCGATCCTCGCGGGGTAGCGGTTCGTGCCCCGATTAGAACGTATGTTTCACGTGAAACGCCCCTGCCATCCAGGAATCTGGGGAACTTCAGCGATCTGGTAACGTGTCCAGAACTGGAGGAATCCGTCAATGACTACTGAAGCCGCACGTCTGGATGCGCAGGGACGAATCGTCATTCCGGCGTCCGTGAGGCACGCGCTGGGACTCAAGCCGGGCGACTCGGTGGCGCTTCGAGTAGTCGACGGTGAAGTGCGGATGACGAGCCGGGAGGCCGGCATCGAGCGCGCAAGGGCTGCAGTCGTCGCCCTGAACCTGGGCAAGCGCTCGTTGGTGGACGAGCTGATCGAGGAGCGCCGAGCCGAAGCCGCGCGTGAGTAGGACGGTCCTCGACGCATCGGCCGTCCTCGCCGCGCTTCAGTCCGAACCGGGCGGCGAAGCGCTCGACGCGCTTCGGGGTGATGTCGCGATCAGCGCTCTCAACATCGCCGAAGTGACCTCGAAGCTCGTGTCATTAGGCGCCCCACCGGAGACGGCTCGCGACCTCGTCGAAGGGATGCAACTCACCGTGTACCCCTTCGATGAAGAGCATGCGTATCAGGTGGCCGCGCTCCGGCCCCCCACGAGAGCCGCCGGATTGTCGATTGGCGACCGAGCGTGCATCGCTCTCGGCATTCAACTCGGAGCCCCCGTGCTCACCGCCGACCGAGCATGGCGCGGCCTCGGCCTACCGGTCGAGGTGATCCTCATCCGATAGACGAAGAGGACGGCTACGCGTTCGCGCGGGCCGGCGGTGTCGGGCGCGGGTTGGCCTCCCGCCAGGCGAACCACTTCGACTTCGGCAGGGTGCCAGCGAGGAATTGACGGTGCGTCTCCTCGAAGGTACGGTCCACCTCGGCGATGAACTCCTCGTAGGTGCCGTTGTTGTGGAAGACGTGGTCGGCGGCGGGGGCGCGCTCTTCCCACTTCCGCTGCGCGTCCAGCCGTTGCTGGGCCTCCGCGTCGGTGAAGTTGTTGCGGGCCATCAGGCGCGGCTTCGCGATCTCGTTCGAGGCCGCCACGAGCCAGGTCGCGTCGCACCACTGCGAGTAGTCGGCCTCGATGAGGTTCACGGCCTCGAGCACGGCGACGTCGTTTGGGCCGAGAGTGGCACGCCATCGCTCGATGGTCATGCGCATCTCGTCTTCGATGTTGCCGATCGCGCGCATCCAGCGGCTCATGTTCGTCGGATTTCCAAAGACCAGCGCGCCGATCTTCTTCCGGTCGATGAAGCCGTCCTCGCCGATGATCTCGGGGCCAAACTCCGCCACGGCGTTGTCGAACCCCTTCTTCCCGGGGTCGAACATGCGGTGGACGATCTTGTCTGCGTCGCCGTGGGTGACGTGGTACTTCTCCACGAGGCGAGTGCAGAGGCCGCTCTTGCCGGTGGCGATAGAGCCGGTGACACCGAGGATCATGGGCATGGCTGGGGTCCCTTTCGTTCCGAGCGGGGTAGAGGCTAGCGGGAAAGTCGGTTCATCGCAGCCCGCTATCTTGGCGGCTGCTTGAGGGATTCGAGGTTCACCTCGAAGACGTCCGCCAGTTCGCGGGTGGCGCGCTGGGCGCGCTCGATGCCGCGGTTGAAGTAGAGCGGCGCCACCTGCTCCTCGAAGGTGTCGAAGAGGAGGCGGACGGCCAGGTCGCCCCACTCCTCATCCCGCTCGCGACGGAGGTAGGCGGCGAGGCGCGTAAGCGCTTGCTCGCGCTCATCCCGGTCGAGCTGGTGCGGTTCGATGGCCATTCGGGGCTCCTGGCTGCACGTGGAAAGTATCACTCGACCCCGCGACTACAATCCGCCGCGGGGGCATGAGCGGAGAGCTCCGATGGCCGAGCGGCTGAACAGCGTGATCCGTGTGCTGGAGCAGGGTGGCACCGCGCTCGCGACGTTTGCCTCACCGGACATTGGCACGGCGACGGAAATGGCGACCGCCGATTACGACGGGGTCGTGTATGAGATGGAACACAACCCGTACGACAACGGACAACTCCGACACGCTCTCCAGTACATGCTCAACCGCCGCCAGATTGCCTCCAGTGGCTCGATCGTCTCGCGCCCGACGCCGCTCGTCCGGATCCCTCCCAACGGCGGCGAGATGAGCCAGTGGCATGCGAAGCAGGTACTCGACTCCGGCGTCTACGGCGTCCTCTGGCCGCATGTGAGCACCGTCGAGGAGGCCTATAACGCGGTAGCTGCCTGTCGCTACCCGCGGCCCGATGGCGCCGAACGCCTTGAACCCCGTGGTATCAGGGGCGACGCGCCCGGGGCAGCCGCCCGTTACTGGGGCCTGACCCAGCAGGAGTACTACAAGCGTGCCGACGTCTGGCCGCTCAATCCTGACGGCGAGATCCTCGCCATGATCATGTGCGAGGACGTGCGGGCGATCGGCAACCTGCCCCAGATGCTGAAACAGGTCCCAGGTATCGGAGTGGTCGTCATTGGCGAAGGTGACCTGTCACAGAACCTCGGATATCCGCGTCAGTACGAGCATCCTGCCGTGCGCGAAGCGATGGCGACCATCCTGCGCACGTGCCAGGAGGCGGGAGTCGCCTGTGGCCACCCCCACGTGGACACCTCGAACGTGGCATGGGTGGTCGAGCAAGGCTTCCGATTCCTGATGGCCGCCCCCACGCTCTCATATGGGGCGCTCAATGAGGCGAAGCGGCTCACCGGTCGCGCTTAGACAGGCAGGCGAAGGAATGGTGGCGATCCACGGTGACTGCGACCCTCGCTTCGAGGGCGTCCGCGCCGAGTTCGCCCGCAATTTTGCGGAGCGCGGCGACGTGGGGGCGGCGGTGTCCATCATGCTCGAGGGGCGGCCGGTGGTGGACCTCTGGGCGGGCTACCGGGACGCCGCGCGCACGAAGCCGTGGGAGCGCGACACGATCGTGCCGTGCTGGTCCGTGGGCAAGGCGATGAGCGCGATTGCCCTCCTGCGCCAGGTCGAGGCGGGCCTCGTCGACCTCGAAGCCCCGGTGGCGCAGTACTGGCCTGAGTTCGCTCAGGCGGGGAAGGGGAGCATCCCGGTGCGGATGCTGCTCACCCACCAATCCGGACTCCCCGCGATCGCGAAGCCGCTTGAGGCAGGTGTCCACCTGACGTCGTGGGAGACGATGGTGCACGCCTTCGAGGAGCAGGCGCCGTGGTGGGATCCGGGTACGAAGCACGGCTACCACGTGAATACGATGGGCTTTCTCGTGGGTGAGGTGGTGCGACGCGTGACGGGCCGCCGGCTTCGTGACGTGATCGCCGAGGATGTCGCGGCATCCCTCGACGCGGAGTTCATCGTCGGCACGGCTCCCGAGGACGACGCCCGCACGGCGGACTGGCTGGCGTACGAGTACCAGCCCGGGGAAGACCGCAACGAACGTCGACCGTGGATGGCCGCTGACCCCGCGCAGGCTTCCGACCGCGACCGGATGCGCCGACTCGCCTACGGCAACCCGCCATCGGCCGGGA
>CAZVNJ010000032.1:0-26596 GCA_964628985.1 uncultured Dehalococcoides sp.
TGCTGGAGAACCGCACGGTCTACGCCGACGAGGCCCTGCGCCTCGGCATGGTCGGGGAGGTTGTCCCCCCGGAGTCATTCGGCGCTCGGTTCGACGAGTACTGCGACTCGCTCACGCAACTCTCTCCGATCACGGCCCGCCTCTCCAAGCGCGTCGTCCGCCACGCCACGGCGCTCGCGGACGTCGAGGGCCACATGCGCTACGAACTACTCAACATCGGCCGAGCCTTCGCGTCTGGCGACGGCAAGGAAGCCCGCCGCGCCTTCCTCGAAGGCCGCCCGCCGAAGTTCACGGGTTCGTAGGCAGGAGCGAGGACCACATGGAACTGGGACTGTTCACCTTCGGCTCGCGCCTCGCCACCATCGTCGACGATGCCGTGCGTGCCGAGCGCGAGGGCTTCTCGATGTTTACGATGGCGAACATCGCGGGCCACGACGCGATCGGCGCGATGTCGGTCGCCGGGACGAAGACCTCCACCATCCGCCTCGCCACTGGGGTCGTGCCGACGTTCCCGCGTCACCCGACGACCATGGCGCAGCAGGCACTGACCGCGCAGGCCGCGAGCGGGGGCCGCTTCACGCTCGGCATCGGCCTCTCGCACAAGGTCACCATCGAGGGTGGCTACGGCCTCTCGTTCGACCGCCCGGCCGTGCACATGCGTGAGTACCTGAGCGTGCTCATGCCGCTGCTGCACCTGGAGCCGGTGCAGTTCGACGGGGAGCAGTACCACGTGCGCGCGGCGCTGCGGACCCATGACACGACGCCGGTGCGCTGCCTGATCGCGGCGATGGCGCCCGTCATGCTGAAGCTGGCGGGTTCGATGGCGGACGGCACCATCCTCTGGATGACCGGCGGTCGAGCCGTCGGTGAGCACATCGTCCCCCGCATCACGAGGGCAGCCGCCGAGGCAGGGCGACCTGCGCCCGAGGTCGTCTGCATGTTGCCGATCGCCCTCACAGACGACCCTGTCTCGGCGCGGGCGAAGGCCGCCGCTCAGTTCGAGAACTACGGCCGCCTGCCGTCCTATCGCGCCATGCTCGACAAGGAGGGCGTCGAGGGCCCGGGCGACGTCGCGATCGTCGGTGACGAGGCGACACTGCGTGCGGAACTTGGCCGGATCCGGGATGCCGGTGCGACGACGTTCGTCGGCGGACTCTTCGACGCCGGCGACGGTTCGGCCGATCGGACGCGGGCCTTCCTCGGTTCCCTCCTCAGCGAGTATCGCTAGCCCGCGCCGAGACCGTCGAGCACGAGGAGCGCCCCGCGCGCCTCGATCGCCGCGCACAGCCGCTCGATGCCCTGGGCGTGCACGCGGTCCATCCGCGGGTTGGGTGAGGGCGAGCCGGCACCGATCGTGAAGACCGCGAGCGAAGCCAACAGCGCGATGTCGTAGTCACGTTCCAACTCGGCGCGGTCGTACTCGACCCCGCCCGCGCGGAGCGCCTCCAGGTACGCCTCGATACACGCAGGTTCGACGACGACGCGCTCGCCCGGTTCGAGGTCGAGGCCGACGAAGTAGGCGAGGTCGTAGGCGCCTCGCGTGCGGCAGGCGAACTGCCAGTCAATCGCCGCGACCTGCGGCGGTGTCTCCTGGCTGAAGAAGAGGTTGTCGAGCCGGAAGTCGCCGTGCGTGAGGGTCCGAGGGGGCCGCGCGATCGCTTCCAGGAGCGGCACGTATGCCTCGGCGAGCCGCGCCCGGACGGCTCGGACGGCGGGCGTCAGCAGCGGCGCCGCCACATCGAGGGCGCGCGCGAACGCGCCGGCGACACGGGCGGCGCGGGTCAGCCCGACCGTCGTGTCCGGCAGCCACTCGGCGGCCTCGATCTCTGGTGAGCCCCACCACGCGGCATGGTGCGCGCCGAGGGCGCGTGCCGTGGCCACGGCCTGCTCCGGGGTGCAGGAGGCCTCCTGGTCGCCCTGCACCATCGGGTGAAGGTCCTCGAGCAGCAGCACGCACTCGCCAGGGTCGCCGAGGGCGACGGCGTACGGCCGAGGCGAGTGCAAGGGTGTCCGGGCGGCGAACCGCTCGTAGAAGCGGACCTCGCGCTCGTACCAGCCCTGGAAGACCGCCACCCCTCGGACACCCGGCGTGCCGAACTTGGCGATGAGGTGGGCCGGGCCCGAAGCGTCGCCGTAGTTGAGTGCGAGACGGAATACGTCTCCATTCACCCCTGCCCGCTCGCCCACCGGTGTCACGGCGAGCGCGGTAACCGAGGCTCCCGCTTCGATCGCACCGGAGACGCGAAGCGCCCCCGTCACCCAGTCAGCCGTCAGATCTTCGATGCGGAACGGCGTCTGCAGCGCGTTCACAGGAGGGGCTCCAACACTTCGGCCATCGCCAGCAATCCCTCGTCCCCACCGAAGCGACCCGCGAGCTGGAGCCCGACCGGCATCGAGTCAACGCGCCCGGCGGGCAGTGTCAGCGCGGGCATTCCGGCATGGGTCCACGGGAGATTCATGGCGGGGTCACCGGTCGAGCGGAGCCCGAGCGGGGCTGGACCGGTGGCTGCAGGGCAAGCCCAGGCGTCCAGGCTGTGCTGGTTCATCAGCCCTTCCAGCGTGGCACGAAGCGCGCCGCGGCTGGTCGCACCCTCGGCGCGCTGGGAGGGGGTGACCGCCGCGCCCGCGTCGAAGAGGGCACTGCTGGCGCCGCGCACGAGCGATCCCCACCGGGCGAAGCGCTCCAGATGCTGGTCGTGGAACTCGGCGGTTGCCAGCGCACGATGCCGTTCCGTGACTGCCTCGATGTCCGCGAGGGCGGGGACGCGCCTCACGGTCACCCCGGCCGATACGAGGGTCCGGAGGGAGGCCTCGAACGCCTCGCGGGCGGCAGGCTCGGCCTGATCCAGGTACGGCCCGTCTGGGACGCCGAGCGTGATCGCGCCGGGCGCAACGAGGTCCCCCCGCCACTCGTCGAGGAGGACGGAGGCGACCAGCCGTGCACCGGCGGCGTCCTGGGTGAAGAAGCCGACGTGGTCCACGGACGGCGAGTAATACAGGACCCCATCCGTCGGGATGCGGCCGTATGAGGGCTTGAAGCCCAGCACGCCGCAAAAGGCGGCCGGGCGGATCACCGAACCCACCGTCTGTGAACCCAGCGCCACCAGGGCGTAGCCGGCTGCGACGGCCGCGGCGGATCCGCTGCTGGATCCGCCCGGCGTCCGCAGCGGGTCGTGGGGGTTTGTCGTCGCTCCCGGGTCGAAGTAGGCGAACTCGGTGGTCACGGTCTTGCCGAGGATCAATGCGCCTGCTGCGCGGAGCCGCCTGACTGCTGAGCCCTCGGCCAGCGGGAAGGCCTCAGGCGGCAGAGCAGATCCAGCGCGCGTCGGCATGCCGTCCACGGCGAAAATGTCTTTGACCCCGACCAGCACCCCGTAGAGCAACGGGCGGGTGGCTGGATCGGGGTGCTGGGAGGCGAGCGCGGCCGCCTCCGCGATCAGCCGGCTTCTCCGCCCCTCCTCTGGCAGCACGGCGCGCGTAGCGCCGTCGAACGCGTCAATGCGGTCGCACGCCTCGGCTACCTGGCGCTCGAGGGCGAGTGCACCGGAGCGGAGCGCGGCGGCAACCGGCGCGAGCGGGGCGTGCGGAAGAGGGGAGTGTGGTCGGCGAGGCATGGCCGGATCATACGAGGCGAGCAAGCGAGCCCCGTAGGGTTCTTAGGCTGCGGCCCGGTGCGCCGTCTCTTCGCGCATCATGGTGGCCATTGCCGCAGCATCCACCGCGGGCGAGTAGTAGTAGCCCTGGACGAGGTCACAGCCGACCTGCCGCACCAGGTCGAGATCACGCTCGCTCTCGACACCCTCGGCGACCACGGTAAGGCCGAGCGCGTGCCCGAGGGCTACGACGGCCTCCACGATGGCACGGTCGCCGGCGGACTGGTCCATGCCGTGCACGAAGGAGCGGTCTACCTTCAGCGTCTGGACCGGGAAGTGCCGGAGCCGCCCGAGCCACGAGTGGCCGATGCCGAAGTCATCGATCGCCGTTGTGATGCCGATCGCGTGCAGTTCGTGCAGCACCTCGATGACGGCATCCATCGTCAGGCTGGCGGTTGTCTCGGTGAGTTCGAGCTCGAGCAGCTGCGGTTGCAGCCCGGTGCGTTCCAGGATGTCGCGCACGATCCGGCCGAGTCCGGGCACCATCAACTGGCGTGGGGAGAGGTTCACGGCCATCCGCACTGGCTTGAAGCCCTCACCGATCCAGGCCTGCATCTGCGCGCACGATTGCTCCAGGATCCACTCCCCGACGGGCACAATCAGTCCGGTCTCCTCCAACAGCGGGATGAACTCGGCTGGCGATACTGAGCCTCGGACGGGGTGACGCCAGCGAAGCAGGGCCTCCACTCCGCGCAACTCCTGGGTCATCGGGTCCACCTGCGGCTGGTAGTGAATCTCGAAGTCCTGCCGCTCGACCGCTTCGCGCAGGTCGGCCTCGAGCGATAGGCGGTCCCGCGCAGTGTCGGTGTCCTCGGCCGTCCCAAAGCGGAAGCCGTCGCCACCTTCGTCCTTGGCGAGGTGGATGGCACCGTCCGCGATTCGGATGAGGGCGTCCGGGTCCTGCGCGTGCTGCGGGAAGAGCGCGATACCCGCGCTGGCGGCCACCTTCAGCATGCGTCCCTCGTGCGGGAATGGCTCCGCGAGCGCCTGCAAGATCCGCCGGGCGACCCCCTCTGCGGCGGCCGGGACAGGAAGCCCCGGTGCGAGCACCAGGAACTCGTCCCCTCCGAAGCGCGCCACGATGTGCGGCGATGGGAGGTACTGGTGGAGCCGGTCCGCGACCGCCTTCAACAGCCGGTCGCCCGAAGCATGCCCGAGGGTGTCATTCACCAATTTGAATCGGTCCAGGTCCAAGAGGATGACCCCGACGCACTCCTGGCTCTGCCGGGCGTCGAGGATCGCACGCTGGACGTGCCGGTCGAAGAGGTCGCGGCTCGGCAGGCCGGTGAGGCGGTCATAGTCGGCCATCTGGCGGATCGCATCGCTGGCCCGGCGCGACTCGGTGAGGTCGCGCACCTCGATCAGCACGACCGTGCCGCTGTCCTCGCGCAGGGCAGAGAGGGCGATCTCCGCCTCGACGGTGGTGCCATCTCGGTGCTGGAGCCCGGTCTCGAAGAGTCCGCCACCGACGTCCGCCCACGCGCGCGAGGCGACGAGGCCGGTCAACTGGTCCAGACGCTCAGGCGCCGTGACCTGGTCCAGGTGCACCGGCATCTCGCGGCCGTAGCCGAGCATCCGACGCAGCGATCGGTTCACGAAGATCAGCGAACCGTCGCGGTCCACCAGCATGATGCCGTTCTGGGCAGCCTCGAGCGCGCGGCGGAGGCGCTCCTCAGAGGCTCGGAGTGCCTGCTGGGTCTGCGCCTGGTCGCCCGGGTTGCGCAGCACACCGCGAAGGCCGAGGAGCTCCCCCTGCGGGCCGCGCACGGCACGCACCAACGCGGTGTAATGGCGGGCCTCGCCGTCCTGGTGGATCCAACGCGCGTTCCACTCGCCGGTATCACCGGGGAAGGGGTCGCCGTCCAGGAACGGGATGGGGTCCGGCGTGAGTTCGCAGACGAGGCGTCCCGTCAGTTCCTCCGGAGTGCGCCCGAGGATGGCACGGGAGGCCAGCGTGACGCCGACGAACCGTCCTCCCGCGGAGATCTCGAAGAGCATGTCTGGTAGTTCCCGGCTGACCATGCGCATCCATCCGTCCAGAAGACGGATCCGCGCCTGCCGGGCCAGTGCGCCGCGTGCGGTGAACAGGGACGCCACCCCGACCATGGCGAGGCCAGGCACCGCTGCGGCCGGCCCGAACGACCAATCGCCGATGACTGCGCCCAGTGCGCCGCCGAACAGCAGCCCGAAGGTCACCCCGTCCGGCCACGGGCGGGTCAGCGGTGCGAGGACTCGAAGGGCGCGGTGTGCGATCGTCGGCTCCGCTCGCGGGCTGGCAGCATCTGGTTCCCCACCTCCATCATCGGCAGCTGCCAGCCCGGGTGAAGGCTCGCCGGTACGCGGACGAGCGGTACGATTCGCGCTTCGGGCGCGGCCAGATTCGAGGACGGGGCGGCGGTCAATGGCGCAATCGGCTCCGCCGTTCCGAATCCGCTCACTCGGGTTGTCCGTCTACCTCCCCACCGTCCTCTTCGCCATCGGGCAGGGCGCTGCGCTGCCGGTGATTCCACTGTTCGCGAAGGACATCGGCGCCTCAGTCGCATTCGCGGCCACCATCGTGGGCCTGCGAGGTTGGGGCACGATGGTGTTTGACCTGCCCGCTGGCGCGCTCATCGCCCGGTACGGTGAACGCAAGTCCATGCTTTTCGGCACGTTTGCGCTCGCGGTCACCCCGTTCATCATCCTGGTCAGCCGCTCGCCGATCGTGTTCGCCGCGCTGGTGTTCGTCATGGGTTGTTCGTTCGCCATCTGGCAACTGGCGCGCCTGGCCTATGTGACCGAGCGGGCGCCGATCGAGGTGCGTGGCCGAGCGCTCTCACTCCTCGGCGGCACGAACCGCCTCGGGAATCTGATCGGGCCGCTGGTGGGCGGAGTGGTCGCGCAGGCCTACGGGCTTGAGACGGCGTTCTGGCTCCAGGCCGGGCTCTCCTGCGCCGCCTCGGCCGTCATGTACCTGCTCGTCCGGGGGGACGACCGCGGCACCAGGGAGGCGACGCACGGGGGCATCTACGGACGCTTTGCGACCGTGATCGTGGAGCACCGGAAGGTGTTCCTGACGGCCGGCCTCGCGACCGTTGCCATCCAGGTCTTGCGGCGTTCGCGTGAGGCGGCCATCCCACTGTGGGGTGATGCCATCGGGATGTCACCCAGCCAGATCGGCTTTATCCTCAGCGGATCGATCTTGATCGAGGTGATCCTCTTTTACCCGACAGGGATCATGATGGACCGCTGGGGACGCAAGTGGGCGGGCGTGCCCTGCCTGGTCTTCATGTCGATTGGCTTGATGTTGTTCCCGTTCACGCACACGTTCTCCGGGCTCCTGCTCGCCGGCATGGTCACCGGGCTCGGCAATGGCTTTGGCTCTGGCATCGCAATGACGCTCGGGGCGGACTTCTCCCCGGTGGTGGGACGCAACGAGTTCCTCGGCGTCTGGCGGTTGGTGGGCGATGTGGGCGGTGCGGCCGGGCCGATGGTGATCGGCGGTCTGAGCGGCATCCTCAGTCTCGGCGGCGCCATCGCCGCCTCGGGCGGGCTGGGTGCGCTCGGTGCGATCGTGCTGCTCTTCTTCGTCAGGGAGCCGCTCCAGCGAAAGCGCGCGACGCCTGAAGTGCGGCCAGGCTAACCCTCCAGCACCGTCCCGAACTGGTCGAGGTCTGCGCGGACCGCCGAGGGGTCGCCGACTACCACGATTGTGAGCCGTTCAGGGCGCAGGTAATCCCGGGCCACGCGCCAGACCTCCCGCGGCGACACCGCGCGTACGCGGGCGTCGTACTCGATCGTGTAGGAGTCGTCCAGGTCGTGGAGCGCGAGGAACTCGAGGTGGTCCAGGAGGCCGCTGAGCGTGGCCCCGCGGATCGCGAAGAGCCCGGCGACATAGTTCGTGATTCCGAGCACCTCGGCCTCGGTCGGAATTTCGGTGCGCAACCGCTCGACCTCACCCAGGATCTCGGAGAGCGCAGGGGCCGTCACCGGAGTAGTGACGTCGGCGGACTCTGCCCAGTAGGCGTCCCGGGGGCGGGTCGAGATTTGGCTGCTAGGTGAGTAGGTGTACCCCTTCTGCTCGCGAATGTTCTGCGTGATCCGTGAGCTGAATGAGCCGCCGAGGAGGGCGTTGGCCACCTCGAGGGCGATGTAATCACCGTGACCAGGTGCCGGCACAGGGACACCGATGCGCAGGGTGGATTGCTCCGAACCAGCGCGTGGGACGAACCTGACCACCCGGGACGTCCTCGGCTGCGCGGGCGCGATGCCGTCTACGGCCGGCGTTGTCCACCCATCCGAGGCCTTCGCCGCGGCCTCAACGACCGCACTGGGATCAAACTTGCCTGCGGCGAGCAGGAGCGAGCGCGCCGCGCCCGTGTGCCGCTCCCAGAACGCGCGCACGTCGGCCGCTGTGAATGAGGCGAGCGAGGCAGCATGCGGGAGGACTGTGGCGTACGGATGGGCGCCGAAGAGGGCCGTGCGGAACGCCGCGTGCGCGCGCCATTGCGGCTCCTGCTCCGCAATCTCCGCCCAGCGTTGCTGGTCCGCGATCAGCCGCGGTGTCTCCTCGGCGGGGAACCGAGGCGCCCGCGCGAGCCCGATGAGAAGCGACGCGGCCTCCGCGGCGTGCTCGGCGAGCACCTGCGTGCGGAGGACCGTCGTGTGCTCGTCCCCCTCCACATCGAGCGAGCCACCCATTGCCGCAAGAGCGCCCGCGAACGCTTCTCGGTCGTGTGTGGCGCTGCCTTCGCGCAGGAAGTCATGCGTGAGCCGGTCCAGCCAGGCCTGGCTCGGGTGGAGATGCGCCGACCCGGCTTCGATGACGAGTCGAAGCGCCACGATGGGCACGGTCCCACTCTGTACGAGCGCCATGCGCATGCCGGAAGGAAGGACCTCGCGCCGTCGGGGAGGCAGGACCGCTGGACGCGGCGAGGGAAGCGCAGGGCGAGGCGGGAGCACGGTGGAGGTCACGGGTTCACCTCCACCGAGGCACCCGGTCGCAGTTCAAGGATGACGCGGTTCTCCCGGCGCAGGTACTGCTCCGCAACCTTCGCCACCAGCTGTGGGGTCACTGTGGCAAACCGCGCCTCGAGTTCATTCACGTGGCTTGCATCGCCTTCGAACAACTCGAACGACGCGAGCAGGTCCGCGAGGCCGAACCCTGGGATGTACTGGTCGGCGATCGTGCCGAAGAGGGATGCACGGGCCTTGGTCAGCGATCGAGAGAAGGCTCCGGCGTCCAGTCCGCCCTGCCGCACACCCTCGATCACGTCATCGAACGCTTCGATGATCGCGTCCGCGCTGACCTCGTCGTCGTGCACCAGAGTCACGCACCACAGGAGCGGGGTCTGAGCGTTGTGCATGTGTCCGAGGAAGTTGATGCCTCCATCCACCTCCGAGGCATAGCCGCGCTTCGACACAAGCTCGGCATGCAGAAGCGAGTCGTCCCCCTCCGCGAGCGCCTGGTGGAGCAGCCCAAGCGCGTAGTACTCCGGCGTCCCGGCAGGCGGGGTGTGGTAGGCCAGGGCGAGCGCGGGTGTCGGGGCGAGCGGGTCGGTCCGGCTGAACCTCAGTTCCTCCTCCTGCGGTGGCTCCGCAGTCTCCGGAGGGGCAGGGCGGGGGGCGGCCGGGATGTCTTCGAAGTACCGCTGTGCCATCGCAAAGACGTCGTCTGGCTCGGCGTCCCCCACGACGACAAGGACGGCATTCGCAGGCGAGTAGTAGGCATCGAAGAACGCGCGCACATCCTCAAGCGACGCTGCGTCGAGGTCGATCATGTCGCCGTAGCCGTTGTGGGAGTTATGCCAGTTCTTGAAGGCACGCTCCTGCATGTCGATCCAGGGGAACGAGCCGTACGGCCGGTTGAGGACGTTCACCCGGATCTCGTTCTTGACGACATCGCGTTGGTTGTCGAGTTCGGCCTGCGTGATCACCGGGCCGCGCATCCGGTCGGCCTCCATCCACAGGGCCAGTTCGAGCGTGTGCGCCGGCATCACCTCGAAGTAGTTGGTGAAGTCGGTGCGGGTGGAACCGTTGAGGAGCCCACCGTTCGCCTGCACGAGCCCGACCAGTTCCATCTTGGCCATCTGAGGCGAGCCCTGGAACATCAGGTGCTCGAACAGGTGCGCGAAGCCAGTACGGCCGCGCGGTTCAAGGCGCATGCCGACGCCGTAGTAGACAGCGACGCAGACCACGGGCGCGCTGTGCTCCGGCGACACCACCACGCGCAGACCGTTGGCCAGGGCGTGTCGAGCGACCGGGACCTGGAAGGCGAGGGCGGCGTCCGGCGAGGTCACGGCGGCTCCTGGGGTCATTGCGTCAAATCTGTCGGAACGATGGTAACGCCCGGATCCTGCCCGGGCTGCACGAATGCCGCCCACACGGCGGTGTAGGATCAGGAGCATGAATTCAGTGACGCGCGCGGCGCTCCTTACCGGTCTTGCCTCCGCGGCCGCGCTGACGGCTGCCACCGTCGCTCCCTGGTACTACCAGCCCAGGACGCTGACCCGCGCGATGCAGAAGCGCTGGGGATACGGGGCACTCTTCGAGGTCGACACGGACCAGCCGCTCTTCGCGCTCACGTTCGACGACGGGCCGCACCCCCCATACACCGACGCAGTGCTGGACACCCTCGCGGCGTACAACGCGAAGGCAACGTTCTTCTGTATGGGCGAGCAGATCGAACGTCATCCCGCCACATTCGCCCGCATCGTCGCGGAAGGGCACGAAGTCGCGAACCACTTCTGGGACGGCCGGCTGGGCGTGAGTCTGACCGGCGCTGAGACCGTGGCCTCGCTCGAGCGGACCGAGGCGCTGCTGGAGGGGGTGAACCCGTCCCGGCTCGTCCGCCCCGCCAGTGGCTTCGTCCGTCCGGAACAACGGCGACTCCTGGACGAGCGTGGCTACCAGATCGTGATCGGCAGCGCCTACACCTCAGACGCCACCAATCCGCCGGTCGCATACATGAAGTGGGCGCTCAAGCAGATGCTGGAGCCCGGCCGGATCGTCATCCTCCACGACGGGCGCAAGCACCGGCAGCGCACCGTCGATGTCCTCCCTGATGTCCTCGAACAGGCTTCGCGCCTCGGCCTCCGTGCGGTCAGCGTGACCGAACTCGTCGAGGCGGCGCACATCTAGTCCGAGGCAGGAGGAGGGCGGCCATGGCGTCCGAGTTCAAGCAGTTCCTGCTACGCGGGAACGTCGTGGACCTCGCCGTCGGCGTGATCATCGGTGTGGCCTTCGGCGCCGTGGTCAACGCGCTCGTGGAGGGCATCTTCACGCCACTGATTGGGGCCCTCGCCGGCCAGCCGGACTTTTCCACTATCGGCCTCACCGTGAACGAGAGCCGGATCGAGGTAGGCCTCTTTCTCAACGCGCTGGTCTCGTTCCTCATCGTGGCCGCCGTGGTCTTCTTCCTTATCGTGACGCCCATGAACCGGATGACGGCGCGGGCGCGGACTGAGGCCCCGACGGAGCCAACGCTGCGCAAGTGCCCGGAGTGCCTCATGGACGTCCCGCGCGCCGCCACCCGATGTGGCCATTGCACCACCGCCCTGGTCGCTGTCTAGCGAGCCAGCACCGCCTGCAGGGCGCCCTCGACCTCCTCGCGGGCGGCGTACGCCTCGAAGCGCGCGGCTATCCGGCCGTCCGAGGCGACCACGAAGGTCCACTCGTCTGTGGTGACGCCCCATTCCTTGAGGATCGGTGTGCGGCGGGCGCGGGCCAGGTCGCCCCGGATCTCGTGCGGGTTCTCGTAGAGGTCGACGTGGATGAACTCCGCCTTGCCGGCGTAATCCCGAGCGAGGACGGCAAGGTCCTCCACCTGTGGGCCGCAGAGCGGGGTCGTGCAGAATGCCGGCGACGCAAAGACCACGACAAACGGCCGTCCGGACGCGATCGCGTCGGCGATCCGCACGCGGTACAGCGAGGGCTCGGGCGTCGTGGAGGTCGTGAGTTCGGCGAGCGAGGCGACTTCGCTTCCGACCCGGTTGCGGCTCGCCGGGGCGCTCTTACCTACTGCCACCGACTCCGGCTCCGTCCTCACATCGAACGGGAAGCGCAGCCGGACGCTCTCGCCGTTGGAGGGCACGATCACCTCGGCGACATAGGAGCCGGCGTTCGCGAACCTGGCCTCGGTCACGTACAAGCCGCGAGTGCCCGTGGGGAACGGGTGGTAGCGCGCGGTCAGGGCCTGAGCGCCGCCGCCCCCGCGCAGCGTGAGGTCCAGCGAAGGCGCGCTCACGATCCCCTCTGGCCCGAGCACGGCGAACGCCACCCGCTGCGGGCCGAGGCCGAGGTCCGGTGTCCCGAAGATGACGTCGAACCCGCTCGTGGCGTCTCGATAGAGCGGATAGCCGCCGGAGAACGGGTCTTCGACGCGCTTCATCGAGGCGTCACCGCACGCGACGACCGTCGCCACGAGCAGGCCGGCGAGCAGGATGGCAGCACGATGGCTCACGGCGTCCTCGGTGTCATCCAGCCAGCGGGCGACGAGTGCGGGAGGGCGATCGTACCGCCTCCGGCGTTACGCTCCTGTGCGGAAGGCTGGGGCGATGCGACACGTGCTGGCGGCGGACATCGGTGGTACCCAGATGCGTGCTGCCGTCGTGCGTGAGGACAGCGCGATCCTCGCACGGCTCGCCGCGCCCACCTTGCCTGGCGAGGGCTTCGAGGCAGCGACGGAACGGCTCTCGCTGCTCCTCCAGCAGGTGGCCGCCCGCGCCTTCGTGCCGGACATCCTCGCCATTGGCATCTCGACGGCCGGTCCGGTCGACCCGACCGACGGCACCTACCGGCATCCGCCGAACCTCGAAGGTTGGGACGGGCGCTCGATGGTGCCGTCGCTCACCGAGGCCCTCGGGATTCCCGTGCGCGTCGGCCATGATGCGACCCTCGCCGCGCTCGCCGAGACTCGCTGGGGCGCCCGCAGCGGCGGAAGGCACCTCCTTTACCTCACCGTCAGTACGGGGATCGGCGCGGGCATCATCGTGGACGGCCGCGCAGTGACCGGAGCGTCCGGCGGAGCGGGCGAGGTAGGGCACATGATCGTGGCCCCAAACGGCCGTCGCTGCGGCGCCGGCTGCCCCGGCTGCCTGGAGGGGAACGCCTCCGGCCGCGCGATCGCCGAGGCGGCACAGGGGGCTGTGGCGTCTGGTGCGGACACCGCACTCCCGTTCGGGGCGGACGCCGCCGCCGTCTTTGCCGCCGCCGACGCCGGCGACGCGGTCGCCACCGCGATCGTCGAGGATGCGATGGGACACCTCGCAGCCGGGATTGCCGGCCTGCTCGCCATCTTCGACCCCGAGGCGATCATCCTCGGCGGTGGCGTCGCCGAAGGCCTCTCGACCCGCTGGGCCACGCTGATCGAGGCCGTCCGCGAGCGCGCACTCCCGCGCTATGCCTCCGGAGTGCCCGTGGAGCTCACGACGCTCGGGGACGAGGTAGGGTTGCTGGGAGCGGCGATCTGGGCACTGGGTGAGGAATAGAGAGATCGCGCCGGGCCCTCCTGGATTGGGGTCGCCCTCGACGGTGGGGCACCGTAGCCTGTCTGCATGATCTTTGCCGAGGCACTTTCGAAGTCGTACGGGCGTGCGCGCGTGCTGCGCGACGCGTCGTTCATCATTGGTGATGGTGAACGGGTGGGCCTCGTCGGCCCGAACGGTGCGGGCAAGTCCACCATCCTCGAGATCGTGGCAGGCGAGGAAGAGGCGGACAGCGGGAAGGCTGGCTGGCGCGGCGGCGACATGGGCTTCCACCACCAGGAGGCGCGCCTCGATCCAGACCGGACCCTGGTCGAGGAGCTCTGGACCGCCTTTCCGGAGGCCCGGGCCATCGAGCTCGCGCTCACGGAAGTCGCGGGCCGCATCGAGTCCGGCGCCGGCGACCTGGACGCACTGATTGAGGAGCAGACCTCCCTCTTCGAGCGGTTCGAAGCCCTCGATGGCTACCGCATCGACCAGCGGATCGGCCGCGTCCTGGACGGCCTGGGATTCGCCGTAGGTGACCGGAACAAGCGCTGCGGCGACTTCTCGGGTGGCTGGCAGATGCGTATTTCGCTGGCCAAGGTGCTTGTCCACCGTCCGCCGAACGTGATCCTCGACGAGCCGACCAACCACCTGGATATGGCCGCCCGCGACTGGCTCGCCCTCGAACTGGGCGAGTACCGGGGGACGGTCCTGCTGGTCACGCACGACACCGAGTTCATGGACATCGTGGCCACGCGAATCCTCGAACTCCGCGACGGCAGCATCACCTCCTACACCGGAAACTACACCGACTATCAGCGGCAGAAGGCTGACCGGATCTCGCAGCAGAAACGCGCCGCCGCCCGGCAAGAACGCGAGATCGAGAAGCAGACGAAGTTCATCGAGCGCTTCCGCTACAAGCAGACCAAGGCCACCGCAGTCCAGTCGCGGATCAAGGCCGTCGAACGCATCGAGCGGATCGAACGGCCCGCCACGCGGGAGGCATCGGTCTCGTTCCAGCTCCAAGCCACGGGGCGCACGGAGCGGGACGTCCTCGCCGTCTCGAACCTCAAGCACGCCTACGGCGACCACGAAGTCCTTTCGGACGTCACGCTCCATGTGGAGCGTGGCGATCGCGTCGTCTTGATCGGGCCGAACGGCAGCGGCAAGTCCACGTTGCTGAAGATCATCGCGAGGCGCCTCGAACCGACCGGCGGCAGCGTCGTCTGGTCCGACCGGGCGCGCCTCGGCTATTACGACCAGCATCAAGACGAGGCGCTCGAAGCCGGGCGCAGCGTCATCGAAGAGGTGCGCTCGGTCGCGAACGACGAGGCGGACGAGCGCCTGCGCAATATCCTCGGCCGGTTCCTCTTCCGGGGCGATGACGTCTTCAAGCCGATCTCGGTGCTCTCAGGCGGCGAGCGGAGCCGTGTGGCGCTCGCCAAGTTCCTGATCGAGCCCTCGAACGTCCTTCTGCTGGACGAACCGACGAACCACCTGGATGTTGGGACCCGTCGCCGGCTGCTCGATGCCCTCGAGGGATACGACGGCACGATTATCTGCGCCAGCCACGACGCCTCGATCCTTGAGCGTGTGGCGACGCGCGTCTACGAGGTGGACGGCGGGACGGCGGTCGAACGCGAGGAAATGCGGCGAGAACTCCCGCCAGCAAAGCGCTCTCGCTGACCTCGGCCTCTGGCTAAGGGACGATCACCAGGATCTCGGCCTGCATCCCGACGGCCCGCCACCACGCGCCGCCCTCGTCTGAAGTGGCGAACCAGATGTCACGATGGCCGGACGTGACCGCGCCCCCGGTGTCCATGCAGGTGTAGACGCGCTGCAGCGGGTCGCCCACGATGAGGAACCGCTGCCCCATATAGGCGGCGGCGCAAGAAGCGGCCCCCGGCTGCACGATCTGCCCGTTCGCCATGTAGCCGCAAAACCCGCCGCCGTCACCGACAGACCCGGACGCCGGCCCATCCGAGCAGTAGTAGAAGCTGATCGAGGCAGGGCCGTAAGAGACCGTCTTCAGGCCGGGTGACCCCGGCGTCGCGGAGGCTGGCGGCGCGGGGGCTGGCGGCGCGGCGGTCACGGTGGGTGCAGGTCCAAGGGCAGACGCGGCCACTGGCGCGCCCGGCTGTGCCGTGCGCTTCACGAAGACCACGCTCTCGGGGCCCAGCAGCCCTGACCGGAGCGTGTTCACGAACAGTGGAGCACTTGCGATGTGCGTCAGCCACCGCTGGCTCGGCGTGTCCCAGACACTCACCGACTCGACGACGAATGTCTGAGCCGCGATCAGGGCTGCCACATCCCCTGTCCCGGCCAGCCCGACTACCGACGCCCCCAGCGCGGGAGCCGGCAGGATGGTCGGGGTTCCGGACGTCGTGGCAGCCGCGGACGGGGCGGGGAGTGTCGCCGGCAGGTCACCCCGGCGCCGGATGAACACGGCGGTGTTCGCGGGCAGCGGCTCCTCGCCGATGGTGTTCACCGGAGACCCCGGGATGTAGGTGACGAACCCACGCGATGCCACATCGAAGACGGACAGCGAGGTCACCTCGAACGGCTGCGCGTCGGCGAGGGCTTTGGGGCTCACGAAAGACACCAGGCCCACAGTGAGACCACCCGTGGGTGGAGTGCGGAGCGGGACCGCGATGCCAGAGCGGGTCGCTGTGACGGTGGAGGGCGTGCCCGCCGCGGGAGGCGGGGCCAGCGGCGCGCTGCCATCCGAGAGGTATTGCGAGGCGGCCCACCCGATAACGTCGCCCCAGCGGATCAGCGTCCAGGCAACGCCGTTGCCAGTGGCCTGCTGCCCCGCGCTGACCACTTCGCTGCCATCGGGGACGCATGCGATCACGGCTCCAGAGAGGCTCGCCTCGCCTCGCACGTTCAGGCAGCCACCGTCTGACGCGACGCGCAGGCCCGCCGCCTCCGCCGTCCGGGTGGACGAGGCGATCACAGCCACGGCGAGGAGGCCCACCATGAATGCGAGCAGGAGCCGTGGTCGGTGGAGGAAGAACGCCCGTTCGAATTTCATCAACATCAGGAAACCGTACCCGCGCGACCACGCCTTTGGGAACCCCGGGGGCACCTAACGATTCAGCCCGGGTGTTGATATGCCGAGAACTGATCAGTGTGCTGATCGGCTTCCTGAATCTGACGGCGGCTTTCCTCCTACCCCGGTGTCGGATACGGTACGGGCCGAGCCGAGGTAGCTCAGTTGGTAGAGCACGCGACTGAAAATCGCGGAGTCGCCGGTTCAAGTCCGGCCCTCGGCACCAGCCTCTCTCGACGGGGTGACCGTCGAGGCTCGCGGATGGACGGCGGATGACCCGCATCCTGGTAGCCGCCAGCACGCCGGGCGCCGGCGCGACCACCGTCGCGGTGGGGCTGGCGCATCGCCTTGCCTATGCCGGCCACGACGTACGCCTGGAGCGGCTCGCGGGCGACGAGCGCGCCGCTGCCGACGCGGCTGTCTTCGCCACGCTTGAGTTCTGCGCCTCCTCGGGCTTTCCGATCGATGCCGCCGCCGTCCCGGACGGTCCGGTCGTCGTGATCGAGGCACCCGCCGGAGGGGATTCCGCGGCGCTCGCCTCACGCCTTGGCGCGAAGTTGGTCGCGGTGGATGGCGGCGGAGGTGCTCCGACTGGTGCAGCCCTCACGCTGACGAACCGAGCGCGGAAGGGCGGGACGGGCACCCTGCCCGAAGACCGGCTTCTCGCCGCCCCCACGGTCGGACAGATCGCAGAGACCGCACGAGCCCGCGTGCTCATCCGCTCGCTGGAAGGCGATCGCGCGGTCATCGAGCACATCGTCATTGGTGCCATCTCGCACGACTCGGCGGACACGTATTTCGAACGCTTCCCACGGAAGGCCGTGGTGTGTCGCGCAGAGAAAACCGACCT
This sequence comes from uncultured Dehalococcoides sp., assembly GCA_964628985.1. GTDB lineage: Bacteria > Chloroflexota > Dehalococcoidia > UBA2979 > UBA2979 > SURF-43. Next base: position 17,002 of record CAZVNJ010000032.1, read on the forward strand.
GGGCCTTGCGGCTCTGATCACAGGCGCCGAAGTCCTCGTGCTCTCAGGCGGGCACGACCCGAGCCCCTATCTGCTCGACCGCGCGGGGGCGAGCCGCGCCACGACTGTGCTCCTCGCACCCGAGGGCACCGTTGAGACCGTCCGTGACATCGAGGGCCTCTACGGCACTGCCCCCTTCTCGCACGCTTCGAAGGTCGAGCGGGCGGCCGAACTCATTGCCGCCGCCGTCGACGACGCTACCCTCACTTCACTCCTGACCTGAGGCCAGATCCGTCTCCCACGGGGGGAGCAGCGCCCCTGGGAGCCGTTTCCCCTGCTCGCGCCACTGCTCTAGTCAGCGCAGGATCGGTTGCTCGTTCCCTCAAACGCCGGGACCGGCCTCTGATCGGCCGCAGCGCGGCTCTCCGCTGGCCCGTTGCGTTCGATGTCGTCGATGAGCCATGCCATTTCTGAGATCTCACGGCGCTGCGACTCGGTGATTTCCGTTGCGAGCTCGCACACTCGGACATCGATAATTCGGGAACGTTCGCTCGTGAGGATCGCGATGGAGTGATGGGGGATCATCGCCCTCATGTAGGCGGTGTCCTCCACGGTGACCTGGCTGCGGACGAGCATGAGGGCGACGAGGAAGAGGGCGACCCCTCCAGCAGCGATCCCGAGGTTGAGTCGAGTGTTGCGGTACATGCTCAGCATGAAGCCAAGCATGATGATGGCCATCGCGGCGCCCATGAGCAGCGCCATATAGGCCCGTGTCTCGCTCCAGCGCACGTGATCCCAGGCGAAGGTATTCAGGTACATCAGGATGAACATGACCACTGTGGAGGTCGCCACCATGGCAGCGAAGCGCACGTAGCTCAGGTGCATCTGCCCTCGATGATCTTCCTGTTGGCGCATCGGCGCTCCCGTCGCGACACCGGCTCAACATCAGGGCGCCACGCCCGCAACTGCATCCGCACTGCAAGCCAGCGTCAGTCGACGAGCATTACAGCGGTGCCACAAGGTGGCGATTCGAGTAAATCCTGCGGATTCATCGGACGCGCACGAGACGCGAACCGCCGTCTAACGCAACGACTCCTGGTACACCCGCTCCGCCTCACCCCAGAGGGATTTGATGTGGGCGAGGACGGCGGCGATCTCCTCCGACGTCAGGCGATCACCGAAGGCGGGCATCCCAGACGTGAAGTCGCTGGTGCCGTAGGCGGCCTGGCCTCCACGCGCCACGATGTCGACGAGCACGGCGTCCGTGTGGTGCCAGGTGTGGCCGGATGAGTCGTGAGGAGGAGCCGGGAGCGTCCCGTCGGGCCTTCGGGACCGCCAGTTGGGTTGTCCCTCGCCGCGCGACCCGTGGCACGTTGCGCATTGTGCCGCGTAGATGGCCTGCCCCCGTGAGATCACGCCGGCCCCAGCCGGGGTCGGCTCCCGGCGTGCCTCGTCCGAGGCTCCGCACGCCGCCAATAGCACGGCCGCTGCGGTGACTGCCGCGGTCCGCTTCCCAGCGCTCCAGAATCGCCTCGCCGAGACGCTCATGCCTTAGGCGGTCCGGTCTTCGCGTAGGTCCTGCATCACCTGCAGGAAGCGCTGCCGGTCAATCTCCCCCCGGGCATACGCCCGGCGAGCGTCGTCTTCCGCGGACGATGTCCGGTCCGTGCTGGGGGCGATGAACGAGCGAAGCGCGAGTGCGGCCAGCAGCAGGATCGGTAGCCAGACCAACAGCATCATGATGCTCATCGAAAGCCACTCTCCCGAGTTCCAGTCGCCGTGCCAGTGCCACATGAGGGGCCTCCTCGGTGCCATCCATTGTGCGAGGTGGTACGCCCGGGCGGCCCGACGAACGTCCTGCGTTCGCCGGGCCGCGGGTCCTCACTAGTCCCGGGCGCCGGCCCGAAGGTCGACCCGGCGAAGCAACTGGGCGTTAGCCGCCACGATGATGGTGGACAGGCTCATGAACACTGCTCCCAGCGCGGGTGGGAGGACAAACCCAGCCCACGCCAGGACGCCAGCCGCCAGCGGGATGGCAACGACGTTGTACCCGGTGGCCCATGCGAGGTTCTGGACCATCTTTCGGTACGACGCGGCCGACAGCCGGATCACCCCCACCACGGACCGCGGGTCATCCGACGCCAGCACGACTCCGGCTGACTCGATGGCCACGTCTGTGCCGGCACCGATCGCCAGTCCCACGTCGGCCTGGGCCAGGGCGGGAGCGTCGTTGACCCCATCCCCCACCATCGCCACGCGCATGCCGCGGCGCTGAAGTGCTACCACTTGCTCTGCCTTGTGCTCAGGCAGGACCTCCGCAAAGACCTCGTCGATCCCCAAGTCGCCCGCGACGGCCTCGGCGACGCTGCGAGCATCGCCCGTCACCATGGCGACCTGCACGCCCAGCGCATGCAGCGAAGCCACGGCTTCCCGCGATTCCGGCCGCACCTCGTCCTCCAGGGCTAGTGATCCGGCCACTTCGCCGTCCCGCAAGACGTACAGGACCGTCGCACCGCGCGCCTGCCACTGCTCAACTGACGCCGCCCCCGGTCCCGGGACATCAAGGCCCCGCTCGCGGAGGCGCCGTGGCCCGACGACCTCGGTCTCGACGCCGTCGACGAGGCCGCGGACGCCCCGGCCAGGGTCTGCCGTGAACGAAGAGACAGCGGAGAGGCTCCCAGCCTCGCGAGCGCGCTCAACGATCGCCCGGGCCAACGGGTGCTCGGACTCCGCTTCCACCGAACCGGCGAACCGCAGTAGCGAAGCCTCGTCGCCGTCTGCTGCCCAGAGCCCCGTGACCCGCGGTCGCCCGAGGGTGAGTGTCCCGGTCTTGTCGAATAGGACGATGTCTAACTGACGCGTCCGTTCCAGGGCGAGCCGGTCCTTCACAAGGATGCCGTTGCGCGCCGAGACCTCCGTGGAAATCGCGATGACCAGCGGGATCGCCAGCCCAAGCGCGTGCGGGCAGGCGATCACGAGGACCGTCACCGTCCGAGCGATCGCCTCGTCCAGCTCCCCGAGGAGCGACCAGGCGACGAACGTGGCCACACCGGCACCGATCGCGACGTAGAAGAGAAGCGCAGCGGCCCGATCCGCGATCGCCTGCGCGCGTGATCGGGACTGCTGCGCCTGCGCCACGAGGCGCTGGATCCCCGCGAGGGCCGTATCGTCGCCGACTGCGTCCACACGGACCCTGACCGCCGAGCCGAGCGCGACCGTGCCCGCGGCCACGCGCGCGCCCTGCTGTCGCAGGACTGGGCGTGACTCGCCCGTGAGCATCGACTCGTCGAAGTCGGCCTGCCCGCTCTCCACGGTGCCGTCCGCGGGGACGCGCGTCCCCGGGCGGACGAGCACCACGTCACCTGCGCGGAGGTCGGCCACGGAAACCAGGTGCGTCGCGTCGCCGTCGACAAGTTCGGCCTCGTCTGGGAGCAACTCGGCCAGGGCCGCAAGTGCGCCTCGGGTCAGGCCCAGGGCACGCATCTCCTGCCAGTGGCCGAGGAGCATCACCGTGACCAGGGCTGCGAGTTCCCACCAGAAGTCGAGGTCGACCAGCCCCGCCTCGTGGGCCAGGGACGATACGAACGCGACCGAGATCGCGAGCGAGATCAGCAGCATCATGCCGGGCTGGCGTTGCCGCAGTTCGTCCCAACCCCCACGCAGGAAGACGCGGCCGCCGTAGAGGAACACCACTGATCCGAGGGCGGGTGACACGAGCGCGTGCCCCGGCACGGCGCTGAGCGAGTAGCCGAGCCACTCCTGCACCATCTCGCTGAAGCCGATGGTTGGGATCGTCAGGACGAGTGAGAGCCAGAACAGGCGGCGAAATGCTTCCGGGTCGTGCCCGGCGTGTTTGTCGTGGGCACCGTGCTGGCCGGCGCCTCGCTGGCCGGTGTGTGCGGAATGCTCACTGTGGCCCTCGTGGCCGCCATGGGCCTCCGCGGGGCGGGGCCCTCCGGGGCGATGCTCGACCTGGGCCGCATGCTCCTCGTCCCTGTGTTGGGGCGCGGGCTCTGCCTGACCCATCCGGCCGCCTTCGGGGTGCCCGGGCCGTCCCCCAGAGTGCTCGCTGTGGTCATGCACCGGCCCGGGGTGGACAGGGCCGGAGTGCTTCGAGTGGTCATGTGGCGCTGGCATTGCGTGGCTCCTTCTGAGGACTGGGTTCGCCTCGGTAGACGCAGCCACATGCGCCGGATTACACCACCGGGGCCGTCTCACAGGTGCAGTCAAGGCAGCCATGGTCAGCGCAGACCCGGCACGTCGCCTCAAGGGAGGCGCGGAGCGCACGACGCGCCCGGTGCCGGCGGACGTTCAGGTTGTTGGTCGTGAGCCCCAGCTCGGACGCGACTTCCTGCGGCGAGCGCTCGGCCAGGTCCACGGCCGAGAGCACTTCGGCGTACTCCGGTCTCAGCGCCGGAAGCAGCGCCCGGAAACACTCGCATACGACGCGCTCGTCCTCCTCGGAGGGGTCGGCGAGGTCAAAGCCCTCGCGCAGCCGTTCGCTCCGGCGGCCCTGCACTTCGCGACGGCGGTAGAGGCGTCTACGACGGCATTCCGAAGCACCCGATAGAACCAGGCCGCGAGCCGCTCCTCATCGTCGATGTCCGGTGCCGCGCGGAGCGCCCGCAGCAGTGCGTCCTGGAGGATGTCTTCGGCGAGGTCCGGGTCCGCGATGCGACGCCGGACGAACGCCAGGTACTGCGTGCGGGCCGTACTCAGCGCCTCCTCCACCGGGGTGCGAGTGGTGTGGTCGTGTGCGGGCATCAGGCCGCCCGTCCTAGCCGCCGAGCGGGATCGCGAGCGCGACTTCGAGGGGTTGTCCCCAGGGCATCGTGACCGTCTGGACGTCCACGCGGTACGACGCAGGCTCCTCGAGCCGGGCAGCGATCCGGTTTCCGGCACCGGCGCCTACGAGGATGTGGTTCCCGCAGCAGCAGGATTCCGGCGAGGGGTCTGCCTGCGCGCGGTCGAGTGCGAAGCCCGCATCACATCCGCAGTAGCAGTCGTAGTTCACGTTGGCGCCGACGTCCGTGCGCTCTACGCGGTAGGAAGCGGGGCGCCAGTCAGAGGATGCGCTCCCGTGGGACATGTGCTCGTCCCCGGCCGCCCCAGATCCCACCTCGCCCAGTGGATACCCCTCGGCGGCCAGCGCGGCGCCCAGCGCGTCCAGAGCGCCTCCACTTGCCAGGTCAACCACAAACGTCTGGCGCTCGTGGTCTCCTGAGACAAACGTGACGCCCTCCGTGGCTTCTGCCACGCGCTGGATGGTCGCAATGCAGTGCTCGCAGGTGATGTCGGGCGCTGATAGAAGGACCTGCATCGAACGCTCCCTGTGCTGGCCGGTTCGGTGGTGGCCGGGCCTCCACAGGATACTCCCGGCGGCGCTTTCCTCGTCCCAGCGCTTGAACAGCACGGCACCGTGCCACTTGTCTGTCCGAAGGCTTCCCAAGCGTCGCTATTGTGATCGCTCGTCCCGGTGAATTGACTGTGAGTTGAACGAGGCCAGTTGGCCCGAGACTCAGATGGGGGTTCCGATGGCTGTGCGACTGCTGGTGGGGACGCGGAAGGGTGCGTGGGTCTATACGGCCGACGCGAGCCGCGCCTCGTGGACGATCTCGAAGCCGATGATGCCCGGCTGGAGCGTCTCCCACATGAACGTGGACACACGCCGAGGTACCCCGCGGCTCTTCGCCTCTGGCGGTCACTGGGCCTGGGGCCCATATGTCGCGCGCAGCGACGACGGGGGCGCCACATGGGACCAGCGCTCCACGGGACTCGCGTTCCCGACGGAGATGGGCGTCACGGTCGGCTCGGTCTGGAACGTCCAGCCCGCCATCGCTTCGAAGCCGGGGGTGGTCTATGCCGGGACCCAACCGGCCGGGCTTTTTCGCAGCGAGGACTGGGGTGAGACCTGGGTCCCGGTGGACGAGGTCAACCAACACGAGCACCGGCAGTTCTGGGGCGAGAGCGGCGGTGGCGCCTCTGCCCTTCACTCCATCGTGCAACACCCGACCGACGCCAACTGCTGGTACATCTCCATCGCCACCGGCGGGACGTACGTCACCCACAACGATGGCAAGACCTGGGAGATCTGCTCTCACCGCGCGGTGCCGACGAACCCCATGCAGAAGAAGATGTGGGAGGAACTCGCCAAGAACTACCCGCAGTTCGCGAACATCGAGTTCCCCGTCCCGCCGGGTGTGGATCCTGCGGCGGTCAACGAGATGCACAAGATGCGTATCGACCCCACGAACCCCAAACGGATCTGGGCCCAGACACACGTCGGCGTCTTCCGCACGGATGACGGTGGGGAGTACTGGCACGATGTGACCGAGGGCTTGCCCTCCTTCCACGGCTTCCCGATCGCCGTCTCGAAGACCGGCGATGGCGCCGCCTTCGTCGTGCCCCTCACCTTCGAGGCCGATAACTTCCGAGTGGTGGACGGCCAGTTCGCGGTGTACCGCACGCGCGACGGCGGCGCCTCGTGGACCCGCCTGACCGAGGGCCTCCCCGGCCCGAACGATTACCAGAGCGTGTACCGCGAGGGGATGGACACGGACGGGGAGGGTGGCGTGTACGTCGGGACGACAAACGGTGGCGTGTTCGCCTCGGCGGACGGCGGAGACCACTGGCAGCGCCTGCCGGGGACGCTTCCGCCCATCCTCAGCGTCACGGCGACCGAGTACTAAACGCGGCTGCCGGTTGCTCGAGGCGGCGCCCTATGCGCCCGCCTCGAGCAGCCGCTTCATCTCGCCCAGCACCGCCTGCCAGTTGGCTGCTGAGTGATCGCGCGCTTCTTCGCCTGTGATGTTGTGCTGCGTGACCGTGACGGTGGTCTTGCCGCCTCGCCCTTCCACTCGCTGCTCGATGCGCTGACGGTTCTCCTCGGTGTCCGGGACGCCGGAGAAGTTGCTCCAGTAGGAGAAGGCGAGGCGTTTCTGGGGCTCGAACGCGAGCACGGTGCCTCGGTCCTCGTACGGCTTCCCTTCCCATTCGCCTCGGTAGGTAATTGGGCTCCCCACCTGCCAGTCGGTGCTCATGTCAGTACCGAAGAAGTAGCGCTTCACGAGGGCAGGCTCTGTCAGGGCGGCCCAGACGCGCTCCGCGGGCGCTTCGATCTCAATACTTGCCTCCGCGATGAGGTCACCCATCGGGTCTCCCTTCGGTGGGCCTGACCGCTTGGCCAAACGACTGAGCCAGGTTGATCAGGTAGCGCTCCACGGTGCGGTCGTGGCCAATGACCCGGCTGACGGTGCGGAACAGCGGGTGGTGCACCTCGCCAGCCTCGACGACGGCGACCTCCGTACCGCCCGGCGCCTGGCGCAGTGTCACGGTCCAGGTCCCGCCGAACATTTTATTTGGTATCACCCGGCGGACGAGGCGCTCGAACGGCACGGCTTCGATGGTCTCCAGCGCGAGATCGCCCGCATCCCGCCAGACCTCATGCCCCTCCCGGGAGTCCAGGCGCACGGGACGTGGCACGTCTGGACGCCAGGCTCCCTGACCAGCGAAGTCAACGATGCGATTCCAGATGACCTCACGCGGCTGTTGGATCACCACGCGACGTGCCACCCGATGGCCTGCTGGCAGCACAAGTCCGACGGCGACCGGCGCCACGGCGAGGCCGATCAGGGCGGTCAGGACGATCAGCAGCGGGGGAATCGTTCGCCTCCTGAGCCCGGACGATGGTTGAGTTACCATCCTAGTGACGCGCGTCAGGACCGAGGTGGGCATGAACCTGACCCAGGGGCTCGTCCTCGGCCGGATCCGTGGCATCGCCATTCGGATCCACTGGTCGTGGCTCTTCGTCGTCGCCATCCTGACCTGGTCGCTTGCGAACGGCTACTTCCGCGAGGAATTCGACTGGTCTCCTGCTCAGCGCTGGGCTTGGGCTGCGGGAAGCGCGATCGGCTTCTTCACGTCCGTGCTCCTTCATGAGCTGTCGCACGCCTTCGTAGCGCAACACTTTGGGATGAAAGTGCCTTCGATCACCCTGTTCATCTTCGGCGGGGTATCGAGCATCGACGGCGAGATGGAGACGCCCGGCCAGGAGTTCAAGGTCGCGATTGCTGGCCCGCTCTTGTCCCTGGTGCTCGGGGTCACGCTCACAGCGAGCGCCCTGGCCCTGGGCGGGGACGCCGGAAGCGTCGTCCTCTACCTGGGGTTTGCGAACGTCACGTTGGGGGTCTTCAATCTCCTGCCCGGCTTCCCTCTCGATGGCGGCCGCGTATTCCGGGCCGCCGCGTGGGCCCGGACGAAGGACCTCACGCGCGCGACGAGGCTGGCGGCCGGCGTCGGGACTGGGATCGCGTGGCTGATGATCGGGCTCGGCGTCGTCTGGCTGCTCCTGTTTGGCCTTGCGGGCGCCTGGTACATCCTCATCGGATACTTCCTCAAGACCGCCTCCGAGTCCGCCCTCGGCCAGGTCGTGGTGGACCGGATGCTCGCGCCACTTCGGGTCCACCACGTCATGCGCGACCCACCCGCGCCGGTGGACGAGGACACCTCGCTGCTCGCGATTGTGGACGAGCGGATGGTCGCCCGAGGCGAACGCTGCGTCCTGCTGTCGCGTGGCGGTGCCGTGAGCGGGCTCCTCACAGTCAATGATCTTGCCCGGGTGCCGCGCGAACAGCTCGGCTCGACGCGTGCCTCCGAAGTGATGGTGCGCTCGGCTGATGTCGTCACGGTCCAGCCTTCGACGCCCGTGAGCGAGGCGATGCGACTGATGGTCGAACGAGACCTCCATCAGTTGCCGGTGATCGAGGAGGGACGGATGACCGGCATCATCAGCCGGGCGGATGTGCTGCAGCAGATCGAACTGCGCATGCGCTTCGGACGGACCCCTCGCGGGGCGTCCTGAATCAGTCGTGCGAGATCGGCTCCAGCCGCGCGAATGACTGCAGGAGTTTCTTCACTCCCTGGTCCGGGAATGCCACGGTCACCTGCTGGTCTCCGCCCTGCGGCACGCATGAGACCACGACCCCGACCCCGAACGTGCTGTGGCGCACCCGATCCCCGGGCGAGAACGAGGGCTGCGCCTCCATCTCTTCCTCTCGGCGAGCGGCGGCTGCCGCGCGGAGCCCGCGCGGCGACATCGAGTCCCCGCGGCGGGATTCGCCACCGGGCGCTCGGATGTCCTCGTTTGGGATGTCCGCGAGGAACCGCGACGCCGGGTGTGCGCGGACGGACCCGAACATGAAGCGGCGGCGGGCACGGGTCAGGTAGAGGCGGTCGCGCGCACGAGTCATCCCCACGTAGCAGATGCGCCTCTCCTCCTCCATCTGCGTCCGGTCCGGCATCGCCTCGATGGCCCGGAAATGGGGCAGCAGCCCTTCCTCCATCCCCGCAATGAACACCACAGGAAACTCGAGGCCCTTTGCGGCGTGCAGGGTGATCAGAGTGACAGCGTCCGGCTGCTCGGCGCCCGGGTCGTCGATGTCTGAGACCAGCGCGACCTCCTCAAGGAAGGCCGAGAGCGAGGCCTCCCGCTCAACCTCCTCGTACTGTGCGGCCACGGCCCGGAGTTCCTGGACGTTCTCCCAGCGCGTCTCCGCGTGGTCCCGGTCGTGCTTCTCCAGGTACTCCTTATAGTTGATCCGGCTGAGCACGCGGTCGA
>CAZVNJ010000033.1:0-24156 GCA_964628985.1 uncultured Dehalococcoides sp.
GACGGTCTGGGGTGTGGGTTACAAACTGGTGCCGCAGCCCTCGAAGGCGTAGGCCTCGCTGATGCTTGCGAGTTTTCGTGCGCGCCTGATCGTCGGCTTTGCCCTTGTCATCTCCCTCGCGCTCTTCCTGTCGGCCTCGGGGTTCGTGTTGCTGCTCCGGCAAGAGCAGCACGAGGCCGCGGAGGAGCGGATCGGCTTGCTGGTCGGCCCGATCACGGAGGGCACGCGCAACCTGCAGCAGGCCGGCTGGCCGCCGGAGGTGATCCGCTCGCAGCTGGTTGATGTAGCGGAGCATTATCAGTTCCGCGTCCTGATGGTCGACCGCGAGCAGCGCGTCGTCATGGACACCGCGGATGACGAGAGCATGCTCGGGCAGGTCATCGAGTTGCCCACGAACGCTCCCACCGAGCAGGCGCGCGGTGGGATGGAGTCCTTCCGCGTGAGCCAGATCGTGCGGGACGGGCGTGATCTCTACCTGTTCACGCAGACGGACCCCACGGGCATCGCCGCGAGCGCCCAGACGAGGATGCCGACCCGCCTGGTGATCGTGGTGCCAGCGGCGGACGTGAACCAGTCATGGGCCCGCCTGCTACCCCGGCTCGGCCTCGCGGGCCTCGGCGCGGGCATCGTCGCGGTGGTGTTTGCGCTGATCTTGGCATCACGCATCACGACGCCCATCGCCCAGATGACTCGGGCGTCGCAGGCGATGGCGCGTGGTGACCTCGAACAGCGGATCGAGGTCGACGGGACGGACGAGGTGGGCCGGCTTGCCTCCGCTTTCAACCAGATGTCATCGCAGATCACGCGCAGTAACCACGCGATGCGCGACCTGCTCGCTGACGTCTCTCATGAGCTGAAGACCCCCCTCACCTCGATCCAGGGGTTCTCGCAGGCACTCGTGGACGGCGTGGGAGACCCACGCGAGGCGGGGGAGTTGATCCACGAGGAGGCCGACCGGATGCGCATCCTGGTGGACGACCTGCTCTACCTCGGCGAGATCGAGTCCGGGGCGGTGCGCATGGAGATCGACGATGTGGAGGTGGATGACCTCGTGGCCGCGACGGTGCCGCGGCTTCGTCTCCAGGCGGAGGACGCGGACGTGGGGCTGGACGCCCGTCCGGGCGCGGGGATCACGGTGCGTGCCGATGGCCGCCGGCTGGAGCAGGTGCTGGCGAACCTCGTCGACAATGCGATCCGCTTCGCGCGTCGGGGGAGTGTGGTCACCATCACCTCGAAGGCGGTCGCGGGCGGCGTGCTGATCGACGTGCACAATGATGGCGACCCCCTGCCCGAGGAGGTCCGAGCCCGAGTCTTTGACCGCTTCTACCAGGCCGACACCGCACGCAGCGGGCGTCATCGGGGCCTTGGCCTCTCCATCGTCCAGGAACTCGTGCAGGCACACGGAGGCACGGTGGCCGTGGAGTCAACGGCCGATGACGGCACCACGTTCTCGGTGTTCCTGCCCGTAGGCGGACCGACGAAGCCGACCTCAGTGCCGCCTACGCGGTAGCAGCGCGGCCCCAGCGCAGGAGCCAGAACTCGTAGGCGTCGTAGAGGGCGAGCCAGGAGGCTTCAATGATGTCCGTCGAGGCTCCGACCGTCCGCCACCAATGGGTGCCGTCCGAGGACTCGACGATCACGCGCACGGCGGCATCAGAGCCCGCAGTCGAGTTGATGATGCGGACCTTGTAATCCTCGAGGCGGACCCGGTCGATGCCCGGGTAGTGTTCGGCCAGCGCCTTGCGAACGGCTGCATCGAGCGCGGAGACCGGCCCGTTGCCGTCCGCGGCGACCTGGCTCATACGCCCGTCCACCTTGAACTTCACCATCGCCTCGGCCTGCATCTCGTTCTGTTCGCGGCTCCCCGTCCCGGCCAGGTGGCGTCGGCGTTCGACGATGAGGAAGTCTTCGAGGCTGAACGGTGGTGCGTAGCCTGCCAGCGTGCGGCGCACGAGGAGTTCGAATGAAGCCTCAGCGGTCTCGAACGCGTATCCCTTGGCCTCGCGGTCCTTCAAGACCTCGAGGGCGGCCGTAGCCTGGGCATCGGTGAGGGTAAGGTCGACCCCTTGCTCCCGTAGCTTCTCGACGATGTTGCGCCGGCCTGAGAGTTCGGAGACGAGGACTCGCTCGATGTTCCCAACGGCCTCGGGGTCGACGTGCGTATACGAGCCGGGCGACCGTGTGATGGCTGCTACGTGCAGCCCGGCCTTGTGGGCGAAGGCGCCGGTCCCGACGTACGGCTGCTGAGGGTCGAGAGGAAGATTGGCGAGTTCCTGGGCGAACCGGGCGGTCTCCGTGAGCCGTCGGAGGCTGCCCGGGGGCAGGACCTCGATGCCCATCTTCAGCTGGAGGTCAGCGACCACCGAGATGATGTTGGCGTTGCCAGTGCGCTCTCCCCAGCCATTGAGGCATGCCTGCACCTGGGTAGCGCCGGCTCGGACCCCCACCAGGGTGTTCGCTACTGCGGCGTCCGCGTCGTTGTGCGTGTGGATGCCGATGGCTATCCCGACTGCCTCGCGCGCGGCGCGGACGCCGGCCTCGATCTCCCAGGGGAGGGCACCGCCGTTGGTGTCGCAGAGTGCGACGGTCGTTGCCCCGGCGCGTTCGGCAGCGCGGAGGGTCGTGAGGGCGTAGGAAGGGTCGCGCCGGAAGCCGTCAAAGAAGTGCTCGGCGTCGAACGTGACTTCGCGGCCGTTCGCCACGAGGTGCTCGATCGAGTCGCGGATCATCGAGAGGTTCTCTTCCTCGGTCGTGCCGAGGACGTCCCGGACCTGGACGGAGGAGGACTTGCCGACGAGCGTGACCGCCGGGGTTTGCGCGTCCATGACGGCGCGGATGGCGGGATCGGTCGCCGCGTCGCCGCCGGCGCGCCGCGTCGAACCGAAGGCAACGAGCTTCGCCTGCTTCAGATCCAGGCTTCGGGCGCGCTCAAAGAATTCGGCGTCCTTGGGGTTCGAGCCAGGGTAGCCGCCCTCGATGTAGTGGACGCCGAGGTCGGCGAGTTTCTGGGCGATGGTGAGCTTGTCCTGGAGCGAGAGGGAGAGCCCCTCCATGCCCAGGCCGTCGCGAAGCGTGGTGTCGTAGAGCGTGATGGAGGGCTTGGGGGCGTCAGTGTCAGTGGATGTCATCGATGTCTCCCGCGGACCTCGGCGCAGTGGCGCGCCGGGCGAGCCGTCGAGGGGAGCCGCCCCTCGCGGTTCAGCGCGGAATAATGACCGTCGCCGGCACTGGCCGGACGACGGGCACCTGCTCTCGGACCGATGACGTGGCTTCGTTCACAGTGCGAGCAAGTGTAGGCTCCGACATAACGTGTGAGCAATCGGGAGGATGCCGCATGCCAGACCCCGCCGAGGCTGACCTCGATCCCCCGCTCCCGATCGTCGAACGCCCCTCGACGCGTCTGCTGATCCTCGACGAGACCGGGAGCATCTTGCTGTTTCGCGCATCGACGCCGGCAGGAATGTGGCTCTGGTTTCCGCCGGGCGGAGGCCTCGAGCCAGGCGAGACCTACGAGGATGCCGGTGCGCGGGAGTTGTGGGAGGAGACGGGCCAACGCCTCCCCCTCGGTCCTCACGTGTGGACGCGGGACGCCACGGTGCCCTGGGAGGTGGACGGCAGGCCGCTCCGCGTGCATGGCGTCGAGCAGTTCCACCTCATCCGCACCGCCCGCTTCGACCCCGTCCCTCAGTCCAGAAGCACCTTCGAGGAGTACATGGACGACGACGGCTGGTTCCGATGGTGGTCGGTAGACGAGATCCTGGCCCACACCGGGTACGAGACCTTCGTGCCGCGCGACCTCGGTGGGTTGCTGCCGCCGCTCGTGGCTGGGCGCCTTCCCTCGCCTCCGCTGGCAATCGGGCTGTAGGTCCGCGGGCTGAGAGCCGGCTCTTGTGTCTCCTAGCCGAGCCGTTCGAGGACAGCGTCCGCCATCGCCTTCGTGTCGAGCACCTTCTCGCCAGCGGTGGCGAGGTCGGCGGTGCGGAGGCCGGCCTCGACGACCGCAGTGACGGCGGCCTCGACGGCCCGTGCCTCTTCCTCGAGCCCGCACGAGTAACGGAGCAGCATCGCGGTCGTGAGGATCATGGCGAGGGGGTTGGCGAGACCCTTGCCGGCGATATCCGGTGCGGAGCCGTGGATGGGTTCGTACATGCCGAGGCCGGTGCCGTCGTCCTTGCGTGTGCCCAGCGAGGCAGACGGCAGCATCCCCATCGACCCGGTCAGCATCGATGCCTCGTCCGTGATGATGTCGCCGAACATGTTGTCGGCGATGACGACATCGAAGTCGCGCGGGCGGCGGATGAGGTGCATCGTCATGGCGTCCGCGAGCACGTGCTCGAGCGTGACGTCCGGGTATTCCTTCGAGACCTCGGTCACGACCTCGCGCCAGAGACGGGACGAGGCCATCACGTTCGCCTTGTCGAGGCTCGTCAACTTCTTCTTGCGTTCGCGTGCGGTGCGGAAGCCGAGGTGCGCCATGCGCGCGATCTCGTCCTCGTTGTAGTAGTTCGTGTCGACGGCCTCGCGGCGGCCGTTCACGACGCGACGTTCCTGCGGCTTCCCGAAGTAGAGGCCGCTGGTCAGTTCCCGGATCACGAGGATGTCCACGCCCTCGATGATCTCCGGCTTCAGCGTGGATGCGTGCAGGAGGGCGGGCACCGCGACGACGGGGCGCAGGTTTGCCCACAGCTGCAAGCCGGAGCGGAGGGCGAGCAGCCCCTGCTCAGGCCGCACCTCTGCGAGGGGGTTGTCCCACTTCGGCCCGCCGACGGCACCGAAGAGCACCGCATCCGAGGCCTTCGCGCGCTCCAGCGTCTCGGGCCGGATCGCCACGCCGTGGGCGTCGATGCTGGCCCCGCCGACGACATCGTTGGTGAACTTGAAGACGTGCTCGAACTTCTGGCCGACGGCCTCGAGGACCCGCACGCCCTCGGCGGTTACCTCCGGGCCGATGCCGTCACCGGGGAGGACGAGGATGTCGAAGGTGGCCATGCGGGCGCTCGCTTTCGTGCGTGTCTGGGCGAGCGCGAGTGTATCGCGCAGCCTCGGTGCGGTCAGGGGATCTCCAGGTTCCCGCTAGTGATGGGTCCGGCTCGCCGCCGCACGAGCAGCGAGGCGACGGACGCCGTTGGCACGTTCCGCGGGCCCGACTCCGTCCGCCCCATAGACCACCTGGAAGATGGCCTGTACTTCGATGTAGTACCGGACGCGACGCTCGGCGTCCGCGTCGACGGTGCCCTCGTAGTGTGCCCAGACCCGTTCGAGGTCGCGCCAGGTGAGGTGATTGAGGAGCCCGGCGAAGTCGAGGGCCGGATCGGCGATGAGGATGTCTCCGAAGTCGATGACGCCGGAGAGCCGCCGGCGGCGATCTAACAACAGATGGGCGCCGCTGATATCAGCGTGGATGACGCGGCGGGGGGCCTTCGCGGTCCCACCGTCTGCGAGGAACGCCTCGGTCCTGCCCCGGAGCCACCGTGCGGTGGCCTCCCCGAGGTAGGGAAGCGACTGCTTCGTGAGGGGCGTGTAGGTCGACGTGGCGAGGCTGACGGATTCCAGCCCAGCCCGCTTCGCCACTGCCAGCGGCACGGCATGCATCCTCGAGAGGAACTGAGCGGTGTCGCGCGCCAGGTCCTCGCGAGCGGCTCCGCGCGGCGCGCCGACGCGGGCAAGCGGCGTGCCGGGGACGTAGCGATGGGCGGCGCCGAGGGTGCGACCGTGCGAGTCGCGCAGCAGTGTGGAGTCGCTTGGCACGGTCGTGCCGAAATCGTAGTCGCGGAGCAGGTCGAAGAAGCGGACCTCGCGCTCGATGTCACCGACGCGGTCGGCACCCCACTCTCCGTCGATGCGCTTCGGGAGGCGGACGACCCAGTCGTTCAGCCGCGTGCGGACGCGATAGGCGGTGTAGGCGTAGCCGGCACCCAACCGGGTGACCGACGCCGACCGCGCGCCGGCGTCGATGCGACTGAGCGCGGCTGCGACGGCGGCCGGGAGGGGGCTACCCGATCTTGAGGCTGTCCGCGAAGGCACGCGAGGTGTCCGGCTTAATCGACGGCCGGCCTTCCTCGAACTTCGAGATGTCGTCGGCGTGCTGGAGCGTCAGGCCAATGTCGTCGAGGCCGTTGAGCGTCCGGTGCTTCACGAACGGGTCGATGTCGAAGTGGCGGGACCAGCCGGTGCCCTCGACGGAGACCGTCTGGGAGGCGACGTCGATCACAATGTTGCCGCCGGGGAGTTCCTCGGCGCGCGACATCAGGTAGTCGACGTCCTCCTGCGGCAGTTCGATCGTGAGCAAGCCCACCTTTGAGCAGTTGTTTCGGAAGATGTCCGCGAATGACGGGGCGATGACGGCGGTGATGCCCATGTCCTCGAGGCCCCACACGGCGTGCTCGCGGGAGGAGCCACAGCCGAAGTTCTGCTGCGCCAGCAGGATCGGTGCACCAGCGTAGGCCGGGTTGTTCGTGACGAAGGAGGGGTCTTTCTTCCAGTCGAAGAAGGCGAACGGGCCGTAGCCGGAGCGCTCGATACGCTTCAGGAACTGCTTCGGCATGATCTGGTCGGTGTCCACGTCCGCGCGGTTGAGCGGGATGGCGTTGCCCTTGACGGTCTTGATCGCGCGCATCTACTTCCACCTCCGGATGTCGACAAAGTGACCCTCGATGGCGGCGGCGGCGGCCATCTCCGGGCTGACGAGATGGGTGCGGCCGCCCACCCCCTGACGTCCCTCGAAGTTGCGGTTGCTGGTGCTCGCGGCGCGCTCGCCCGGGAGCAGGATGTCCGGGTTCATGCCGAGGCACATGGAGCAGCCGGGTTCGCGCCATTCGAAGCCGGCGTCCAGGAAGATCTGGTGGAGGCCCTCCGCCTCCGCCTGCATCTTCACCGGACCAGAGCCGGGCACGACCATCGCCCGCACCGTCGAGGCGACCTTGCGGCCCTTGACGACTGCCGACGCGGCGCGGAGGTCCTCGATGCGTCCGTTGGTACAGGAGCCGATAAAGACGCGGTCGATGGCAATCTGCTCGATCGGCGTGCCCGCCTTGAGGTCCATGTACACGAGCGCGCGCTCCGCGGTCTCCTTGGCGGAAGCGGAGACGGCGTCCTCGGGCTTCGGCACCGCAGCAGTCACGGGGACGCTCTGGGCGGGCGTGGTGCCCCAGGTCACGTGCGGGGCAATGTCTTCGCCCTTCAGTTCGACGTAGGTGTCGAACTTCGCCCCCTCGTCTGTGACGAGCGCCTGCCACGCCTCCACGGCCCTGTCCCAGTCGTCGCCCGTCGGGGCGTAGGGACGGCCCTTGAGGTACTCGATGGTCTTCTCGTCCGGGGCGATGAGGCCGGCGCGCGCGCCGCCCTCGATGGTCATGTTGCAGACAGTCATGCGGCCCTCCATGGAGAGGTTCCGGATGACTTCGCCGCGGTACTCGATGACGTGTCCGACGCCGCCGTCGACGCCGATCTTGTTGATGATGGCGAGGACGACGTCCTTGGCAGTGACGCCCGGGGCGAGTTTGCCCGTGACCTCGACGGACATCGTCTTGGGAGGCATCTGCGGCAGCGTTTGCGTTGCGAGGACGTGCTCCACCTCGGAGGTGCCGATGCCAAACGCGAGCGCTCCGAAGGCCCCGTGCGTCGAGGTGTGGGAGTCGCCGCAGACGATCGTCATGCCGGGCTGGGTAAGGCCCTGCTCCGGCGAGATGATGTGCACGATGCCCTGGCGCAGGTCGAAGATGTCCCAGAGCGGGACACCGAAGTCCTTGGCGTTCTGGCGCATCGTCTCCAGCTGCTGCGCGGACAGCGGGTCCGGGTTCGGCAGGCTGCGGTCGCTCGTCGGCACGTTGTGGTCGACGGTGGCGAGGGTGAGGTCGGGCCGCCGGACCTTCCGGCCGGAGAGGCGCAGGCCCTCGAAGGCCTGCGGGCTGGTCACCTCGTGCACGAGGTGAAGGTCGATGTAGAGGAGGTCAGGTTCGCCCGGCGTCCGGCGGACGACGTGCTGCTCCCAGATCTTCTCGATAATCGTCTTCGGCATACGAGTCCCCCCTACAGCGCCGCGCGAGCGGTGGCGGCGTGCTCCGCCGCGGCGATCGAACGGTTGAGCGCGTGCAGATAGGCACGGGCGCTCGCGACCAGGATGTCATTGTCTGCGGCACGGCCCTGGTAGATCACGTTGCCCGCCTCGATGCGGATGGTGACCTCGCCCTGCGCGTCGATGCCCTCGGTGACTGACTTCACCGCGAATTCTGTGAGCACGTTCTCCGCTCCGGTCACCCGGTTGATGGCGCGGTAGACGGCGTCCACCGGACCGCTCCCGATCGCCGCGTCCTCGTGGGCGGCGCCCGAGGCGTCGATCAGCCGGACGGTGGCCGTTGGGCTGCCGTGGTCCGAGGTGCTCACCTGAAGCAGGTCCAGCCGCCAGGTGTCCTCGATCTTCGACTGGGTCTGCTCGGCCACGATCGCCATCAGGTCGCGGTCGTCGACCTCGTCGCGGACGTCTGCGACGTCCTTGAAGGCCGCGAAGATGCGCGTGAACTCTTCGTCCGTCGGGGTGAAGCCGAGGTCGGCCAGCCGCGAGCGGACGGCGTGTGTCCCCGAGACCTTCGTGAGGACGATCGAGTTGCCTTCGGGGATACCGATGTCCGCGGGGTTCATGATCTCGTAGGTCTCCCGCATCTTGAGGACGCCGTCCTGGTGGATGCCGGAGGAGTGGCGGAAGGCGTTCTTGCCGACGATTGCCTTATGCGGCTGGACCATCATGCCGGAGTACCGCTCCACCATCTTGGATGCGATGTAGAACTCACGGGTGTTCACGTCCGTGTGCACCTTCATGAAGTCCGGCCGGGTCTTGATCGCCATCACGACTTCCTCGAGGGAGGCGTTCCCGGCCCGCTCCCCAATGCCATTGATCGTGCCTTCGACCTGCCGGGCGCCACCGAGGATGCCCGCCAGCGAGTTGGCCGTGGCCATGCCGAGGTCGTTCTGGCAGTGGACGGAGAGCCGGACTTTGTGGATGTCCGGTACGTTCTGCATGATCGACCGGATCAGGTCCTCGAACTCGCCAGGGATCGCGTACCCGACGGTGTCGGGGATGTTGATCGTGGTCGCGCCCTCTTCGATCGCAGCCTGCACGATCTGGTAGACGAAGTCGCGGTTCGAGCGGGTCGCGTCCATCGGCGAGAATTCGACGTCCGAGACGTAGCCCTTGGCGCGGGAGACGCCGAAGCGCGCGAGTTCGATGATGTCCTCGCGGTTCTTCCGCAACTGGTGTGCGAGGTGGATGTCGCTGCTGGAGAGGAAGACGTGGATGCGGGCGCTCTCGGCGCCGTGTACCGCCTCATAGGCGGTGTCGATGTCCTCCGCGACGGCGCGCGCGAGGCCGGCGATGATGGGTCCGCGCACGGCCTGGGTGATGCGGGCGATCGCCTCGCGGTCGCCTGGAGAAGTGGCCGGGAAGCCGGCCTCGATGATGTCGACGTTCAACTTCGCCAGTTGCCGGGCGATCTCCACCTTCTCGTCCATGGTGAATGAGATGCCCGCCGACTGTTCGCCGTCGCGCAGCGTGGTGTCGAAGATGTAGACCTTGTCTGATTCGTTCGTCATGTCAGTGCTCCTGCGGTGTCTCCTCGATGGTGGTGAGGCGCCCTCCCTGCCACCCGTCGAGGGGCGGCCGAGGGCCGGCTAAGCAGGAGGAGCGTGCCGAGGAGGGCAGACGCGGGGGCAGACGTGACGAGCGGCCGGTGGAGACCGACCGCCCCCGCGCCCGCGAGCGCGCGCACCTCGACCGCCCGTACGGGACGTACGGGCGACATCGAGGAGGCGGCGTGCGGGCGCGGGGTCATCGCGGGGTTACTTCTTCCCCTGGTTCAGCCAGCCCATCATCTTGCGGACCTCAGCGCCGACCGTCTCGATTGGGTGCTCGGCACCGCGACGGCGCAAGGCCCTGAAGTGCGGCTGGCCCGCCTGGTTCTCCAGGATCCACTCGCGGGCAAACTGCCCGCTCTGGATCTCCTCGAGGATCTTCTTCATCTCGGCCTTCTGGGAAGGCGGCGAGACTCGCGGGCCGCGTGTGTAGTCGCCGTACTCGGCGGTGTCCGAGATGGAGTCGCGCATCTTCGCCATGCCGCCCTCGTACATGAGGTCGACGATCAGCTTCACCTCGTGGAAGGTCTCGAAGTATGCGGACTCCGGCTGGTAGCCGGCCTCGATCAGCGTTTCGAAGGCGTTCAGGATCATCGAGGTTAGGCCGCCGCAGAGGATGGCCTGCTCGCCGAAGAGGTCGGTTTCCGTCTCTTCGAGGAATGTCGTCATGAGGATCCCGGAGCGCGCCGCACCGATGCCCTTGCCGTAGGCGAGGGCGGTCTGCAGCGCCGTCTCGCTCGCGTCCTGGTGGATGGCGACCAAGCCGGGTACGCCGCCGCCCTCGGTGTAGACGCGGCGCACGAGGTGGCCGGGGCCCTTCGGGGCGATCATCGAGACGTCCACTCCCTCGGGCGCCTGGATGCGGCCGAAGTGGATGTTGAAGCCGTGGGCGAACATCAGCGTCTTGCCCGGCGTCAGGTAGGGCGCGATGTGGTCGTCGTAGACCTGCTTCTGGACCTGGTCGGGGACGAGGATCATGATGATGTCGCTGTCGCGCGACACGTCGTCCACCGTGCCCACCTTGAGGCCGGCGGCCTGCACGGCGGGCCAGGACTTCGAGCCGGGGTAGAGGCCGACCGCGACATCGACGCCGGAGTCATGCAGGTTCAGCGCATGGGCATGGCCCTGCGAACCGAAGCCGATGACCCCCACCTTCTTGCCCTTCAGGAGCGACAGGTCGGTGTCAGAGTCGTAGAAAATCTTCGCCACGGTTCAATCCCCCTCGATACCCGTTTGCGGCCTTCGTTGCGGCGTCCGTCTGACGTCCGCGCCCGGCCGCTGGTGCGCTCGTCGCTACTTACTCACAAACGGCAGGTCGCCCTCCGGCAGACGGCCGGACTCGTGGTGGAATCGCTTGGATTCCTCTGCCTCGTGCTGGTGGACCGCTGTCGTCTTCGCGCCGCGGGCGAGGGCAATGCGACCGGTGCGCACCATCTCGCGGATGCCGTATGGCCGCAAGTTCTCGATCAAGGCGTCCAGGGTGCTGGCGGCGGCCGTCAACTGGACCACCAGCGTGGTCGTGGAGACGTCCACCACCTGGGCACGGAAGATCTCCACGATGTCCAGGATCTCCCGCCGCTGGTCCGGCCGGGCGGCGACCTTCACGAGCGCCAGTTCCCGGACGACGGCATCCTCGTCGGTCAGGGTTTCGACCGTGATCACATCGATCAGCTTGTCGAGTTGCTTCTCGACCTGGTCGGCGACCCACTCGGGGCCGTCCACGACGATTGTCATGCGCGAGATGCCCAGCTCCTCCGTCGTGCCGACGGCAAGGCTGTCGATGTTGAAACCGCGACGCCGGAACAGCGAAGCGACGCGGTTCAGGACGCCGGGACGGTCTTCGACCAGTGCGGCGACGGTGTGCTTCATCTCGGTCTCCTCCACCCGCTCTCGGGTGACTCGCTGGCCCGTTAGCGGCTGACGCGCTCTGGCGCCTCGATGGTCTCGTTCAAAGCGGCGCCGGCGGGCACCATCGGCCAGACGTTGCCCTCAGCCTGGACCTGGAAGTCGAGGATGACGGGGCCGGGGTGCGCCGCGGCCTCCTTGATCGCGTCTTCAACCTGCGACTGGTCGGTGATCCGGATGCCCTTGATGCCATAGGCGTCCGCCAGCTTCAGGAAGTCCGGCTGCGACATCGCGACCGAGACGTAGTTGTTTGCGTAGAACAACTCCTGCCACTGGCGGACCATCCCCAGGAAGCCGTTGTTCATGATGGCCATCTTCACAGGGATCTGTTCGTCCACCATGGTGGCGATCTCCTGGAAGGTCATCTGGAATCCGCCGTCGCCACAGATCGTCCACACCTGGCGGTCCGGGCAGGCGACTGCCGCCCCCATCGCCGCCGGCACCTCGAATCCCATGGTGCCGAGGCCGCCCGAGGTGATGAACTGCCGCGGCCGGCCGATGTTCATGAACTGCGCCGCCCACATCTGGTGCTGGCCGACGCCGGTGGTGAACACCGCCTCGCGGCCGGCGAACTCGGCGATCTTGGAGACGACGTACTGAGTGGTCAGTTCGCTTCCCGGGGGGACGGACATCGAAGCGCGGTGGCCGTCGCGCAGGTCGTTGATCCAGCGCAGCCACTGGACGTGAGACTGGCGGTCGATGGCGTTCGTCAGTTGCTTCAGGACCTGCTTCACGTCGCCGACGACGGGGACGGCCGTGGGCAGGTTCTTGCCATGCTCGGCGGGGTCGATGTCGACGTGAATGATCTGCGCCATCGGGTTCATGTCCTGGAACCGGCCGAGCGCGCGGTCGTCCATGCGCATCCCGAGGCCAATGATCACGTCGGCGTTGCTGGCCGCGTGGTTGGCCCAGTAGGACCCGTGCATCCCCATCATCCCGTAGGAGAGGACGTGCTCCGGGGGGATCGAGCCCAGCCCGAGCAGTGTGTTCAGGATGGGGATGCCCCCGCGCTCCGCGAAGGTGCGCAGTTCCTCGGTGGCCTCGCCGAGCAGGATGCCGTGGCCGGCGAAGATGATCGGTCGCTCGGCCTGATTGATGATTGCGGCGGCGCGCTGGACGTCCGCGATCGAGGCCTCGCCCGGAGTGCGATAGCCGCGCACCGTGACCTGCTCGGGCCAGACGAACTCGGCCTCCTCCAGGAAGACGTCCTTCGGGATGTCGATATGGACGGAGCCCTTGCGGCCGGTCATCGCGAGGTATGCGGCCTCGGCGAACGCGGGTGCGAGGTCCTCGGCGCGCATGACCAGGTAGTTGTGCTTCACGATCGGCATCGTGATGCCGGTGATGTCCGCCTCCTGGAAGCCGTCGCGGCCGAGGAGGTTGCGGGCGACGTTGCCGGTGATGAACAGCGTGGGGACGCTGTCCATGTGGGCGTTCGTGATCGCCGTGACCAGGTTCGTTGCCCCGGGACCGGACGTCGCCAGCGCCACTCCGAGTCGTCCGGAGGCGCGTGCGTAGCCATCGGCGGCGTGCCCGGCGCCCTGCTCGTGGCGGACGAGGATGTGCCGGATCTTCGGGTGAGCCGGGAACTTGTCGTACAGCGGCAGGACGACGCCGCCCGGGTATCCGAAGACGGTGTCCACGCCGAGGCGTTCCAGGCACGTCAAGACGATGTCGGCGCCGGTCATCTTGGTCATCGGAGGATCCTTCGCTGGGGTCGGTGCGGCTCCGCCGCACCCGTCACGTCCGGGGATACGTGGAAACCGCTCGACACGCGAGCGGCACAGGCGACGTCTGCGAGAGCAGGCGCCGCCTAGGTAAGTACGAGTACGAGGAGGAGGCCGCCGAGGGTGGCAGCCTGCAAGCGGGCGGCGATGGGGGAACTCAGATTCGCCATAACCCTGTGAGTGTGTCGGAATCGCGAGTCGCCGTCAACTCGGGGATTTCCCTGCCCTCGCCTACTTCAGGGGCGAGAAGTCCGTCGGGTTCATGATGCGGTTCTCGATGTGGTGGACGAGCGGGCCGTCCTTCTCGGATTCGGCGCGGGCCTTCTGCCAGTCCGGGTCGGCGCTGAAGGCGGCCCAGGCGGCCTGGCGCTGGGCGAGGTCCTCGTAGCCCAGCATGTACCAGAGTTCGTCGCTGCGGCCGCCGATGACGTTTGTCCAATAGCCGACGTTCTTGATGCCGTGCTTCTCGAAGAGCGCCGTGGTGTGGTCGCGGAACCGCGCCTGGAGGGCGGGCATCTTCCCCGTGTTCGCGGTGTAGATCCGGAGTTCGTAGATCATCGATATCCCCTCGCGGTGTGCTGGCGGGGGCACGGTAGCGGATGGGAGGGCGTCAGGGCTTCCAGACGGTGGTGTCGGGGTGGGCGCCCGACCAGGCGAACCACCAGGCAGTAGCCGAGGGCAGGGCGGGCCGCGTGCGGCCATTCCGCGAGTTCAGCAGCCGCTCGTCGTCGACGAACCAGCGGACGCCCTCGCGGTCGACGACTTCAAGGCTGGCGCCACTGCCGGTGACGCGGTCGAAGCGGGTGCCCTGGGCGTCGAAGACCTGCACGCCCTTGCCGGGTCCGCCCGAGACCAGGATCACCGTCACGCCTGCGATCGTCTCCTGCACGATGCGCGCCTGTTCGACGGCTTCGATGGGGTAGGCGCGCCAGACGCCACCGAGGTTGACCCCCACCACGCGCACCTTCGCGGCGAAGCGAGGGTCGAGGCCACCCACCGGGAACTGCGGGCGCTCGAGGCCGCCCTCACCGCGCAGCGCGGCGCCCTCGGCGTAGTCGCGCACAAAGCCCGTGTCGAGGGCGAGGACAACGCCGGCGGGGTAGCGCTCCTTCCAGTCGCCCCAGGCCGTGCGCGTCGAGGGGAGGAGGGTGAGCGAGACGCCTGCCGCCGCCAGTGGCCCGGCGACCGCGCGCCCGCTCACGGGGTCCCACAGGCTCATCGTCTCGGCGTCGAAGACGAGCCGTCGGGACCCGGTGACGAGGTTGGCGACGCCAAACGTGTATGCGCGGCCGTCCGAGGCCTGGCGCCGGTAGACGGCCGCGCCGCCGCAGGGGAGGCAGTGGAAGACGACGACATCGACGCCGCCGGCGCGATCCTGCACGACGCCGTGCCAGGCGAGGATCCGCTCCGGGTAGGCTCGCGAGTCGGTGTTCAACCGGAAGCCGTAGACGATGTCGGACGTTGCGAGGTACCGCTCCTCTCCAGCGCGGATCGTCTTCGCGCTGGTGATGGTGGGCGTGCGCGTGCCGCCATAGCCCCAGACGAGGCGTTCCGGCTTGATCCCAGCGCCATCCTTCGGCACGAGGTCGAGGAAGCGCGTGTCGACGACGCTGAGGAGCCGCCCCTTCCATGCGCCGTACCCGTCCGGCAACGGTGGTTGACTTTGCTCGATTGCGGCATACCACTCGGCGGCGGTCGCATAGCGCTGGCCGCTCACCCGCTCGAGGGCCTCGCGCACCGGCCGCTCCCAACCGAGATCGAGCCAGAGCATGTCGATGAGCGGCGCAATGAAGCGCCGGTCTCCCGAGAGGGCGATGCGCTCCAGGGCGCGCTGGGCGGTCTCGCCGGGCGGGAGGCAGTCGCGCGCCTTCGCCGGATCGTCGTACCAGCAGACGACGTCGCGCAGGGCGTCCGCCACCGCTCCCGGCGGCAGCGTGGGCGCCGTCGAGGTCGCGGCAGGCGTCGCGCTGACGCCGGGACGGAAGACGGCCTCGGTGGTCGGCGGTCGGGAGCCGTCCGGGACGCCGCAGGCAAGCAGGAAGGATGCCGCGAGTGCCAACCCGACGATGCCGAGGTTATTGCGCACAGGTAACCTCGGACTGCTGAAGCGTGCTCGGAGGTTGCGATGTTGGAGACGCCCGAAGAACTGGAAGCGCTGCAGGCGCTGCTGGACCGCAGCCACGGCGGGGGTGGGGAACACCTCGGGAGCATCGTCACCAGCGAGCGAAGGCTCACGGCGCAGCAGATGGCGAACTACCTCCAGGGTGTGAAGCACGTCGCCTTCGCCACGGTGAACCGGCGCGGCGAGCCGATGGTCGCGCCCCTCGACGGCTGGTTCGTCCACGGGCAGTGGATTGTCAGCACGGCCGCGAACTCCGTGCGCGCCGGGCACGTGCGCCGCAACCCGATCGTGAGCCTCGCGCACGTCGCGGGGGACGACGTCGGCGTCTGGGCGCACGGGCGAGCGCGCGCGCTGGAGCGGACCGACCCGTTGGCCCAGGACTACGACCGGGTGAGCAGCGCCGTGTACGGCAGCAGCATCTACGGCCTCGGCGAGATCGTCGTGTGGGTGCTGGAGCCGCGCGTCATGTTCGCCTACGCCTTCGATCCGTCGAAGTTCGCCTAGCGGCGTCGGTCGAGGGTGCATCGCGGCCTCGACGTCAGCCGCGTGTCACGCGGCGTGAGGTGATCAGGCGGCTGACCTTCGCGGTCGGCTTGAGCAGGGCGTAACTCACGGGGCCCGCGATGTGCGTCAGGTCCACGTAGGTGACCTCGCCGCGGATCATCTTGCAGGCGCCGTCCCAGAATGGCCCGAGATGCTGGAGCATCCAGACGAACGGCACCGGGTCGACGTTGAAGATCTCCATGAGTGCCTGGGAGGCCTCGAACTCCGGCAGGTACTCGCGCTCGAGTGTCGCCTGGTAGCCGGCGAGCGTCGGCACGCGGCCATCAAGGTAGTCGCGCACCGCCGGCGCGACCGCCGTGCCCGAGAGGATCGCGGCGGTAATGCCCTCGCCCGATAGCGGGTCCACGAGGCCCGCGGCGTCGCCGACGACCGCCGAGCCGGTGGCGGCCATCACCATGCCGCGCCGCTGCATCGGCAAGTGGTGGCCTCGGAGGTTCGTCAGCGCGTCGAAGTCGAGGCCGTAGGCGCGGCAGAGGCGACGAAGGGCGGGGCGCAGGATGGGGCCGGAAGCCTCTTTCCACCCTCCGACGCCGACATTCACATGGTCGCCCTTCGGGAATACCCACCCATACCCACCGGGCAGGTGGCCGAAGTTGAGGACGACCTTGCCGCGGAACTCGGCGGGCACACCGCCGGGGAAGGCCAGGTTCCCTTCGAGCGCCACCGCGCTCTCGCCGGCCGCCGCGTAGCCGAGGCGGTTGCCGACGATGCCGTTCGCGCCGTCCGCACCGATCACCACGCGAGCGTGGTGGACCTCGTCCTTCGTGCGTACCTCGAAGGTGCCGTCGCCCAGCTGGCGGACATCCGTGACGGCCTGCCCGTCGCGGAACTCGGCGCCCGCCTCCTGCGCCTTCTCCGCGAGGAAGGCGTCGAGGTGACGGCGCTGCGTCATGTATGTCAGCGGCGCCTTCGCCTGCCGTGTCACCTCGCGGCGTTCGCGGACGCGCATACGTGCGGCAGTGATCACGTCCTCCACCACCGGGTCGATGGAGAACGGGAGGAGGTTGGCGCCTCGAATGGTGACCCCGCCGCCGCAGGGCTTGTCGCGGGGGAACTTGGCACGCTCGAGGAGCAGCACCGAGGCGCCACCGGCCGCGATGCCACGCGCGGCCGTGGTGCCACCGGGGCCTGCCCCCACGACGATCGCGTCGACGTCGCTCACGAGGCGCGGACCAGCGCGACGCCGAGCGCTGCCAGCAGGGCCACCTGCACCCCGACGCCCGCCAGGAGCACGGTGTAGGAGGCGACGCGATCCCAGAGCGCGAAGGCGACTGCGAGCGCGACATCGACGCCGAGGACGGCCGCGGCGGCGCGGGGGACATCGATGAGTCGCGTGCGGACTGCCGCCTCGGCGAGCGCGTCGGCATCGCCCGGCGGGAAGGCGAAGGGGAGCACCTCGGGCAGCGTTCCGTAGCGGAGCCCGAGGACCATGGCGTTGACGACGCAGAGTGCGGCACCCACCGCAAGCAGCCAGAGGGCGCGGCGGTCGCGCCAGAAGCCCTGTAGCGTCGGGAGGGTGCGCTCGACGTGGTGGGTGACCGCGGCGGTGGGGCCGAGGTCCTGGCGCACCTGGATCTCGCGGGCGAAGGCGGCGGGGTCCGGCACAGAGATGGCGTAGTTGCGCTCGCTGGTCATCACGTAGAGGACCTGCTCGGGCGCCTGGTGCGTCGAGTAGAAGAGCACGGAGCCGATGCGGCGGATCTCCGCGCTGCCGATGTGGTAGCCGAACCAGGAGATGCCGCGCACCTTCGGCACCTCCAGCGAGGTGCCTGGCACGAGCCGCTCGATCGACTGCAGCGGGACGACCTGGCGGATACCGGCCCACGCGATGACGAGCCCGTTGCGGTCCACCGTGTAGCGGAGCGAGGCGAGCGCGAGCGTCCAGTAGATGAAGAGCGCAGCGAGCGTCGCCGCCCCCCCGGCGCCGAGCCAGGCGGCGACGGTCGCGAGGTCGGTGTCGCGGCCTCGGGCGAAGAGGGCGAGAAGCGCGGCGACGGCGACGGCCCACGCGACGAGCACGCCGCCCATCATCAGGCCCAGCGTCCGGGCTGGCTGGTAGTGCAACAGACCTCCCGAGGCGGCCCGGGGAGCGAGACGCCGCCGCTCCGAGTCTACCCGCCCGGCTGGCTACGGGCGGGTGGATCCGTGCCGCTGTTCAGACCGCTCGAACTTCGGCGAGCCGCTTGACTGCGTACTCGTCGTCCCAGCAGACGGCTGCCTCCCATGCGGCCGACGCTTGGGCAGCGATGTCGTGCGCGTCCTCACCGAGACCGGCGGCGTCGTTGGGTAGCACGAGGTCGAGGTCGGGGACGTCGACGTGCGACTCGTCCCAGTCGATCAGCGCGACGCGCTCTGGGGTGATTCGGACATTGCCTGGGTTGTTCGGGTTGCCGTGGACGACGCAGGTCTGACGTCCGGCGAGCCGTGCCCACGCTGCCCGGCATCGAGCAACGCCCTCAGGCGGCATTGCGCCAAGGTCGATCTTCGTCCCGGTCTCGGCGTGTAGAAGGTCGGTCGACGATCGCCAGCCTGGGCGCTGCGGCCAGTTCTGCGTTAGCCGGTGGAGCCGTCGGAGCGTGTCGGCGACGCGACGCCAGTCGGCCTCCGTCTCGGGCGGTTCGCCCTCTACGTAGGTCATCACCACCAGACCGTCCGCAAAGAGCCTGCCGTCCGTGGTTGGGATCGGCACCGGCACGGTCAGACCCGCACGGCTGAGGTGCTGGAGGAGCGCGGTCTCCCAGGCGAGATCCGCGTCGCTCCTGGTGCCGAGACGGCCGACCGCAACGCGCCGGTTGATGCGCACACTCCACACGTCATTCGCGACTCCGCCAGCGAGCGGCTCGATGCGAGCAACGTCGTCGCCCCACTCCTCGAGTGCCTGCCAACCCATTGGCCTCTCTCGCTCCGACAGTGCTCAACACAGCGTGAGCCTTCCACCTCTCAAGATGACCCACCGCCCGGTCGAAGCGTTAGGCGCGGACGCCCTCGCGCGCGTAGACCGGCGTCAGCCAGGAGGTGTAGGCGGGCTCGCGGCCGGTGATGCTGTTGAAGTAGAGCGACTGGAGCCGCTTCGAGATCGGGCCCGGCTTGCCGTCGCCGACCGCGACCCGGTCCACCTCGACCACCGGGGTGAGGTGGGCGGCGGTGCCGGTCATGAAAATCTCGTCGGCGATGTACAGCTCGGAGCGGTCGATCGAGCGGCGCTCTACGCCGAGCCCCATCTCCTTCGCGGCCAGTTCGAGGGCGGTCTCCAGGGTGATGCCCTCAAGGATGTTGTCCGACGCCGGCGGCGTGATCAGTTTGCCGTTGCGGATCATGACGATGTTCTCGCCTGAGCCCTCGGAGACGTGGCCGTCCTGGTTCAGCATGATCGCCTCGTCGAAGCCGTTGAGTTGCGCCTCGCTCTTGGCCATCGCGTTGTTGACGTAGAGCCCGTTCACCTTGGCGCGCGCCGGGATTTCGGTGTCGTCCACGCGCCGCCAGGACGAGGTGGCGCAGCGGGCGCCCTGGTCCGGGTCCAGGTAGGCGCCGAACGGCGTGACGTAGACGAGGAAGTCCCATTCGAGGTTGTGCATGCGCACCCCGACGACCTCGGAGGACATGTAGATCATCGGGCGGACGTAGACATCCTCTTTGAAGCCGGTCTTCTCGACGACGGTCTTGATGATGTCGAAGGCTTCCTGGTCGGAGAAGCGGAGGCCCATGCGCATGATCTTGGCGCTCTGGCGGATGCGCTTGACGTGGTCCTCGACGCGGAAGAGGAACAACTGGTCCTGCTCGGCGTTGAAGTTGCCGCGGACGCCCTCGAAGACCGCCGTCCCGTAGTTGAAGGCGTGGGTCATGATGTTGATGTTCGCCTGCTCCAGCGGGACGAACTGACCCCGGAAAAACGCCATGGGTGCGGCCATCGATGTGGCTCCTTCGGCTCGCCCGCCCGCGTCAGGGCAAGCGGTGGCGGGGCCAGAACCGTGTCCACCCCCGAGTGGGCGAGGATACGGAGCGCGGCACGGCGGGGCAAGGCGGGATCGGGCCTACTCGCAGGCAGCCTCGCCTACGAGTTGGATGAGGTCGGTCATTGCTAGGCTGCTGTCGGGAGGAATCGCCGCTGTGGCGTGCACACCGCAGGCCTCCCAGTCCAATGTCTGAGCGCCAGTGACCTGATCGCGCCGCACCGTCCCCGGGCGGCCCCGGAGGTCGACCCGGTCCACAGTCTGGGCCGAGGCGGGCGACTGGCTGGCGACCGTGGATTGCGAGATCTCGAGCCACGGTCGGTTTGCGGCATCGCGCACCTGGAGGTCGAGGCGCTGGGACCCGCCGCCCGGCGTAACGCGGACGCTGGCAGACGAGATGCGTGCTCCGGAGTTCCGCACATCCGGCAGGACCGGGACGAAGTCGAGTGCGTCCCAAAGCGCCTCGGGCTTGACGCTGGTCCTGTCGCCGGTGGCGCCGAGAACAATGAGCGTCGCCTGCGGACTCAGGCTCGACTCGAACAATGCAAGAACCTTGGCACGCGGATCCTCGGGGTCTCCGGAGCAGGCGGCCACACCAGCGAGGCCGAAGAGCGCGACCAACCGCCCGAGAATCGGCATGTGGTACCTCCACGCCGGACCTACGGAATCGATTCTACGATTCTCATGACTGTCGCCTCGTCGAACCAATGGCAGGACGGGGACATGAGCATCGTGCTAACGGCAGGGCTGGTGGATAGAAGATGGTGAGTACCTCAAACGGTCGTTGATCTCGAGCGGGCTCCAACAGTCGTTGGCCAATACCCCCCTCGAACCGTGTGAGGCTGGGCGTCCGCCACGCCGTCGAGCGTCGGATCCTACATGACAGCTACGAGAACAGATCACGTTGCGGCGAGCGCAGGTCCTGCGCGAGCTCAAAAGAAGATGCACGCACGCGGAGGTACCGCTCAACTCGGCTTGAGGGTGGACACCATCCGGAGCCACGTCGAGGAGTTGAAGGTCATTACTGGCTGCGATACGACTCGTGAACTGGCCCAGTGGTGGCGGCCGAGGGACGGTGCTGGATCGACGAAGGGAGGGGTTGAGGGCGGTCACCCCCTCCCCCTCGCAGGTTCGTAGCCAGATTTCAGAACAACGACTCAGTAAGAGACCTTGTGAATCCAGTTCGCTGAGTCGCCTACGTTGAAGGTGCCGCTGAGCCCGCTGTTGTTTGTCACAGTTCCCTCCTGATGGAGGTGTTCGCCCGTCCAGCAAGCAGAGGGCTCTGGGTTCTTGAGTGTGCCTGCGTAGTAAATAGTGTAGTATCCGCCCGTGTTGAGGTAAAAATCGCTAATGGACGCCTTGTTGATGTGCAGGAGTGAGAGGTCGCCCCGCACGACCCAGTTCGAGCCCGTCCATTCCCATAGGCGGAACTTGTACCCCGTGCAGCCATTGGGACTCCCATAGTCGAGCACTTCGACATACGGCGCGTTCGTGCCGGAAATGTGTTTCACCTGAAAATAGACGTTCGCCGAGTTCACCCAGGGTGAGGGGTGTAGATCCAGCGACGTGTTGGGCGAATGCCAGCCATGGTAGATGTAGTTGTAGCTCCCGGCGATACCGCCCAGCGAGCGAAACTCATTCCCAGCGGCGTGAACCCGTGGCGTGTTCGCTGCGAAGACGCCCACAGCGACGGCGATCGTCACTGCGGTCGCCAGCAGGGGTTGTCGCCAATTGAGAGTTCGGATGATACGCACGCGAGTGACTCCCATCATCGGAGGACGTCCTGAGCGATCCGCAAGAGATCGTCCACGCCATACTCACTAGACGTTGTGGAAACCCACGCCTCCAGGCTGCCTCGACCCACCCGGACCTCCAACGTAAGCCGGGAGCCCGGCGAGCCATCTGGTGCCTTTGCGTGCCCCTCGGACATCAGTGCGTACATGTCGGACCCAACCATTCTTGTCACCATGGTCCGCACGCCCTGCTTGGGCAAATTTACGTTGATGGGTCGCCTGCCAACGCGCCCCCACGAGACATCAATGGAGCGGGACTTCTCAGACATTGCCACGTAGCGGAGATGAATCTCGGATTCTGTATCTCCTACTCCGGTCGAGGTCGCAGCAATCATCATCGGCTCGGGTAGGGCGGACTCGGAGACCTCCCTGTAGAGCGGCGAGGCTCGAACGACCGACGGATCGCTGGACTGGATTCCTTTTGGTATCGGGATCAGTTCGAACGGAAGATCTCCCGTATAGCCAAATGGGACGAGTCGGTAGGGCCCAAATTCTCTGATCGGTCCTGGATCTGCCGGGGGTGGTGTCACAAACACCATCGGATCTTTAGCAGCGGAAATCTCAGCGAGGTCTGAGCGAACGTCCTCCTCAGTGACCGGACCAGGGTGTCGGTCGAATAGCCCCTGTTGCGCAAGACCCGTTGTGACTAGTCCAATCGCCACGATCGCACTGGACGCGACGGCAGCAAGTCGCCAGCTCGGGTGAATCCTTTGTCCCACTTGTTCTCCTATGTTGGCCATGTGAAGTTCTCTGAATCGCTCCCAACAAGCAGTGTGCGCATCTTCGCCGCCAGGCGACTGGCCTATCACCCCTCCAGATGACCACTTTCCTCCCCACTTCTGCTCCCACTCTCGCCGCGGTTCCACCGTCCCAACAAAGTCGTCAGGTAGCGCCTGCACAAATGCCTTGATATCGCCCCGCGGCCTCGATTAGCGTTTCGTCCGCTAAGGCGGAGTCGTGGGGAATGCGGTGGGATGCACTGGTGAGTCTTCGCATCGGTTCGAACAGATCACGTTGCGGCGAGCGCAGGTGCTACGAGAGCTCGCGCGCGGGTGCACGCATGCCGAGGTAGCCGACCAGCTCGGGCTGACAGTGGACACCGTCCGAAGCCACGTCGAGACGTTGAAGACGATCACTGATTGCGAGACGACTCGCGATCTGGCGCAGTGGTGGCGGGCGGAGGGCCGCTGCTGGATCGACTTCCTAGCCCGGGAAGCCGGCTTCCCGTAGGCCGCTCGGCAGCCCCGGCGTACGAATACCCAACACCCGCCGCGGCCTATCCTGTCCTCCTCTACCTCTGGAGGCACAGGATGACCATCCCCAGCGGCGCGCGGTATCGGGTGGGCAGCGTCGAGTTCGCCGTGGTGAACGACGGCGACTACTTCTATGACGCCGGCGCGGTGTTCGGCGTCGTGCCGCGGATCATGTGGGAGCGGCAGATCGAGGGGCTGGACCACCAGCACCGGCTCACCCTCGGGCTGAACTGCCTGCTGCTGCGTTCGCGCGGGAAGACGATCCTGATCGAGACGGGCGTCGGCGGGAAGCCGGGCGACCGCGACTCCTCCACCCCCGCCTCCGAGGGCACCCTCATCACCTCGCTCGCGGCGATCGGCGTGCAGCCGGCGGAGATCGACGTGGTCGTGAACACGCACCTGCACGCGGACCACTGCGGCTGGAACACCTCGGCGGACGCGGCGGGCGCGCTCTCGCCCACCTTCCCGAATGCCACCTATGTGGTGAGCGCCGCCGAGTGGCGCGACGCCACGCACACGAATGAACGCACGCGGGCGACCTACCTCGCGAGGAACCTCGACCCGATCGCGGACCGCCTCGACCTGATCGATGGGGAGCGGGCGATCACGGACGAGGTGATCTTCGTACCGGCGCCGGGACACACCGAGGGCCACAGCACCGTGGTGATCCGGAGCGGGCAGGAGTGGGGCGTCTACCTCGGCGACATGGCGCAGCATCGCGTCCAGTTGGAGCGGACCCCCTGGGTCTCCGGCCTCGACATCCTCCCGCTCGTCTCGCTGGAGACGAAGAAGCGGCTGATGGACGAGTGCATCGAGGCAGGCGCGCTGATCGCCTTCTGCCACGGGCCGTACCCGGGCGTCGGCCGGATGACGCGCACCGCGGAGGGCCATCGCAAGTGGGTGGACCTTGAGCCGCTGGAGCCGCACACGCACGAGCCGGCGCCGTGACCTCGTTCATCGACCCCGACGACCTGCTGCCCGTCATCTCGAAGGCCGACCTGGGCCATGCGCATGAGCACGCCGAGGACTCCGAGGTGGGGGAGGACGGGCACATCCACACCTCCGGCCTGGCCGGCGAGCGGACCAACGTCCTAGGCCTCGCCCACCTGCACATGAAGGCGGGCTGGCACCCTGCGCCGGTCCACGGCTGGACGCTGCCGCTTTGGTACGGCGGCACCTACGACGAGCAGCAGTCCGCGCGCGAGTCCGCGGTGATCT
>CAZVNJ010000034.1:0-23088 GCA_964628985.1 uncultured Dehalococcoides sp.
TCCGCTCGAGCCCGGTGTCCTCGATGATGCTGTCGATGAAGGCGGAGAAGCCGTACGTCTGGCCCGGCCCCGAGGCGAATGCGACCACGGCGGCGCAGGCGACCATCCACCAGCCGTAGAAGATGCGAGGGCGGGCGGCGACACGGGCCATGCAGACGTCCCTCGTGGCCGCGCGCAGCGAGGGCGCCCGCGGATCCCGTCCCGACTGGGGCCAGAGCATCCCCTCAGGCGGCACCGAGCGCGAGCCGGGCCGTGGGGCGAGACGGGCCTCAGGCGTCCGGCCCGGCGTTCTCCGGGTAGAGGTGCGCGAGGCGGTAGGGCAGCACCTCGGCGGAGACGACGCCGCGCGCGACGAACGGGTCGCCCTCCACGATCGCGCGCGCCTCAGCCTCGCCGTCCGCCCGCAGGATCTCGAGGCCGCGCGGCACCGCCTCGTCCGTGCGCCCGGCCAGCACGAGCACCCCGCGCTCCCGCAGGCCATCGAGGTAGACCGTGTGCGCCTCGTAGGCCGCGCGCTCATGCTCCGCCATGCCCTCGGTGAGCATCGCCGCGCGGGTGGGGGTCGTGATGGCGAGCCAGAGGTAGCGCATGGGCAGCCCTCCGAGGCGTTAGGTAGGGTGGGCGCGAGGCAGGTCGTAGTGGGTGAGACGCCCGGCACCGCGTCGATCCCGCTGGTGACGCCGTCGGTGATCCGTGTCTCGCCCAGACCCGGGGATGCTACCCTCCCGCGCGAAGCGCCGGGCGGCAGAGGCCGCCCCCGCACGGGCATTCCGATCAGGGGGATGAGATGAAACGACTCACGCTCGCGTTCGTGTTCGCGGTCCTGGCCTTCAGCGCCGGTTCGGCCCCTGCAGCGGCGGCTGCACCGTCGTTCCGATGCTCGGCTGACCCCACCGGCGAGAACCTCGGCACGCACCAGCCGGGCTCAGACGGCTGGACCGACTTCCTCTCCGCGTGCCGCGCCTTTGGCGAAAGCGGTGGCAAGCCAGGGTTGCCGGTCCGCGTGCAGGAATAGCCGGCACATCGCGAGTCGCCCTCGCGACTCTGCACCTACCCCGGTGAACAAGAGGGCAGGCCCGTCCGGGCCTGCCCTCTGTGTTGCTATAGACCACCAGGCTTAGTCAGCGTGGCCCCTCAGGTGAGGTCGACACTCAAGCAGGTCGTGGTACGGGACACGCCGGGGGTCGTCGCGATCTCCTCGGTGATCGCCTTGCCGAGGCGGTTCAGGTCCTCCGCCTCCAGCGTGACGATGACGTCGTACGGCCCGGTCACCGTGTCCACCCCGACCACCGAGGCGTTCCGGCTCTCCACGCCGCGGATGGCGTCAGCGACGGCGCGCGTCTGCCCCACGCCGGTCTCGATCAGGACGTAGCCTCGGATTGGCATGGGCGGATGGTAGGGGATCGCGGGCGGCGCGCGAGGTCACGCATGGCGGCAGGCACGCCGGCTCAGTTCGGATTCGCATCCAAGAAGTCCAGCAAGTCGGAGTTACTGTCCAGGTTCACTCCGGGCTGCAGTCGGCCGCCCCAATACGTTGGCAACTCCGCTCGGGGTCGATCGGAGGCTCTCCTCTGCTGGGTGACCGCGACGCGCAGAGCGTCCTCGATCACCGCATCAAGAGTCAGCCCGGA
This sequence comes from uncultured Dehalococcoides sp., assembly GCA_964628985.1. Taxonomy (GTDB): domain Bacteria; phylum Chloroflexota; class Dehalococcoidia; order UBA2979; family UBA2979; genus SURF-43. Next base: position 1,632 of record CAZVNJ010000034.1, read on the forward strand.
ACGGGCGGCGAGCGCATTCGCGTCGACCAGCAGCGCGTCATCGATCGTGAGAGTGATTCGCATGAACGGAAGGGTGGGTTGGGCGTGCCTGGCTGTCAACCTTGACAGCCAGGGGCAGTGGGCCCCGCGCCATGTCGGCGACGCACGCGTCCGACATACGCCCGCCCTCGATCAGGACGCGGCTTCGGATTCGCATGATTACCGCTATCTGACAATTCTCCAGAGGAAAGCCCAACCCACTAGACATGAACCGTACAATAGTTCTGTTCACTGGTCTTAGCAGCACAACAGGAGTCCTATGCCAGAGGATGAACAATTGGTCGCACGGTTGCTGGCAGCGTTGATTGTCAGAGATACCCCAATGATCGAGGGCGCCGGGCGCCTAGCCAGACTCGGCGTTTCAACGTCAGACATCGCCTTGGTATTCGGAACAACCGACGCAACCATCCGAACAGCCATCAGTCGCTCCCGCAAACGGGAGAAAGGCGCACCTCGTGAATGAGTTGGAAGTCAATGAACTTCGTTTGATTCGCGGTTTGCTGACAGCGCTGCTGCTCAGTAGCTACGACTCACGATCCCTCGGACAGTCCGAGAGGATCGGGAGTCTCAGCAAGGCTGGGTTACCCCCAAAGGAGATCGCCGAACTTCTCGGCACAACTTCGAACACGGTGAGCGTGGCCCTCTACCAATTGAAGAAGAAGGCCGCTCCAACGAAGAAGGCGACGACGACGAAATGACCGACGACACCCAATTAGCGGAGATAGCGCGCTACCTCCGTGTCTTGGTCGCACTCGAGGTTCGGAAGGCCACAGACGGCAAGACGAAGCAACAGTCGATCGAACTCCTCGCGAGTGCTGGTTTGGATACGAGCGCAATCTCCGATCTGACGGGCATCCCAAAGACAACTGTCGCGCCGGTTCTGTCGCGACTCAAGAAGGCCCAATGATGGTGAGGCAGCAGTCAGCGGACGGTACAGCGGAGATTCTGGCGCGTCTCGCGAGCATCCAGAATGAGGTGGCATCCCTGGATGAGTCGGTTGCGTTCAGCTTGCGGACCGACCGAGTGAGACATCTCGAAACGGTCATGGCCGCAATCGGTGCAAGCAAGCAGCGAGCCCAGATATATCTCCTCGCCGATGGCACGAAGACAGTTCAGGAGATCGCTGCCGCGGTCAAGGCGAAGCGTCAGAACGTCGGGACCCAGCTGAAGAGTCTCGAGCGCGACGGATTGATCTTTCTGTCGGCGGACGGCAGCAAGAGCTACTACTGTCGAAGTCGGCTCGACAAGATTCTTGGTGTGTCGACCGCAGTCCGCAAGAAGTTTGGACTCTAGGGTCTTTGAACGCATTCGCGCTGCAGGCCCTGATTCTTGACCTGCTGGCCCAGGAGCATCTCAGGGATGGAGACGGCTTCGCGATTCGCGCGGCGCGTGCATTGATGAGAGTCGGAGTTCAGGACGAGGATCTTGCGGTTCGAGCGCTGGGGAGGGTGCGTACGAACGCCTTCGGTGCCCGCCGGTCTGAGCGTACTGCTATCACCCAGCGCATAGTTCGGCGACTCGCCCCGCGCATCCGCGGCGGCGTAGTTCGATCAAGCGTCGCGGACCCCATCCCGAGATCGATTCCGAAGGAGGTGCGCCTTCGTCGGTCAGCTTCACGAACAGATAGGCTGGTCCTCCAGTTCAGTGCGTGGGTCGAACGCGACGGCATCGACCAGTTCTGGGATAAGCGGAGCAGCGGTGTACTTCGGAAGCACCCGGAGATGATTGGAAAAGGGCTGCTTGGCGCCTATTTGTCTGCGGCCCTCACTGGGAAGGGTTCTGTTCTGCAGGAAGTGCGAACTGGTATTGGGTTCGTTGATTTAATGATCTACCTTCAAGACGGCGCAGTTTCCCTGCTCGAACTCAAGGTGGCGCGGACTCGCACGATCGGTCACCAGCAAGTCGCAGAGTACGCTCGACTGCAGGGCCATGACACGGCTTGGCTCGTTGTCTTTGACGCACAGCCCACTGCGAAACCTGAGCGGCCACACGTCACGAAATCAGTCCTGGGAACGATCGAGATTCGCGAGATCCACATCTCCATCAATCCGGGGAAACCAAGCAGCCTCGACCGCCGGATGCGCGCCCCCTAACCCTCTCCCCCGCTAAACTCCGTCCCCATGACCGCCATCGAGGACATTGCCGCCATCGAGGCTGACGCGCGGGCGTCGCTGGGCGCTGCGCATGACGCGGGCGCCCTCGAGGCGTGGGCGAGCGGGGTGTTCGGGAAGGGCGGGGCGCTGACTGCCGTGCTCCGGAGCCTCGGGACGCTGCCGGCGGAAGAGCGGAAGGCCGTGGGCGCTGCCGCCAACCTCGCCAAGCAGACGCTGGAGGCGGCGCTGGCGGAGCGGCGTGAGGCGCTGAAGGCAGCGGCGATCGCGGCGTCGGCGGCGGACGCCCTCGATGTCACGCTGCCGGGCCGGCCGCTGCGCCGGGGGCGGCTGCACCCCGTCACCCAGGTGCGGCGCGAGATCCTCGACATCTTCGCGCGCCTCGGCTTCGCCACCGTGGAGGGGCCCGAGGTCGAACTGGACGAGTACAACTTCGGGCGGCTGCGCATCCCGGAGCACCACCCGGCGCGCGACATGTGGGACACCTTCTGGCTGGACGAAGAGGTCGATGGCCGGCAGCCGCTGCTGCTGCGGACCCACACCAGCCCGATGCAAATCAGGCACATCGACACGCACGAGCCGCCGATCCGGGTGGCGGTGCCCGGGCGCTGCTACCGCTACGAGGCGACTGACGCCACGCACGAGTGGATGCTGGAGCAGGTGGAACTCCTCGCGATAGACGAGGGGCTGAGCCTCGCCAACCTCAAGGGGACGCTGCAGGAGTTCGCGCGGCAGATGTTCGGGCCGGAGCGGCGCGTGCTGATGCGCAACTCCTACTTCCCCTTCGTCGAGCCCGGCGTCGAATTGGCCGTCGACTGCTTCGCCTGCCCAGGCGACAATCCGGCATGCCCGGTCTGCCGAGGCGCGGGGTGGCTGGAGATCATGGGCGCGGGGATGGTGCACCCGGAGATCATCGCGGCCGCGGGGTACGACCCGGAGCGCTACACCGGCTTCGCCTTCGGCATGGGCGTCGAGCGGATCACGATGCTGAAGTTCGGCATCACCGACATCCGCGACCTCCACGCCAACGACCTTCGCTTCCTGGCGCAGTTCTAGGCAGGGCGGACCGATGCTCGTCTCCCTCAAGTGGCTGCGTGACTACGTCTCGCTTCCCGCCGACCTCGACGTCGACGACCTCGCGCACCGCCTGACGATGGCGAGCGCCGAGGTGGACGGCATCCACCGCGTCGGCGGCGAGTGGGACCGAGCGCTCGTCGTCGTCGGCCACGTCCTCGAGGTCGCCCCGCACCCCAACGCCGACCGCCTTCGCCTCGCGACCGTCGACTTCGGTGGAGGCCCGCCACAGCAGGTCGTCTGCGGCGCGCCGAACCTCGCGGTGGGCCAGCGGATCGCCTTCGCCCGCGAGGGCGCGCGGGTCATCGATGGCCACTCGGGCAAGCCGTCCGTCCTGAAGAAGGGCGTGATCCGCGGCGTGGAGTCGGCGGGGATGGTGCTGTCCGAGATGGAACTCGGCCTCTCGCAGAACCACGAGGGGATCATTGTGCTGCCGGACGACGCGCCCGTCGGCACGCCGCTGGTCGATTACCTGGGCGACGTGATCCTCGACGTCCACGTCTGGCCGAACCGCGCCGACATGATGAGCATGACCGGCGTCGCCCGCGAAGTCGCAGCGATCGTCGGCGGCAGGCTCTCGATGCCAGCATTGGAGTACCGCGAGTCGGGCGGGGCGGCCTCCGAGGTCGTGTCGGTCGCCATCGAGGACCCGGCGCTCTGCGCGCGCTACATCGCCACGGTGATCGAGGGCGTCACGGTCGGCCCGTCGCCGGAGTGGATGCAGGCGCGCCTGCGTGCTGCAGGGATGCGCCCGATCAACAACGTCGTCGACGTGACGAACTACGTCATGCTCGAACTCGGCCAGCCCCTGCACGCCTTCGACCTCGACCGTGTGGCTCCCGCCGGTAAGGCCGAGGTCGGCGTCCGTCTCGCGCGCGCGGGCGAGAGCCTGCGCACCCTCGATGGCGTCGACCGCGCGCTGACGCCGGACACGCTGCTGATCACGGACGCGAGCGGTCCGATCGCCCTCGCCGGCGTCATGGGTGGCGAGGCGACCGAGGTCGCGGCGAGCACGACGCGGATCCTGCTGGAGTCGGCGCGGTTCGACCCGGTGAGCATCCGCCGCACCGGCACTCGCCTCGCCCTCCGCTCCGAGGCGAGCGCTCGCTTCGAGCGCGGCCTCTCTCCGGAACTGGCGCTGGCGGCCTCGCAGCGTGCCACGCAACTGCTGGTCGAGGTGGCGGGCGGCAACGCGCGCGCCGGCCGCGTCGACGCCTACCCGGCGCCGTATGTCGCGCCCGAGGTGAGCATCACCCGCGCCCGCCTCGACACCGTCATCGGCTTCCACGTCGACACCCGCGAGGTCGAGACCATCCTCACGACGCTCGGCTTCGAGGTCCTCAAGAACGACGCGAACAGCGACGGCTTCACCGTCCGCGTCCCATGGTGGCGCACCGACGTCAGCATCCCGGACGACCTCGCCGAGGAGGTCGTGCGCCTCGCCGGCTTCGACCGGCTGCCGGCGACGGCGATTGTCGGCGCGATCCCGGCGTGGGAGCCCGCGCCGATCCTCGACCTCCGCACACGCCTCTCGGACGCCCTCGTGGCGGCGGGCCTGCAGGAGATCATCTCCTACAGCCTCACTACCACCGAGGTGCTGGAGCGCGTGATGCCGCGCGAGGACCTCGCCGTGATCCGGCCGCTGCGGCTGAAGAACACGCAGTCCTCCGACCGCGAACTGATGCGCCCGACGCTGCGCCACTCGCTCCTCGAAACCGTCGCACGCAACCTCAACGCCGGCGCCGAGCAGGTCGCGATCTTCGAGGCCGCGCGCGCCTTCCTCCCCGTGCGCGACGGCACGCGCATCCTCCCGGAGGAGCACGAGCAGGTCACGGGCGCCCTCGCCGGCTTCGAGGTGGACCGCTGGGGCCGCGCCACGTCGCGCCGCCTCGACTTCTTCGACGCGAAGGGCGCGCTCGAGGCAGCCCTGGGCGCCCTCGGCGTCGCCACGACGTACGCGAGTCACGACGAGTACGGGCTGCTCCCGGGCCACGTCGCGCGCCTCGAGGCGAGCACCCCAACCTCGGGGAGCGGGGCGTTCGGCATCCTCGGCGAGGTGCACCCCGACACGCTCGAGGCCTTCGGCATCGACCAGCCCGTCCTGCTCTTCGAGATCGACCTCGCGCGTCTGCTCCCGCACCTCCCGCAGCGCCGCGCCACGAAGTCGCTCTCCCGCTTCCCCGCCGTCACCCAGGACCTCGCGGTCGTCGTGGACGACGCCGTCACGGCCGGCGCGCTGCAGGCGATCATCGAGCAGTCCTCGCTGGTCACCTCCGCCGCTGTGTTCGACGTCTTCAAAGGCGGCCGCCTGCCCGCCGGCAAAAAGTCGGTGGCCCTCTCGATCCGCTACCAGGCCGCCGACCGCACCCTCACCTCGGACGACGCCAACAAGGAACAGGCGCGCATCCTCAAGCGCCTCGAGCGCGAGTTCGGCGCCGAACAGCGGACGTAGTCGCCCCGATGTCTCACGGTGCCCCTCGCTGGTCCCCTGGCGACACGATCGTCCTGCGCTTCGTGGGGCACGATGACGGCGTGGCGCTCGGGTATCCGCAGGTGGTGGTCGAGGACAGCGAGGCGCACCTCGTGCTGTTCCAGCCAGCGGGCGTCACGATCGAGAACCGCCGCTACACCGACGTGAACCTGCGTGCCGCCGCGATCCCCCTCGGACAGTTGGGGAACATCGGCGTCCTGCCCGCGACCTATACCCCGCTCGCGCCGATCCTCCGGATCATCCCGCACGACGCTGAGCACGCCGTCGAGGTGCACTTCGAAGGCGTCGAGGGCGCGCGCAGCCCTGGCGGCTGGCTGGCGGCCGAGGGCCACCTACGCGGCTACAAGGTGAACATCCAGTCACGCTACGTCCGTACGCCGATCGGGATCGACACGACGGACAACCGCCTTGACCTCGTCATGGGGCCGGACCTCGTTTGGGCGCGCAAGGATGTCGAGCAACTGGCGGCGGCCGTCGCCTCGGGCCTCACCTACGAGTGGGAGTCGGCGCTCTTCCACGCCGAGGCGGAGCGGCTCATCGCGGCCATCGAAGCGCGCGCTCATCCGTTCGATGGCTCGTGGGCCTCGTGGCGTCCCGATCCAGGGTGGCCGCACCCCGTGCTGCCCGACCGGTGGCACGAGGTTGCCGGAGTGGAGGTGGACCTCAACCGGGCGCGACCGCTGGGGGAGGGCACGACGCTGCTGGGCTTCGTGCACTAGCGGAGGGAGGCCCAAAACCGGCATGATGCGCTCGCGGCGGGGTTTCAGGAAGGGAAGGCCCTCGATGGATCGCACGGAAGTACAGCGGCGCTGGCGGATGCTTGAGGCCGCCTTTCTGCTCGCGGTCTCACTCTCGCTCTTCGTCGTGATTGCTCTCGCCCGCCAGGTCATCCCCCCGGTCCTCGTGTTTGGCACGCTCTACCTGGTGCTGGCCGCGCTGGTCTTCCGGATGCCTGCGAACAAGTGGATCCCCGGCATTGCAGGCGCCCTCGCGATCATCGGGCTTGCCGCGAACGCTCCCTTCCTCGCCGAAGATCTTGCGCACCTCGACTCGTGGGGTTCCTTCATGCCGGCGAGCGTGTCTGTCGTCGCGGGCGTCGGCACGGCGGTGGCTGCGTTCCTCAGTTACCGAGGTGGGACAGCCTCGGCTGTCCGCCCGACTGCGGTCGCGTTCGCGGGTGTCGGGATCGCCCTCATCGCGATCTCCGGTGTGCTCTCGGTCACTGCCGGCAACGATGAGGCACAGGCCGGCGATGTCATGGTGCTCGCGCAGAACGTGGACTATCCCGAGGCGGTGACCGCGCCCGCGGGGACCTTCGGCGTCGTGGTCCAGAACAAGGATGCGTTCCGCCACACGTTCGTCATTGAGGGCCAGGACGTGAAGCTCCAGGTGCCGTCCGGCAAGACGCGCCGGCTGCAGGTCAACCTCCCGCCAGGCGCGTACTCGTTCATCTGTGATGTCCCGGGCCACGAAGAAGTGATGAAGGGGACCCTCACTGTCAGGTAGGCGGTCCCACTAGTTGGAGGATCGAGGAATTTCGCCGCGCCAGGCGCCAGTCGGCGCCCCGCGGCCCTCGATGAACTCCTTGAAGCGCTTGAGGTCGCCCTCGATGCGTCGCTCAATCACGCCCAGGACCTCGCCGATGTCCTCGACCACGTCCTCTGTGTCGTAGTCCATCTGGAGCATGACCCGAGTCTTCTGGTCCGCGAGGTGGTGGAACGTCACCACGCCAGCGTTCCGGCGACCGCTGGTGCTGGTCCAGGCTACGCGGTTGTCTGGAATCTGCTCCGTGATTTCCGCATCCCAGGTCTCCTGCCGGCCGGCGAACTCAGCGGTCCATCGAAGGCGCCGATCGTCGAGTTGCTCGACGGCCTTCACCCCCTCCATGAATATCGGGAAGGACTCAAACTGGGTCCACTGGTTGTAGGCGACCGAGACGGGCACATCGACGTCGATCGGCTTATTCACGCTGGGCATGGCATACCTCCTCAACCGGGCAATGCTGCCGGTCTCGGGGCGAACGTTACGAAGGAGCGGGCGCGGATCCGGTCACATGCTGGACGGAGACATTGCAGTGGCGTCCCACTTCCGGCTGCGGTGCCCAGATGTAAACCGAGGGCATGAGGCGGCTCACATGACATAAACGATGAAGGCCGCCCGAGGGCGGCCTTCATCAGTCGTGACCGGGGTCGGCTACTGGCCGAGCGCGGCCTTGGCCTGCGCGACGACCTGCGCGAAGGCGGCATCGTCACGGACGGCGAGGTCGGCCAGGATCTTCCGGTTCAAGTCCACGCCGGCCTTCCGGAGGCCATCCATGAGGCGGCTGTATGTGAGGCCGTGGAGGCGGGCAGCCGCATTGATGCGGACGATCCACAGCTCGCGGAAGTCATTCTTCTTGTCGCGGCGGTGGATGGTGGCATAGCGCAGCGCGTGCATCATCGCCTGGTGGGCGACCTTGATGTTCGTGCGCTTCTTGCCCCGATGGCCCTTGGTGACCTCGAAGATCTTGCGGTGGCGCTCGCGGGTCTGGACTCGGTTGCGGGTTCGCGGCATGGGATCAGTCCTTCGTGCTGGGGGTCAGGTCCAGGCCCGGCTTAGCCGGCGTACGGGAGGTTGCGCTTCAGGGCGCGGACGAGAGTGCTGTCCGCCACGGAGTCGCGACGGTTGTCATACATGTGCGGGCGGGAGCGCTTGGCGCGCTTGGGGTTGGCGGTGCGCAGCATGAGCTTGCCGGTGGCGGTCATGCGCACGCGCTTCGCGGTGCCCTTGTGGGTCTTCATCTTCGGCACGGGACGCTCCCTACGGGCCTCGGTCAGCCACACGCCTACTCGGCAGCGGCAGGGGTGGCCTCCTGGGCCACGGCTTTCTTCTCGTCACGGACCCGTTGGTTGGCAGCCGCAGCCGCCTTCTTTCCGGGGTCCAGCACCATCGTCATGAAGCGCCCTTCGAGGCCGGGGGATTTCTCCAGGTCGGAGACATCCTTGAGCGCCTCGTGGAACTCCGTCAGGAGGGCCTGGGCAACTTCCGGGTGCGTGATCTCGCGCGCTCGGAACATCACGGAGACTTTCACCTTGTCGCCCTCGAGCAGCAGCTTGCGGGCGGTACGGATCTTGAAGTCTCGGTCGTGCCGGTCGATCTTCACTTTCATCCGGACTTCGCGCAACTCAACCTGCTTGGAGCCGCGGCGGCCATCCCGTTCCTTCTTCGCCTGTTCGTATTTGAACTTGCCGTAGTCCATGATTTTGACCACGGGGGGCGAGGCGGTCGGCGCGATCTCGACGAGGTCCATCCCGGACTCCTCGGCGAGGCGCAGGGCGTCCCAGCCAGACATGATCCCGAGCTGTTCGTCCCCCCGGATCACCCGGACCTGGGGTACCCGAATCTGCTCGTTAATCCGCAATTCCTTCGCGATCGAAGCGCTCCTCTTCCCGTGCAGGCCCCAGCAGCGGCCGCCACAGGGTGCATTCTACAGTACGGCTGCGCTCGCGCACGGAGATTCCGGCATCAGACTCGCGGCGAGGGCGCCCCAACACTCGGGCGCCAGCCTTCCCGGGTTAAGCGGTCGCATCCGGGGTGTATTCCACGAGGAGGGCACCCTTCTCGGCGCGCTCGCCTTGCTCGGCGTGGACGGCGGTCACGGTGCCGGCCAGGGCCACCTGGACCTCGTTCTGCATCTTCATCGCTTCGACCACCGCCACCACCTGTCGCGGCTCCAGGCGGTCGCCCACCTGTACCCGTACCTCCACCAGGACGCCGGCAAGCGGCGCCGTGATCTTGCCGGGCGGATCCGCGAGGCCGCCAGCCGCCCCCCGCTCGCGTCCACTCGACGCAGGCGAGAGCAGGAAGGTCCGGCCCTCCACGATGACCCGGAGGTGCTTGCCGTCCCGCGTGACATACGCACGGGTTGGACGGCCGTCCCGGATGATCGAGAAGAGTCCGGGGACGCCCTCGGTGGTGGCGTCCACCTCGATGGCCTCGCGTTCGTCGATCTTGACGACGTGCCGGCCGGCGGCTTCGTCGACTGAGACGTTGTGGAGAGTGCCGTTTACCGAGAAGCGATGCCGCGTCGCCATCCTTGCACCCCTCCTTCCACCCGTATGCCACGCCGGGCCTGCGAGCGGGAGGCTCGCATCCAGCGGTTGGGCGCCTTCGATGCCGCCCCGGCCTCGGACGAGCCGGCGAGCAGGCTGGCCGCGAGGGCGCCCGCGATCAGGGCCGTCTCCAGCCGCGGGTCGTCCGCAGACGGCTCCGGCATCTTGAAGTTCGCCTCCAGCCAGGAGGTGCTGAAGTCGCCCGAGCGGAAGTCTGGCTCGTCGAAGAGGGCGAGGTGGAATGGGATGTTGCTGTCGACGCCCGAGACGATGAGGTCGGAGAGCGCTCGCTTCATCCGCTCGATCGCCTGCGGCCTCGTCTCAGCCCACACGATCAGCTTGCCGAGCAGGGAGTCGTAGTACACGGGGACGTCGAGGCCCTGGAAGAGCATCGAGTCGAACCGGACGCCGGGGCCAGACGGCACCTGCAGGTAGTCGATCAGCCCAACCGACGGTGCGAAGTTCTGGTAGGGATTCTCGCCGTTGATCCGGCACTCGATCGCCCAGCCGATCGGTTCAACGGGAGCATCGAGGTCGGGAAGCACTTCCCCGGCTGCCACCCGCAACTGAAGCCCCACGAGGTCGACGCCGCCATAGACCAGTTCGGTGACCGGGTGCTCTACCTGGAGACGCGCATTCACCTCCAGGAAGTAGAAGTTTCCCTCGCGGTCCATGAGGAACTCGACGGTGCCAGCGTTGCGGTAGCCGCAGGACTTCGCAGCGGCGACCGCGGCGTCGCAGAGGCGCTTGCGAATCTCCGGGGTGACGGCGACGGAGGGCGCCTCCTCCACGAGTTTCTGGTTGCGTCGCTGGATCGAGCACTCGCGCTCGCCGAACGCCCGGACATTGCCGTGGGCGTCCGCGATCATCTGTACCTCGATGTGGCGGGCGGGAGAGACGTATTTCTCCAGGAAGATCGTCGCGTCGCCGAACGAGGTAGAGGCCTCCGACCCGGAGGCGCGCATGGCGTTCTCAAGGTCCTCGGCCTTCTGCACGAGACGGATACCGCGCCCGCCGCCCCCGGCCGAGGCCTTGACGAGCAGCGGGAAGCCGATCCGTTCGGCCTCCTGCCTCGCCGTGGCGAAGTCGTCCACACTGATGTTGTCCGCGCCGGGTACCACGGGGACGCCGGCCTCCTGCATCAGCCGACGCCCGGAAATCTTGCCGCCCAGCGCTCTCATGGCGTCGGCCGGGGGGCCGATGAAGGTGATGCCGGCGAGTTCGCAGGCGTCCGCGAACCTCGGATTCTCCGAGAGGAACCCGTAGCCGGGGTGGATGGCGTCCGCCCCGGTCGACTTCGCTGCAGCGATGATCTTGTCGATGTCGAGGTAGGACTGGAGCGCGGGCCCGGGCCCAATGTGGACGGCGATGTCCGCGTTGCGGACATGGAGGGCGTTACGGTCGGGGTCGGAGTAAACCGCGACGGTCTCGATCCCCATCTCACGGCAGGTGCGCTGGACTCGCAGCGCGATCTCGCCACGGTTGGCGATCAGCACTCGCTTGAACACGCGCGACCCTCTCCCGCTCACCGTTCCGACGTGGCCGGTCCGCGAGTCAGACTGTCATGGCCCCCGACAGGCGGCAAGCAGCGGGCGCGCCCTGAGGAGATACGCCCGCTATTCGTCTACCTTCGTGATCTGCCAGCCGCCATCACCCTTCACGAGGGTCAGTGTCCGGACGGGCTGAACCTTCACCGCGTCGAACGCCGCAGCGGCGTCCGAGGGTGAGATCCGGCCAGCCTTCACCATCTCGTTCACCGAATCGACGGAGTACTTCAGCCGGACCTTGATGACTGTCGTCGTCGCGTTCTGGCTGGTGCTCTCAAGGACGTCGTACGAGAGGTCGGGGGGCAGCGGGGTCTTCATGATGTCGCTGAAGACTTGCTCAACAGGCTTCTGGCCGCTCGTGCCGCCGGTACGGATGTTGGCGACCTGAGCACCCAGTTCGCCTCCGAGGAACCGCCGGGTCTGGCCGGCAGCGAACTGGTCACGAGCGGGGCCGGATGCCTGCACCCAACCCTCGATGAAGCCCTTGACAGCACCCTCCGCCTCCGAGCCACCCTTGTTGATGTCGAAGGTCTCCTCACCGCCGCCGCCGCATGCGGTGCCGACCGCGAGCCCCAGTGCCAGGCCGGTCAACATCGCCAGCCGCCCCGCCACCTTGAGCATGTTGTTCCTCCGAGGCCTCGCAGGGCCAACCCACCCCCGTGGACGGGCGCACTCTACAACGGCCCCGCTCGGGGGTGCAGGGGGAAGGCTGATTCCCTCCGTTATCGGACGGCCTCCGTCGGCGGCGGCAGGACCTACCGCAGGGCCTGGATGCTCCTGGAATCGCGCTCATCCACCAGCCGGTCCGCGATCTGGAAGATCGGGAGTGCACCCAGGTCGTCGCCGGTTCGGTCGCGGACGGCCGCCGCCTCCGCCTCAGCCTCGCGGTCGCCAACGACGAGCATGTACGGCACGCGCTGGTTCTGTGCCTTCCGAATCTTGTTGTTCATCCGTTCCGAAGCATCGTCCACCTCCACGCGGAGTCCTCGCGCTCGCAGGATCGAGCGCACGCGCTCCGCGTACTGGACGTGGCGGTCTGCGATGGGGATGACCACCGCCTGGACGGGAGCCAGCCAGAGCGGGAAGTGGCCCCCGGTGTGCTCGATGTAGACACCGATGAACCGCTCCAGCGATCCGAGGATGGCCCGGTGGATCATCATCGGACGGTGCTCCTGGCCGTCCTCACCGATGTAGGTCAGGCCGAACGACTCCGGCATGCCGAGGTCCACCTGGACCGTCCCCAGCTGCCAGAAGCGTCCGATGGCGTCCTTGAAGTGGAACTCCAGTTTCGGGCCGTAGAAGGCTCCCTCCCCGGGAGCGAGGACGAACTGCTTGCCCGCGCCGGTGACCGCCTCACCCAGAAGGCGCACACCGCGCTCCCAGTCCTCGTCGCTGCCGATCGCCTTCGCCGGGCGGGTTGCCAGGCGGATCGTCGGCTCGCCTAGTCCAAGGTCGGAGTAGACGCGCTCGAGCATGCGGAAGACCGAGAAGATCTCCTGGTCGAACTGCTCCGGCGTGCAATAGATATGTGAGTCATCCTGGGAAAACGCCCGAACGCGGGTGAGGCCGTGGAGGACGCCAGAACGCTCGTTTCGATGAAGCCGGGAGAACTCCGCGAGGCGCAGCGGCAGTTCGCGATAGGAGTGGTGCCCGGTCGCGAAGTAATGGCAGTGCCCGGGGCAGTTCATGGGCTTAATCCCCATCTCCTCGTCCCCGTTTTCGAAGAGGAACATGTCATCCGCGAAGTTCTGGTAGTGCCCGGACGTCTTCCAGAGGTCTACACCGAAGACGAGCGGCGTGATCACCTCGCGGTATCCGTACTCGCCGTACAACTCGCGCATGTAGTCGACCAGGCCGTTGTAGAGGATCGTCCCCCTGGGGTGCCAGAACGGGGATCCCGGGGCGATCGGGTCGATGTGGAAGAGGTCGAGTTCGCGGCCTAGCCGGCGGTGATCCCGCTTCTCCGCCTCCTCGCGCATCTTCAGGTAGTCGTCGAGCTCCTGCTGCGTTGGAAACAGCGCGCCGTAGACGCGCTGGAGCATGGCGTTCTTCTCGTCGCCCCTCCAGTACGCCCCGGCGACGTGTGTCAGGGTGAACGCGCCGATCTGGCCGGTGGATTCGGTGTGGCCGCCCCGGCAGAGATCCTGGAATCCCCCGTGAGTGAAGTGGCCGACCGTCTCGTCCTCGATGCCATCGATCAGTTCGAGCTTGTAGGGCTGATCGCGGAACACCTCGCGTGCTTGTGCCTTCGGGATCTGCTCACCGTGGATCGGATGGTTCGCGGCGACCGACTGCTTCATGCGCGCCTCGAGGAGCGGCAGGTCTTCCGGCGTGAGCGGCCGCGGCAGTTCGAAGTCGTAGTAGAAGCCGTTGTCGACCGGCGGCCCGATGGCGTATTTCGCCTCCGGGAACATCTCGAGCACGGCTTCCGCGAGGACGTGGGCGGCGGAGTGCCGCATGCGGAACAGACGCTCCTCCGCGGGAAGTTGATTGAACGGGGCCTCTTGCGGGGCGGGCTGGCTCGTCATGGCGGAACTCCTCGACTCCCCGGGGCTGCCGGGCAACAGAACGCGCCCCTGTCCCGCGGGACGAGAGGCGCGCTCGTGGTTCCACCCGGCTTCCCCCGCCGCGCAGGCGTGCGCGGTCGAGGCTTGAGCGCCCGTAACGAGGGCGACGCCGCCGCAGGTTCACCTGCGGGCTCCGGGGTGGTGTCCCACCGCCTCGACATCCCGGGGCTTGCAGCCGGCGGCCCCGGTCTCTGGAGATGCGAGCGGTGCGGGGGACGTGTCCCCATCAGCACTCATCTGCCGCGCCGCAAGGCGCGATGACTGTCGCATGATAACGCCGGACCACCAGAAGGGTTACCGGTGACCCCGCAACCGAGGCTGCTCACGGAGAAAGTGGTGGGCGGTACTGGATTCGAACCAGTGACCTCAGCGATGTCAACGCTGCGCTCTAACCAACTGAGCTAACCACCCGGGACCGTCGATTCGAGGAGTGCTGGGCGATTCCTCGGAGCCTTCGCAGGCTATGGCAGCGCCGAGGAGAGGGTCAATCGCGCGCAGGCGGGGCGGCCGGCGGGGGCCATCGTTATCCCAGAATCATCCGGGAGTGACGCGGACGTGAGAGTGTGTGATTGATGGATTGGTAGGCCGTTCGCGGTGTTCCAAATTCGTTGACACCTGATCGGGCCATTGCTACCGTCCTGCTGCTGCAACGGGCCTCTAGCTCAATGGCAGAGCAGCTGACTCTTAATCAGCCGGTTCTGGGTTCGAATCCCAGGGGGCTCACCACAGCATCACCGGCGCAAGCCGGGCCGCGGTGACGGGAGTCGGGGGGCACGGTTCCGGGCACCGGGGAAGTGTCGGAATCGGCAGACGAGCGCGGCTTAGAACCGCGTGCCGCAAGGCGTAGGAGTTCGAGTCTCCTCTTCCCCACCAGTCCGGGCGGCTCAGAGGGCCGGCCGGATGACCAAGTCAGGGACTACCGAGAGGGGTCGCGCCCTCGGGCGCGAAAAGGTGATCCATGGCGACACTGCTTGAGGTGAAGGATCTCAAAACATACTTCTTCACCGACGACGGAGTTGTCCGGGCGGTAAACGGCGTGACCTGGCACCTGGACGAGGGCGAGACGCTCGCACTCGTCGGTGAGTCGGGCTGCGGAAAGTCCGTCACGGCCATGTCCATCCTGCGCCTGATCCCCAATCCGCCAGGGCGGATCGTGGACGGACAGATCATGTTCGAAGGACGGGACCTGCTGAAGGTCTCCGACGCTGAGATGCGGACGGTCCGCGGCAACCGCATCGGCATGATCTTCCAGGAGCCGATGACCTCCCTGAACCCGGTGCTCACGATCGGGCAGCAAATCCGGGAGTCGATCACGCTGCACCTGGGCCTCGGCGAGCAGGAGTCAACGGCGCGCGCCGTCGAACTCCTCGAACTCGTCGGTATCCCCGAGGCCGAACAGCGGCTGAAGGACTACCCGCACCAGTTCTCCGGCGGGATGCGCCAGCGCGTGATGATCGCGATGGCGCTGTCCTGCAACCCGAAGCTCCTGATCGCTGACGAACCCACGACCGCTTTGGACGTCACCATCCAGGCCCAGATCTTGGAGATCATGGCCCGCCTGGCACGGGAGTTCGGCACCGCCGTCCTCGTGATTACCCACAACCTTGGGGTGGTGGCCCGCTACGCGGACCGTGTGAACGTCATGTACGCCGGTGAAATCGTCGAAAGCGGTACGGCTGTCGATGTCTTCAAGCACCCGCGCCATCCGTACACCGTGGGCTTGATGGCCTCCGTCCCGCGACTGGACGCGACCGAGCACGTGCGTCTGGCCACCATTGAGGGCCAGCCGCCGCTCCTGATTAACCCGATCGAGGGCTGCCCATTCCAGCCGCGCTGCGACTGGGCCATCGACGAGTGCGCCACGGTGCACCCGGAACTGGAGACCAAGGAGCCGGGGCACACCGCCCGCTGCATCCGCAACCCGCAGACCGACCAGAAGACCAAGATGCCGGCCAGCGCCGGCGTCGCGTAAGACGGAGGGGGAACAGCCATGACGACTCAAACCGCTCCGACTTCTGGCTCGAATGCGCCCGGCGGCGAGACGCTGGTCAAGGTCAACGGCCTGAAGATGTACTTCCCGGTGACTGCCGGGCTCTTCATCCAGAAGAAGATCGCTGACGTGCGCGCAGTGGACGGCCTCGACTTCGAGGTACACCGCGGAGAGACCCTGGGCCTGGTAGGCGAGTCCGGATGTGGCAAGTCCACCACCGGCCGTGCCGTGCTCCAGCTCTACCGTCCCACCGCCGGCACAATCAACTTCGACGGTACCGAGCTGACCCAGCTGAAGGGCGCGGACCTCCGCCGCTTCCGCCGCCGGATGCAGATGATCTTCCAGGACCCGTACTCCTCCTTGAACCCCCGCATGAGCGTGGGACAGATCATCGGGGAGCCGATGGCGATCCACGGGCTATACAAGGGCCCGGAGCGTACGGAGCGCATCCAGTACATCATGCAGGCCGTCGGCCTGAACCCGCTCTTCGTGAAGCGGTTCCCGCATGAGTTCTCGGGCGGCCAGCGCCAGCGCATCGGTATCGGCCGCGCGCTCGCGGTGGAACCGGATTTCATCGTCTGTGACGAGCCGGTGTCCGCATTGGACGTCTCCATCCAGGCCCAGGTGATCAACCTCCTCGAGGACCTGCAGGGCCAGTTCGGCCTGACCTACCTCTTCATCGCCCACGACCTCGCGGTCGTCCGGCACATCTCCGACCGCGTGGCCGTGATGTACCTGGGCAAGATGATGGAGCTCGCGGAGTCACGCGAGCTCTATGAGAACCCCCTGCACCCGTACACGAAGGCCCTGCTCTCCGCGGTGCCGATCACGGACCCCGAGGTGGAGCGGAAGCGCGAGCGCATCATCCTGACCGGCGACGTGCCCTCGCCCCTGCGCCCCCCTCCGGGCTGCGTCTTCAACACCCGGTGCCCGATCGCGGTGGACGAGTGCCGTGAGCGCGTGCCCGAATGGCGCGAGGCGATCGCCGGCCACTGGGTTGCCTGCCACCGCGTCTAGCCTCGGCCTCGAACCCTTGAGAAGCCCCGCCCCCCGGCGGGGCTTCTGCTTGGGACTTCAGGAGGTCCGGCGCGCCTACTCCGGCCGACGGATAGGATGAGGGCGTGGAACAGTCACGCATCCGCAACTTCTCGATCATCGCCCACATCGACCATGGCAAATCGACGCTCGCCGACCGCATGCTGGAGGTCACGGGCGCCGTCGACCCCAGGGAGATGCGCGAGCAGATGCTCGACTCGATGGAACTGGAGCGCGAGAAGGGGATCACGATCAAGGCGCAGGCGGTCCGCATGGACTTCACCGCCGCCGACGGTCTGCCGTACCAGTTGAACCTGATCGACACCCCCGGCCACGTCGACTTCACCTACGAGGTCTCGAGGGCGCTTGCCGCGTGCGAGGGGGCCGTCCTAGTCGTGGACGCCACGCAGGGCATCCAGGCGCAGACCCTCGCGAACGTCTACCTCGCGATGAACCTGAACCTCCGGCTGATCCCCGTCGTGAACAAGGTGGACCTACCGTCGGCCGAACCGGAACGCGTAGCGAAGCAACTGACGGACATTATCGGTTTCGACCTGGACGAGGTCCTCTACGCCTCTGGCAAGTCCGGCGTCGGCGTCAAGGACGTGCTGCAGGCGGTGGTCGAGCGCGTCCCGCCGCCCCAGGGCGACCGGGACGCCCCCCTTCGCGCCATGATCTTCGATGCCAAGTACGACACCTTCAAAGGCGTGATGGCCTACGTCCGAGTGGCAGATGGCCGCGTGGACATGAGCCGGCGTCTCCGCCTGATTCAGCAAGGCTCCCGCTTTGAGCCGGTTGAAATCGGCTACTTCCACCCAGCCCTGACGACGAACGGTTACCTCGAGGCAGGTGAGGTCGGCTACATCGCGACCGGCCTCAAGGGCGTCCAGCAGACCCGTGTGGGTGACACGATCACGTTCGATGTCGAAGGGGCGACGGAGCCGCTCTCCGGATACCAGCCCGCGAAGGCGATGGTGTTCGCCGGCATCTACCCGACCGACCCGGACCAGTACACGGACTTCCGCGAGGCCCTTGAGAAGTTGTCCCTTAACGATGCGGCCCTTCAGTGGCAGCCTGAGACGAGCACAGCACTGGGGTTTGGATTCCGCTGTGGATTCCTCGGCCTGCTGCACATGGAGATCGTGCAGGAACGCCTCGAGCGCGAGTTCAACCTCGACCTGATCGCCACCGCTCCTTCCGTGGAGTACCAGGTCACCCGCACCAATGGCACTGAGATCGCGATCGACTCGCCGGCCGAACTCCCGCCCACCACGGAGATCGAGGAGGTGCGCGAGCCCTGGGTCAAGGTGTCAGTCACCGTCCCCGCCCG
Organism: uncultured Dehalococcoides sp.; assembly: GCA_964628985.1. GTDB lineage: Bacteria > Chloroflexota > Dehalococcoidia > UBA2979 > UBA2979 > SURF-43. The sequence goes on from CAZVNJ010000034.1 coordinate 19,907, forward strand.
CTTCATTGGCAGCGTCATGCAGCTGGTGGCGGAGCGTCGAGGCGAGTTCGACCACACCGAGTACCTCGACCACGCCGAGGACGAGGGCGAGTCGCGCGTGCTGACCACGTACCACCTGCCGTTGGCCGAGATCCTGACCGAGTTCTACGACCAGTTGAAGTCGCGCACTTCAGGCTACGCAGCGATGGACTACCAGTTGGAGGCCTATCGCCCAGCCCGAGTGTCGAAGTTGGAGATCCTCGTCAATGGGGAGCCGGTCGACGCGCTCTCCTCGATCGTCCCCACCGAGAACGCGGCCTACCAGGGGCGAAAACTGGTGAGCGCGCTGAAGGAACTGATACCCAGGCAGATGTTCGATGTCCCGCTCCAGGCCGTGATCGGCGGACGCATCGTGGCGCGCGAGACGGTCAAGGCCATGCGTAAGAACGTCCTCGCGAAGTGCTACGGCGGGGACATCACCCGGAAGCGGAAACTGCTGGAGAAGCAGAAGGCCGGCAAGAAGCGGATGAAGATGCTGGGCTCCGTGGAAGTCCCGCAGGAGGCATTCATGGCCGTCCTGAAGATGCACGAGTAGCCCCGCCACAGGCGGACGTACCCTGCGCTAGCATCGCGCCTGCTGGACAGCGAGGAGACGCCGGATGCCGAAGGCCGTAATCGAACCGCGCATTCGAGGCTTCCTCTCCCTCACCGCGCATCCCGATGGCTGCGCGGCCAATGTCCGAGAGCAGGTCGCCATCGCGCGCGCGGGCGCCCCGGCAGGGGCACGCATCGGCTCGGTGCTCGTCATCGGGTCGTCCACCGGCTATGGCTTGGCCTCGGCGATTGTCGCTGCCTTCGGGTACGGCGCGAAGGTCCTCGGCGTCTGCTTCGAAAAACCGGCCGAGGGTGAGAAGCCGGCGACGGCCGGCTGGTACAACCTCGCGGAGGCTCACCGGCTCGCGAAAGAGTCCGGCCTCACGTTCCGCACGATCAACGGCGACGCCTTCTCCCCCGAGGTGAAGGCCGAGGTGGTGAGCGCCCTGCGAGACGGATTCGGCCCCGTCGACCTCGTCATCTACTCGCTGGCCGCGCCCCGTCGGAAGGACGCGCAGGGCAACCTCTGGAGTTCCACGCTGAAGCCCATCGGCGGCGCGTACCGAGGCAAGGGGTTCGACCTGCGGAATGAGGCCGTGGTGGAGGCCTCGATCGAGGAGGCGACCCCCGAGGAAATCGAAGGCACCACGAAGGTCATGGGCGGCGAGGACTGGCGCGACTGGACCACGCTACTGCGCGGAGAAGGGCTCCTCGCGCCAGGTGCACGAAACGTCGCCTACTCCTACATCGGCCCGGAGGTCTCCGCGGCCATCTACCGGCGCGGCACGATTGGGCGGGCGAAGGAAGACCTCGAACGGACGGCCCACGAACTGCACGCGCTCCTCGACGATGGGCGTGGGGGCGGCGCGTGGGTCAGCGTGAACAAGGGCGTCGTCACGCAGGCGTCGAGCGCCATCCCCGCGGTGCCGCTGTACCTCAGCATCCTGCTCAAGGTGATGAAGGCGCAGGGTAGCCATGAGGGCACCATCGAGCAGGCCGTGCGCCTCTTCCGCGACCACATCGGCCCCGGAAGGACTCCGACGCTCGATCAGGAAGGTCGGATCCGCCTCGACGACTGGGAGATGGCCGCGCCTGTGCAGACGGTCGTCGAGGAACTCTGGAACGAAGTCACGACCGAAAACCTGGCGATGACGACGGACTACGCCGGTTTCAAGGCGGACTTCCAGCGGCTCTTCGGGTTCGGAGTGGATGGCGTCGACTACTCGGCGCCCACCGAGGTGGACCGCCCGCTCGTCTAGACGGGCGCTAGGTGTTGCTCAGCAGGTCATCCATCTCGACGATGCCATTCGTGGAAGCGATCCGCGCGCGCATCTCCTCCAGGCGCTCTTGCGGCGCGCCATTGAGGGCTGCGAGCGCGCAGCGGTACAGCGTCCGGGACGTGATGATCGCGTAGCCCATCGCCTCGGAGGCGACTCGGAGTGCTTCGGCGATGTCGCGTGATCGCTCGTCCGGGCGGGTCAGCCGCTGTCCGTTTACGACGATGACCCCTCGCGGCGCCGCCGCCCGGCTCGCGATGATCGATTCCAAGCGCTGGCGGAGACGGTAATGCGGAGCCATCTCCACGGCCCCATCGGCCGATGCGACGACGACCTCGACCGATCGTTCGCCGTCCAGCCAGACCGGCTCGCTGTCCGTCGACGTGGCAGCCTCGAATCCGATTGTCGTGGCGCACGCACCCGCCGCGGATACGAGGGCGCTCTCCGAGGCTGCCCACAGCACCTGCCGCACCCGACCCAGACTGGTGGCGATCCGCCGAGCCTGGTCGCGCGCCTCGACGGCTTCATCGACGGCGGTGGACAGTTCGAGGACGCGCGCTTCCTGAGCGTCCAGGCCTGGCACCGGCATCTCACGCCCCCAGTAGGGCGGCTCGTCATCGCCCATGGCGAGGATGTCCGCAAACGCATCGAGCATGGCCTGGCCCTCAAGTGGGGGTAACCATTCGCTCTCGCCACTCGGCGACGGGAGGAAGATCAGGCGGCCATTCGAGACGCGCACGTCCACCCCGATCGCGGAGCCACCGGCCGAACGCAGGAACACGTGGGCATGCTGCCCGATGCCCGGTGCGCGGTCATCGATGACGGCGCGGTAGAGCAACTGCGACTGGTAGGTCTCGTAGACCCGAACGAAGGGGTGAGCGTGGTCCACCACGGCCCCGCGTGTGCCCTCGGAGGGGCGGATCGTCGATGCGTCCCAGGCGAGGCCGAGGGGGGCCGGGAGCAGGAAATACCGGTCCAGGCCCTGCTTCTCCACGACTCCGGAGATCCGGGATTGCGGGGCGAGGATCACGGCGACCACGGCGCCTCGCTCCAGTGCGCGGTGGAACTCCTCGCGACGCCTGTCCAGCAGCGCTGCCAGTGGCGCCTCGCCGTCTGCGCCGTCTCCGTTGACGACCGGGGCATCGCCGTGTGTGAACAGGGTGCCCTCGCCCTGCGCGGCCAGGCGGATCACCTCGGAGGTCCCCCGGATGTCGAGGACGATGGCGTCGTAGTCGGCAATGTTGGGCGCGTTGAGGATGGTGTGGTTGTCCACGCGAGGGTGCTGCAGGCGATGGCTGATCGAGAGGACGCGCACGCGCTACTCCGTCCGTC
>CAZVNJ010000035.1:0-21657 GCA_964628985.1 uncultured Dehalococcoides sp.
AACTCTCGGTCCTCGTGACGGCGGTCTGGCTGTTCGAGGAGACCGGGTCGGCGGCACGCCTCGCGCTGCTTGGAGTCGTGCTGCTCGCGGTGCAGATCGTCGCCTTGATCTGGGGCGGGACCCTTGCCGACCAATTGGACCGGAAGCGCTTCCTGGCGGGGACGCAGGCGATCACACTCGCGATGCTCACCATCCTGGCGCTGCTGGCGGTCTCCGACACGCTCGTCCCCTGGCACATCTACGCGGGGACGGCGGTGTTGGGGATTACGACGGTGCTGGTGCAGCCGGCGCGAGGGGCCTTGACGGCCAACGTCGTCCCGCGTTCTCACCTGATGCACGCGGTCAGCGCTGACAACATCACGAGGCAGGTGGGCTCCGTCCTGGCGCCGCTGATGTTCGCCGGTGTCGCCGAGTACCTCGGGCTGACGGCCGCATTCGTGATGGCCGCGGTGACCGCCGTGCCCAGTGTGCTGATGCCCCTGGCGATCCGTGCCGACACGCGCGCCGTGCTGGCCCCCGGCCAGGTGATCACCGGCGGCCCGCGCGAGGTGGTCCGGCGCGCGTGGGAGGGCTTCACCTTCGTGCGCACGCACCGGCTGCTGCCAGGGCTCTACATCCTGGACATCGGCATGACCGTGTTCACGTTCTACCGGCAGGTGCTCCCAGCCCTCGCGAGCGGGCTGTTCCGGGGCGGACCGGGCGCCGTCGGGATCCTGACCGCGGCGAACTCGCTGGGCTCCGTCCTCGGCTCGCTCACGGTGGTCGGGTTCGAGCGTTATCCCAAGAAGGGCATGCTGGTCGTCTATGCCACGCTCGGCTTCTCCGCCGCCGTCTTCCTCTTTGGCACGGCCACCTCGCTGTGGATGGGCGTCATCGTGATCCTGCTCATGGGCGGCACCGACGGCGTCTCGGTGACGATGCGCGAGACCATGGTGCAGTTGGAGACGCCCGACGCGATGCGCGGTCGGACGGTCAGCCTCGGCTACCTCGCGGCAAATACGGCGAACAATATCGGCACCGTCTGGGTCGGCTTCCTCGCCTCCGAGATCGGCGCCGCCCGTACGATGCAGTTCGGCGGCTTGGCCTCCATCGCCATCACGCTCGTCGTGTGGCGCGCCATGCGCGAATTGCGCCAGTACCTGTACCGGCCGTCGTAACAATCACGGCCAGATTCACAGTTTCAGAACACACGCCCCGCTGCTCCCGCTAGGCTGGCTGCGAGGAGAAGTGTTTGCCTGACCGCGACCGGCTGCTCGAGGCGTTCGCGGCAGGTTCGCTGCTGCGTCCGGACACCACGTTCATGAACGTGGTGGATGTCCTGCGCGGCGTCGCCCACGCCTGTGGCGCCGACGTGCCGCTGGACGACCACGCGAGGGCGATCGCGGGGCATCTCCGGGACGCGCGCCACATCATCCTCGTGCTCGCGGATGGCCTGGGCGTCGAGGCCGTCGACCGCATGCCACGGAATAGCTGGCTGCGCCGAAGGATGCTCCGTGCCATCCGCGCCCCGTTCCCGGCGACCACGCCGGTGGCGATTACGTCGCTGGCGACCGGCGAATACCCAGCGCAGCACGCGGTCCTCGGGTGGTGGACGCATGTTCCGGCCGCGGCCGGCCCAGTGACGGTGTTCGCGCACGAGCGTGCAACGGATGGCCGAGGGCTCGCCGACCTCGGCGTCTCGCCGGAAGCCCTCCTCCCCGCGCCTCGTCTGCTCTCCCGCCTTGCTCGGGACACTGCCCTCATCATGCCCGCGGGCATCATCGAGTCCGTGTTCACCCGGTGGATGGCCGGTGACGCCACGCGGATCGGATACCACGGACATTCCGAGCTGGTGAGCGCGACCGTACAGCGAGTGCGCCAGGCAGAAGGGCCAACGTTCACCTACGTGTACACGCCCATGCCGGACACAATTGCGCACGAGGCTGGCCTCGACAGCGCCGCATCGAGTTCGGCGGTCGACGCGCTTGACGCGCAACTGGACGCCCTGGAAGAGGCGCTGGAGGAGGTCCGCGGCGGCGTCCGGATCCTCGTGATCGCCGACCACGGCCACCTCGGCATCGACAGCGCTACACGTTTCGAGGTCGCCGACGGTGACTCGCTCTGCGTGCTGCTGGCCGCCCCTCCCGCCGGCGACTTGCGCACGCAGTTCTGGCACGTCAAGGAAGGCGCCCACGAGGCGTTTGAGACGGCCTTCCGTCAGCGCTTCGGCGAGCACTTCTTCCTGCTTGCCGCCTCGACGGTGGAGGAATTGCGGCTGCTCGGCCCATCCGCGCTCTCTGGAGAGGCCCGGGCCCGCCTCGGCGACTACCTGTCCGTGTCGCGCAACGCCGCGGTACTCCGATACGCCGGCTTCGCAGGCCGGGATGGGTTCCTTCGGATGCGCTCGTCCCACTCCGGGCTCACGCCCACGGAACTCCAGGTGCCACTGGTCCTCGGCGGAAGCGGCTTCACGCGCTAGTCGGACCAGACGCGAACGAAAGAGGGGGCGGCCTTGCGGCCGCCCCCTCCCGTATGGGCGAGCCTCGACGTGAGGCGATGGGCTACTTGCCGCCCTTTTCGGCGTACGAGCAGACCGTGTCCGTGATGAGGCGCGTCACCACGTAGGGGTCCATGTTCGCGTTCGGACGGCGGTCCTCGGCGTACCCCTTCTTGTCGACGGCGACCTGCCACGGGATGCGGACCGAGGCGGCGCGATTGGAGACGCCCCACGAGAACTTGTTCCAGGGGGCCGTCTCGTGGCGGCCGGTCAGACGCCGCTCGATGCCGTAGCCGTAGTTCTTGACGTGGAGTTCCCACTTCTCACCGAGGGCACGGCAGGCCTGCTCGATGGGGGCATACGAGGATCGCATCTGCTTCGTGGAGAAGTTGGTGTGCGCCCCGGCACCGTTCCAGTCGCCCTCGATCGGCTTCGGGTTGAGGGTGGCCGAGACGCCGAAGTCCTCAGCGATCCGGTACAGGAGCCAGCGGGCGAGCCACATCTCGTCCGAGCACGTGACGGGGTCCAACGGGCCGATCTGGAACTCCCACTGAGCAGGCATGACCTCGGCGTTCGTGCCGGCGATGGTCAGACCAGCGGCGATGCAGGCGTCTGAGTGCGCCTCCACGATCTCACGGCCGAAGATCTCATCCGCGCCAACGCCGCAGTAGTAGCCGAACTGCGGGGCCGGGAAGCCATTGTCCGGCCAACCGAGCGGCTTGATGCCATCGAAGAAAGTGTACTCCTGCTCGATGCCGAACCACATCTCGTACTTGGCGTACTTCTTCGCGGTGGCGACAAGCGCGGCGCGCTTGTTCGTCGGGTGCGGCTTCATGCTGATGAGCAGCACTTCGCAGAGCACGAGCTTGTTGTTGCCGCCGCGGATCGGGTCCGGGACGATGCGCACCGGGTTGAGCACGCAGTCGCTGCTCTCACCCGCGGCCTGGTTCGTGCTGGAACCGTCGAAGCCCCAGATCGCTGGCTCAACGTCGTCAGCCAGGATCCTGGTCTTGGAACGCAGCTTCTGGGTGGGTTCGGCACCGTCAATCCAGATGTACTCAGCCTTGTACGCCATCTCGGTCCTTCCGGAATCAGGCCCGCCGCTCGGGCCACCCCTGCTTTGCAGCCGGGGGAAGACCCAGCCACTACGTGCCGGAGACTATGCCTGCGCTGTTTCAGCAGTATTTCAGGCTGAGCCCGCAGACAGAAGCGCGGCCCGCTCGGCGCCCCCACTGGGGAATGCCGGGGCGTTCGATTGCCCCCCGACTCCGCCCCCGCGAGACTGGAGGTCTACACACCTGTCGAGGCCCACCTGCCGAGGTGACCCATGCGCCTCCCGACCCTCGCCCTGCTCGTACTCCTCGCCCTGGCCGTGGCGGTCCTCCTCGGCCTCGGCACCTGGCAGGTGCAGCGGCACGGCTGGAAGCAGGGCGTCATCGAGGAGCGCGCGGCCCGCCTCGCCGCTCCGCCCCTGGAGGCGCCCGCCGCCCTCGAACTGGAGCCCGCCGAGGTCGAGGGGCACCGAGTGCGCCTCCGGGGCGTCTGGGACCATGCTCACACGATGGTCCTGGCTAACCGGATTCGCTACGGACTGCGCGGCGAGGAGCTGGTGACGCCGCTCGTGCCCGAGGGCGGCGGGGGCCCCGCCGTCCTCGTGAACCGCGGCTGGTATCCCGAGTCGGAGCGCGCCCGCGTGCGTACCACCATGGACGCCGAGGCCGCGGGAGACATCGAGGGCCTCGCGTTCGACGCGAGCGGGCGCTCCGCTCGCCAGACGACCCAGGGAACCTGGACCGCCCTCGACCCCGCCTCGATGGGGAAGGCGGCCGGGACAGTGTTCCGGCAGTGGGCGGTACTGCAGGGGACGCCGATGGCGGATGACGTGCGGCCGCCGGCCGATGGCGCGCTGCCGGTACAGCGCTATCGTCCGTACGAGAACACGACTCCTCACCTGCAGTACGCGATTACCTGGTACGGAATCGCGGCGGTGCTCATCGCCATCGCAGTCGCTCGGTTCATCCTGGCTCCACGGCGCGCCCGGCGGATGGCCGAGCCGGAGTAGCCCGGCTACTTCCGGAAGACCAACTGGAACTCCATCGAGCCCACATCCTCAATCGACAGCACGGACGGCGCCAGGGGCTTCTGGATCGCGTAATCCGCGAGCGCGATTGGCAATGACCCAGCCACGAGCACTGTGGCGCCCTGGCGCGCACCCTCGAGCGGGATCGTCACACGCTTGGTGACACCGTGCAGCGTGAGGTCACCCGTCGCCTCGAACTTCACCTTGACCCCCTCCGCGGGAAGCGAGGCGATCGGGATCGGCTGCGCAAGGACGAACTTTGCTGTGGGAAATTGGTTAGTCTGCAGCCCGCTCCGCTCCATGAACCCATCGCGACGAGACTCGTCGCTCTTCAGCGCCGTCATCGAGACTGTGATCTCCGTGGCTGTGATTGCCTTGCCATCAAACGTCAGGCTCCCGGTGACCTCGGACGACCGGCCAACTGCGATGTTGCTGCCGATCCCTCGGAGCTCTTCCTTGATCCGGTAACCGGCGAACGAGTCACCCTTGACCACCTGGTATGTGCCGACCGGGTCGGCGCTCGCCGCTGATGTGGCAGGCGTCGCGCTCGAATTACCGGCCGCCGTCGCTTGCGCGCCAGCGGACGCGGTCGCAGTCGCGGAAGCCGCCTTCGCGAGTGCCGCGTCCACGGAGGCCGCCTCGGGCTCGTCCCCGCTGAAGAACCAGTACAGCCCGGCCCCCGCTGCGAGGACGCCGGCCGCCGCGAGCACACCAACAATCATTCCGATCCGACGCATCACTTGGCCTTCCGCGTACCCGCGAGGGGCTACGACTTTCTGAATCAGCGGAATCTCGACCGTCGCACGTCCCGGACCGAGGCCACGACGATGGACGGCGAGAGATTGACGCCCCCGCGGCCCATGAGGCCTCGCCCTCCGTTTGGCTGTCTGGGTCGCAGTGTCGCCCACCCTTCGGGATGGGTGTGTGAACGAAGTGCGAACCCCTGCCACCGGCGCCAATCTCTCGTGCGCGCGTGAATATCGGCATCTCGACCCCCGCGAGGGCCGTTAGCATGATCCGGCCCACACCACGATTGGCGGCAAGGACTCGACGCGCATGCCCATGGACGCCCCGACCCCCACGACCCGTGACGTGCTCACCCAGGACGAGGCGATCGACCGCGCGGCTCGCGTCTCCAACGTCGAGTACGACCTCACCCTCGACCTGACGCAGGGGAGCGCCACCTACCGGGGCGACGTGGCCATCCGGTTCCGGCTAGCCGGCACTGCCCCGGTGTTCCTGGACTTCACCGGGAAGCGGATCGAGCGCCTCGAGGTGAACGGGGCGCTGGTGGAGTCGCCGGCCTGGACGGGATACCGGCTCACCCTGGACGGACTCGTGGCGGAGAACACCGTCCACGTGGTCTACGAGAACGAGTACGACCACACTGGCGACGGCTTCCACCAGTTCATCGACCCCGAAGATGGCCAGGAGTACCTCTACACGAACTTCGAGCCGTATTCGGCCCACCGCCTGCTCCCGTGCTTCGATCAGCCGGACCTGAAGGCGCGGTACCGGCTGACGGTGAGCGCCCCCGCCGCCTGGGAACTGATCGCGAATAGCCCCGCCGAGGCGACAGCGACGCTCCCGGACGGCCGCGTGCGGACGACATTCGCGCCGACGCAGCCGTTCTCGACGTACCTCTTCGCGCTCATCGCCGGGCCGTACGAGGTCTTTCGCTCGCAGCATGGCGACGTGGCCCTCGGCTTCTTCGCGCGCAAGTCACTGGCGCCACACGTCGACCAGGACGAACTGTTCGAGGTCACCAAGCAGGGACTCGACTGGTACGCGGAGTTCTTTGACTACCCCTACCCGTTCGGGAAGTACGACCAGGTGTTCGTTCCGGAGTTCAACGCGGGGGCGATGGAGAACGTCGCGGCGGTCACGCACTCGGAGCGGATGGTGTTCCGCGACCCGCCGACCGACAACGACCGGCTGGGCCGCGCCGAGGTCATCCTGCACGAGATGGCCCACATGTGGTTCGGCGACCTCGTCACGATGAAGTGGTGGAACGACCTCTGGTTGAACGAGTCGTTCGCCACCTACATGGCGTACCTCTCGATGGCCGAGGCGACGCGGTTCAAGACCTCCTGGCAGGCGTTCAACTCCGGGATGAAGAACTGGGCCTATCGCCAGGACCAACTCGTCACCACCCACCCGATCTCAGGGATGGTCGCGGACACCGAGCAGACGTTCCTGAACTTCGACGGCATCACCTATGGCAAGGGCGCGGCCGTCATCAAGCAACTCGTGGCCGCGATGGGCATGGAGGGCTTCCGCGCCGGAATGCGTGGCTACTTCAAGCAGCATGCCTACGGCAACACGACGCTCTCCCAGTGGCTCGATGCCCTGGGCCAGGGCGTGGGCCGCGACCTGCACGGCTGGGCCCAGGCGTGGCTCGAGACGCCCTCGCTGAACACGATCTCGGCCGAGGTTGAGCGGGACGGCGAGCGGATCAGCGCACTGGCGCTGCGGCAGAGCGCCCCGCCGGCCTACCCGACCCTCCGCCCGCACCACGTCGAGATCGCCCTCGTCCGCGAGGAGGGCGCCCGGATCGTCATCGACTCGGTCCCGGGCGACATCGATGGCGAACGCGCTGAGGTGCCTGCCGCCGTCGGGAAACCCGCCCCGGATTTCGTCTTTCCCAACCACAACGACCACGCCTTCGCCAAGATGGCACTGGACGAGCGCTCGCTCGAGTTCGTGCGCTCAAGCCTCGAACGGGTGGACGACGCCCTGCTGCGGCAACTGATCTGGCAGACGCTCTGGAACATGGTGCGTGACCAGCAGTTGAAGTCGACCGACTACCTCGAACTGGCGGGGCCGAAGGTAGCGATGGAGCATGACCACGAACTCGTGGAGACGATCCTCGCGCAGATGACCGCCACGCTCGCGCGGTACGTGCCGGAGGGGCAGAAGTTGCAGGCGGGCCATCGGATGTTCGGACTCTGCCTGGACGCCCTCCAGCGCACGACCGACGCCGACCTGAAGATCATGTGGGCGCGCACCCTGATCGGCGTGGCGATCAACGAGGCCGACATCCGCCACTGCGGCGACCTCGCGGACGGCAAGGTGGAGATCACCGGCCTCACCATCGACCAGGAGATGCGCTGGAGCATCGCTGCGCGTTACGTCGCTTACGGCCTCGAGGGCGCGGCGGAGCGAGTAGCGGAGGAGCGGCGTCGCGACCCGAGCGACCGAGGCCAGCGCGCGCTGCTGCGCTGCGAGGTCTCTGCCCCGGATGCCGCGGTGAAGGCGGCCGCGTGGGAGAAGTTCCAGACGGGCCCGTCCGCCTACGGCTCATTGCACCTCACCGGTGCGGCAATGGGCGGCTTCCACTACTGGGCGCAGCGAGACCTGCTGAAGCCGTACGTGGAACGGTACTTCGAGGCGCTGCCGGGCATCTTCGAGCGGGAAGAGCGGGAGTTCTCAGGCACCTACTTCTCCAATCTCTGGCCGTCCTACCTCGTGGACCGGCCGACCCTCGAGCGAGCCCAGCGGCTGCTTGCCGCCACGCCCGAGTCCTCGACACTGCTGCGGCGCTCGCTCCGCGAGGCGATCGACGACCTCGAGCGGGCGGTGAAGTGTCGAGAGTTCGCGGGCGGGTAGAGCCCTCGGGGGAGAGACGAACGGTGAACCTCACGCCTGCGGTCGAGTTCCGGGTCCGCGCAGCGATCCTCGCGGGCGCCTCTGACGAGGAGAGCGCGGCCGCGCTTGGGGTGAGCGTGAAGGTGGTGCGGCCGATCCGGCTCGCGGTAGAGACAGAGCGGCGGCCTCGGACTCCGGGACTGTGAGCAGCCCGTCACCGGGCTGGGCCATAGACTGACGCCCTGGCAAGCGGCGACGTTGACGCGCCGACTGTGACCGGGGGCTCTGTGAGACGTCCGAGGTTCCACGGCTGGTGGATCGTCTTCGCGGGCGCGGCGATCCAGTTCGTCATGTCCGCCCTCATGCTCCAGTCCTTCGGTTTTTACGCCGCCGCGCTCGTGAAGGAATTCGGCTGGAGCCGAGGCACCGTGGGCGCTGCGTTCTCGTTCGCCCGCGTCGAGGGGCCCATGGGGCCGCCTCAGGCCTGGCTCGTGGCGCGTTACGGCTCGCGCATCATCCTCCAGATCGGCATCGTCATCCTCGCAGGTGGGTTCCTGCTCTTCGCCCTCATCGACTCGCTCTGGCAGTTCTTCGTCTTCTACATCGTGATGTCGATCGGGGCCACCCTTGGCGGGTTCCCGACCATCACGATCGCGACCGTCTCATGGTTCGACCGGTTCCGATCGACAGCGCTCGGCGTCTCCGCCGTCGGCTTCGCGCTCGGCGGGATCACCGCGTCATCGGCGGTCGCATACGCGATCATCGAGTTTGGCTGGCGCGAGACCTCCCTCGTCTCCGGCGTGCTGATGCTGGTCCTGGGGCTCCCGCTGACCTGGCTGTTCCATGACCGCCCCGAGGACATCGGCCAACACGTGGACGGCGTCTCGCCCGAGGAGCGCGAGGCGTACCGGGCCGCCCAGCCGGCACGCACGTTCAGCACGGACGTGGACTTCACCCTGGGCGAGGCGGTGCGGACGCGCGCCTTCTGGATGATCTCGCTGGGCCACGCCTCCGCCCTGCTGGTCGTCACGGCGGTGCAGGTGCACGTGGTCCTGCACCTCACGACCTCGCTCGGATACTCGGACGGGGCGGCCCGGTGGATCCTGACCTCGATGATCGCCATGCAGGCGGTGGGCCAGGTGGCGGGCGGGGCGCTGGGGGACTGGGTCAGTAAGCGCCTGATCGTCATCGTGTGCATGAGCATGCACGCCGTGGGCCTGCTGCTGATCGCGTGGGCCGGCGGCAACCTCTTCGCGGTCATCGGCTTCAGCGTGCTGCACGGCGTGGCGTGGGGGACGCGTGGGCCGATGATGCAGGCGATCCGTGCGGACTACTTCGGCCGCACACACTTCGGTGCGATCTCAGGCTGGTCGACCGCCCTGACAACGACCGGGCCTCTGCTCGGGCCGATCATCGCTGGCGTGCTGTACGACTGGAGCGGCTCGTATCGCCTCGGATTCACCGTGGTGGCGTTGATGGCCGCGGCCGGCTCGATCTTCTTCGTGCTCTCCACGCGCCCGACGGCGCCGCCACGTGTCCTGGCCGAGACGGTCGCCTCTTCGCCATAGCGGCTGCGACCAGTCCAGATCAGTGAGGCCCCGCGAAAGCGGGGCCTCACGGTCTGCGCCTCGGTCTCGGCTAGTTGTTGAGCAACTGCCGCAGCACATACTGGAGGATCCCGCCGTGGCGGTAGTACTCGACCTCCACGGGGGTGTCGATACGGCAGCGGGTGACGAACGAGCGTTCCGAACCGTCCTCGGCGATGGCGCGGACATTGATCATCTGTCGCGGGCTGATCCCAGCCGCCAGGCCGGTGATGTCGAACCGCTCACGCCCCGTGAGTCCGAGCGAGGCCGGCGTCTCGCCGGGCGCGAACTCAAGCGGCAGGATGCCCATGCCGACCAGGTTCGAGCGGTGGATGCGCTCGAACGACTGCGCGATGACGGCCCGGACGCCCTGCAGCGCCGGACCCTTCGCCGCCCAGTCACGCGAGGACCCCGTGCCATACTCGCGCCCGGCGATGACGATCAGCGGGACGCCCTCCTGCTGGTATTTCTCCGCGGCGTCCCAGATCGTCATCGAGGCGCCGTCCGGGAAGTGCACCGTGAGGTTGCCCTCCTTGCCGGCCAGGGCGTTCTTGATGCGCACGTTAGCGAACGTGCCGCGCATCATCACCTCGTGGTTGCCGCGACGCGCGCCGTACTGGTTGTAGTCCTTCTGCGCGACCTCGTTCTGGTCCAAGTACTTCGCCGCCGGCGAGTCCTTCGCGATGCCGCCGGCGGGCGAGATGTGGTCGGTCGTGACGGAGTCACCGAAGACGCCGAGCACGCGCGCCTCGATGATGTCTGCGACCGGCTTCGGCTCGCGCGGGAGGTTGTCGAAGAACGGCGGGCGGCGGACGTACGTGGACTTCTCGTCCCACGAGAAGCGCTCGCCGGTGGGGGCCTGCACGGCCTGCCAGCGCTCGTCGCCCTTGAAGACGTCCGCGTACTCGCTGCGGAACATCTCCTGCCGGACCGACCGTTGCACCGTCTCCAGCACTTCCTTCTGCGAGGGCCAGATATCACGCAGGAAGACCGGCTTGCCGTCCTTGCCCGTGCCCAGTGGCTCCGCGTACAGGTCGATGTCGGTGGTGCCCGCGAGGGCATAGGCGACGACGAGGGGCGGCGAGGCGAGGTAGTTCGAGCGCACCTTGTTGTGCACGCGCGCCTCGAAGTTGCGGTTGCCCGAGAGGACGGCCGCGACCGCGAGGTTGCCGGAGTCGACGGCGGCCTCAATCTCCGTGGGGAGCGGGCCCGAGTTGCCGATGCAGGTGGTGCAGCCGTAACCCACGAGTTCGAAGCCGAGCTGGTCGAGATACGGCGTCAGGCCGGCGTCGTTCAGGTACTCCGTCACCACTTTCGAGCCGGGCGCGAGGCTGGTCTTCACCCACGGCTTCGATGTCAGTCCCGCCTCCACCGCCTTCTTCGCAAGGAGGCCGGCGCCCACCATTACCTCGGGGTTGGAGGTGTTGGTGCACGAGGTAATCGCCGCGATGACGACGGATCCGTTCTGCACGGCGTAGTTCGACCCATGCACCTCGACGGGCGTCGGCGAGGCACCGTCCTTCACCCACTGGTCGATCTCCGTGCGCGCCGCAGTCTTCGCCGTGCGGAGGGAGATGCGGTCCTGCGGGCGCTTCGGGCCAGCCATGGCCGGCTCGATCGTCGAGAGATCGAGTTCGAGCACTTCGGAATAGGTCGGGTCTGGCGTGTCGTCGGTGCGGAAGAGCGACTGCGCCTTGCAGTATGCCTCCACGCGCGCGACGAGGGCGTCGTCGCGGCCGGTGAAGCGGAGGTAGTTGAGCGTTTCGGCATCCACCGGGAAGAAGCCGACGGTGGCGCCGTACTCGGGGCACATGTTCGCGATCGTGGCGCGCGCCGCGACCGGCAGGCCGGAGAGGCCCTTGCCGAAGAACTCGACGAACTTCCCCACGACCTCGCGCGACCGCAGGATCTCGGTGACGCGCAGGACGAGGTCCGTGCCGGTCGCACCCTCAGGCAACGAACCGACGAGGCGGACGCCCACCACCTGCGGGACCAACATCGTCACCGGCTGGCCGAGCATCGCGGCCTCGGCCTCGATGCCGCCCACGCCCCAGCCGAGGACGCCGAGGCCGTTGACCATGGTGGTGTGCGAGTCCGTGCCGACACAGGTGTCTGGATAGGCCTCACCGGCCGCGTTCGTGAAGACGGTCTGCGCGAGGTATTCGAGGTTGACCTGGTGCACAATGCCGGTGCCTGGCGGGACGACGCGGAAACCGTTGAATGCGTTCTGCGCCCACTTCAACAGCAGATAGCGCTCCATATTGCGCTGGTATTCGAGTTCCACATTCTCCGCAAAGGCGGTGTTGGTCCCGAACGCGTCCACCTGCACTGAGTGATCGATCACGAGGTCGACCGGCTGGAGCGGGTTGATCTTCTTTGGGTCGCCGCCCATCTCGGCCATCGCGTCGCGCATCGAGGCCAGGTCCACAACGCAGGGGACGCCCGTGAAGTCCTGCAGGAGGACGCGCGCGACGCGGAATGCGATCTCCTTGTCTGGCTCCTCGGTCGCGACCCACTTCGCGACGGACTCGATCTGCGCACGGTCGACGGAGACGCCGTCCTCGTAGCGGATGAGGTTCTCGAGCAGGATGCGGTGGGTGAAGGGCAAGGCGCTGAGGTCGGCGCCGAGCGCGTCCGCAGCCTTGTCCAACCGATAGATGGTGTACGACTGCCCGCCGACGGAGAGGGTGTCGCGCGCACCGAAACTGTTCAGGGACATCCCTGATCCTTTCGAAGCGCACGCCCCGGTGAGGCGCCGGGGAGCGCATGACTGGCGCCAGATCGCGACCTCAAGGCACGCGCATCGTACGCCAGCCCGTCACGAGGGGACAGATTCAGGCGGCGCGCCGCTCGTCCGCCCCTACTGGACGGTGAGGGTGCCTTTCATTCCGGCTTCCTTGTGCCCGGCGACCGAGCAGAAGAACTCGTACGTCCCTGGCTCTGCGACGCGGAGGCGGACCGTGCCGGACTCGCCTGGATTGAAATGGGCGTGGACTTCATGGCTCTTCGTAGAGACGCTCTGCTCCTTGCCCTTGGCGCGGAACGCCTTCTCGCCCGGGAGTTTCGAGATGCTGAAGTCGTGCTCGATCGATCCCTTGTTCTCCAGGGACACCTCGATCACCTCGCCAGCCTTCACCGCCAGGGAGGTGGTGCTGTACTTGATGTCAGCCATCTGCAGCGGCGCGGTGGTCGCTGGCATCCCGACGAAGATCGGGTGCGGGGTGGCGGCGGCCGGGGCGTGCTCGTCCCCTGAGCCGGAACAGGCGACGGAGATCGCCCCGACCAGACTGATCATCAGGCCGGCGATCACACGGGCTGGACGGGAAGCGATCACGGGCATGGCAGACTCCTTCCAGATCCCATCCTAGGGTGGCTCTTCGATTCAGCGAAGCCGCCTCGCGCTTGTCTGGAACGGGGGCCGCGGGCTAGCATGGCCGTTCCGGAGTGGCCCGCCGGGCGGTTAGCTCAGCTGGTACGAGCGCTCGCTTCACACGCGAGAGGTCATTGGTTCGAGTCCAATACCGCCCACCATCGAGCCGGCCGGAAGACCGCACGCCGAAGTGGCGGAACAGGCAGACGCGCTACGTTCAGGGCGTAGTGAGCTATCGCTCGTGCGAGTTCAAATCTCGCCTTCGGCACCAAGTCCCAGCACGGCCAGGACGGCGACGTCCCCGTTTCGTGCGCTCGTAGCTCAGGGGATAGAGCGCTGCCCTGCGGAGGCAGAGGCCGGAGGTTCGAATCCTCCCGGGCGCACCATGTTGGCCACCCACCGCCGCCGCAAGGCGGCGGCCTCGTGCCCGGGGCAAACGAGGCCGGCCTGTGTGGCGATGACCACCCTGCCCTGGACAAAGCAGTCCCGGACGAAGTCTCCCAACCGATGCCGCAGCGCCTCTTCGCCTCGTAGAACTGGGCGAAGTGCTCGCCACCGCCGCCGGGTGATCCTCGCAGCGCCATCCTGATCGCTGGTGGTCACGAGGCCACCACATCTGCTGGACCTCATGGGGTCACCTCCTCGGCTCCCCTCCGGCACCACTACGCAGACGCCCGCATCTGATGCATTCGAACCCATCTGCAATGGTGCTTCCATCACTTATCATGGTGACCTGATATATCGCTGGAGGCGCCATGGCAGTCGCTTCGGCCATTTCGATCGCTCACGTCCTGGCCGACCCACTGCGCCTTGCCCTGCTGGATCGCCTGATGCACGGTGAGGCGACAGTCGGCGAGCTCGTCTCGGTGACAGAAGCCACCCAGCCGCGCGTCTCCAACCACCTTCGGATCCTCCGCGACCACGGTCTGGTCGTGGTTCGGCGAGAGGGCCGACAGGCCGCCTACTCCCTCGCGGGGCCGACGATCGCTGAGCTCATTGAGGCGCTCGGGGCGGTGGGCGGTAGCCCTGTCCGCCGGGATCGACGTACTGACCCGGTCTTGATGCAGGCAAGGACCTGCTACGACCACCTGGCAGGTGTCCTGGGCGTCTGGCTGTACGACCGGCTGGTAACTCTCGATGCCCTGCGGCCGGCCGAATCAGTCCGCGGCGACGTCGCGCTGGGGCGGCAGGCAGCGCGGTGGTTCGAGGTGCTCGGTGTCGAGTCGCTCCCGGCCGGAGGCAGGCGCCGGTTCGCCTTTGCGTGCCTCGATTGGACGGAGCGCCGGCCCCACCTCGGAGGAGCCCTGGGGGCGGCTGTGTGCGGGGAAGCGCTGCGTCGCGGCTGGGTGTCCCGGATTGCCGGCACCCGGGCGGTCCGGCTCACGGCGAAGGGATACAGGGAACTCGGAACCTTGGGGCCACTGCCCGACCGGATCTCGGCACCGGCGAGCGTACGATCGACAGCATGACCGACGAGTCTGTCCTGCACCAGGTCCGGTCGCTTCCCGAGGCGCCAGGCGTCTACATCATGCGGGACGCCCGCGGGGACGTGATCTACATCGGCAAGGCGCGCCGGCTACGTGACCGTGTCCGCTCGTATTTCGGGTCGTCTCGTTCCCTCGAGCCGAAGGTGCGCTTCCTCGCGGACTCGGCGCGGGTCATCGAGCACGTCGTGACCCGCAACGAAGCGGAGGCCCTGCACCTCGAGGCCACGCTGGTCAAGCGCTACCAGCCGCCGCACAACGTGCGCCTGAAGGACGACAAGCACTACCCATACCTCAAGGTGGATGTGCAGCATCCTTGGCCGCGCGTCACGATCACGCGTCGCGTCGCGAACGATGGAGCGCGCTACTTCGGGCCGTACGCCTCGGCAGGGTCGGTCCGGCGGACGCTGGACGTGGTGAAGAAGTTGTTCCCGTGGCGCTCCTGCACGAAGGAGATCACCGGAGACGATCCGCGTCCCTGCCTGGACTACTTCATCAAGCGCTGCATCGCACCATGCACCTCCTACTGCACCAAGGAGGAGTACGACGCCGTGATCGCGGAGACCATCCTCTTCCTCGAGGGCCGGTCCGCTGAGGTGCTGAAGCACACGCGCGCCGAGATGGAGCGCGCGGCCGCCAACCTCGAGTTCGAGCGCGCGGCACGCCTTCGAGACCAGGTCACCGCGATCATGAAGGTGACGGAGCGCCAGCAGATGGCGACCACCACAAACGTAGACGCCGACGTCTTCGCACTCGCACGCGCTGACGATGAGGCGTGCGTGCAGGTCTTCTTCGTCCGCGGGACCGTGGTCGCGGATACGGACTCATTCATGCTGGACGGCACCAAGGACACCTCGGACGCAGAGGTGCTGTCCGCCTTCCTCGCACAGTTCTACGCGGACGCCACCTACGTCCCGCGGACCATCCTGCTGCCCTTCCAGCCGGCGGACCGGGAGGAACTCGAGGTGGTGCTGCGAGACCGCCGCGGGGGCGCGGTCGAGATTGCTGTCCCGGTCCGCGGCGAGCGACGTGGGCTGGTGCAGACGGCCGAGGAGAACGCGCGCGAAAGCCTGCGGATGCACCACGCCCGCTGGGTGGTTGACCGCGACAAGACCGAATCTGCGCTGAATCTGCTGGCCGAGGAACTCGACCTTCCCGCTCCCCCCCAGCGCATCGAGTGTTATGACATCTCGACGATCCAGGGGACGAGCACCGTCGCCTCCATGGTCGTCTTTAAGGGGGGGCGGCCCGCGAACAGCCAGTACCGCCGCTTCCGCATCAAGACCGTCGCGGGCCAGGACGACTTCGCCTCGATGAAGGAGGTGCTCACGCGCCGCTTCAAGCGGATCGCGGAGCGTCGCCGAGCGCTGCTCGGCGACGCCGCGGCTGAAGTGGCCGCCGAAGTGGGCGCGCAGGAGGCAGCCGAGGCGGCCGTGGCCGTCCAACTGCCGGTGGATGCCCTCCCCGGCGCGACTCACGTGGTCGAGGCTGCCGATGTCTCGGAACCCGCGGTGCCCGATGAGGCGTCACCCTGGGATGAGGTGCCCGATCTGGTGATCATCGACGGTGGCAAGGGCCAACTCGGCGCGGCCCTGGACGTGATGCGCAACCTCGGGCTACGCGACATCCCGGTCTGCGGACTTGCGAAACAGCAAGAGGAGATCTTCGTCGCTGACGTGTCAGAGTCGATCATGCTGCCCCGCCAGTCGGAGGCGCTGTACCTCGTGCAGCGCATCCGGGACGAGGCCCATCGCTTCGCGATCACCTACCACCGCCAGGTCCGTGGGAAGGCCGCGGTGCAGTCGGCCCTCGACGTCATCCCGGGCGTGGGCCCGAAACGAAAGCGCGCGCTCCTCCGCAAGTTTGGATCGGTCAAGGCGATCCGCGAGGCGAGCGTGGAAGAAATTGCATCTACCGTTGGCTTCACCGAGCGCTTAGCGACCGCCGTCAAGGCCGCGCTGTAAGTGGCCATGGTCCCGCAGTCATGTTTCACGGGCCGCTGTCCCGATTCACACCCACTTCCGTCATGCGATCTTCATCCGTGCAGAAGCGCGTTATGTAGACACCACTTGCGCGCGCATGTATACGTAGTCCCTCGGCGGGCGGGTTCAGCATCACGGATGCCCCGGACAACCACAGCGACGCGCCACGAGGGCGCGTACGGAGTGCAGCGGTCTCGCAGCCTTCGGGCGCGGACGAGCAGGAAGGATCCACGGTGCACGACCGCATCGAGGCGTTCCTGCATTACCTATCCGCTGAACGCGGCGCCTCAAAGAACACCATTGACGCCTACCGCAACGACCTCGGCGGCTTCGAGCGCTTCGTGATTGGGGACCATCCCGCGTCGAGCAACGGCGCGAGCGCCAACGGTGCTTCGCCCTCGATCGCCAAGGGTGTCACCAAGGAGACAATCCTCGGCTTCATCAGCGATCTGAACGGCCGCTCCTACGCCAAGGCCACGGTGGCACGCAAGGTCGCGGCCGTGAAGTCGTTCTGCGCCTTCCTACTGGACCACGGCGACCTCACCTCCAACCCCACCGCCCAGATCGACTCCCCGCGCGCGCCGAAGCCAGTGCCAAAGCCGATGAGCACCGAGGAAGTCGACGCGCTGCTGCAGGAACCGCGGAAGTACGACTCCGCCGAGGCGGTCCGCGACCACGCGATGCTGGAACTGATGTATGCCACCGGGATGCGGGTGACCGAACTCGTCTCCCTCAACATGGACTCCGTCCACCTGACGCCTGCTCCCGCGTGGGCCCGGTGCCTGGGGAAGGGCTCCAAGGAACGCACCATCCCCGTCCACGAGGCGGCGGTCCAGGCATTGACCCGGTACCTGGACGAGGCCCGGCCCATCCTGCTGAAAAACCGGACACAGCACGCCTTGTTCGTGAACCGGCGAGGGGAGCGGCTTACCCGCCAGGGCTTCTGGCTCATCCTGAAGGGCTATGCCAAGTCTGCGGGGATCACCTCGCACGTGACGCCGCACACGCTGCGCCACTCCTTCGCGACCCACCTCCTGCGCGGAGGAGCCTCCGTCCGAGACGTGCAGGAGTTGCTCGGCCACGCGAATGTCTCCACCACGCAGGTCTACACCCAGCTGGCGGACGAGCATCTGCGCGAGGTCTACCAGTCCGTCCATCCCCGGGCGCGCTGAACCACGCCGGTTGCCGCCCCGCCCTCAAAGGCCGATCCTCATCCCAGCACTCGATGCCCGACAGGCCGCTCAGGGAGGCCCCCGTGGAGATCGTGGACATCCGCGCCCGTGAACTGCTCGACTCGCGCGGCAACCCCACCGTCGAGGTGGACGTGGAACTGGGCGATGGCTCGCTCGGACGTGCCATGGTCCCCTCCGGCGCCTCGACCGGCGCCTATGAGGCCGTCGAGCTACGCGATGGGGACATGGACCGCTTCGGTGGTAAAGGCGTCCTCAAGGCCGTACGCAACGTCGAGGAGACACTCGCACCGATCCTCATCGGCATGTCCGCCTTCGACCAGGCCGCCGTCGACCAGCGCATGATCGAAGAGGACGGCACCCCCAACAAGGCGCGGCTCGGCGCGAATGCCATCCTCGGTGTCTCACTGGCGGTCGCGAAGGCGGCCGCGGCCTCTACCGGGCAGCCGCTCTACCGGTATCTCGGCGGTGTTGATGCGCGCGTCCTGCCGGTGCCCATGTGCAACGTGCTCAACGGCGGCGCCCACGCCTCGGACTCCACGGACTTCCAGGAGTTCATGTTGATGCCCGTCGGCGCCTCGTCCTTCCGCGAGGGTCTCCGCTGGGTCGCGGAGACATACCAGGTACTCAAGAAGCTCCTCTCCGAGCGCGGCCTGAACACCAACGTCGGCGACGAGGGCGGCTTCGCACCGACGCTCCAGACGAACCGCGCTGCATGCGACCTGCTCCTCCAGGCCATCGAGGTCACAGGTCGGCGCCCCGGCGACGAAATGGCGATTGCCCTCGACCCGGCTGCTTCTGAACTGTTCCGCGACGGCATCTACCACCTCGAACGCGAGGGCACGACAGCCACCTCAGCCCAGCTGGTAGACCTCTGGGCCGAGTGGAGCCGTGACTACCCGATCGTCTCCATCGAAGACGGGATGGCCGAGGACGACTGGGAAGGATGGAAGGCACTCACCGAGCGCATCGGCGATCGCACGCAGCTCGTGGGCGATGACCTGTTCGTGACCAACATCGAGCGCCTGGCGCGCGGCATCGACACCGGGACCGCGAACGCCATCCTGATCAAGGTGAACCAGATCGGATCGCTCACCGAGACGCTCGCTGCGATCCGCCTGGCGCACACGAACGGCTATCGCGCCGTGATTTCACACCGCTCGGGCGAGACCGAGGACACGACGATCGCACACATCGCCGTGGCCACGGGCGCGGGCCAGATCAAGGCGGGTGCCACGGCGCGCTCGGACCGCAACGCCAAGTTCAACGAACTCCTGCGTATTGAAGAAGAACTCGGGGCGGCCGCCCTCTATCCCGGCCGCTCCGCGTTTCGGCGCTAGGGGTCATCGATGACCGGTGAGACCGCGCACGACGGGCACGACAGTTCGCCGCTGCGCATCGCTGACCCCCCTCAGCGCGTCTCCGGCATGCGCGTCCTTCCCGGATGGGCCCTCCCTGGCAAGCCCGAGGGCCTCGACGATGTGGAGGAGGACGCGTGGCGCCAGACCGGCTTCGTGTGCGCCGAGGAATGGCGGTTGCTGGACGCCAACCTTCATCTGCAAGCGCGCATCAGCGCCGCCGGGTACACGGCCAGCGCCCGGACGATGACCATGGCCGCCTATGCGAGCCTGTGGAGCCGCTCCTTCCTGCTGATTTCAGACGCGGCCGCCCTCGTGCGACGAGGTGCCTATCAGTCCGGAATCCCGCTCGTCCGGAATGCCGTAGAGATGGTGGCTGCTCAGCATGGCATCACGGGGGAGATGGACGAGTGGCGCCGCTGGACGCACGAGGCGTATGCCCGGCACGAGTCCACCCGGTCCATTGAGGTCGGACTGGGCCAGTACTTCTCCGGCGAGTCGATCGCCGGCGATGCGCACCTGCGGCTCATCTACCGCGCGGCCACTGACCTCTCGCGTCCCAACTTCGGGCCCACCGCGCTCTTCGTCGCGGAAGGCGCGAGCCACGAACGATATCCCCTGGTCTTCGCCGACCGTGCGTTCCACCTCGGGTGGGCGCAATTGATCCTGGGCTGGTGCCTGCGCCTCGGCGTCGCACAACTGCACGAGGCGCTCCACCTCCAGCAGCAGTTCCCTGCGGACGCCGCGCTTCGCTCCGAGGCGGTCGATCACATCCGGACCGTCGAAGCCGTGCTGGACGCGGCCGGGCGGTGTCACGTCGAGGAATGGGAGGACCCGCGCGGCCGCCGCCGGACGATCCTCGCCGAGTTCCGACGGAAGCCGGCGGACGCCCCCACTCGCATCCTCCTCTAACCCTCGCTGTTTGCTCCGGGACCATTGGTCATTCTGACTGAGGCGTTTCGTCGTCCGGGTCAGGTGACGTTGGGCCCCTCCGCGGAGCGCCCTCCTCGGGGAGTCTCCGTAAGGAGCCTTGAGGAGGCACATGTGGACACTGACGCGACGACTGAGCATTCGGCGGGGCAACCGACGGGGCAGTCCGGCATGCCCGCGATCGCCGGAATCCTGGGAGGGATCCTCGGCGTCGCTGCGATCCTGATTGCCACTGTGGCCCTCGTGGCCAGCGGCGGCTCAAGCGAGGGCGATCAGCCCGGCGAGTCTGTCACGACGGCCGTCCGAAGCAAGACGGTGGACATCGAACTCGGCGACCTGTTCATCAAGCCGGCCAACCTGGCGGTGGAGCCGGGGACGGAATTGACGCTGAACGTCGTGAACCACGGCGGCATCCAGCACGACCTGTCCGTCAAGGGAGGGCCGAAGACGGCGTTGCTCAACCCGGGGCAGACCGCCACCTTGAACGTCGGGACCGTGAATGGCCGGCTCGACCTCCTGTGCACGGTGCCCGGCCACGCCGACGCCGGGATGAAGGCCGCGGTGGCAGTCACGCCGGTCGCAAAGCAGGACGCGACAGTCCACGCCATGAGTGCGGAGGAGATGGACAAGTCCTACCTCGCCGGCGTGGCAGCCTTCCCGGCAAAGACCAAGGGCGTCGGCAACGTCGACGCCGTCCCCGTGGTCCAGAACGGCGTCAAGGTCTTCGAGCTGACGGCTGACGAGATTGAGTGGGAGGTCGCACCCGGAGATGTCCGGAAGGGGATGGCCTACAACGGAATGGTGCCGGGCCCAGCGATCCGCGTGAACGTGGGTGACCGCGTGCGCATCGTCCTGAACAACCGACTCGAGGAGTCGACCGCGATCCACTTCCATGGGCTGACAGTGCCAAATGGCCAGGACGGCGTCCCCGGGCTTACCCAGCCGCTGGTGAAGCCCGGCGCGAGCCATTCCTACGAGTTCACCGTCCGCGACGTGGGTTCGCACATGTACCACTCGCACATGAACGGGGCACTCCAGATCCCGGCGGGACTCCTCGGGGCGTTCGTGGTCACTGGCCCGAACGAGCCGAGGGTCTCCCAGGACCTCCTGATGGTCCTCAACGACGGCCCGCTGGGTTACACGATCAACGGGAAAGGATTCCCCGCCACCCAGCCGATCGTGGCAAAGCAGGGCGACCGGATCCGCATCCGCTACATGAACGAGGGGCTTCAGATCCATCCGATGCACCTCCACGGGATGGTGCAGACCGTCTACGCCAAGGACGGCCACCCGCTGCCGCAGCCGTATCTCGCGGACACCGTGCTGGTCGCGCCCGGGGAGCGCATCGACGTGTTCGTCGA
The DNA here is from genome assembly GCA_964628985.1 of uncultured Dehalococcoides sp. Lineage (GTDB taxonomy): Bacteria > Chloroflexota > Dehalococcoidia > UBA2979 > UBA2979 > SURF-43. The sequence continues at coordinate 21,406 of CAZVNJ010000035.1, forward strand.
CGCGACCGAGTTGGGACTGTGGGCGTACCACTGCCACATCCTGACGCACGCGGAGACCGAGACCGGGATGTTCGGAATGGTGACCGTGATGATCGTGCAATAGGCCGGCCGGTGGCCGAAAGGCCGGCGTGATCCGGGCAACCCCCTCTCGCCCGGATCCGCCCACGGCCAACTGAGTGGCGGGGGCGGGGCCCCCCCCCCCCCCCCCCCCCCCCCCCCCCCCGGGGGGAGCCACCCACACAAAGGGTGGGG
>CAZVNJ010000035.1:21667-22276 GCA_964628985.1 uncultured Dehalococcoides sp.
GCTCGTCGGTCTTCTTGCGGGAAGGGGCGGGGGGCCGAACGCCCGGCGGGATCGGGCCACCCCCCTCCCCCCCGTACCCCCCCAGGCCAACCTGCGGGGGGGGCCCGCCCCCCCCCCCGCCCCCGCCACCCCCTCCCGTTGAGGGCTCCGCCTCGCTACGATCGGCTGGCGCCACGCTCCCCCGCTGGCGCGTGTATGGAGGGCTTCCGATGACGCTGCGAGTCGGCATCAACGGCTTCGGCCGCACTGGCCGCCAGGCATTCCGCGCCTGGTGGGAGAACCGGCGAGGAGACTTCGAGATCGTCGCCATCAACCGCGGACCGGTTGAGATCCGAACCCATCTGCTGCGCTATGACTCCGACTACGGCCGCTTCCCGGCGACCATCGAGGACGGCAAGGATTGCTTCACCGTCGGCGGCACGCACGAGGTGCGCGTCTTCAACGCTGACGACCCGGCAGAGATCCCCTGGGGTGACGCGAACGTGGACCTGGTGATCGACTGCACTGGGAAGTTCCGCGACGCGAAGCAGGCCAAGGCCCACCTGCGCGACTCCGTGAAGAAGGTCGTCATCTCCGCCCCGGCGAAGAACGACGACTGGACCGTGATCA
>CAZVNJ010000036.1:0-21920 GCA_964628985.1 uncultured Dehalococcoides sp.
GGTCCGGCTTCTCCACGGTGAACTGCATCCCGTTCACCCGGATGCTGTCGCCGCCAGCGGCGATTGCGGAGTCGAGGACCGTCGAGACCGAGTCGAGGTTCCGGATCTTCAGCTGGACCTGGTTGTTCACCGTGTAGCCCACGATCTGCGGGGGCGTGGGCTTGAGGTCAGTGGGACTGGGCGGCCCGTACTGCGGGTAGATGTTGAAGAACTGCGTCTGGATGTCGGCCTCCGCCACACCCTTCCCCTTCACTGCAGTAGTGAGCGCGTCCATGGTGGTGGCAGCCTTCGAGCGCGCTTCCGCAACAGTGGGCGACGTGACTTCGATGCCAAGGTTCACCAGCGCGAGGTCTGGGCGGACGCTCGTCGTCCCCGAGCCGCTGACGGCGATCCCGCTCACCTCGGCACCGCTTGAGGAGACGTTGACCTCTGGGGTGCACGCGACGAGTGCGAAGGCCGCGCCTGCCAGGGCAAGCGCGGCGATTCGACGCGAGGCGCCGCGGAGATGGTTTGCGAACATGGAAGGATCCTCTCGAAACGCTTACGCCCGACCGGTGCGAGTCCCGGCGCGTTCGATGATGGCCAGGAGGCCGAGGAGCAGGGCCAGGATCCCAAGTGCCGGCACCGCGCTCGTCTCACTTCGCTCATCTGACGCCACAGGCGCCGGGAGAGTTCCCGGGGTCGCTGCCAGTGGCGGCGTGCTCTCGGTGTTCGCACTTCCAACGGTCGCTGCTGCGGCGGTTGGGGCTGGCGTCGTCGCGCGGACGGCGTCCGGAGGCGTGGCCGTCGCCTCAGGGGTGGATGCACCCAGCCGGGTGGCCTCGACGGTGGGTGTCGGCGATACGCCGGTCGTGGCCGCCTGTGGCGTGCCGGCCGGGGCGGGCGCTAGCAGCGACCGAGGCTCCGGCGTGGGCGTCGTCGTCTGGGCTCCCGCGGCCGCGGGGGTGGCAGTGCTCGAGGGCGACGGGGCGCTCGGAGGGACGGGAGCCGGAGCCGATGGCGAGGGGCTGACAGCACCCCCGACACCCGCCGCGGGCGGCGTGCCGATCGCGTCTACCTGAGGTGCGGCGGATCCCAGTCCCACCCCTGCCGGCGCGAGGTCGAGGGTCTGCGTCGCTGTCTCGCGGGCCTTGGCGGAGGAGGCGGCGGGTGCCGCGGAATCGGCTGCTGCGGACGCCGAAGCGCGTTCCTGGTTTGTCGCGGCGGGCATCCCGCCCGTGACCGTCTCGGAGGCGCCGGGCCCACTCAAGAGGGCGAATGCGAACGCCAACGCGGCCACCCCGGCCGCGCCGCGAGTCGCCCATTCCATGCGGCGGAAGAGCGCCACCGGTCGTCGCCGCGGGGGTGCCAGCAGCGCGAACGAACGGGGCGCACGCGGCATCTCCAGGTTCGCGAGCGCGGTGCGGACCAGGCGCAGGTCAGCGAGGTCGGCGCGGGCCGCGTCGTCTGACGCGATCTCGCGCTCGACGGCGGCGCGCTCGCGATCCGTGGTCCAGCCGTCGAGGTAGGCCGAGAGGCGCTCGAGGCGGGCCTCTTCCGCGCGCGTCGGGCGCCGGATACGGCCTCCCTCGGGCAGCCCTTCGGGGCCACGCCGGGAGTTCAGCCGGGGGTCATTCTGGGCCATCTGCCGTTACCGCCTGTCCATGAGACGACCGGCTGCGGCTGAAAGTTCCGCCGATTCCCGGATGACGTCCCGCAGGCGCCCGCGTGCGCGGCTCAGGCGGGATTTGACTGTCCCGACGGGCACGCCCGTCACCGTCGCGACCTCGGCGTAGTCGAGGCCCTGTACGTCCGCGAGGATCACGATTTCGCGCCAGTCGTCCGGCAGCGTCCGAAGCGCCCGTTCCAGGGCGGCCCGCAGCTCACCCTGCTCGACTAGGTCCTGCGCGGACGGTCCGCTGTCGACCGGGTCCAGATCGGCTCGCTCCGGGTCGTCGCGCGCCTCGTCGAGGCTCATGGACGGACGTCGCACCCGGCGGCGGAGTTCGTCGCGGGCGCGATTCGCCGCGATGGTGAACAACCACGACCGGAAGGAGCCGCCGCGGTACGTCTCGAAGCGCTGCCATGCGCGGATGAAGGCGTCCTGTGTCACGTCCTCTGCCGCGGCGGGATCGCCGAGCATCCGGAGCGTGAGCCCGTAGACGCTGTCCTGGAAGCGCAGCACGAGCGCGTTGAAGGCGGTGAGGTCGCCGGCCTGCGCACGGACCACCAGGGCTTCGACAGCGGGATCGCCAGCCGCACCCGCGGCGACCGCGGGGCGTGGGGAGCCCGAGTGCGCCGGTTCAGTCAATGGATCGCCCTCGCGCGCCGCGCGAATCTGCGCTTCACCCCGCCAGGCCGAGGGTAACATGGGCCTTTCAAATGGACGCGCACGGCAGGACCGTCAGAAGGCCGTGACGGTGGAGGATCGCTATGCCGGTGGTCGGCGGTCGTGATCTCCTCGCGCTCGCCGTGAAGGGCGCCTTCGCGCTGCCAGGCTTCAACGTCTCCAACGTCGAGATGGCACTCGGAGTCATCGATGCTGCCGAGGCGACACGCGCCCCCATCCTGCTGCAGTTCAACCCGTCCAACATCGAGCACCTGGGCGGGATCGAGGTCGCAGCCTCGCTCGCACGGACGCTCGGCGAGCGCGCGACCGTGCCGGTTGGCGTGCACCTGGATCATGGCCCGAATATCGCGCTCCTGCGGCAGGCCGCCCGCCTCGGTTTCACCTCCCTGATGTTTGATGGCTCCACCTTCCCTTACGAGCGGAACCGCAAGGAGACCATGGCTGCATACGCCGTGGCGCTGGAGGCCGGCCTGATGCTGGAGGCCGAACTCGGCCACGTGGGAGGACGCGAGCCTGGTGTGGCCACGTCCGAGATGGTGCTCACCGATCCCGAGACCGCTGCCCGCTTTGTCATGGAGACACGCGTGGATGCCCTCGCTGTTTCCGTCGGCACGGCGCATGGCCTCGCTGGTGCCGTCGACCTCGCGTTGGTGCGTGAGTTGAAGGCCGCGACGCACGGCCTGCCGCTGGTGCTCCACGGTGGGTCTGGCGTCCCGGGGCGCAACCTGCGCGATGCGGTCTCGGCGGGGATCCGCAAGGTGAACATCTCAAGTGAGATTCACGCCGCATTTGCCGCGGCGCTGGCCACCTCCGTCACAACGACCACGCGGGACCCACGAGTGGCGCTCACACGCGCCCGGTCCGCCGTGGCCGTCGTCGCCGCCGAGCGCATCGACCGGCTCGGTGCCTCGAACCGGGTGTGACCCCACGGGGCGATTATCGGGCGCGCGTGTCATACTCGAAGGGTGACCCGTGAACTCCTGATGTCTCCCCCCGGCGAGCCGCTGGATCCCGCTGTGGCAGGCGACGCCGTCCTGCTGGTGCCCGGTCCGGCTCAACTCCCGTCACACCGCGGCCTGCTGGACTTCGACCCCTGGGCGATTCCGCGAAAGCGGGGCCTTGCCAGTTGGGGCCTCGCGGGCCTGGCGGAGACGCTCGAGGTCGTCGCGCTCGCGCTGATCATGTTCCTCGGCGTCCGGGTCGTTGCGCACAACTACATCGTGGACGGCGCCTCGATGGCGCCCACGTTCCAGGACAGCGAGTTGGTGATCGTCAACCGGCTGGCCTATCGCGAGATTGACCTCTCCTGGCTTCCGGGCGGCGGGGTGATCCGGCCCTTCGGGGGGCCACGGCCAGGCGACGTCGTCGTCTTCCTCTACCAGGAGGAGCCGCGCGAGCGGGACTTCATCAAGCGCGTCATCGCGATCCCGGGACAGACGGTGGAGGTCCATGACGGCCGCGTATATGTGGACGGTGTGCCGCTCGAGGAGCCGTATATCTCCGCGCCCCCGAACTATTCGATGCCCAGGACTACCGTCCCGGAGGGCGCGGTGTTCGTCCTTGGCGACAACCGGAACAACTCGTTCGACTCGCACCTCTTTGGCGTGGTCGAACAGTCGAGGCTGATCGGCCGCGCGGAGATCCGCTACTGGCCGTTTGACCGGTTCTGGAAGGTCGACCACCACCTCGGCATCCCGGTCTCGTAGGGGCGTCCAGGCGGAGGGACGCCAACGGGGAGGCGCGATAGACTCCGGCCCGACTTCGACATGCTCGCCGCGCCTCCGGAGGTGTCCCATCGCTGTCGACCCCGAGATGATCGCCGCCCTGACGGACGCGGGTGCCTTTCTCAGCGGGCACTTCCAGCTGAATTCTGGCCGTCACTCCGACCGCTATCTGGAGAAGTTCAACTTGCTCCAATGGCCGCGCTACACGGAGCTCGTATGCCGAAAGATGGCGGAGGCGGGCCGCGTGCACGCGCCGCAGACGATCGCCGGCCCTACCACCGGCGGCGTGGTCCTTGCCTATGAGGTCGGGAGGCAGTTGGGGGTGCGGGGGATCTTCTGCGAACGGGCAGTGGAGGGTGGGCGCACCTTCCAGCGGGACTTTCACCTGCAACCGGGCGAGCGCGTGATGGTGGTGGACGACGTCATGACGTCCGGCGAGTCCGTCTTCGACACGATCGGCGCGGTGCAGAAGGCGGGCGGGGTCGTGACGTCTGTCGCGGTCATGGTGGACCGGTCGGGCGGCAAGGTGACCTTCGACGTGCCGTTCTTCGCGGCTACCGAGGTGGAGATGCAGACGTGGGCCGCTGACGAATGCCCGCTCTGCGCGCGTGGCGTGCCGCTCAAGGTGACCTAGCGGTCTCTAGATCCAGACCCCCGGCTTCGCCTCCCAGAAGAACTGGACGAGCATGCCGCCGGTGTGCTTCGGATGGATGAACGCCTCCTTCCAGGACGCGCCGTCTGTCTCCCCGGTGCGCTCACCAAAGATCGGAATGTTGTGGTGCGCGCAGGCGCTTACCGCGCGGTCCCAGTCCCCTACCTCGAACGTCACGTGATGCATCGAAGGCCCACGGGCATCCAGGAACCTCTGGACGAACGACTGTGGGCCGGCGGGCTCAAGGATCTCGAACCGCAATTGCCTCGTGTTCGTCTCCAGCACGCGGGTGTTGAAGCCACTCTCTGATCCGCTGCCGGGTGACTGGTAGATGGTCTTCATCCCGAAGAGTTCCTCGTAGTAGGTGCCCAGTTCGTCCCGGCTCGGGTGCGCGTGCGAGAGGTGGTTCACAGCGGTGATCCCGAGCGTGTGCTCGCCGTCGTCGTCGAACGGCGTGGACTCGTGCCAGGGGTCGCCGGAGTAGATCTGGAAGAGGAACCCGTGGCCACCGCTGCGTGGGTGCAGGTAGATCACCCCGCCGCCGCTCTCCACCTCGGGACGCTCGCGGTAACCCCACGGCTCGATGCCCATCGCTCGGATCGCCTCGGCCGCGGCGCGGTCAGAACGGACCTGGAGGGCCACGTGGTGCAGTCCAGGCCCGGAAGATCCGTTGATGAAGCGGTTGACATAGGACTCGGGACTGTTCGGCATCAGCACTTCCCAGCCCAGCCGGGATCGGCCGGGCACGTCGAAGTTCGCCGCGAAGTACCCCTCGTCGCTCTCGTATTGCTCAAGGAACTTGAACCCCAACACCTTCGTGAGGAATTCGGTCTGCGGCTCCAGCGCGGGCACGGCCATGCTGATGTGGTCAAACTGCACAATGTCGAGCACAAGGGTCTCCCAGCCGCTGCTGTTTCGATGATACTGGCCCGCGTCCGCTACTCGCCTGCGTGTAGCAGGCCGCCCTCCAGGCGCCATCGGAAGGCTCCGGGCAACTCCGCGCCGGAGGGATGTTCGGCGTCCGGCGTGGTGATCAGGACCTGGTCGACGCCGTACGCCACGCTCAGGACGCGGGCGCGCCGCGCGGGGTCCAGTTCACTCAGGATGTCGTCCAGCAGCAATACAGGTGCATCGCCGGTCCTCGCCCTGGAGTACCCGACCTCCGCCAGTCGCAGCGCGAGTGCCGCGCTGCGCTGCTGGCCGCGCGACGCGCTCACCCCGGCCGCGTGGCCACCGATCAGGAACCGCACGTCGTCGCGGTGAGGGCCGATCAGGCTCAGGCCGCGCCGGATGTCCTCACCCCGGCCCGCCTGCAGCGCCTCGAGGAGTCTCGCGGCAAGGTCGTGCTCACGGAGACGGCCCGCGACGACTGCGGGGACCCTCGGCTCGTAGATGACCTCAAGCGACTCGGACTCATTTGCTGCTAGTTCCGCGTAGGTGACTGCAGCGTCCTGACCAAGCACGCGCAATGCCTCTGCGCGTGCCGCGAGGATCGTTGCGCCCGCTTCCGCCAGTTCGGTGTCCCAGAAGTCGAGTTCATCCGGCCTGGCGCGGCGCTCTTGCAGGCGCTTCAACAAGGAGTTGCGCTGCTCCAACACTCGCGCGTACCGCTGCAGGGCGCGGACGTACGCGGGGTCCAACTGCGAAATGGTGATGTCCAGGTACCGCCGTCGATGTGCCGGTGCGCCGTCGATGATGATCAGGTCATCTGCCGCGAACAGCACCACCCGCAGCCGTCCGATGAGGTCCGAGGCGCGTCGCGCGACGCCGTTGACCCGGAAGCGACGGGCCGCGCGTTGGGGCGGCACGCCGACGGTGACGACCTGACCGACGATGCTGACTTCCAAATGCTCTCGACCGGCCCTCGTTGCGACCTCTGCTTCGAGGCGCGCTGCCGGGATGGGGTCTTCAGCCACGGCGTCCCAGGAGATGAGGTCCAGGTCCGTGCCACCGCCCGGCACGCGAGTGGTGGCCAGCATCGCGATCGCCTCCAGCAAGTTGGACTTCCCCTCGGCATTTCCGCCAGCGATCACGTGGACGCCGGGAGAGAGTTCCACCTCCAGGCGGCGGAACGTGCGGAGGTCGACGAGGCTGAGGCGGGCGAGGTGCATGCGGCCTCGATGATCGCACGCGCCTTCGGCTCGTGCTTGGGCGGCGTCGCTAGACGACCGCGCGCCCGTCTGGCTGGACGCCGTGGGTGACCGTGGCGCGCAGTTCAATGCAGAACCGTGCTCCCGCACCGTCCTTCTCGGCGACCCAGATCCGCCCGCCCATCTGCTGGAGCAAACGGCGTGCCACCGCGAGTCCGAGGCCGGAGCCAGGCAGCTCGCCGGTGACGGAGTCCGGCACTCGGAAATAGGGCTCGAAGATCCGCTCGCGGAATTCGGGCGGGACGCCGTTCCCCATGTCGTCCACTTCCAGCACGACGCGATCATTCGGCGCGGCACGGGTGGTCAGAGTGATCGCCGTGCCCGCGGGGGCATGACGGTTCGCGTTCGCGAGGAGGTTCAGGACCACCTGCTCCAGGAGTTGGCGGTCAGCGAGGACGTGGGGAGTATCCGGTGGAAGCTGGTAAATCAGTTCCTGCCGGCGCAGGAGAAACGCTGGACGCATGATCGACGCGGAGTGCTCCACCAGCGCGTTGAGGTCCACGTCCGCCGGGTGCATCGGGTACTCGAGGGTCCCGGACCGGCCCAGGTTGATGAGGTCCGTGACGAGCATGCGCAGGCGGTCCACGCCGCCCTTGAGAGATCCCACCAACTGCATCGCGGTGTCATCGGCCGCGCTCGTCCGGTTCATCTCCAGCAACTCAGCGAACGCGTGGATTGAGGTCAACGGTGTACGGATCTCGTGCGAGATGGCCGCGAGGAACTCGCGGCGCCGTGCGTCCTGGTCAACGAGGTCACGCTCCCGCGCATACGCGGCCTCGTACAGGGCGGCGTGGTCGAGCGCGGCCGCCGTCTGGCGGGCGAGGGACCGCAGGACGCGACGGTCGGCCAGAGCCCCCGGGCGCCGGGTGACTAGCAGGAGCACACCGATCGGCTCATCGCCAGACGACAGCTGCACGCGGGCGAGCCACGCGGAGTGCTTGAGTTGTGAGGCTAGCGGACGGACCCATCCCTCGCTGGTGTCCACACGCCTGAGCGGGCCTGTGTCCATGAGCCGGAGCGGCGGCGCCTCGTGGAGCCAGCCCTCCGGATATCCGTACGTCGCGATCACGTCGAGCGGTGCGTCCGCGTCTTCTCCCGTGATGGCGACGGCGGCGGCGATCGCGATGCCCTCATCGCCGATCGCCTCAAGTGTCGCCTCTGCGGTCTCCCGGATGTTCCGAGGCGTCTCGAGCACTTCGAGGAGGATGACCTCCACGGCGTTCCGGGTGCGTTCGTCCGTCACGCTCCCGATGTACCAGCCCACGGCCGCGAGCCCGAGGACTGCTACTCCTGCGTCGATGCCGACGACCTCCAGTGGCAATTCTCCCAGCAAGGTGTACAGCAGGGCCAGGTGCGTCGCCGCCAGCGTAAAGGCACCGATCAGCGTGGCGGCCCAGAGACGTCGTGCACCCCGACGCGCGCGGCGCACGAGCCCCGCCGAGCGGGGCACTGGGCGTGCGCTGCGCCACTCCGCTGTGGGAGCCACCGCCACCCTCTTCCGCCCGATCCTCGCCTAGCCGCGACTAGCCGAGGACGATCAACATGCTCCGCTCGGCCTCTGAAGCATCTCGGACTTGCGCGGGCACCGAGAGCGTGCCTGCTAGACCGTCCGCAATCTCGTCGGAGTCAGTGACCTCGGTCAGTTCCAGTCGCAGGCGTGCCTCGCCCTGGGAGTACGCCTCCACAGCGGTTTGGCGGATGCCGCGGAGGCGCGCAAGGGCGTCCTGCACACGCATCAGCCCCTGGAACCCGGCCACCGGAGCGACCCGCACGAGGACGCTGCCATCCTCCGGGACGAACGTGGCCAGCGGCGCCTCAGATGCCGCTGATGTGCCACCGCCACGCGGCGTGGCGATTTGCGGAGCCGCTGGTGGCGCAGCCGGCGGTGAAGACGGTGGAGGCGGCGGTGAGGGTGGGGGCGGAGCTGCCGCGATGTGAGGCATAGAAGTCGTGGGAGCCGCTGCTGGTGGACGCGCCGGTATCGAGGGGGGCAGCGGGCCAAGCGGCGGGACCGCCGCGGTCGCCGCCGGGCTCGGCGCTGGCGGCGGCGCGACTGGCGGAGCCACTTCAGCGATGGGGGCGACCGGCTGGGGCGGCGGAGCGGACATAGTCCTCGGCGGAGGGAAGGCCGAAGGCGGGGGCCCATCCGGGCGCTCGCTCGGACGCGGCGCAGAGGGCGCGAGCGGCGGCGGAGCGTATGGAGGTGGCGCAGCCGATGGCGGTGGTACCGCCGGGATCGCCCGAGGCGCTGCAGGCGCCGGGGCGGGGGAAGGCGCAGGCGCGGGGGGCGGTGCAGGTGCAGTGGAGGGCGTGCTGTAGGCAGGTGGCTGGGGCGCCTGGGCTGCAGGTATCGGCGGCTCGGATGGGCGCGGGGACTCGCGCAACAGCATTTCGATCCGGGCGAGCCGGTGCTGTACGTCTCGTAGGTCATCAGACATCAGGGCAATGGAGCGGCGCAGTTCGTCAAACTGTCGGGCTGCCTCCGGGTCACTGGCGCGGGCGGCGGGGTCCAGTGGACGTGGGGGCGGCTCGCTCGGGCGAGCGAGGGCGCGTGCACGCTCGATGCCGTCGTCGAGGATTCGTTGCGCTCGTTCGCGGGCATCCTCGATGACGGAGGCGAAGTCCTCGACACGTTGCGGGACGGCATACTGCGGCGGGAGGGGAGGAGGTTGCGTGACGAATCCGGCGCGTTCCGCACTCGGTGCGGGCGGAGGCGGCGGAGGAGGGGAGGGCTGGGAGGTCTCAGCCTGCCGCCGGCCGGACTCCCGGGCAGACGGATCGCCGCCACCCTGCTGGCCCAGCGCCATGAGCAATGAAGCGACGGCGCGGAGGACCGCTCCCGAACTGGGGCCTTCGTCGTAACTTCCGGTCACACCCGGCTCCCGCGCGCGGCAGGCCGCACGCGGCGGACGAACTTGTAGCCGACACCTCGCTCGTTCACGATCATCGGCTCGCCCTGAGGGTCATCGCCGAGCTTGCGGCGCAGGTGCTGGATGTGCACCTTGAGATAGTCCGTCTCGTCCATGTACTCACGTCCCCACACCTTTGCGAGCAGGGTGCGGAATGTCAGGACACGATTCTCGTTCCGAGTGAGGTGGTAGAGAATGCCGTACTCGATCGGGGTGAGTTTGATGGACTTGCCGTCCACCGTGACCTCGCGGCTCGCGTAGTCGATGCGGAGCGGCGGCGCCTCGAATGGTGGCCCCTCGCTGGCGGGGACCTGGGACTCGGAACGGCGAAGGACGGCGCGGACGCGGGCGAGCAGTTCGATGTGGGAGAAGGGCTTGGTGACGTAATCGTCAGCGCCGATCTCCAGTCCCTTCACCTTGTCGACTTCCTCGTGCCGAGCCGTGAGCATGACGACCGGCACGTCTGAGAAGTGCCGGATCCGCTCGCAGACCTCGAAGCCATCGATGTCTGGCAGGCCGATGTCCAGGATGACGATTTCCGGGGAGTTACGCTCCACCGCGCTGACGCCCTCGTCGCCGGTCGAGGCCGAGATCACCTCAGCCTCCGGCCACCGAAGGTTGAACGTGAGCCGGACGATCTCGACGACATCCGGTTCGTCGTCAATGACGAGTACGCGCATGGCGAGAATATAGCGGCATCGGTGCGGTTCGGCCAGTAACTATGCAGATGCCTATACGAATTCATCGAGGGGACGTTGTTCCTCCCGCCGTGGTGCCGTGTGCATCGATATCGTGATGCGGAACGTATCTTCGATTGCCGAGCGAAATTGCGGTGCTAGACTCGCGGCGCGTGACCGAAATCGAGGTCAGCCGGGGTCGTCCCGGCAGCATGGAGGGACGCTTGCAGAAGTACATCCTCCGGCGCCTGATCCTCATGGTGCCGACGATGTTTGGTCTCACGCTGCTCGTGTTCACAATGCTACGCATCCTCCCTGGCGACATCGTCACCGTGATCCAGGGAGAATTCGGCGCCGGCGATCAGGCCACCCGCGACGCCATCCTCAAAGACTTCCAACTCGACGAGGCCGTACCCATCCAGTACGCGAAGTGGGTTGGCCGGATGGTCCGGCTCGACCTCGGAGAGTCGCTGATCAGCGGCAGGCGGGTCCAGGACGAACTGGGGACGCGCGTCCCGGTAACGCTCGAACTCGGAATCATGGCGCTGCTGTTCAACGTGTCGATCGGCATCCCGATCGGCATCCTCTCTGCGATCCGGCAGAACTCCGGTGTGGACTACGCAGGCCGGACGCTCGCGGTGGGGCTGCTGGCGGCGCCAGGGTTCTGGATCGCCCTCATCATCATTTCCTTCGCCGGACGCTACTTCCAGTGGGCTGTCCCCTCGACGACCTACGTGTCTCTGATCGAGGACCCTGTCCGCAATCTCAAGTTGCTCGTGGTCCCCGCGATGATCCTGGGGGGTGCGGGCTCCGGCGGCGTCATGCGGTTCACACGCACGGCAATGCTGGAAGTGCTGAGGCAGGACTACATCCGGACGGCGTGGTCAAAGGGACTACAGGAGCGGACGGTCATCCTCCGTCACGCGCTGAAGAACGCGCTCATCCCGGTGGTGACGGTGATCGGCCTCTCCATCCCGGGCCTGGTCGGCGGGGCGGTGATCATCGAGACGGTCTACTCGATCCCCGGCGTGGGCCGGTACTACATCACCGCTGTGAACCAGCATGACCTGCCGATCGTGCAGGCGGTGAACGTCATGACGTCTCTCGTGGTGGTCTTCGCCAACCTGGCAGTAGACATCACCTATTCGTGGCTGAACCCAAGGATCAGGTACTCCTAATGGCCGACGCGGCATCGATCCCCACCAGAGTCGGCCAACCCTCCACCGGGCTGGCGTCCGTCCCGCGCCGCGTCATGCGGTTCGTGCGGCGTTACCCGCTCGGCGCCGTGGGCGCGTTCTTCGTCTTCATGTTGATCCTGTCAGCGACGCCAATCGGGCGGACGATCCTCACCCCGTTGGAGTCTCAGGACGAGCTCCAGCAGAACATCACGGACCGTCTGCAGGGGCCCAGCCTCACGCACTGGTTCGGGACGGACGAACTGGGGCGGGACCAGTACGCGCGCATCATCTATGGGGCACGCACGTCGATCGTGATCGGCTTCGGCGTCGTCCTGATCTCGAAGGTACTGGCGATCATCTTCGGGACCACATCCGGCTATTACGGCGGCAAGTTCGACTCGATCTTCCAGCGCGTGATCGACATCGGTATCGCGATCCCGGGACTCGTCTTCATCATCATCGTGGTGCAGGCCCTCGCCACTCGGCTCCCCTCGATCGGCGGCATGCAGCCGGACATCCTGGCCATCATCATCTCTGTGGCCGTCCTGACGTCCACCTCCTCGTCCCGCACCATCCGAGGCGTGGCGCTCTCTCTCCGTGAAGAACAGTACGTCGAGGCGGCACGGGCGCTCGGCGCCCGCGACAGGCGGATCATGACACGGCACATTGTGCCGAACCTGTTCGCCGTGGTGATCGTGGCGTCGTCTCTGCAGGTGGGTGGGGCCGTGCTGCTGGAGTCGTCGCTCTCCTTCCTTGGCTACGGCGTGCAGCCGCCCGCCCCGTCCTGGGGCCGGATGCTGAACGACGCCCGGTCGCAGCTGACGAAGGCGCCTCATCTCGCGATCTTCCCCGGCCTCGCAGTGTTTATCACGGTGTTCTCCTTCAACATGCTGGGAGACGCCCTGCGCGACAAACTGGACCCGCGCCTGCGCGGTTCGAACTAGCGCCTCTCCCCCGGGCAGATACGGACGGCGTCTCTAGGCGCCGTCTGCGTCTGGTCGGCGTCCGCCGCCCTCGGGCGGCTCCAGCACCGAGGCGGGCGGTGTTATCGTCCGGGGCGCATTCAGGCGTGCGGGCAGCACACCACTTCGGCGGGAGACGAACACTCATGCAGATGACCGGCGGACAGGCGCTCGCGCAGTCGCTCAAGATCGAGGGCGTGGAGACGATCTTCGCGCTCCCCGGCATCCAGCTGGACTTCCTCTTCGATGCCATCTGGGAGGAGCGCGAACACTTCAAGGTCCTGCACACCCGGCACGAGCAGGCGACGGCCTACATGGCAGACGGTTTCGCGCGCTCGACCGGGAAGATCGGCACGTTCGTCGTGGTGCCCGGCCCTGGGGTGCTAAACGCGACTGCTGCACTTTCTACCGCCTACGCCTGCTCGTCACCGGTGCTCTGTGTGACCGGTCAGATCGAGTCGACGCTGATCGGCAAAGGCCGAGGCGCTCTGCACGAAATCAACGACCAAACCGGCCTGCTCCGTCACCTCACCAAGTCCGCTGAGGGCGCCATGCGGCCGGAGGAGATCCCCTCCATGGTGCGGCGCGCGGTACGCGAACTCATGACGGGGCGCCCCCGCCCCGCCTCCATCGAGGTGCCGCCCGATGTCCTCGGCATGGTCGCTGACGTCACGCTGCTTGAGCCGGAGTCGTTCGAGCGCTCGTCGATGCATCGCGCGGACGACGAGAGCCTCGAGCGGGCCGCCGAACTCCTGGGCAGGGCCGAGCGTCCGGTGATCTGTGCTGGTGGCGGTGTGCTCTCCGCGCGGGCGTGGGAGGAGGTGCGAGAGCTCTCGCGCATCCTCGAGGCGCCGGTGATCATGACGGCGAACGGCCGAGGCGTGGTGTCCGACCGCGACTACCACGCGCAGGCTGGCCGCGTGGCGCAGACCCAGTTGCTGAGCAACGCCGATGTCGTGCTCGCTATCGGCACGCGTTTCCTCGCCGGGCTGCCAGGCCCGCAAGGCGTCGAAGTTGTGGGGAAGGTGATCCACGCCGACATCGACCCCGAGGAGATCGGCCGCAACCGGCCAGTGGACATCGCCCTGCTCGGTGACGCCCGGTACACCGCCGGGGAACTGGTGCAGCGCGTTGGGAAGCACAACCGCAGCCGGCCCAGCCGTGAGGCCGAGTTGCGCGGCGTCAAGGACGCGCAGCGCAAAGCCTACGACGCGACGCCCTGGCAGCGCGACATGATCCAGGTGTTACGCGACGTGATGCCGGACGACGGCATCCTCGTCTCGGAGAGCACGCAGGTGGGCTACATCGCGCAGGCGGGCGGATTCCCCGTGTACGAGCCGCGCGGGCTGCTCAGTTCCGGATACCAGGGCACCCTCGGCTATGGCTACGCGACGGCCCTCGGCGTGCAGGTGGGCAATCCCGATCGGAAAGTCGTCTCGATCAGTGGCGACGGCGGGTTCATGTACAACGTGCAAGAACTCTCTACCCATGCACAGCAGAGGATCCCGCTCGTCGCGGTCGTCTTCAATGACAACCTCTATGGAAACGTGAGGCGGATCCAGGAGCAGCGCTACCAGGGCCATGGCATGGGGACCGAGTTGAACAACCCCGACTTCCAGAAGGTGGCGGAACTCTTTGGGGTGACCGGCTACCGCGCGAAGGACGCCGGAGAGTTCCGGTCCGCCCTTGACCGCGCACTCGCCTCGAACAAGCCGGCGCTCATCGAAGTCGCGCAGCCCCGTACTCCGGACCTGCCCGCCGCTGCGCCGATGCCCCCGGTACCGCCTCGTCCCGTGCTGAAGTTCTAGGTAGTCGGAGGAGTCGCTCCATGGCTGAGCAGCCCATCCGCGTCGGCGTGATCGGCGCCGGTGCGAACACGCGATCCCGGCATATTCCCGGCCTGCAGGCGATCGAGGGTGTGCAGGTGGTCGCGGTATGCAACCGCTCCGAGGCGAGCGGCCGCAAGGTGGCGGACGAATTCGGCATCGAACGAGTGGTCACTGACCCCGACGCGATCTTCCAGAGCAAGGACGTGGACGCCATCGTGGTCGGCACCTGGCCGTACCGGCACCGCGACTTCGTGGTGCGCGCGCTGGAGGCAGGGAAACACGTACTGACCGAGGCGCGAATGGCGATGGACGCGACCGAGGCGCGGGAGATGCTGGCCGCATCGAAGGCTCACCCCACGCAGGTGGCCCAGATCGTGCCGTCGCCGCTCGACCTCAGGTCATGGCGCACCATTCGTCGCCTGATGGGCGATGGGACCCTGGGGCAGATTCGCGAAGTGCACGTCAATATCCTGGGGGCTGGCAGCCTGAACCCCTCCGCACCGCTGCACTGGCGGGAGCGGCGCGACTACTCGGGCACGAACACCATGACGCTCGGACTCTTCCTGGAGGCAGTGCATCGCTGGCTGGGGCCGACCAAGCGGGTACTGGCCGACAGTGCCATCTGGATCACCGAGCGCATCGATCCGGAGACGGGCCAATCGCGCGCCATCGACGTGCCGGACAGCCTCGGCGTCCTGGCCGTGATGGAGGGCGGGGCGCGCGTGGACTATCGCGTGAGTGCGGTGACGCACGCACCTGCCGGCGTCAACGGCGTGTCGCTCTACGGCTCGAAGGGCACGCTGCACTGGCAGCAGGGCGACCGCATGACTCTCGCACCCCTCGGTGGCGAGGCCACGCCGCTCGATCCAGACCCGGGCACTGCCGGCGAGTGGCGGGTGGAGGCGGACTTCATCGACTCGATCCGCCTCGGCACCCCCGTGGTGTTGACCAACTTCGAGGACGGGTTGCTCTACATGCGGGTCACCGAGGCCATCACGCGTTCGAGACTGGAAGGCCGGGCCGTCGACATCGCGGAGGTATGACCGTGGCCGACCATCCGCCCCTCACCCAGGCGGTCGCACTCGACCGTCTCTGGGCGGACCGCCGGAGACTCCTGGAGGCGGTCGCAGCGGCACGTGGCCTGACCGAGGATGGCTGGACGGCTGCAGAACACCTGGCGCACGTGGTGGCATGGCAGCGCCGTCTCCTGACCTGGTTCGACGACGACCGGCTCGGACGCCCTGTGGTCCGCCCCGAGCCAGGGTGGACATTCGACGAGATAGACGCGATGAACGAGCACTACTACCAGGCGAGCCGCGGGATTGCTGTCGCAGACGCGCGTGCCGCCTTCGATATTGCCCACGCCGAGATCGAGGCCTTGGTGCGAGGGCTGTCGGACGAGGACCTGAACGATCCGGCGCGCTTTCCCTGGCTCGGGTACCCGGCGGCTAACAACATCGCCGGCAACTCGTTCGGCCACTATCGCGAGCATGCGGAATGGCTGGGCGGCTAGGCTAGGGCGATGAGACAGTTCTCGATCAGTTCGGACCGAGGCGACCCCTGGGCGCTGTCCACACTCGCGCTGCGGTTTCTCGTGAACCTCGTCGGGCTGTGGGCCGCCTCGAGGCTTGTCCCCGGCATCGAGATTGGCGACGCACGCTCGCTGCTCGCGGGTACCGCGATCTTTGCGATTGTGAACGTCCTGCTGAAGCCGCTCGCAACGTTCGTGTCTTGCTGCCTGATTGTCTTCACGTTTGGGCTCTTCGTGCTCGTGATCAACGCACTCCTGCTCGTGCTGACCTCGATGATCGCCGAGCGTCTTGACTTCGCGTTCCACGTAGAGGGCTTCTGGGCGGCCTTCGGCGGCGGGTTGGTGATCTCGTTCGTCTCAGTCGTGGCGTCGCTCGTCGTGCGACCGCCGCGCGTGCGCCGCGGTTAGCCGCCGGGCTCCAGCACCTACTCTGGGCGCCGCCCGACCGCGTCGCGTCCCTTGCGCTGCGCCCGAGGCCCTCGGCCGGCGCGGGACGGCGTCCCCGGCCGCTCGACTCGGACCGCGCAGGCCTTGAACTCCGGGATGCCGGAGGGGAGGTCCAGGGCGTCGTTCGTGAGGAAGTTCGCTGCGACGCCCTTCAGTTGGAAGAAGGGCACGAATAACTCCCCTCGTCGCATCGAGTCCACCACGTGCACTTCGACCACGATTTCGCCACGCCTCGACGCCAGTTGCGCGGCCTCGCCGTCCGCAAACCCGAGCGCTGCCGCGTCGTCGGGGTGCATGTCCACGGTGACGGTGGGGACGTGCTCGAGGAGGCCGGGGACGCGACGCGTGATCACGCCGGTGTGCCAGTGGTAGAGCGAGCGGCCCGTGATCAGGGTGTAGGGGAAGCGCTTGGAGGGCAGTTCAGCGGCCGGCGGGCCCTGCTCGACCGCGACGAATTTGGCGCGTCCGCGAGGGAACTCCGTCTCGAACAAGCGAGGCGTCCCGGGGTGCGTCGCGTCAGGCACGGGCCATTGCAGCCCGCCTTCGCGCTCCAGTCGTGCATGTGACAGCCCAGCGATGATCGGCATCAGGCCCGCCATCTCGTCGAAGATGTCGGTCGATGAGCGCCAGTCGAAGCCGGTCGCGGGCCGCTCGAGCAGTCGCAGCACGCGGCGCGCGATCTCAGCGGTGATCGCCCAGTCCTCGCGGGCCTCGCCCGGCGCGGGGATGATCGGCCGGACCAGTTGGACGCGCCGCTCCGAATTGGTGAACGTGCCGTACTTCTCAGCGAAGGCCGCCGCTGGCAGGACGACGTCCGCGATCTCTGCGGTCTCGTGCATGAAGATGTCCTGCACGACGAGGAAGTCGAGGTGCTCAAAGGCCTCGCGTGCGTGGGCGAGGTACGGGTCCGAGATCAGCGGGTTCTCGCCGACCACGTACATCGATCGCAGGCGTCCCTCCAGCATCTCCTCGATCATGTGCGTCGCCTGTAGCCCCGGCGTGTGCGGGAACTCGGCGCCCCAGGCCGTCGCGTACTTCTCATGCGCGGGGCCATCGAGGGGTTCGTAGCCGGGGAGCGTGTTCGGCAGGCAACCCGAGTCAGAGCACCCCTGGACATTGTTCTGCCCGCGGAGTGGGGAGATCCCGTTCCCCGGCCCGCCCACCTGCCCCGTCAGGAGGGCGAGGTTGATCAGCGCACGGGCGTTGTCGGAGCCGTTGGTGTGCTGGGTGACGCCCATCCCCCAGATCAGGCAGGAGCCGCGCTCGTTCCCGTCCGCATCCGGCCGAGGGCGCGCGTACAGCCGCGCGGCGCGCCGAATGTCGTCGGCGGCGACTCCAGTGATCTGCTCGGCGACCTCGGGCGTGACCTGCTCGACGACACGCCGCCAGGCCTCGAATCCCTCCGTGCGGGCCTCGACAAAGTCGGGGGCCCAGAGGCCCTCTTCCAGGATCACCTGCGCCATCGCGTTGAAGAGGGCGACGTCGGTGCCTGGGCGCGGCTGGAGATGAACCTCGGCGAGGTCGCACAGGTCGATGCGGATCGGGTTCACGACGATCAAGGTGGCGCCCCGGTCCTCGACGGCACGGCGGAGCCTCGACGCCACCACCGGGTGGTTCTGCGCGGTGTCGCTGCCGACGACGAGGAGCGTGCCGGCGATGTCGTAGTCGGCGTAGGAATTCGAGGTGGCGCCAGAGCCGACCTGCTCCTGCAGGGCGACGACCGAGGGTGCGTGGCAGAGTCGGGAACAGTGGTCGATGTTGTTCGTGCCCATCACGGCGCGGGTGAACTTCTGCACCGCATAGCCGTCCTCGTTCGAGGCCTTGGCAGAGGCGATCGCGGCGAACGAGCCGAGGCTGGAAGCGAACTTCCGCGCGACGAGGTCAAGCGCCTCGTCCCACGTGGATGGTCGCAATTGCCCGTCGCGCCGGACGAGGGGTTGGGTCAGCCGGTCGGGAGCGTGGATGAACTCCAGGCCGAAGCGGCCCTTCACGCAGGTCATCCCCTGCGACGAGCCGTTCTCCGGCACGCCGTCCACCCACACCACGCGACCGTCACGCTCGTGCACGCGCAGTCCACAGCCGACGCCGCAGTAGGGGCAGGTCGTCTCGGTCACGGTGGTCTCGGGCATCCTCGCGGAGACACGCGCGGGCACGCCCTGCTTCGGGAGGATGGCGCCAGTGGGGCACTGCGAGACGCACTGCCCGCAAGAGGTGCAGATCGAGTCCTCCCACGGCGCGTCGAACGCGACGCCGATGTGCGCCGTGCTGCCCCGCCCGTTGATGCCGATCGCGCCGATGTGCTGCGTCCGCTGGCAGGCGTCTACGCAGCGGCCGCAGAGGATGCAGTCCGCCATGTTGAGCGAGAAGAAGATGTTGCTCTCGTCGTGCGGGGCGCGTGGGGCAGGGGCGTACGTGGAGACCTCGATGCCATGCGCAGCCGCGTACTGCGCCGCCTGCCCACGACCTCGGCCGTCCGACGACATCCCGATGGTGAGGTCGAGGACACCGCGCCGGATCCGTTCCGCACGCTCGCTGGTCGTGTGGATCGACTGCCCCTCGACCACCGGCGTATGGCAGGCCGCCGCCAACCGCCCCTGCCCCTCGACTTCAACGAGGCAGGTCCGGCAGGCCCCGAGCGGGCTGCGCGCCTCAGGCTGGCAAAGATGCGGAAGCGCCACCGAGGCGGCCTGCACGGCGTCGAGGAGCATCGCGCCGCGCGGCACTCGCACTTCGGCGCCGTCCACGCGCACGGTCAGCATCGGTGTCAGCACAGGGATGCCGGACTGCGTGGAGATTGAGGTCATCGCGCCGCCTCGATCCCCGCGTGCGCGCGGTACAGGTCACGCGTCAGTTCGGCATGGGCGAGATGCTCTGCGGCATGACGGGTGACGACCACCAGAGCGTCGAAGCGGGTGATCGTGCCCCGTCGTGGGTGGGTGATCTCCTCGAAGAGGCGCTGGTCGTCGAGGTGTGGCAGCGCGGCCTCGAACGCCGCTGATACACCGTCCCAGCGGGCGCGGACGATGGCGGGGTCCGCCTCCGGCGCGTCGAAGTCCGCCTGACGCTGGTAGGCGACATCGAGCCCCGCGATCGTCCCGAGCAGGTTGTCCTCCGCGTTGGAGATCGTGTGGTTGACCAACGTCAGCACGTCGTTCGCACCGGGGGCATTGGGCCGCCACGCGCGCCCCACCTCGTCGAGCTCGTCAAAGGCGACGGCAATCAGCCGCTCGATGCTGCGCCGCGCGTATGGCCAGAGACGCGCAGCCGTGGAAGGCGTCGATGTCATCGCGGGGCCGCCGATCGCTCGAAGTCCTGCGGGAAGAGCGCCAGTGCCGAGGCGACTGGCTTTCCCGCGAGGCCGCCCAACTGGCAGAGCGAGGCCTCCGTCATCACCTCGATGAGTGTCTCGATGCGGTCGCGGCTGGCGGTCGCGTCCTCGAGCAGGGCAACAAGGCGTGGCGTGCCCTCCCGGCAAGGGGTGCACTCCCCGCATGACTCGCGTGCGTTGTATGCGGCGAGTGCGTGGGTGATGCGCAGAATGTCGGCATCGGGCGGCAACACCACGACGCCGCCCGCACCGAGTGCGCGCATGTCGAGGGGTGCGTCGAACTCCTCGGGCGGGACGAAGCGGCCGGACGGTCCGCCGAGCAGCAACGCGCGCACTCGTTGCGGGTTCGCGCCCGCGGCGGCGAGGACGCCGGACCAGGCCGTCACTCCGTCGACGGGGACTTCGTAGAGGCCGGGTCGCGGCACGGCGCCAGAGAGCGGGATGAGTTTCGTCGGCGGGGGAGGGTCGTCGTAGACCGTCGTGACGGCGCACAGCGTCTCAGCATTGTTGATGACCGTCGGCCGGTCGAAGAGGCCTCGATCAGTGGCGAACGGCGGCTTCGTGCGGGGCACGGGCCGCTCGCCCTCGATGCTGTTGAGGATCACCGACTCCTCACCGCAGACGTAGCCACCCGCGCCCGACCGCACTTCCACCTCGACGGCCGCCCCGCCGAGGGCGCTCCCATCGAGTAGCCCGGCCTCGCGCGCCTGCTCAACCGCGGCGTCCACGGAGCGGCGCGCATTGCGCGCCTGTCCGTTGATGTAGATGACGGCGTGCGCGATGCCGACGGCGTGGGAGGCGATCAGGACGCCCTCGATCAGCCGGTGGGGGTCGCCCTCGAGCACGTGGCGATCTTTGAAGACGCCCGGCTCACCTTCCTCGGCGTTGACCACGAGCGTCCGAGGTGCCGGGTTCTGCGCCGCCAACCGCCACTTCTGGGCGGTCGCGAAGTGTGCGCCGCCACGGCCGGAAACGCCCGCGCGCCGGACCGCCTCGATTACCTCGCCAGGTGGCCGCGTCACGGCGTGGGCGAGGGCGAGGTAGGCGCCCTGCGCCAGCGCGTCCGCGAGCGACCCATCCAGGTGGCCCACGCGTGCCAGCAGCCCGCGCTCGCCGCTGCCTGCGTAGGCATCGTCGCAGCGGCCTTCGAGGCACTCGATGAGACCACCCATCGGTTCGCGGTCGAGGCGCGCGAAGCGATGCCGATGCCCGGGGCGCACCACCGTGGCGGCAGGCGCCGCCCAGCACGCGCCATCACAGGCCGTCTCGATCACCGTCGGTGCGCCGCTTCCGAGCGAGGCACGGAGCCGGGTAAGCATCGACCCCGCATCCACGGCGTCTCCGCACGTACCGCGATGCACCAGGATGCGGGACGCCGGAGGCGGGTAGAAGCGCGCCCGCAGCCGCGCCAGGGCCGGCGTGACGACGAGGCTCATCGGTGCACCTCGGTTCCGCGTGCCGCCACCCGCTCGCGCAGGCTGTCCGGCGTCATCCGGCCAAGGAGCCGCTCGTGCGGGTCGGCGACGACGGGGGCGAGGGCGCACAAAAACTGGCAGTCGATCCGCGCGGTGCACTCGGGCGAAGCCTCGAGCAGCGCATCTGCGCCCGCCAGGTCGCAGGAGACACCCGTACAGACGTGCCACGTCGCGGGGTCAGGCGGTGCCAACCGCAACTCGGAGTAGGCCGTCGCCGTCGCGTACACCTCGGAGACGGGGACGCGCACCCAGCCGGCAACGCCTTCGATCGCCGGGCGGGGGAGCCAGCCGAGGGCGTGCTGGGCGTCGAGCAGCGCGGGCAGCAGTGCAGTCTTGGCGCGCGAGTGCCCCTCGATGGCGCGGGTCGCCTCAGCCAGGCGGGCCGAAGCATCCGCGGTCGTGGCATCGAAGGGAGGCCGCTCAGGCGTCGCAGGGGTCATGGGTGGATTGTAGGCCGTGAGGAGGTCGGCCCTCGATGCTGGGCGGGACGCCCTCCCTAGACCGCGACGGCGTCGCCCAGGCGGATCGTGCCCTCAGTGCGAGGCGTCAGGAGTACGGCGAACTGCGGTTCCTGCTGGCCAAAGGCGCGCGTGAGCGTGGTAAGTACCTCTCGGTCTCGCACGCCGTCCTCGGGGTTGGCCTGCGTCGCCAGGCAGCGCACGACCGGCCGCTCCACCTTGAACTCGACCTCGCCAATCCGCACGTGTCCCGCCCATCGGTGCTCCGCCC
>CAZVNJ010000037.1:0-20853 GCA_964628985.1 uncultured Dehalococcoides sp.
GCGGCAGCGGACGTGGGCCTCGTCGATCAGGCGGCGGACCTCGTCGTCGATCTCCTCGGCGGTGCGCTCGGAGTAGTCGCGCTCTTCGGAGATGTCGCGGCCCAGGAAGACCATGCTTTGGCGGCGTCCGAACGTCCGCGGCCCGAGGCGGGCAGACATGCCCCACTGCGTCACCATGTTGCGCGCGATCGACGTCACCTTGCCGATATCGTCATGGGCGCCAGTGGTCATCTCACCGAAGACAAGTTCCTCTGCGACGTGGCCGCCGAGGGCCATCGTCATCATCGCCTCGTAGTACGAGCGGTCCTGCAGGCGGCGGTCGTCCGAAGGCAGGGAGCGGGTGAAGCCACCGGCCATGCCGCGCGCGACGATCGTGACCTTGAAGGGGATGTCCGCCCGCTTCGAGAAGTACCCGGCCACCGTGTGCCCGGCCTCGTGGAAGGCGATGATCTTCTTTTCGGTCTCCGTGATCACGCGTGACTTCCGCTCGGGGCCCGCGATCACACGGTCCACGGCCTCGTTCATCTCGTCCATGGAGATGCGCTTCTTGTTGCGACGGGCGGCGAGGATCGCAGCCTCATTGACGAGGTTCGCGAGGTCGGCGCCGGCAAAGCCGGGCGTTTGCTTCGCGATGACCTCGAGCGAGACGCCCTGGTCGAAGGGCTTGCCCTTCGAGTGGACGTCGAGGACGGCGCGGCGTCCGCGGACGTCCGGGAGGTCCAGCGTGATCTGGCGGTCGAACCGTCCGGGTCGCAGCAACGCTGGGTCGAGCACGTCTGGTCGGTTCGTGGACGCGAGGACGATCACACTCGAGTTCGAGTCGAACCCGTCCATCTCCACCAGGATCTGGTTCAGCGTCTGCTCGCGTTCGTCGTGCGAGCCGCCCAGGCCGGCACCACGCTGGCGCCCGACAGCGTCGATCTCATCGATGAAGATGATTGCAGGTGCGTTGCGCTTCGCCTGCTCGAAGAGGTCGCGCACACGCGACGCACCGACACCGACGAACATCTCCACGAACTCCGAACCGGAGAGGTGGAAGAACGGCACACCGGCCTCGCCGGCGACCGCCCGGGCGATCATCGTCTTGCCGGTGCCCGGAGGGCCCAGCAGGAGGACGCCGTGCGGGATGCGCGCCCCGAGGGCGGCGAACTTTTCTGGGTACTTGAGGAACTCGACGACCTCGCCCAGTTCCTGGGTTGCCTCTTCCTGGCCGGCGACGTCCATGAAGGTCACGGTGGTCTTCTGGCCAGTGAACATGCGGGCACGGCTCTTGCCGAAGGACATCGCCTGATTATTGGCACCGCCGGCCTGCCGCATCATGAAGATGAGGATGGCACCGAAGATAATCAGCGGCAGGAAGTTCAGCATCAGTCCGAAGACGTTGCCGAACGAGCTGGGGCCGCGCACGGTGATTTCGATCCCGCTTTGCGCGACCGGCACACCGTTCTGGCGAAGGATCTCCTCGATCGAGGCCGCGGTCTCCTTGCGCGAGCGGATGGGCTCGCTCTGGTCACGCACTCGCACCTTCAGTCGATCCGCCTCGACCTCGATGGCCTCCACCTTGCCCGCCTGGGCCTGCTGGATGACATACGAGAGTGGCTTCTCGCCCGAACTCGACGATGGCCGGAGGACCATCAGGGCGACCAAGACCAGGGCTACCAGGATCAACAGGTAGACCCCGACGTTACGAGCAGATCGAGACATGGCGACTCGCTTCCGCGCGGACGCCGCCGAGCGCCCGCCGCGTGGATGGTTGAATCAGTGTAACACCGTGATCCGGAACGACCTGTTCCGGACTCCCCCGCGAGTCGCGGCGGGCGAGGCCCTATGCGTCGTCGTCGTCCTGATCGATGTAGAGCTTGCCGTCCCAGGCCCAGTCCTCCACGGAATGCTCCTCGAAGATGACATGGGTGTTCTTTGGATCGGTGTGGGCCACGTTGCAGACGGCGTCCGTGATGAGGCGGACCAGTTCGCGCTTCTGGGCGAGCGTTCGCCCTGGGAACATCTCGATGCGGATGATCGGCACTGCGGGCTCCTTCAGGTGAGTGAGGCTCGGCGGGGATGATACGGGTGGGTTCGCGAGAGAGTTGACAGAAACTGCTGACTTGTCATATCCATTTCCGCGTCGTAACCTTCGACCCATGGTCGCCGCCGCTGACCGTCATCCCCCAATCAAACCCTCTCGCCGCGCCGGGCCGCGTCCAGGTTGGGCCGTTGAGCGCGCCTTCTGGCGTGAGGGGCTGGGTCGGGTGGCCGGTGTGGACGAGGTGGGCCGGGGGCCGCTGGCGGGCCCTGTAGTGGCTGCAGCGGTCATTTTGCCGCGGCGACCGTCCGGGGAGCCCTGCCGAGCGGGATGGGTCCGTGCGCTGGACGACTCAAAGGTCCTGTCCGCGCCGCAGCGCCGTCGCCTCGCTGCGGTCATCCAGGCTGAATCTGAGTGGAATCTGGCCGTCGTCTCTCCGCAGGTCGTGGACCAGGTAAATATCCTCCAGGCGACACGGATGGCCATGCGGCTGGCGGTGGCAGGCTTGCCCGCGCGGCCCGACGCCCTGATCATTGATGGGAATGATGTCGCGGGGTGCGGGCTGCCGGAGCGGTCGGTGATCGACGCCGACGCCCGGTGTCTCTCCGTCGCGGCTGCCAGCATCGTCGCGAAAGTCGCGCGCGATGCCATCATGGAGGAGTTGGACGAGGTGTTCCCGGGGTACGGGCTGGCTGAACATAAGGGGTACGCCACCGACGTACACCGCGAGGCCATCGCCCGGCTGGGTCCGACCACTATCCATCGACTCTCATTTGCACCCGTCCGGGAGGCCTTCTTCCGGGTGTCTGGGCGTGCTGGAAGGATCACACTGTGACCGAACGTTCGCAGTTGCTCGGCGCAGCCGGCGAGCGGATCGCGTCCCGCTACCTCGAGCAGCATGGCTACGAGGTGGTGGACAGGAATCTCCGGCGGCTGGAGGGCGAGATCGACCTCGTAGCGCTGAAGGGCGACACGCTGGTCTTCGTGGAGGTCAAACTCCGCACCTCCCGCAAGATGGGCGCAGCGGTCCAGCAGATCTCTGCGGTCAAGGGTGCCAAGTTGCGCAACCTTGCCCAAGCCTACGCGGCGGACCATCCGGAGTACCCGGCGAACTGCCGCATTGACCTCGTCGCGATCGAGTTGACGGTCGGTGGCGATGTGGGGCAGTTGAACCACATCGAGAACGCCATCGAGGGCTAGCGACCCTCCGAGCACTATGCCGATCTATCAGTACGACTGCGGCGATTGCGACCGGACGGTCGAGATCTTCTTCCGCTCGGCGGCGAAGGCGGCGGACCCACGTTGTCCTGAGTGCGGCGGGGCCCGCCTGCAGCGCCGCATCTCCCGCGTGGCCCGGGTCCGGCGCGCGGGCGAACGCCTCGACTCCATCGACATCAACCAGGAGCTTGGGCACCTGGAGTCGAAGGACGAGCGCGGCTTCGCGAAGTGGGCGCGGCAGATGGGTGACAAGTTCGATGGCGAACTCGGCTCCAACTTCAAGGAACTGGCGCAAAAGGCCGATGCAGGCCTGAACCCGGTGGAGCGGTCCGACGTGAAGTTCACGCTGGAGAACAGCATCCGACGCGCCAGAGAGGCACAGTCCTCCGACCCCACCGACTGACGAGGCGGCCATGCCGATCTACGAATATCGCTGCGAGGACTGTTCCAAGGTGAGCAGCATCCTCGTGCGGTCACCCAGGGCCGTTGCAGCGCCGGTGTGCCAGCACTGCGGTGGTGCCCGCCTGAAGAAGATGATCTCCAGGGTGAGCCGGCTCAAGACCCAGAGCGACGTGGTGCAGGAGTATGGGACTCCGCGGCCAGGCGAGCCCTACTCGGACCCTCGCCAGATCGGCTCATGGGTGGAGAAGCGATTCGAGTCCTACGGCATGCCCGTGCCAGAGGAGACTCGCCAGATGATCGACGCTGCCCGCGAGGGTGAGCTGCCGGACGTTGTCAACGACCTGTAGGCGTCAGCCCAAAACCTCGCGGAGGAAGCGCACCATGCGCTGGACTGCCAGGTCGTGCCACTGGGTCTCGAACAAGTAGCCGTGTCCTGCGCCGGCGTAGTACTCAGCCTGCACCGGCCGGCCGAACGCGCGCAGGGCGGCCTCCTGTGCTCGTGTGTCCGCAGGCGGGATCGTGGTATCTGCCTCGCCTTGTAGCAGCAGGACGGGTGCGGACATCCCGAGGGCGAGGAGCGTCCCGGCCACGCCCGGTACTGTCCCGGCGCTCGCAATGACGGCACGGACGTCGCCCCCCGTGCCACCCACCGTCAGAGCGGCGACTGAGCCTCGCGAGTGGCCCATGATCGCCACAGCGCCCGGCCGCACCCCGGGGAGGGCGTGCGTCGCGCGGAGGATCGGCGCGATGTCGTCGAGGAATGCCGTACCGGTCTTGAGCACGGGCGCGTTCGGACAGTCGATGCCATCGGGAAGCGAGATGGAGGTCGGTTGCTCCTCGCGCGTGGATCCGTCGAAGTGTCCGCCAAACCAGCAACCGACGACCGCGACATAACCGTTTGCGGCCAGGTCCTTCCCGATCCGCAGGAAGTTGTTGCTCAACCCGGCGGTGCCATGTAGCACCACGACCGCTGGAGCAGGAGCCTGCCCGCTCGGCCGGAAGACGGCAGCCAGGATCGTCTTACCACCTGGAGCGTCGATGGCGATCCAGGTCGCACCATCTACGGTGGTTCCGGGCGGGGCGGCGACGCCTGACCCCGCAGCAGGGGCGGAGGGAGTGGCGACCACCCCACTCGCGCACACCAGGATCAGCGGCGTTTGCGCCGGGATCACTCCCGCGGCGAAGCGACTGACGAAGGACGTGTTGACGAATTCCGGGGCACCCTGGACATATCCGCTCACGGCCCCGTCCGCGGCCACCCAGAATGACTGCAGGGCACACCCCTTCCCGCTCGCCGCAGCGCCAACAGTGGCCGGCGCTCCTCCACCCCACAGCACGAGCCCGACACCGCCCGTAGAAGGCACCGCTCCGCTGATCTCCCCGGGTGCCGCGGCGGCGGGGCGGGCGGAACCGAACACGAGGGCGGCCGCAAGGATGAGGGTGATGATGAGGCGAGGGGGCACGTCTGACTCCTGTCGGGGCGGATCCTACTCCCGGGGGGGATGAGGGTGACCCCTTAAGGAATCGCCCGGGCGGCCGAGGATGGGGTTGTAGGGAGCGCGCCACGGATGGCGCGAATACGGCGATGCAGGACGCACCGGAGACCTTCGCGCCCTACGTGCCCGGGGCTACCGCGCCCGCGATCTATCCGGCGCGGGAGGTGCGAGTCCGGCCAGCGCGGCGCATTGACCTCATTGCGTGCCTCGCGGACGGGTTCGACCTGGCGGAGCAGCAAGCGCCGGGCCACTCCGCGCGAGTGGCCTCTCTGGCCCATGACATCGCGGCCGCGCTGGACCTCGATGATGAGATGCAGCACGTGGTGCTGCTCGCCGGCCTCCTTCATGACTCCGGGGTCAGCGTCCGGATCCCGGGTGGCCACACGGAGGGCGGCGCCTGGGTGGCTGCGCGCTTCGGTCTGGATCTCCCCGTGCAGGACGCGATCCGCGCCTCGCATGAGCGCTGGGACGGGTCTGGCCAGCCGCTTGGACTGGACAGCCTCGACATCCCGTGGTCCTCGCTCTGTATCCAGGCGGCCCACTGGGTGTGTGAGACGGCGGAGCAGGCGGGGAACCCGTTGCGCGCGCGCGCCGAGATCGGGCGGACGGCGGTTGATGCGCTCATCCCGACGCTCGGCCCCGCCGTCGCCGCTGCTGCCCGTGACGTCGTCCGGAACGACGAGACCTGGCTCGCCCTGTGGGACGACTCGCTAGCCGGGCGGTTGGCCATCGCCGCCGGGCCGGAGGGCAAACCCTCGCGCGGCAAGGTGATTGCGGCCGCCGAGGCGATGGGCGAGATCGTGGACGCCGCAGTGCGCGAGCCCGGGCGCTCGGCCCGTGTTTCCAGCCTGGCGCGTGCGCTGGGCGTCTCGCTCGGTCTACCGCCCGGTCACGTGGACGCGCTGGGCGTAGCGGGCCTGCTCATGGACGTCGGACAACTTGGCGTGCCGCGTCACATCGCGGACAAGCCATCGATCCTGACCGTGGACGAGATGGAGCAGATGCGGCGTCATCCGGGCCTCGGCGCTCGCATCCTGGAACAAATCCCGGGGATGGCCGAGGTGGCCTCCTGGGTGGAATCGCACCACGAACGCCCGGACGGCCGCGGCTATCCGGAGATGCTCACGGGAGACCTCTTGCCGCTGCCACCACGCATCCTCGCGGTCGCGGACGCGTACTGCGCGCTGCGGGCCGAGCGTCCGTACCGGCCTGCGTTCCCTCCTGACGAGGCCACTCGGCTGATGGCGGCGGGGCGGAGCGCTCAGTTCGACTCGCTTGTCGTCGACGCATTGCCGGCGGCGCTGGAGGGTGCGGTGGAGATCGACCCCGTGGCGTGGGGCGCGATCTAAGAGCGGCCATTTAGACGTGAGGGGCTAGAAGCGCTGGTATCGCTCCACGGGGAGGACGAACACGATCGCCCCCCCAACTCGGACCTCGACGGGTTCTGCTGTGAATGCGCCATCCCCGATGAAGGGGAGTGTTTGGACGGGCACGAACTCCCGGCGGGCGTGGCAGACTTCGTTCACGATCGCCAGGATCTCATCCACCTGCCCTGCCGGGACGCCAGAGAAGATCGTGACGCTCCCGCGGCGCAGGAAGCCTCCGGTCGACCCGACTTTCGTGACCGGGAAGTGGGCGGCCACCAGCCGTTGCTGCAGCGTGTCCGCATCCGTGTCCGCGACGATCATCATCACGAGGCGATCCGGGTTGGGGCGTTCCGCCCCTGGTTGCTGGACCATCAGGCGCCGCCTTCCCCTGTGCGGGCGCCGGCGTCGGATGCCGGCGCGCCCTCGTCCTCTCGGGCAGCGACGAGGACAGCGGCCGCGATGCCAACCGCCACGCCCAGGATCGTCGCCAGGTACTTGCGCATAGACCCTCGTCCCGCGCGCACCGTAGCACCGTGACATCGGCCGCTGCTACCAGCACGCAATGGAAGTCGCTTCGCGACCGTCAGTGCTTCTGTTGAGGGTGCGAGAGACGCGCGGTACGCTCGCCCGAATCCCGATCCTGTGCGACCGCCCGGAGATGCCCCTGTGACAGACGAGACCGGGCCCGCCTCAGAGATGACGGCCGACCTCGAGACGATTGTCTCGCTGGCCAAGCGGCGAGGCTTTGTGTTCCCCTCTGCTGAGATCTATGGCGGATTTGCCGCGGCCTATGACTACGGCCCGCTCGGGGTGGAGATGCGGCGGAACATCCGCGAGTCCTGGTGGCGCTGGATGGTGCAGGGCCGCGACGACGTCGTCGGCATCGAGGCAGCGATCATTTCAAACCCGCGAATCTGGGTCGCGTCCGGCCATGTCGAGAACTTCACCGACCCCCTCGTCGAGTGCACCAACTGCCAGGCACGACTGCGCGCGGACCACGTGGAGGAGAACACCTGTCCCTCCTGTGGCGCGGTCGGGAAGTTCACGGACCCGCGCAAGTTCAACATGATGCTCAGCACGATCGTCGGGCCGGTCGCGGACGAGTCGGGCCGGGCGTTCCTGCGGCCTGAGACGGCGCAGGGCATGTTCGTGAACTTCGACAACGTCCAGACGGCGATGCGGAAGCGCCTGCCGTTCGGCATTGCCCAGATCGGCAAGTCCTTCCGTAACGAGATCACGGTCAAGCAGTTCATCTTCCGCACGCGCGAGTTCGAGCAGATGGAGATGGAGTACTTCTGCCACCCCGAGCAGTCGATGGAACTCCACACATACTGGAAGAAGGAACGCCTGCGCTGGCACTACAGCCTCGGCATCCGCCCCCAGCACCTCCGGCTGCGCGACCACGCACCCGAGGAACTGTCGCACTACTCGCGCGGGACGAGCGACGTGGAGGTGCACTACCCGTGGGGCTGGGGTGAGCTCGAGGGCATCGCGCACCGCGGGGACTACGACCTGACGCAGCACTCGACACACTCGGGGAAGAAGTTGACCTACTTCGACCCGGACACGAACCAGCACCTCGTCCCGCACGTGATTGAACCCGCTGTCGGCGTCGACCGCGTGCTGCTGACGCTGCTCTTCGACGCGTACGCCGAAGAGGAGGTGGAGGGCGAGAAGCGCGTGGTCCTGCGCCTCGCGCCGGCGATTGCGCCCGTCACCGTGGCGGTGCTGCCGCTCTCCAAGAAGATCGAGCCGAAGGCGCGCGAGGTCTTTGATTCGCTTCGCCCCCACTTCCGTGCGCAGTACGACGACTCGCAGTCGATCGGGCGACGCTACCGGCGGCAGGACGAGATCGGGACGCCCCTTTGCGTGACGGTGGACTTCGAGACGGAGAACGACGCCGCGGTCACGATCCGCGAGCGGGACTCGATGCAGCAGGTGCGGGTGCCGCTGACGGGGCTGGTGGCCGCGATCCACGAGCGGCTGGACGCGCTGACGCCACGCGTGCCCTCGCACGACGAGATCTCGATCTAGCGCGGGAGGCCTCGATGGCGTACCGCCGGCACTCCCCCCGCCGCCCGCTCCGGCTCGTCCACACCTCGGATGTCCACCTCGGGGCGTATGACACGCGGAACGGCGAGAGCCCGCGCCGCGCTGAACTCGAGGACGGCTTCCGACGCGTCATCGACCTCGCAATCGCGGAACGGGCGGACGCGCTGCTGATCGCGGGCGACTTCTTCGACAACGCCCGCGTGCTGGAGTCCACGCTGCACTTCGCTGCCGACGAGATTGCACGGTTCGGCGGTGTGACAGTGATCGGGCCAGGCAACCATGATCACGTGGGGCCTGGTTCGGTCTACGACCGGGTCGACCTCACGGAGCGCGCCCCCAACCTCCGCATCCTGCGCGCCCCGGATGGGGAGCGGCTGTCATTCCCGCACCTCGACCTCGAGGTGTGGGGGAGCAGCCACACGGAGCAGCGGGCGCGCTATCAGCCGTTCGAGGTCCCGCCGGGACGCGGCGAGGCGGCGTGGCAGGTCGGCATCGGGCACGGCCACTTCATTGGGCCGAACGCGCTGCTTCACCACTCCTTCCACATCCGGGCGGACCAACTCGCCGCCAGCGAACTGGACTACATCGCCCTCGGCCACTGGGAACGCCTGACGCTTGTGGAGGCGGGGCCAACGCTCGCCGCGTACTCCGGCGCCCCGGACGCACTCAGCGGAAATCGCGACGGGCATGGCGGCCACGTCCTGGTGGTGGACCTGCGAGAGGACGGCAGCGTCCGCCTCGAAGCCGTCCCCGTCGGCGAGGGGCCGCGGATCCCGCACGAGGACCTGCCATTCCTGCCGGCGATGTAGCGAGGGGGCACCCATGTCTGCGGACTTCATCATCCGCGACGCCGTGCCCGGTGACGGCCCCCTGATGGGCCACCTGCACGCTGCCTCATGGGCGAGCGCGTACCGGCACTTCATGCCTGCGGCCTACCTCGACTCGCCAGAACGCGAGGCCGGCTCCGCTCGGCGGTGGACAGCGGAACTCGTCGAGCCGGACGTACCCGGTGGGCGCGGTTGGATCATCGAGGTGGGCGGGGAGGCGGCGGGCTTCGCGTGGTCGCAGCCGGGGTCGGAGACGTTTGCCTACCCCTCCCCCGAGGACATGGGGCACCTCGATGCCATCCACCTGTTGCCATCGACCGTCGGCACCGGCGTGGGCCGTCCGCTGTTCTGGCATGCGCTGGCGGCGATGGCAGGCCTCGGATTTACGGAGGCCACGCTCGGCGTGTACGAGGAGAACCGGCGCGCCCGCGGCTTCTATGAGGCGATGGGCTGGCGCGAAGACGGGCCGCGCCGAGTGCGGGAGTTCCACTGGGAGGGCGAGCCGTTCTCTGCGGTGTTGCTGATGTATCGCGGTCCCACGAGGCCGACCTGATGGGGCACCTCGAGATCCGAGACGTCGTCCCCGCGGACGCTCCAGTGATGGCAGCAGTCCGCACCGCATCAAAGCGCTTTGGCTATCGCGAGTTCATGCCCGCCGCATACCTCGATGCGCCGGAACGCGCGGTCGAGGTGATTGAAGAAATCCGGGCGGACTTCGCCGCCGGCCGACCTGGCGGACGCGGGCACCTCGCATTGCTGGATGGCGCGCCCGTGGGGATGACGTGGATCGGGCATACCTGGCACGAGTATGCGGCGATCCCAGAGGGTCATGCCTATCTCGCCTCGCTCTTCGTCGCGCCCTCGGCGATCGGGACAGGGGTCGGGCGGACGCTGTTCTGGCATGCGCTGGGCGCGCTGGCGAGTGACGGCTTCGCCCGGGCAAGCCTGCTCACCTACGCGCCGAACGTCCGCGCTCGTCGGTTCTACGAGGCGATGGGCTGGCGGCACGATGGCTATAGCATCAGGCATACCGTCGACTGGCCGCCGGGGCCGTTCGACCTCGAGAGCGTCAGATACGTCGGGCCGACGCAACCAGGCGGCG
Organism: uncultured Dehalococcoides sp.; assembly: GCA_964628985.1. Lineage (GTDB taxonomy): Bacteria > Chloroflexota > Dehalococcoidia > UBA2979 > UBA2979 > SURF-43. Next base: position 10,488 of record CAZVNJ010000037.1, read on the forward strand.
TGTGACGCTCGACTGCTCGGCGTCCAGCGACGCTAGTCCAGGTCGCGCATGCGAGGCACGAGCGCAATGGTGGCAACGGAGAGCGCGACCAGGGCGGCGGAACAGAGGCCGAGCGCCCACTGGATGCCGATGACCTCGGCCGCGACCCCGACGCCGAAGACGCCGACCTGCACGAGGCTCATCTCCATCATGTAGATGCTCATGACGCGGCCACGGTATTGGTCCTCGGCGTATGCCTGGACTAGCACGTTGCTGAGTGCCATGCGCACGGCCTGGCCGACCCCGATGAACAGCATGACAGGGATGGTGATCGCGACGGAGGTTGACCAGGAGAAGGCGATCAGGGCGATGCCGAGGACCAGCGATCCGACAATGAAGATCATTCCCCGCCGGCGGCTGGGCAGTGAGGCGATGACCAGTGCGGCCGCGAGCGAGCCTACACCCGTGATACTCGTAAGCATCCCCTGCAGTCCGGGGCCGCCGTTCAGGACGTCCTTCACAAAGCCGGGCAACATCTGCATATACGGCATCGAGAAGAGGACCATCAGGAAGTTGACGACCAGGATCGTCCGGATCGTCTTGTCACGGGCGATGTACCGCATGCCCTCCGCGAGATCTCCGAATCCAGCGCCACCGGACTTTCCACGCGCACCCGGGCCATGCCCGGCTGCGTGATCGCGGGCCTGGGCGGCGGTGCGCTCCTCGGGGGGGATCGGGATGGGCCGCGACGGCACGCGGAAGAGCGTCACCGTGGAGAACACGTAGAAGCCCGTGATGACGATGAACGCCCAGTAGTAGTCGGTGACTTCCATCAGCAGGCCAATGCCTGCGGGGACCATGAGGCGCGAGAGGTTCATGCCGGCGTTATTCAGCGCCACTGCGTTCATGACCTGACGCGGGTAGACGATGTCCGGGAGCATGGACTGCCGCGCGGGCATCATGAGCGCCTGGATGACGCCCTGGATCGCGGCGTTGACGATCATGTACTCCCAGCGCATCACGCCCGCGAGGAGGATGACGACGATCGACGCCGTGTTCAGGGCGTTGAGCGTGTTCCCTACTTGCTGGATCCGCTTCTTCGGAAGGCGGTCCGCGATCACGCCACCGTGCAGTGAGAGGGCCAGGCCAGGGACGGCGTTCGCGAGGGCAAGCGTGCCGAGCGCCGCAAACGAGCCGGTGAGGTCGTAGGTGAGGACGCCCTTCGCGATCATCTGGCTGTTCATCGCGCCGAAGACGCCCAGCATCGAAACGAAATACCAGCGGAAGTGGGCGTTCTTGAATGACTCGAACGTGCGGAGCTGCTTGAGTGCCGCGAGCCTCGTGGGCCGGACCAGCCCAGGAGGAGTGCCTGTCGAGGAGGCCGTGGCGGGAGCCGATGCGACGGGCGCGACGGCCGCGACCGGTACTACAGAAGGCGGCGACGCCCCAACAGCGGTCCCTTGGCCCTCAGACGGCGGTGGCGCGATGGCCATTCGAGACCCATTTCGTGGATTGACCCGACGTCCTGTCCGCTGGCCTCGCCTGCCAAAGGACTCTGACGTGCACGATAATGTTTGTGAAGCGTAATGTCACACTCGCCGGAGCCGCAACCGGGCACCCGGCGCCACGCCCAGCCGAGCGGACGTCAGGGACAGGCGGCACAACAGGAAGGGGTCGCCCAGGCGACCCCTTCCGCGTGATCGCGCACGGTCGAGGACTAGGCAGGCACCTTGGCGCGCGCCGCGTCTTTGTCCGTGTACCAGAGGGCGTTGATCTCCGTGAAGATCTTCTGGTCCGCCGGGACATCGTCTTCGGCGAAAATGGCGGAGACTGGGCAGGCGGGCTCGCAGGCGCCGCAGTCAATGCACTCGTCCGGGTTGATGTAGAGGATCTTGTCCTGGCCCTCTTCGAAGTGGATGCAGTCCACCGGGCAGACGTCGACGCACGACTGGTCGGTCGTGTCGATGCAGGGAGATGTGATCACGTAAGTCATGCCGGTGCCTCTCGACTCGACTGAAGCGGTGCCACCCCTGCGGCCCCGGCCAGTTCGACCGAATATACGGACGAATCTGTGCACGCGGCAATATGCACACCCTTAGATCGCCTGCTTGCACTCCCTGAATCTGCCGTGTGACACGTTATGGACTGATCGCGAGCCACCCCGAGGCTAGCGCTTCCAGAACTGCCAGGGCCTCCGGGCCTCCCGGCGCGCCGTCTCTTGATCCTGCGCCGCGCGGGCGATCTCGGCGCGCGCGGCCTCGACGCTGCTGGCCAGCCGGTTTCGCAGCATCACGACGTGCTGGACGACGTCGAGGGCGAGGCTCGGGTCGGCAGCCACGTCCGGGAAGACCTCGCGCATCGCGACAGCGAGGCCGGGGACTGCGGTCCTCCCGCCGGCGATGCCGTACTGCTTCATCTCGTTCGCGAGCCCGGCCAGCGCCTCCCCGAGCCGGGTGATCTGGTAGGGGGTGAGGTCCACCTCGACAATGGCGCGTGCCATCGAGGCATGCAGCGCCTCCGAGACGGAGCGCAGCCCCGTGCCCTCATCGCTGCGCGTGTCGCGGTCCAACTCCGCCCCCGGCCGCCCGAGGTGGTAGACGGTGGCGAGGTAGGCCACGCGCGCGTCGTCGGAGCGGAGGGTGAGGGTGGTCATGAGGCCGCGATCGGCTGACGGCGGGGTGCCTTCCTAGCACCCGCCTTCCCGGCTGCCGCGACCTTCGGTGCCCCCAGTGCTTCCCCCAGGTACTTGCCCGTCACTGACTCAGGCGCGCGTGCGACGTCCTCGGGGGTGCCTACTGCCAGAACGCGGCCCCCACGGGCGCCGCCGTAGGGGCCCAGGTCGATCACCCAGTCGGCGCCCTTGATCACGTCGAGGTTGTGCTCGATCACGATGACCGTGTTGCCGGTGTCGACGAGGCGTTGGAGGACGACGAGGAGGGCTTCCACGTCCGAGAAGGAGAGGCCGGTGGTGGGCTCATCCAGGATGTAGACGGTCTTACCGGTGGCGCGCCTCGAGAGTTCGGTGGCGAGCTTGATGCGCTGGGCCTCGCCGCCGGAGAGGGTGGTGGCGGGCTGGCCGAGGCGGATGTAGCCGACGCCGACGTCTCGGAGGGTCTCGAGTTTGCGGCGAGGGGCGGGGAACGCCTCGAAGAAGGTGCAGGCCTCCTCGACGGACATCTTCAGCACTTCGGCGATGCTCTTCCCGCGGAAGAGGATCTCGAGGGCCTCGCGGTTGTAGCGGTCCCCCTTGCAGACCTCGCACGGGACGGTGACGTCCGGGAGGAACTGCATCTCGATCAGGATGTAGCCGTCGCCCTTGCAGGCTTCGCAGCGGCCGCCCTTCACGTTGAAGGAGAAGCGGCCAGGCTGGTAGCCCCGCGCGCGCGCCTCGGGCACCGCCGCGAAGAGGTCGCGGATCAGCGTGAAGAGCCCGGTGTAGGTGGCGGGGTTCGCGCGCGGCGTCCGGCCGATCGGCGTCTGGTCGATGATCACGACCTTGTCGAGGTGCTCCATGCCCTCGATGGCGTCGTGGTCACCGGCCCGCTCACGCGCGCCGTTCAGGTCATGCGCGAGTTGGCGGGAGAGGATCTGGTTGACGAGCGAGGACTTGCCGGAGCCAGAGACGCCGGTCACGGCGATGAACGTCCCGAGGGGGAACTCGACCGTCACGTCCTTGAGGTTGTTCTCGCGTGCCCCGCGGACGACGAGCGCGTTCCCGTTGCCCTCGCGCCGGACCGCCGGGATCGGGATCTTCCGCTTGCCGCTGAGGTACTGGCCGGTGATCGATGCCTTGTCCGCCATCACCTGCTTCGGGGTGCCGGTGGCGATCACCTGGCCGCCGAGTTCGCCCGCGCCCGGGCCGATGTCGATGAGGTGGTCAGCGGCGCGCATCATCGCCTCGTCGTGCTCGACGACGAGGACCGTGTTGCCGAGGTCGCGCAGCCGCGTCAGCGTGCCGATCAGCCGCTCGTTGTCCACCGAATGGAGCCCGATGCTCGGCTCGTCGCAGACGTAGAGCACGCCCATGAGCGCGGACCCGATCTGCGTCGCCAGCCGGATGCGCTGGCCCTCGCCACCCGAGAGCGTCCCGGCCGACCGGTCGAGCGTGAGGTATTCGAGGCCGACGTCACGCAGGAAGGTGAGGCGTCCTGCGATCTCCTGCAGGATCTGCCGTCCGATGGCGTAGTCGCGTGCGGAGAGCGGTCCGCCCTCCTCGCGCAGGGCGTTGGTCCAATCGAGCGCATCGCCCACGGACATGCGTGACACGTCCACGATCGAGCGGTCCTGGACGGTGACGGCCATCACCTCGGGCTTCAGGCGAGCCCCGTGACAGGCATCGCAGGGGGTCGCGACCATGTAGCGCTCGATGTCGGAGCGCACCCAGTCGGATTCGGTCTCCTTGTAGCGCCGTTCGAGGTTGGTCATCACGCCTTCCCACGTGACGGCATAGGTGCGCACGCGGCCGGTACTGCTGGACTTGAACTCGATCTGGTCGATCGTGCCGTCCGTGCCATACATCAACGCCTGCCACTGAGGCGCGGTCAGCGTGCTGATCGGCTTCGAGAGGCTGAACTTCATTGCGTCGCCGAGCGCCTTCAGGCGGCGGTGAAACCACCCCATGGTGGCGGAGGACTTGAGAGGCACGATCGCGCCCTCGTCGATGCTGAGTTTCTTGTTCGGCACCACGAGATCCTCGTCAAGGCGCATCTGGAAACCGAGGCCGGTGCAGGCAGGGCAGGCGCCGTGCGGTGTGTTGAAGGAGAAGTTGCGTGGCTCGATCTCCGGCACGGAGTACGGCTCGTGCGCGGTGTTGGGACAGGCGAAGCGCTCGCTGTAGGTCTGTTCCTCGGCGACTTCGCCCTTCGTGTCCAGAAGCGCCAGGACGACGGTGCCCTCACCGAGGCGGAGCGCCTGCTCCACGCTGTCGGAGACGCGCTGACGCGTGGCGACCTCGTCCTCGTCGCCGGGAGCCGGGACGACAATCCGGTCCACTACCACGTCGATGTCGTGCCACTGGGTCTTGTTCAGTTTGATGGGGTCGTCCAGGTTCACGACCTTGCCGTCCAGACGGACGCGGACGTAGCCGGCCTTCCGCGCCATCTCGAAGACCTGAGTGTGTTCACCGCGCTTATGGCGGATCACCGGCGCCAGGATCATCGCGCGACGTCCGGCGTCGCCCGCGAGGATGGCATCCACGATCTGCTGGACGGTCTGCCGTCGGATGACCTGGCCGCAATGGATGCAGTGGGGGACGCCGATGCGCGCGAAGAGCAATCGCAGGTAGTCGTAGACCTCGGTGACAGTAGCCACGGTGGACCGTGGGTTCTTGGAGACGCCTTTCTGGTCGATCGAGATCGCAGGCGACAGGCCCTCGATGTAGTCGACGTCCGGCTTTTCCATGAGGCCGAGGAACTGGCGGGCGTAGGCGGAGAGCGACTCCACGTAGCGGCGCTGGCCCTCGGCGTAGATCGTGTCGAATGCGAGCGAGGACTTCCCGGAACCGGAGACGCCCGTGATCACCACGAGGCGGTCGCGCGGAATCTCGACGGTGATGTTCTTGAGGTTGTGTTCCCGGGCGCCGGTCACAACGATGCGGTCGAGCGGCATGCACACCTCGGACGGCGATCAGCGGGAGGATCGTCAGGGAACGTCTGTTCTAATCATGGTATCGTACGCCCCTGTGCAGGGGGAGCAACAGCCGAGGAGGCATTTGATGCCTGGCATCCCGCATCCTCTCCTCATTGGACGCGACCTCGAGGCGCTGGACGCCTGGCGGCGCGGGCTGGCGCAGGCCGGTGTCCCCGTGGCGGGGGTGATCAGCCCAGCCGAGGCGCCGCTGCGGCTCCGCTCGATGCGTCCATCACTGCTCGTGCTCGTGCTGCCACAGGAGGCCGACGAGGGCCGCGCCACGATCGAGCGATGCCGCAGCGCGGCCGAAGGCCCCGTGCCCGCCGTGCTGATCCTGTGGCCGTCCTCGCCGTGGCTGCATGCCCCGTTGCCCGCGGACCTGGAACCAGCGATCGCGCTCGACGCCACCAAGGCGACGGCCGCTGACCTGACGCGCGTTGCGCGCGTGCTTGCAGGAGGCTACGCGGAGCCGCCGAGGCTGGAGCAGGGGGGCCTGGTACTGGACGTCACCGAGCGCCGGCTGCGCGGGCCGGGCGGCGACGCCTTCCTGACGCCCTCGGAGTGCACACTTCTCGCCGCGATCATGGAGCGCCCCGCCGACGTGGTGCGCGTCGAGGAGGTGGCGCGCGCGCTCTGGGGCACGGCGTTCAGCGATGCGCACACCCGCTCGGCGATCAGGACGCACCTGCACACGTTGCGCCGAAAACTTGCCGCCGTGGGGGCGCAGGATGCGATCCGATCGATTGCGGGGGTCGGCTACCGCCTGCAGGACGGGATGGCTGAGCCTTCGGAGCGTGCCGGGTAGCCAAGCGCAGGGCTAGGTGCGCGGTCCGTCCGGGTCTTCGGGTGGGTCAGGTTCGATCTCGTCCAGCCCGAGCATCCCGGTCAGGCCATCGCCACCGATCGAGCGCAGTTGCTCGCGCAGTTGCTGCTCCACCTCGCGCAACTGTTGGTCGCTGATACCCATCGCGTGCAGTGTGTCCCGGACGAGGCGCTGGACTTCCGCCATGTCGCCGCGGATCAGGGCTTCCGCGACCTCGAGCTGTGTCTCGATGGCCCGAAAGCGCTCGCGGCGCTCCGTGTCGTTGGTCGTGGACAGCACGGTGGCCATCAGCCGAGTGAAGAGGTTCGTCGTCCGAGCGATCCGGACTCGGTCGTCCGGATCCTCGGGGAATTCGCCCGTGACCTGCACCTGCAGGCCGGTTGTGCTGTCGGAGGCGACGTACTGTTGAGGCATGCCTCGATCGTACCGTGCGCCCGCGGTCGAGGCCTTCCGGTTGGATCAGGCCTTCGGGTTGAGCAGGAGGACGGGGACGCCCTCGAGGTGCCGGAGGACGTGCTCAGCGACCGAGCCGAGGACGGCCCGCTTGATGCCCGAGCGTCCGTGCGTCGCCATGAGGACGATGTCCGCCTTGCGTTCCTGGGCAGCGTTGACGATCGCCTCGCCGGCGGCCCCCGACAGGATGAGACCTTCGACCTGCTTGCACCCGGCAGCCGTGAGCGTCGCCTTTGCCGCGGCGATGTACTTCTCCGCGGCGGCCCGCTGGGCGGCGATCGCCTGATCCACCAGGTCGCCGCTGGCGATCCCGGCGCCGAATTCAAAGCCCGCTGGGGTCATTTGCGCGATGAGGCGGCCCGCGTCGTCGATGACGGCGACCACGGTGACCACGCCGTCCGGGGCGGTCACGTGCGCGACGTGAGGAAGGACCGACGCGGCGGTGTCAGAACCGTCCGTGGTCACGAGCGGGGACTTGAACATTCCATGCCTCCTGCTGGGACGCCCGTGGTCGGGTCGCCGGCTCGGCTCATCCTACTCACATCTTGCGAGAGGGGCTCCCCGCCGGGCCCGGCACCGGAGTCTGGCCGTGCCGGGCCAACACGACGAGGCCAGCGAGGCCGAGCGCGAGGAGGAGTGCCTCGGCCATCGGTACGCCTCCGTCGCCTCCATCGCCCGCGGTGCCTGCGTTGCCGGTCGCGGCTGGGCGCACCGGGACGGGTTGTACCTGCGCGAACTGCATGGACGTGCGAGTCAGCGTGCCGCCCACCAGTTCCCATGTCTGGCGGGCGGGCGTGGTCGGGCAGCACAGGGGCTCCGTGGGCCCCTGGGTGATCATGTCCACGTGGATGCGGTTGTCCACGATCTGCACCCGTACGTCCTTCAGGCGGTCACCGAGGAAGCCGGGCCCGAAGGGCTTGAGGGTTGCGTCCACGATGTAGATCTCGGAGAAGACACCGGAGCCCCCGGTGTTGGTCGCCGTGTGGACCACCGCAACCGGCGTCCCGTTCAACGTCCCGAACGTCGCGTCCACGAAGGTCATGTTGACCCGCTCCGCCACGGAGTCGAACTTGCCGCCGGTCAGGGTGATCGATTTCGACGCCCGGTGCGGCGACGGGTAGGTCGCATTCCGGAGTTGCTCGAGGGGGGGGGTGGCCTGCTGTGCGCGGACGCTGGTGGCCGGAGCGACCACGAGCAGGGCCGCCGCGAGGGCGGCCACGCCGACGCGTGCGAGCGCGGACACGGACAGAAGTCTGACAGGGCGGGGCGATTGCACGGGACCTCCTGGCGAGGCCGGCTGGCCCCTACCGCTGCTAAACGCATGCGAGGGCGTCATAGTTCCCGACACCGAAGGCGACACGAGGACGCCCTCGCAGAAGCGAGGGCGTCCTGTGACGAAGGGCGAGGCTAGACGCCTGCGGTGAGCCGCCGGACGCCGACGAGGGAGAGGGCGAGGATGCCGGCCAGGGCCAGGCCGACGCCGTTCGTGCTGCCCTCGGGGAGTAGCCCACCGTTTCCGGCAGCCGCCGGGGTGACCTGCGTCGTCTGGGCCGCACCGGTCGCCGTGCCGGTCCCGGTGCCCGAGCCACCGGTGCTCGTGTTGCTCGAGCTAGGGCTGGTCGGGGCGGCCGGGGCTGCGGCGGCGCCTGCCACCGGCGCGACGAGCTTCAGTTCGCCGACCACGATGTCGTAGACGCCGTTCCACTGGGTGGTGGAGCCGTCCGCGTTGCGGATGGCCGCGTTGATCCCGAGCTGGCCGTTGGTGAACGTGGGCACCACGGCCTGGACGTTCCCCTCGATCACGGCCCCGCCGAACGGCTTGAGGGTGCTGTCCACCAGCCAGATCTGCGACATGGTGGTGCCGTTCTGGGTGAACTGGGTGACGACGGCGGAGACGTCATGGCCGTCCCACGTGCCGGCCGCGGAGGTCAGGTAGGACATGCTGTACGGGCCACCGCGGGTGATCGCGTTGGGGTCGCCCACGCTGTTGTAGGCGCCATTGGTGAGCTTGATGTTACCGAAGTCCGTGGTCGGGTAGGTCGCGTTCATGAGCGCCGTGGCGGTGGGAGCGTCTGCTGACGCCCGGGACAGCCCGAGGGCGAGTCCGGCGGCCATGACCACAGCGGCCAGGCTGACGAAGTGGATGATGCGCATGGTGGGGGAGCCTCCTACTGGTGCCGCCATGGGCGGCTCTGATGCCATGGGCCGGCACCACAGACGGAGGCAGATGGTGGTTCCCGCACGGCCCGCCGAGGCCTACAGCGTGATGCCCGTCAGCCGCTCGAGGAGCGGCAGGTCGAGCGTTGCTCGAAGTGCCTCGGCGAGCCGGTCGAACGCGAGTTCATCGTCCCGTGGGGGCGCCGGCTCGAACCTCTTGCCACGCTTGCGCGCGACACCTTTGAGAACGCCCTCGCGAAGGCCGATGTTGTGTAGCAGCCCGTGTAAATAGCATCCCAAGATCCAGCCGCCCCCGGCCGTGGTGGCGACGGCTGTCCCGTCAGCCAGGCTCATGGCCGCGGTGCCGCCAAGCGTCTGTCCGGCGTGGATCTCGTACCCCGTGACCTCGGTGCCGGCGAGGCCTTCGAGGAGTCCCGGCGCTGCTTCGATCCGCGCGCGGCTTTGCGTCGTGCGCTTTCCGCGGGCGAACAGCGTGTCTGCCGGCAGCCAGCCAAGGCCCTCGGCCGACTCGCGCTCGCTCTCGACGTGGTCTGGGTCAGCGAGTGTGCGGCCCAGCATCTGGAAGCCGCCGCAGACGCCAATGACCGCGGCACCGCCTTCGATCGACCATCGCAACTTCGTATCAAGTCGTTGCGCGCGCAGCCAATCGAGGTCTGCGATTGTCGATTTCGTGCCGGGGAGGACCACGAGATCGGGGTCGCCCCATTCGTCGTCAGATTCCACCCATCGGACGCGGACATCCGGTTCGGCGGTGAGCGGGTCGAGGTCATCGAAGTTCGCGATGCGCGGGAAGCGCACGACGGCGACGTCCACGCCCTCCCAGCGGACGGTCGCATCGGACGGGCGCGTCTCCAGCGCGACGGAGTCCTCCTCCGGGATTTCGTGACGGGGGAACCACGGGACGATGCCGGCGGTCGGGACCCCGGTGAGCCGCTGGAGGTCATCGATGGCTGGGGTGAGCAGGGATGCGTCGCCGCGGAACTTGTTGAGGATGAAGCCGCGGATCAGCGCGCGCTCCTCGGGTGCGACGAGCGCCCACGTGCCGTAGAGGTGGGCGAAGACGCCACCGCGGTCGATGTCGCCCGCGAGCAGGATCGGCGCCTGCGCGTGCAGAGCGATCGCCATGTTGACGACGTCGCGGTCGCGCAGGTTCGTCTCGGCCGGACTCCCAGCGCCCTCGATGATCACCAGGTCGAATTCGGCGCGCAGAGCATCGAGCGAAGCGGTGATGACGGGCCACGTCTCCTCGCGCCGCCGCCGGTAGTCGCGGAAGTCGAGGGTGGCGAGCGGCTTGCCCAGCAGGAT
>CAZVNJ010000038.1:0-20502 GCA_964628985.1 uncultured Dehalococcoides sp.
TGCTGCCGTTCGCCAGGCCCACCGCGCGGACCGCGCTCGGGCGGCCGATTCGCTGCGCGAGCCCGGCGTAGGACAGCGTCTCACCCGCCGGGATCGTGCGGAGGGCCGCCCACACTTCACGCTGAAACGGCGTGCCGTTTGTCCGGACGGCGAGGCCGTCGAGGGCGTGCAGATCGCCGTCGAAGTAAGCCTCGAACGCAGCACGCACTGTCGGGACGCCGCCGGTCTCCTGGGCCACGGAGTCTCCGTAGTGGCGGCGGAGGAGGCGGAGCATGCGATCCTCATGGTCCTCCCAGTCGACGGCGCGGACGGCATCGTCATCATCGACCAGCACCACCATGTCGCCGACGGCGGTGGGGATCCGGTCGGCGCGCAGTCTGAGGACGGTCGCTGAGTGTGACATGAGTGCCTCCAGCGCGCAGTGTCGCCCATGCGAGGCGTTCCGGCTGGACAGATCCGGACAGCCACGGCGGCATGTCCGAATCTGTCCAGCGCGAGAGGCGCGGAGGCACGAAGATACGTGCATGACTACGTCGATCAGTGCCGTCCGGACGACGGGGATCTACTGCCGCGACGGCTGCTCTGCACGGCCGCTTGCGCGCAACGTCAGCCGCTACCCATCGAGCGTCGCGGCCGAAGCCGCCGGGTTCCGCCCGTGCCTCCGCTGCCGGCCGGACCGACTTCCGCCAACCATCGAAGGCGATTCCCAGGCGCTCGTCGGCCGTGCGCTGCTGCTGATCGCGGACGGGCTCCTCGACGAGACCTCCGAGGAGGGGCTGGCATCCCGTCTCGGCGTGACGGCAAGGCACCTGCGCCGCCTCTTCCACGAGCAGGTCGGCGCGACGCCCGTCTTCGTGGCACGTTCGAGGCGCGCCCACTTCGCGCGCCGGATGCTGGACGAGACAGATCTCGCTATGGCGGACGTGGCGTTCACGTCGGGCTTCAACAGCGTGCGACAGATGAACCGGGAGATGCTCGCGGTCTTCCGCTTCCCGCCGAGCGAGTTGCGGGCGAGACGACGCAGCGCGGACCGGCTCGTCGCGGACGGGGGCATCCGCCTCAGAGTCCCGTATGCCGGTGCGCTGGCGTTCGACGCGATGCTCACCTATCTGAAGGCGCGCGCGATCCCCGGCGTGGAGGCCATCGAGGGCGGGACGTATCGCCGCACGATGACCTCGTGCGGTCTCGCGGGCGCCATCGAGGTGTCCCAGGCGGCGGACGGGCAGCACCTGTTGGTCGTGGCGCACCTGCCCAGCCTTGGCTCGATGATCGACGACGTCGCGCGCTGCCGGCGGTTGTTCGGCCTCGATCGCCCCGCCGCTGAGCAGACGCCGCTTGCGCGCGATCCCCTTCTCGCAGGCAGCATCCAAGCGCTGCCGGGGCTCAGGGTGCCCGGAACCTGGGACCCCTTCGAGACGGTGATCCGGATCCTGCTCGGACAGCAGGTGTCGGTCGCGGGTGCGACGACGCTCGCGGGTCGTCTGGTCGAGGCGTTCGGTGAGCCGGTGTCCGGGTTGTCTGGGTTCGGCCTCTCGCGGGTCTTCCCGCCGGCTGTCACGATCGCGGAGGCCCGCGTTGAGCAGATACGTGCGGTCGGCCTGCCGGACGCGCGTGCTCGCGCAATCCGGGCGTTCGCTCAGGCGTATGCAGAGGAACGGGTGCACCTCGATGCGTCCCGTCCGCTGGATGAGACGGTGGCGACGCTGGAGGCGCTGCCCGGGATCGGGCCATGGACGGCGCAGATGATCGCGCTCCGCTGCTGCGGGCAGTTGGACGCGTTTCCGTCAGGTGACCTCGGGCTGCGGCGGGCCGTCGGCCGTCTCCTGGGCGCGCCGGAGGTAGTGGCAGAGGCTGAGGTGGTGCGGGTGGCGGAAGCCTGGCGGCCCTATCGCGCGCTGGCGGCCATGCACCTGTGGATGTCTCGCTAGGGGGCCAGTCTGCCTAGCGCAGTTCTGGCGGCCAGGGTGTGTGCGACTCGCCGAGGTAGTTGATGTGCATCGCGTCGCGCACCTCGGCCATCGTCGCCTGCGCGACCTGCCGAGCGTGGAACGTGCCGTTGTAGAGGGCGTCCCGTACCAGGCCTGGATGGGACTGGTAATAGGCGCGCCGTTCCCGGATCGGTTCGAGGAACTGGTTGAGGGCGAGCGCGAGTTTCGTCTTCACTTCGACGTCACCGACCTTGCCGAGGACGTAGCGCTCTTTGAGGTCGTTGACTTCCTCGACGTTCGGGTTGAAGGCGTCGTGGTACATGAAGACCGGGTTGCCCTCGACATGGCCGGGGTCCGTGGCGCGGAGGCGCGTGGGGTCCGTGTACATCCCGCGCACCTTCCTGGTCACGGTGCTCTCGTCGTCGCCGAGGAAGATCGCGTTGTCCTTGGACTTGCTCATCTTCGCGTCGCCGTCTGTGCCGACGAGGCGTGGGATGCGACCGATCAGCGGTTCGGGCTCGGGGAAGACATCCCGTTCGAAGATGCGGTTGAACCGCCGGGCGACCTCGCGCGTGAGCTCGATGTGGGGCAACTGGTCTTCGCCGACGGGGACGAGGTGCGCGCGCATCATGAGGATGTTTGCCACCTGCATCATCGGGTAATTGAAGAAGGCGACCGGCACGGAGTGGCGCAGTTCGAGGTCGGCCATCTCGGCCTTCAGCGTCGGGTTGCGTTCCAGCATGCCGAGCGGCACCCACCAGGAGAGCCACTGAGCGAGTTCGGCATGCTCGGGGACGCCGCTCTCGATCTGAAAGTGACTGCCCTCCGGGTCAAGCCCGACGGCGAGCCAGTCCAGGGCAACCTCGAAGACGGACTCGCGGACGCGCTGGAAGTCGTCGGCGTAGTCGGAAACCTGGTAGTCAGCGATCAAAAAGAAGCACTCGTACTCGCGTTGGAGCCGGATCCAGTTCTCCAGGGCGCCGACGTAGTGGCCGAGGTGCAGGGCCCCGGTGGGCCGTACGCCTGTGAGGATCCGCTTACGAGAATCTGACGAGGGAGCCATCTGACCTGCCGTGGTGCGGTGTGTTTACCGATCTTCTACGCCGGCCTCAGTGGTCACCCTACCGTGTGCCGCGGCTGCCGATGATAACGTTGGAGCGTTCGAGGGGGCAGCGCCCGCTCGGAGGAGGCTTCCGATGCGCACTCGACGGTTCGTGCATGCTGTGATCCTCGCGGTCGCCCTGTCCGTGACCGCGCTGGGGAGCGCTTCCGCAGAGGGATGTGGTGGCAAGGGCAAGAGGGCATGTGAGGTGCCCGAGACGCCCTACGTCGCCGTCCTACCGGCCGTGACGATGGTTGGTGTGGTTGGCCTCTATCTCCTGCAGCGCCGCCGCGCCTCCCAGATGGCCGAGGACGACGCGTCGGCGTAACGTCCGCCCCATGACCGCTGCCGCGACGACCGCAGAACGGCCCGCCCGCGCCTCGCTGCTGCATCGACACTGGCGCCTGGCCGCCCTGCTGGTCATCGGCATCGCCCCATTCGCTCAGAGCCTTGCCGCCATGCGGCAGTTCCTGCTGGCGGACAATGCCCTCGGCTTCGTCCCCTTCGTCCCCCTGGTGTCCGCCTACCTGTTCTGGCAGCGGGCGCACATGCCGTCCCCCCCCGGGAAGCGTGACCTGCTGCTGGACGTCTTCTTCTTCGCCCCCCTGGCCGTCGGTGCGGTCTTCATCCTCTACATCGTCCCGTCGCAGCTGTCCTGGTACTACTGGCTGAACCGCGTCGACCTACTGGCCTTCCCCATCTGGATGTTGGCCTGTGCGTTCCTCTTCCTCGGGTACCAGCAGGTGCTGAAGACATGGCCGGCGTGGGTGTTCCTCTTCCTGGTGTGGCCGTATCCGATGGTGCGGCTGCAGGTGAACGCGACTCAGCCGTTGGTGGACGCGACCACCTGGCTGGCCGCCCGTCTCTCCAGGTTTCTTGCGCTGCCCTATGACGTGAGTGGGACGGCGTTCACGAGGAACAATCTGCCCGAGGAAGAACAGATCACGCTGATCGTGGGCCAGTTGTGCTCCGGCACTTCGCTGATGGGCGGCGTCCTGCTGGGGGGCACGGCGATGATGCTGCTCTCCCGCGGTCGCGTGATGTCCAGGATCAAGTGGGTGGCCCTCGGCGTGGCGCTGGCGTTCCTGGCGAACGCCGTCCGGGTGGTGGCGCTGCTCCTGGCAGCCACGCAAGACGTTGCCTTCGCCGTAAACACGCTGCACCCGGTGCTGGGAGTCGTGCTTTTCATCCTCACTCTCGGAGTCATGTTGTTGCTGCTGAGGCCGTTCGGCCTCCGCTTCTCGCCCGAGCCGGTCGGGCGCGCACTCGTGTGGCTCCCGGCCGAGGGCGGGGGCAGGATCCTGCGAGCGCTCTGGGTCGTCGCTCCGGCCATGGCGCTCATCGTCGGCGTCGGCGTCGCTGGGGCTCAGCAGTATGACTTCCTGGGCATCGGCGACGGCGCGCCACAGATCTCGATCCAGTCCGAGAAGACGATCCTGCCGGCGGTCGAGGGCTGGCAACTGGACCACGTGACCTCGATCTCGTGGGCGGACCTGTTCGGACGGCAGTCGCGTGGCGACGTCTTTCTATATACGGAGCCGGGGTCCGGCGAGGCGCCCGGGAAGCCCTGGATCCTCGTGCAGTCCGTCATCGCCGAGACGAAGTCCAGTCTCGATCGCTACACACTCGAGCAGTGCATCGACTTCCATCGCCGGAAACTTGAGGGCCGCCAGGCGGTCCCGCTGGGGCACGGAGTTACGGGCGTGATCCTGCACGAGATCTACGATGGCGTCCCGTCGTCCACGCTTTACTTCATCTTCCCGGTCTCCGTCGAAGGAGAATTGCGGCACGCGCGCATCGCCCTCTTCGGCGACGTCGATGCGCCCACGTGGGTGACTGCCGAGGCGCCACGGGGTGACGCGTCAAGCGCGCTCTCGAGCCGGATCGGGCTGGTCCTCGACAACGCGCTCGACGGGCTGCCAGGCAACACGACTGAGCGCGGGCAGGTGGACCGCGGGCTCATTGACATGGGCTCGCGCATCGTCGACCTCATGGTGACGACGGGTGGGCCAGGGAGAGCCGCAGCCGGCGCTCCCTAGCGACTTGGTTCTTGCGACTCACCGTCGACCAGCAACCTGCGGGTCAGGCTGAGGTCGGCCCGGCTGGTCCAGCCAGCCGTTCGGCGGCGATGGCGCGCTCCGCGTCGGAGAACAGGACGGCGAAGCGCTCCTCCAGGACGGCTGCTTCCACGCTCAGTTCCTTGAACCCGGCCTGGAAGAGTGCGTCGAACCCAGGAGAGGTGACCTTGGCGGCAAGGAGGCGTTTTGCAGCCCCGATCCCGCCGTGGCGGTTCACCATCTGCAGGTAGCGGACCGCGGTGTAGTCCGCCTGCTCCTTGGCGTCGTAGTAGACCTGCCGCATGCGGCCGTCGAAGGCGATTTCAAGCGAAAGTGGGTGAGTCATATGGCTACATCTGCTCCGGCGCCGAGATCCCCATGAGGCTCAGCGTGCGCGCGAGGACCGTCTGCGTCGCCTCAAGGAGACGGAGGCGCGCCTTCGTCAACTCGGGCTGGTCAGCCTGGATCACGCGGCACTGGGTATAGAACGGGTGGAAGGCCCCGGCCAGTTCCTGCGCGTAGTGGGTGAGGTGGTGCGGGGCGAGTTCGAGGACCACCTTCTCGAGGACCTCGGGCAGCAGCAGCAGTTTCCGCAGCAGCGTCTGCTCGGCGTCATGCGTCAGGAGCGCGGTGTCCGCACCGGCCGAGCTGTGTCCCTCGGCTACCGCCTTCGCAATCACCGAGGCGATGCGGGCGTGGGCGTACTGCACGTAGTAGACGGGGTTCTCGTCGCTCTGCTTCTTCGCGAGGTCGAGGTCGAAGTCCATCGTCTGGTTCGCGCCGGTGAGCAGGAAGAAGAAGCGCGTCGCATCCCGGCCCACTTCCTCGATCACGTCGCGCAGCGTGACGATCTCGCCGGCGCGCTTGGACAGCGGGACCACCTGGTCGCCGCGGCGCAGCGTGACCAACTGGTAAAGGAGGACGTCGAGCGCTTCCGGGTCCGCGCCGGTGGCCTGGACGCCGGCCTTCACCCGGCTGACGTGGCCCTGGTGGTCGGCGCCCCAGATGTCCACCACGCGGTCGAACTTGCGGATCAGGAACTTGTCGTAGTGGTAGGCGATGTCCGTCGCGTAGTAGGTCGGAGCGCCGTCCGAGCGGACGAGGACGTTGTCCTTGCTCTCGCCAAGGTCGGATGACGTGAACCAGACGGCGCCGTCTCGCTCGACGACCTGTCCCTGGTTCTTGAGGATGGCCATCGCCGTGTCGTAGGCGCCGCCCTGGGCCATGAGCGATCGCTCCGAGTACCACTCGTCGTACTCGACACCCATCAGCGCGAGGTCATCCCGGATGCCCTCGACCATGATCTCGATGCCGAGACGCCCGAACGCGGGGTCGGCCTCCGCGCCAGGCTCGCGGAGATACTGGTCGCCGTAGCGGTCCTTGATCTTCTGGGCGACGTCCACCATGTACTGGCCGGGATAGCCGTTGTCCGGGACGGCTGCCTCGCGTCCGTGCAACTGCTCATAGCGCGCGTACAACGTGCGACCGAAGATGCCGACCTGAGTGCCGGCGTCGTTGATGTAGTACTCCTGCTGGACGCGATATCCGGCGGCCTCCATGACGCGGGCGAGCGAGGAGCCGATCGCGGCCCCGCGTCCGTTGCCGACGTGGATCGGGCCTGTGGGGTTGGCGCTGACGTATTCGATCTGGACTGAGCGGCCGCCGCCGAGATCGAGCGCGGGGTAGCCCTCGCCCGCCTGCGCGATCACGTCTGCCTGGGCGGCGGCCCACGTAGGGGCGAGGTAGAAGTTGACGAACCCAGGTGGCGCGACGGTGACGCGGGAGATCGCCGGGTGGGCGGGGACGTGCTGGCGCAGCGCCTCTGCGACCTCGATCGCCTTCATGCGAGCCATCCCCTGGATACGCAGGGCGACGTTGCTCGAGAAGTCACCGTGTTCGGGGCGGCCGGGATGCTCGGCCGTAATGGTGGGAGCGGGGAAATCGGGCAACGCCCCCGCAGCCTGCGCTGCAGCAAGGGCCTGCTCGACGAGCGCTACGACCTCGTCACGGATCACGGAGACGACCTTCCGGAATCAGAAGCGGCCCGCGGGTAGCGGGCCGCGCAGGTGGCACTGCACTCGAATGCTTTGAGTGTAGCGCGGCCTCTGGGAGCGGGCGATTCGCCACGAATCTCCCATCTCCCCACCCTGCGAGGCTTTCGCCATCCATCCACACCCGCCTCGCACCGACTCGTAAGCCCGCCGTGGGTACGGTCGAGGAGCAACCTGTCCTGTCGAGGGACACTGGAAAGAGGTACCCACCATGGCACACACGCACTCAGACCGCGGGAACTCTGCGACGGCAGCAATTCTCGGAGTCCTGGTCGCGATCGTGGCAATCCTGCTCATCGCCGTGTTCGCGTTCGGTGCATTCGGCTGGAACGACGGTGACGGCGCCCTTGAGGGCGGTGGCGGCGTCGATGAGACCCTGCCGGGCACCGGCACCGACGGTAATGGCACGGGCACGGGCGGTGGCACTGGCAGCCCGATGAACTGGCACGCCGGCTACGACGCCCTGGTCTTCGTCTAAGTCGAGGTAAGCGCGGTTGGTCGACCTAGAGCGAAGGTACGCCCATGGCACCCACGCACCCAGACCGCGGAGGCTCTACGACCGCGGTGATTCTCGGATTGACCATCACGATTGTGGCCGCCCTCCTGATTGCTGTGCTCGCCTTCGGCGCGTTCGGATGGAACGACGGCGACGGGGCACTCGAGGGTGGGGGTGGTGTCGACCAAGCCGTGCCCGGCACGGGAGAGGATGGGAACGGTTCTGAAGATCCGGTGAACTGTTTGCCTCCTCGTACGGAGGGCTGTCCCCGGCCGCAAGGGTCGAGCGGGCTCCGCAGCCCGATGCACTGGCACGCCGGTTATGACGCCCTGCTCTTCGTGTAAGGGGCCAGTCAGGCTGGGGAGCAAGGGCGAGGGCCTCAGGGTCCTCGCCCGCGCCGTTGCTGCCCGGGGTGGGGTCCGGCTGTGCGGTTACGCCGTACCGGTAAAGCGATAATCAGCCGGGTCGGGCGCGTGCGTCTGTTTCCAGTAGTCCAGCAGCGTGAACGGCCAGTTCTGCGTGACGTGGCCGGACTCGTTCTTGTACCACGAGGTCACGCCGCTCGTACCCCACGCCATCAGGGCGTTCCCGCGGTCGATCCTCTCGTTGTAAGCGTCGTGCACCTCGGATAGGACGTCCATCGAGGCGGTCGGGCCACCTTCGAGGAGGAGCCGGATGCATCCCATCACGTATCGCATCTCGCACTCGGCGAAGAAGATCGTGCTGCCGTTGACCACGATGTTCGTGTTCGGACCGTAGAGCGTGAAGAGGTTCGGGTAGCCCGGGATCGAGATCCCCTTGTATGCCCGCGCCGTCCCCGCCCAGTGGTCATGCAACTCGACGCCACCGAGGCCGTAGACCGCCATCGGCATGAGGAACGCGCTCGCCTGGAACCCGGTGGCGTAGATGACGACATCGAGCGGCTCATGCGAGCCTCCGGCCGTCGTGATCCCTGTGGGGGACATCGAGGCGATCGGGTCCACCACGATGCGTACGTTGTCGCGCTTCAAGGCGCGCAGCCATGTCCCGTCGTCCACCACGACCCGCTTGCCGCCGGGTGGATAAGCCGGGATCGCGTGCTCTAGCACCTCGGGCGCATCGTGGAGTTCACGGCGCAGGTACGCCGTCAACGTCTCTCGCATGCGCTGGTTCGCCGCACTCACCGATCCAGGCTGGTCCCAGTCCGGGTCCACCCGCACCGACTTCAGCATGCCCTCGCTGCTGCGCCAGAAGAGCGAGAAGCGGAACCACTCGTAGTAGAAGGGCACGTGCTTCAAGAGCCAGTGCTTCCCGTCCGGGATCGGCTGGCGGTAGATCGGCTGGGGGCCCATCCAGGGCGGCGTGCGCTGGAACACGACGACCTCGGCCGCCTGCGTGGCGATCTCCGGCACGAACTGGAAGGCGCTCGCCCCCGTCCCCACGACGCCGACACGCTTCCCGGTGAGGTCGACGTCGTGCCGCCACTCACCGGAATGGAAGGCGACGCCCTCGAACGACTCGCGGCCCGGGATCGCGGGGATCCGAGGGCGGTTCAACTGGCCGACGGCGCTGATCACCGCGCGGGCCTCGATCCGCTCGGGCTGACCGCCCTGCGGCCGCACCGTGACCGTCCAGCGCCCCGTGGCCTCGTCGTATCGCGCTGACTCGACACTCGTGTTGAAGCGGATCTTCGGGCGGATGCCGTATTTGTCCGCGCAGTGGTTGAAGTACTCGAACAGCACCTGACGGTTGGAGTACCAGTAGGGCCAGTCGTAGCGCTCGAACGAGTAGGAGTAGATGTGGTTCTGGTTGTCCACGCGGCAGCCCGGGTACTGGTTCTGCCACCACGTCCCGCCGACCTCGGAGTTCTTCTCGATGATCGTGTACGGGATGCGCTCCTGGTCTAGCCGGATTGCCGCGAGCAGCCCGGACATCCCCGCGCCGATGATCACGACGTGGAAGTCCTGCCGCGCCGCTTCTGAGATCCCCTCGAACGACGGGTGCGCGAAGGGGTCCTGCCCGTCCATCCCGAGTTCGGCATGGAGCAGTTCCTTGTAGTCCGGCGGCACCCCCTCGCCCACCAGGTAGTCCGTCATTTCCTCGATGGCTGCATCGGAGGGCCGTGGAGTCGGCGGGCTCCCGGCGTCGCGGTATGCGCGCAGCACGTCGAAGGCGATCGCGCGCGCCCGCGCCTGGTCCTCGGGGGAGATGCCGCCCTGCGGGTCCTGGTAGAGCGCTGCGATCGGGCGGATGTCCCCCCGGATGTGAGAGATGTCCCCGCTCACATGCACGAGGGCGTTCATCAGCGATGGCACATGCGCCGCTTCGAGGGCCTCGCGCAGTTCCTCGTCGGTGGCGGTGATCGGCGCGGTGGCCTCGGTGCGGTCCATGGGCGGCTCCCGCGGTAGGGGTAGGACGCTGACGGGCGGACGATAGCAGGATTGGGCAGGCCTTCGCGGGGGCCCGTTACGAGTCCGCGGGGTCAGCGCTGCTCAGCCGATCCTGTACCCGCTAAGTCCTCGTGAGCACCTCGGGATTCGCCACCAGGATCGGCTTCCCCTGCTCGAACGCCAGGATGTGCTCGATCGTCGCGGCGTACATCACCTCGTAGCGGTCGCGTGTGACGTAACCGAGGTGGGGCGTGGCGATCACGTTCTCCATGTGCAGCAGCGGATGGTCCGCGCCCAGCACCGGCTCATCCTCGAAGACGTCGACGGCCGCGAAGCCCGGCCGGCCGCGCCCGAGGGCCTCGACGAGCGCCCCCTCGGCGATGATCGGCGCGCGGCTGGTGTTCACGATGAGTGCGGTAGGTCTCATCCGCGCGAGGTCGTCCGCTGTGATGATCCCGCGCGTCTCGGCATTCAGCGGCAGATGGATCGAGAGCACGTCGCACGCCTCGAAGAATGCCTCGCGGCCTGGCGCGATGGCGTAGCCCGCCTCGCGCGCCCGTTCCAGCGAGCCCTCGCGGCCCCAGCAGAGCACCTCCATCCCGAACGCCCGCCCGACCTGCGCGACGACACTCCCGATCTTCCCCAGCGCGTAGATCCCGAGGGTGCGACCGGTCAGCGAAGTCCCTACCGTCGTCTGCCACGCCCCGCGCTTCAACTGCTCCACCTCGAAGGGCAGGTGTCGGAGCGAGGCGAGGATGAGCCCCCACGTGAGTTCCGCCGTCTCGTTCGAACTCCCGCGGCCGCCCCCGGCGGACACCACAATCCCGCGCTCCGTGCATGCATCGAGGTCGATGGCCGCCGTCCCGCCGGTCATGCTGACCAGTCTCAGGTCCGGCAGCCGCTCGATCAGCGCTCGCCGGAACGGCGTCCGCTCCTGCGTCAGGATCACCGCGTCGAACCCTCGCAGCCGCTCCGCGAGACGGTCCATGTCACGCTCAGGCTCGCTGAACGTGACGACCTCGTGATCGCTGAGGCGGTGGAAGTTGCCGAGTTGGGTGAACAGCCCCTGGTAGTCGTCGATGACCGCGATCTTCATGACAGTGTCCTCCGCGGGCGGCGATGCTCCGTCCGCGCCAAGACTACCTAAGCAACGGCAAGCCGGGTCACGGGCCATGCCCAGCGCTCGGGACGACCGGTGTGGCTACGCGCAGCCCCAGGGTGCCCACCCGCGGGCGTCGTAGAGCATGCGGGCACGCATCACCTGCTCCGCGGCCGAGGCGTCACTGGGAAGCCCCGTGCCGCCGACGGACCGCCAGGTCGGCAGGTCGAACTGCCAGAGTCCGTAGTAGCCATTCCCGGTGTTCGTCGCTGCGTAGCCGTCGGACTCGCACATCACCACGCGATAGGCCTTGTCCGGCTGTTCGGGGAAGGCTGCGGCGATCGTGCCGTACAGCGTCTCGCGGCTCGCCTGCACTCGAGGCTCTGGCACCGCCACCGTCGGAACCGCAGCGACAACCGGTGCCTGTCCAGTCAGCGCGGGTGTCGCCGCGACGGTTGGCTCTTGCGTGATCGCTGGTGAGGCGGTGGCGACCGGGCGCACCACGACCGTGGGAGGCCGATCGGGTTCAGGCGCCATGAGTTGCGGGACCGCCTGGGCCAGCTCGAGAGGGAGATCGCCCGCCGAAGGTGTGGGCGCCATGTCGGGATCGCGGGTGTCCGCGCCGGCTGGCTCCCTGCGCGTGACCTGTGAACTCTGCGTGCCCTCGCGATCAGTCAGTGCGTAGGCTCCGCCACCACCTGCGATCGCGAGAGCAAACGTGACAGCCCCAGCGCAGGTGCCGAACCGCACGCTGCGCTTGAGGAGTGAAGAAGATGTTCGTTTCATTCAAAAAGCGTGGCAGGCGTGCAAGATGAGCGCGACCCCATTCATCGAAATGTTCTCGATCTCAGGCAGTTATGGGAGATTTTTCGCACGCAAATAGCCTGATATTGCACGCTCACAATTCCTTTGTCCGCGATGCAGATGTTCTGCCGGCATCGAGGTCGCTGTGATCGCTCTACCCGACACGAGTCCTGCGGAGGATGTGAGGTTCAGCCCGGTGCGTGGTCGGCCGTGGCGGTGAACGCACCGTCAAGTCCCAACTAGTGCGTCTCCACCACCACCTCGCCAGCACGGGAAGCGATGGCATAGCGCAGTGCGCGGTGGTCCGGTGATGCCAGCTCCGGATCCTCCTCCAGCAGCAGTTGCGCCTCCTGTCGGGCGGCGTCGATGAGGGGGGCATCGAGGAGGCTGGCGACGCGGAGGCCGGCCACGCCGGACTGGGCGGTACCGAAGAGGTCGCCGGGGCCGCGGAGTTGCAGGTCCGCCTCGGCGAGGGCGAAGCCGTCGTTGGTGCGCTCCATGACCGAGAGGCGGTCCTCCGCCTCGGCCGAGGGGTCGTCCGCCAGCAGGTAGCAGTACGAGGCGTGCTCGCCCCGGCCGACGCGGCCCCGGAACTGGTGCAACTGCGCGAGGCCGAAGCGGTCCGCGCCCTCGATCACCATCACGGTCGCGTTCGGGACATCGATGCCGACCTCCACGACGGCGGTCGAGACGAGGATGTCCGCCTCGTGCGCGGCGAACGCGCGCATGACCCGGTCCTTCTCGCGGGCGGGCATGCGGCCGTGGAGCAGCAGGATGCGGTCCGCGAGGTCCGGGAATTGCTCCGTGCGCAGCCGCTCGTACTCCTCGGTGGCCGCGCGGGACTCGATCACCTCCGAGCCCTCGACGAGCGGGCAGATGACGAACGCCTGGCGGCTGGCCTCGACCTCCCGCCGGACGTGCTGAAACGCCTCGACGCGTTGGATCGGTGGCAGGAACTTCGTCTCGATGGGGACGCGCCCGGCCGGCATCTCGTCGATGATCGAGAGGTCGAGATCCCCGTACGCGGTGAGGGCGAGCGTGCGAGGGATCGGCGTGGCGCTCATCACGAGGAGGTGCGGGGTGAGCGGACGGCCTTCGTTGGCGGAGGCCTCGATACCTTTCCGACGCAATTCGCCGCGCTGCATCACGCCGAAGCGGTGCTGCTCGTCGACGACCGCGAGACCGAGGCGGTGGTAGCTGACGCCTTCCTGGATGAGCGCGTGCGTGCCCACAACGATCTGCGCGCCGCCGAAGCGGATCGCGTTGAGGGCGTCCTTCCGCTCGGCCGCCCGCGTTGAGCCCGTCAGGAGCACGACGCGCACTTGGAGCGGCAGCCCGGGCACTGTGACGAGGCCGTGCAGCGGCGGCTCCGCCTCCCCGGACAGCAACCGGCAGAGCGTGCGGTAGTGCTGCTCCGCGAGCACCTCGGTCGGCGCCATCAGCACGGACTGGTAGCCGGCCTGCACCATCGAGAGCATCGCGGCGAGCGCCACCACCGTCTTGCCGGAGCCCACGTCGCCCTCGAGCAGACGCGACATCGGGTAGGGCCGCGCGATGTCCTCGCGCACGTCGCGCAGCACGCGCGCCTGGGCACCGGTGAGCGACCACGGGAGCGTGCGCAGGAAGTCGTCGGCGACGGAATGGTCCTCGACGGGTGGGGCGTCGCCGGAGCGCCACTCCCGCCGTCGCGTCTGTACACCGACCTGGATTGCGAGCAGTTCGTCGAACGCGAGCCGTCGACGGGCCTCCCTGAGTGCCTCGTGCGAGTCGGGGTAATGACACTGTTGCGTGGCTTCTTTGAGCCCCAGGAGGCCGAGACGGTCGCGTATGTCAGCCGGGAGGGGGTCCTCGATGCGCTCGCCGTAGCGTTCGAGGAGTTTCGCGATGGCCGTGCGCAGCGTGCGCTGAGGGAGGCCCTCGGTCAGCGGGTAGACGGGGATGAGGCGGCCGGTGTGCTGGCCCTCGACGTCTCGCTCCAGCCGCTCCCACTCCGGGTTCTGGAACTGCGGCCGGTTACGGAAGCGCGTGACCTTGCCGGCGAGGGCAATCTCGATGCCCTCGGGCAGGGCGCGGGCCATGAAGGGCTGGTTGAAGAAGGTCGCGGTGATGCGCGAGCCGTCCTCGTCGGCGACGACGACCTCGGTCGAGCGCATCTTGCCGCCGCGCCCCATCCGCACTTCGCGCGAGGAGACGACGCGCCCGCGCACGGTCTGCTCCGTGTCCATGCGCAGCGCGGCGATCGAGACTGTCTGAGAGAAATCCGTATGCCTCGAGGGGTAGTGCTGGAGGGCGTCCCGCACCACGTTGATGCCGAGGCGCTTCAGCCGCGCGAGGTGCGCTGGCCCGAGTCCCGTCCCCGCCTGCTCGATGGGGAGGTCGAGGCCCGCCGCGCCGGGCGCCACCTTCTCCTTCGCCGCCGCTCGAGGGCGGGATACCGGCGCTTCGCCCTCGGGTAGCGCTGCCTTCGCACGCTGTGGCTTCCTCGCGGCCGTGCGAGGGGCCGTACTCATGCGTGTCGCACCGCGCGTAACGGGCGTCAGCGCCTCCTCAAGCGTCAGTTCACGACGCACGGTCGCCAGGGCGCGACGCAGCCAGGTCTCGCGCTCCTCGACGCTGAGCGAGCCGTACCCGGCGGCTGGTAGCGCGCCGACCATCCGCAGCAGCGGAGAACCCGGTGGCTCCCCGCGCGCCTGCTCGCGCAGCATGGCGTCGAGCCCCCCCGCGACGGAGAAGTCACGCGCGCCGGCGTCGAGTTCGCGCTGGAGGACGCCCCGAAGCCGGGGCAGGTCGACAGTCATGGGCTCGATTATGCGCGGGCGGGAGGTACCGCGCCGCGCCGCTAGGCAGGCAGGAACGAGGGCGACTGCGCGTCCGGGGCGCGAGTGACGCCGACGGAGACGGCGCCCGGGCCGACGTGGACGCCGATCACCGGAGTGATGCGGGCCTCGACGTACTTCGAGTCGGGGGCGAGGCCGTGCAGGCGGTCGCGGAGGTGGGCGAGTTCGTCCGGTGTCGAGGCGTGGAGCGCGAACGTCGTCGTGACGGGGCGCATGTCCGAGCAGCGGCGAAGGATGTCCTCGACGGCCTTCTGCTTGGTGCGGGTGCGTGCCACCGGGTGCACTTCGCCGTCCTGCACCGTGATGACCGGCTTGATCTGAAGCAGCGAGCCGAAAAACTCCTGCCCGCGCGACATGCGTCCGCCGCGACGCAGGTATTCGAGGGTCTCCAGCGTGAAGAAGATCTGGGTGCGCCGCGCGGTGTCGAGGGCGACCGCAGCCGCTTGCTCGACGGTCGCACCCTGCTGGACGGCACGCGCGGCCTCCATGACGGGTACGCCGAGGGCCAGCGACACCTGGAGCGAGTCGACGAACGTGACAGGCAGGCCCGTCGCCCCCTGTCGCGCCGACTCGAGCGTGGCGCTCAGCTTGCTCGACACGTGGATCGAGAGGATCTGCGTGGCGCCCTCGGAGACGAGGCGCTCGTAGACGGTACGGAAGACGCCCGGGCCGGGCGCAGCGGTTGTCGGCAACACCTTCTCCCGCCCGAGGCGGCGGAAGAACTGCTCCGCGGTGATGTCCACGCCGTCGCGGAGTTCCTCCTCGCCGAAGAGGACCGTCAGGGGGATGACGGTGATGCCCAGCGCATCCACCCACTCCTGGGGGAGGTCGCAGGTCGAGTCGGTCACGACACGGATGGCGGCGGAATTGTTCGTCATGGCCGGGAGCCTACTCGACCCCGGCGAGGTACGGGTAGTACGGCTGGCCACCCGGCACGATCTGGATTTCGAGGTCCGGGTGTTGTTCGCCGATCAGGCGGGGAAGGCGTTCGCCGGCGTCCGCGGGGGCGCCCTGGCCCAGGTAGATGGTCGCGAATTCCGCACCATCCCCCACCGCTACCTCGAGGCCCGCGAGGAGCGCGTCCTCCAGCGTCCCCGTCGCCGCCACGATGCGGTCGTCGACCAGCGCAATCGCGTCGCCCTCGCGGACGGTCACGCCGTCCACGGTGGCGGCGTGGACCGAGCGGGAGACTTCGACCGTGCGGACGCCAGCCATCATCTCCGCCATCGCCGCCGCGATCTCCACCGGATCACCCTCCGCCCGGTATTCGAGCGCGGCTGAGAGGCCGGAGGCAGGAGAGCGACTTGGGACGACGCTGAGGAACCCGTCCGAGGCGGCAGCGGCCTGATGGGCGGCCATCAGCATGTCCTTGTCGTTCGGTAGCACGATCGCGTGGTCGCGACCCGCCCGGCGGGCGGACTCGAGGATGTCGCCGGCACTCACCTTCACGCCCGGCTGGCCGAGCAGGACACGCCCCGCGCCGAGGTCGCGGAACGCCGCGGCGATGCCTCGGCCCTCGACCACCGCGATCAGTCCGATTGCCGGGAGCGTGGCGGGGTCCTGCCCCTCGTGGTCGAGGTCGTCCATCCAGGCCTCGTGCTGCGCCTGCATGTCCTCGGCCTTGCGGGCCGCGAGCGATCCGTACCGCTCGCCGACCGCGAAGGCATCATCCGGAGTGGCGACGTGCACGTGTACGCGCAGCATCGATGGGTCACCGACGACGAGGATCGATGACCCACCGGCGGTCTCCAGATCTGCCTCGATGGTGGCGCGATCGAGGTGAGTGCCGGAGATGACGAACTCCGTGCAGAAGCCGTGGCCCTCGTGCTCAACGGCATCCGTTCGGACGTCGGCGGTGCCGGTGACGAGCGGCTCGGCGGGGAGCGGGTGGTCGAGCAGTCCGCAGACGATCCCCTGAAGAATGACGGCGATGCCCATCCCGCCAGAGTCCACGACGCCCGCCTCGCGCAGCCGTGGCAGCAAGTCCGGCGTCCGCTTCACGGAGGCGAACGCCTCGGTGAGCATGATGTAGAGGACGCCCTCGGTGCCCTCGTCGGAGTCGCAGGCCTCGATGGCGGCGGCACTCGCCTCGCGGATGACGGTGAGGATGGTGCCCTCAACCGGGCTGCTGACCGCTTCGTATGCCGTTGCTGAGGCGCCTGCCAGCGCCCTGGCGAGCGCGCCGGTGTCGAGTACGGGCAGGGCTGCCGAGGTGTCCGCGAGCCCTCGGATGATCTGGGAGAGGATGACGCCGGAGTTCCCGCGGGCCCCCATGAGTGCCCCGCGGGCAACCCGCCTGAGATAGTCGCCGGCATGGTGGGGATCCCCGCCGACGATTCCGTCAGCGGCCTCCTTCAGGGCGGCGCGCCAGGTGAGGAGCATGTTGGTGCCGGTGTCGCCGTCCGGGACGGGGTAGACGTTGATGGCGTTGATGCCATCCCGGTTGAGGGTGAGCCAGCGTTCGGCGACCTCGAAGGCACGGCGGAGGGATGGGGCATCCACGGCGAGGCTACGGGAGGCATCGGCCACGTTCGTCCTCGTACAGGCCCGCAATCCCCACGCTTACTCTGCGCCAGATTGGCCCGGCCGCCTTTGCCTAGACGCTACCGGGCGGGCGCTGGTACGGTGTCCGGACGGGTTGCGGCCGGCCCCTGGATGCCGCCCACCCTTCCCCGAATCCGCGACAGTGTAATGGGAACCGCCATGGCTGCTGGCAAGTGTGAGATCTGCGCGAAGGCCGTCATCTTCGGCCGCCACATCCGCTACAAGCACGGCGGTAACTGGGAGCGCAAGGCGCAGAAGAAGAACCGCACCTTCGCCCCCAACGTCCACTCCAAGCGGATGTTCATCGAGGGCAAGTGGCAGCGTGTGAATGTCTGCACCGGCTGCCTCCGCACCGAGGCGAAACACCAGCAGGTCGCCGGGGTTGCCTACTAGGCTCCGCATGTCCAGTGGAACGAGAAGCGCCCCGCTCAGCGGGGCGCTTCTGTTTGTTCGCGCGGATCAGGCGAGTTCGACCGAGCGCTTCGAGTTGCCGAGCCAGAAGCCCTCGATCGCTGTCTTCGCAGGTGCCTCGCGATCGAGGCTCGCACCGAGGGCGACGAACAGCGGCACGAAGTGGTCCACGGTCGGGTGGGCGTAGGTCGAGGCGGGAGCCCTGCGCCGGTAGTCGACGAGCGTGTCGATGTCGTTCTTCGCGAGCGCCTCTGCCGCCCACTGGTCGAACTCGACGATGGCGCTCTCCAGGCCGGCGCCGCCGCTGCGGACGTAGTTGTTGATCGCCGCGAACGAGTGCGTCATGAACCCGCTGCCCATGATCAACACACCTTCGTCACGCAGGGGCGCGAGGCGACGGCCCACCTCCAGGAGCACCAGCGGGTCCTCGCTCGGCATTGAGATCTGGAGCACGGGGATGTCCGCCTCTGGATACATCGCCAGCAGAGGCACGTAGGCGCCATGGTCCAGCCCGCGCTCGGGGTCATCCGCGACCGGGGTGACGTCCGACATCAGTTTGCGGACGCGCTCGGCGAGCCACGGGGCGCCGGGCGCCTCGTACGTGACCTCGTAGTACTTCCGCGGGAAGCCGGAGAAGTCGTAGAACAGCGGCACGGTCGAGGTGGCGCCAATGGTGAGCGGGTTGGACTCCCAGTGCGCGGAAACGACGAGAATTGCCTTTGGCCTCGGAAGGCCCGCCGACCAGGCAGCGAGCTCACCGGGCCAGATCGGGTCGTCCATCAGGGGTGGCGCGCCGTGCGTGAGATAGAGGGCCGGCATGCGGTCCGTCCCGACCCGCGTCGCCTGATCGTTCGTCATCATTCACCGTGTCCTTGTGCTGTATCCAGTATCAGTTGAGTGCGTGGTCGGTGCCACGCCTGCTGCGCGTGAATCGCGAGGACTCCGCAACGCCCACCGACCATGTTGTTGGCAGCCGGCATGCCGCTGCCTGACAGGATGGCTGCCCACTCGCCCGTGTGGGAGGGAGGCCATCCATGACCAACCAGTCCATCTCGAACCTCGACCGCGACTCGCAGCCGAAGCGCGGCGAGGTCGGTTTCGACCCGATCCTCGAGGAGGAGGACAACCAGGACCTCGGCGGCCTCGCACCTCCACCGGAGGACGAGGCCGCAAGCCTCGGCGAGGCGGAGTCGCTCGGCCACATGGAGGTTGAGGACGAGGACTCCGACGCCGCTGTGGCCGAGTTGCCGGACCTTGAACCGGGCGACTCGGAGATCGAGGCCGCCGCCGAGGCCGACCGCCCGCTGTGAGGGATAGCGGGCGGTCGACGGATCGATCAGGCCGCCGCTGCCAACTCTTCCTTCACCTCGGCGTCGATGGAGAGCTTGATCTTCCGGCCGACGAGCACGCCGCCCGCCTCGAGGGCGACGTTCCAGGTGAGTCCGAACTCCTCTCGGTCGATCTCACCGGAGAGCGAGAAGCCGACGTGACGGCCGCCCCCTGGGCCTTGCACCGGCCCGGTGTACTCGCCCTTCAGTGTCACGGGGCGCGTGACCTCCTTGATGGTGAGGTCGCCCGTCAGTTCGAAGTCGTCGCCCTTCCGGCGGACCTCGCGGCTGACGAAGGTGAGCGCCGGGTAGCGCTCGACATCGAAGAAGTCCGGGCTCTTCAGGTGGCCGTCGCGGTCCGCGCTGCCGGTGGTCAGACTGGCCGCCTGGACCGTGGCACGGACGCGCGACGCCTCCGGGCGCTCCTCATTGAGGTGGACTTCGGCGTCGATGTCGGTGAATCGCCCCCGCACGGTGGCGACCATCATGTGCTTCGCGGAGAAGCCGAGTTCAAGGTGCTGCTTGTCGAGTGACCAGGACATAACGATGTTCCTCTCTGCGGACCTGTACGGTGCACCTCGGATGTGGTTATCCTTGGTGTGTCAGTTCCTGTTGGTTCCTGACCAATCATTAGCCATGTCGGGAGTCCTGTGAAGACGGCACGTTGAAGTGCGTCGGGCACTTCAAGGGAACTGACTGAAGTGAGGCCGAGATGGGGATCGAGACCCTGACGGATCCGGCGGCGCAGGCCGCGAATTCTTGCCTGGTGCGCGAGGTGCTGGACCGGGTAGGGGACAAGTGGTCCGTGCACGTCATCCACCTGCTGGGCAGCGGGACCATGCGGTTCAGCGAGCTGCGCCGCAGCATCGACGGCATCAGTCAGCGCATGCTGACGGTGACCCTGCGAGGACTGGAGCGCGATGGCCTCGTGACGCGGACGGTCTACCCCGTGGTGCCGCCGCGCGTGGACTACTCACTCACCCCGCTCGGGGAGACGTTGCTGGAGACGATCTGTGGGCTCGTGGAGTGGGCCACTGCGCATACCGGCGATGTTGATTCCGCGCGGGCTCGCTACGACGCTGGCGCGCCGGTCGCCTGACGGTAGGGCGGGAGGCAGCGTGGACATCTCCGGTGAGTGGACCATGGTGGCGCACATGGCCGTGGCGGCCCTACTGGGCGCCCTCATCGGGATCGAGCGGGAGTACCGAGGCTACCCGGCCGGTGTGCGCACGCTGGCCCTCGTCTGCCTTGGGTCGGCGCTCTTTACGGAGATGTCATGGACGTTTGGGCCCGAGGCGGACGCGTCACGCGTGGCGGCGGGGATCGTGGCGGGGATCGGGTTCCTGGGCGCAGGCGTGATCGTGCGTGAAGGATTCACCGTGAAGGGGATCACGACCGCGGCGACGATCTGGACCGCAGCCGCAATCGGCATCGCCGTGGCCCAGGATTACTTCATCGTCGCCACGTTCGTCGCAC
>CAZVNJ010000039.1:0-20033 GCA_964628985.1 uncultured Dehalococcoides sp.
AGGAGATGATCGGGTTCCTCTGGGGTCCCCCGGGGTACTCGATGGACCAGTGGCTGTACCCGTTCTACCACTCGAAGGGGAGCCTGAACTACGGGACGATCGAGGACCCGGCACTGGACGCGCTGCTGGTGAAGCAGCGTGCGGAGACCAACGCCGCGGCGCAGAAGGAGATCTGGAACCAGATCAACACCCTGATCCACGACAAGGTCTACCAGGCGTGGTGGCCGGTGGCGCTCCAGCGCAACGCGTTCCACAACTACATGATCAACTACCGGGCCCATGGGCTGGTTGGCCCCTGGACCTGCTACAGCAACGGCCAGGCCCGGCAGATCTGGCTTGACGAAGGTGCGAACCCCGGCCGGGCGTAAGCTCTAGCCGTCGCTCCACAACCTCGGGACGGGCGGGGGCGCAAGCCTCCGCCCGTTCCTCTTTCCGTTAGACTGTCGCAGTACTCCACCATCATCCCGGAGTCAGGGGTCTGCCATGGCTCAACGCACCGGTATCCGATGTGACCAGGCGGTGCGCCCGCTCGGCGTCGAAAATTGCTGCGTCACCGACTTCGAGCCGTGCTTCCAGCCGGCGACACACCAGCACACCCAGACGAGCATCGCCCTCTGCGCCAAGCACTGGGAAAACGCCATGACGATGGGAGGCCCCGAAGCGGGCCAGTGGCCGGTGGGAATGCGCATCTTGCCGTTCCCACAGGGCTGGGTTGAGCTTCCTCCGCCAGAGGAGGAGCGCCAGGCCGCTACACCGGCCACCCTCTGGGTCGAGCCGAAGCAGACCGTTGGTGGACTCATCGTCGACCTCTAGTCGCCTAGGCGGCCTCGCGCCGCTCCGGCTCTGGTGGGATCTGTCTCGCCCGTCGCCGATGTTCCACGCCCAGGAAGGTGGAGGCGAGACGCCGGAAGAGGCGGTCGGACAAGACCACGAACACGATCGACCCCACCGCCCCGAGGGCGAAATTCGCGAGCATCAGCAGTCCCCAGGACTCGGCGAAGCGCGTCCCCGTGAGGGTCTCGGACGAGAACCAGCCGAGGAAGTACGGCTTGTGCACCAGGAAGACGCCAAACGCGAACGGTGCCAGCGCCCCAAACGGCAGAAGCATCACCCGGCCCACCGGATCTCGTGCGACCGCCCGGACTAGGGCCGGGTAGACAACAAGCCCCATCGCGCTGGTCAGGTACACCGTGATACCGAAGTATGAGGTCGGGTAGCCCCCGTTGCTGCCCTGCCAGAGGTAGGCACCAACGGTGCCCATCATCCCGATCGCTGCGCCCACCTCGACTCGGCGACTCCATGCGATCGCCCCCTGCCGCCGTTGGGCCAGCAGCCCGAACAGGAAGAAGAACGCCCAGATCAGCGGATTCCGGTAGGCGAGGATCGCGAGGTCACCCGTGATGGGTCGCTGCTCGTACCAGCCGATAACGACGAGGCCCGCGAGGAATGCGAGGACCGTCGCCAGTCCCAAGGTGCGGGCTGACGCGGACCGCAGGGGATACGCAGCGGCTGTCAGCACGCCCAAAACGAACAGGAAGTAGAACTGCCCCTGGATGTCAAACATCACGAACCGCCGGAGGAGATCCCCGGTCAGCCCGCCCGCACGCCACGACTCGTAGGTGAGCGCGAGGAACATCCAGGTCAGGCCGGGTACGGCAATTCGCCGGAGTCTTCCCGCCGCAAAGGTGGAGAAGGAGCCGGACCTGTCGCGCCCGAGCAGAAACCCGGAGATGAACAGGAAGCAAGGCACCGCGCCGTGCGCAAGCAGATGCGAGAGGGCGACCCAGAGTCGCTCAGTCTCGGTCACCTCCGGCCACGTGCTGAAGTAGGAGTGGAGGTAGAGGACAAGGAGAATCGCCACGCCTCGGAGGATGTCGATCTCGGGGAGGTGACGGGGGCGAGCCGTCTGTGCCCCTCGCAATGGAGGGGTGCTGGCGTGAGCTGGTGGCATCAAACAACGGTGAGGCCGGGCCCCCGCTGGCGCAATTCCAAAATGATTTCAACTCCAGCGGGGCTCCGCGCCGGGGCGACCCGGTGGGGTGCTCCACGCTGGCGGCGTGGCCTCGAGGAACCCTGGGGGGCGGACGTACCGCAGGCGGCCGAAGTCACTGGGGGTCTCGTCGAACAGGTCCGAAAGTTCGCTGTCCGGCGGATCCAGGACGCCACGACCGTCTACCCGGCCGAGACGATCAAGCCACCGGCCCGTGCGCGCTAGCGCAACGCGCACCCGCGCGCCTCCACCCCTCTCGTGCTGGCGTGCCAGCGCGAGGATGGCACCCATGGCAGCGA
The DNA here is from genome assembly GCA_964628985.1 of uncultured Dehalococcoides sp. Taxonomy (GTDB): domain Bacteria; phylum Chloroflexota; class Dehalococcoidia; order UBA2979; family UBA2979; genus SURF-43. The sequence goes on from CAZVNJ010000039.1 coordinate 2,290, forward strand.
GGTACCCCGTGGCATGGTCGAGCGCCTGGGCGGGAAGCGGCGTCGGCGCATCTCGGCCTGCCCACGCCGCACCTTCCATGACGATGCCCGAGGCAGTTTGCACCAGGCTGTCGAAACCCCGGCGCCCGGCCCACGGCCCGAGATGAGACCAGGCGGAGAGAGAGACCACGACGATCCCCGGCCGGATCCGGCCGAGGTCTTCTGGGCCCACGCCAAGAGCGTCGAGCGCCCCGGGCCGGTAGGCCTGGATCACGACGTCCGTCGAGGCAAGGAGCGCTTCGAACCGGGCGCGATCCGAGGCCGAGCGCAAGTCGAGGTGGACGAAGCGCTTGCCAAAGCCGGTGTCGATGACGAGAGGTGCCATCTCGGGCAGATGGGCCGCACCGAGCCGGATCACCTGCGCGCCATACGAGGCGAGCGTACGCCCGGCCACAGGGCCCGCGATCACTCGCGACATGTCGAGCACCCGGACACCGCTGAGCGGGGCGATTGGCCCAGACGGGAAGTCACGCGATGGCGCGTCGTCCGACACCTCGATGTCAAGCGGCTCCAGGGATGCAAGCGCACGAGCCTGCGGGTGGCCGGCCCATTCGTGGGGCAGGCGTGCGAGATAACCGCAGGCCCCGGCCTCCGCCATCGCATCCTCGACGGACTGTCCTGACCGCTCGAGTACCGCCGATTCGACCTCGGCCCGTGCGGTGGTGCGGGCAGGGTCGAGCCCCAGTGCCCGCAGGGCACGCTCTCGGTGATGCGGGAAGTTGGTGTGCAGTTGCACCCAACGCTGATCGCCAGTGCGGTAATAGCCGGAGAACTGGTCCCACAACTCCGGCGGTGGACCTCCGTCGACTCTGAGATAACGCTCACTGCGGAATGCCGCCGCCGCGTGTCTCATGGACACTCGCGCCTGCTGCCAGCGACCTGTGCGCTGATACCACAGGCGTGCCGCAGCCAGCGCAGCGCCCGCCACGCTCACCGCCGCCACCGTGCCCACCGGGAACGGCGTGGAGTACTGCGGCTCAGTCCCTTCGATCGTGGCATGTTCGAGGTCACCGGCGGCGCCGCCGGAGGCACGCCAGAGGCCGGCCAGAGCGAGCGCCGGCGCAAGTGCTTCTGGCATCACGTCCTCCTCCGCGAGAATACGTCGCCCCGCGGACGCGGTCAGCGATACGCTGGGATCACGACGGAGGAGACGCCGTGTTCCCGCTGCGCGATATCAACCCGACGCGGACGCGCCCGATCATCACCCTGGCGCTCATCGTCGCGAACCTTGTCGTCTTCTTCGGATGGCAGCCATCGGCCTTCTGGGTCCCCGTTGGTGATGCCGCTGCCGCTGAGGCCGCCGGCGCCGCCCAGGGAGAGTTCCTCTTCGCGAACGCGGCCATTCCGTGCGAAGTCCTGCGCGGAGAGCCTGTGGACATCCGCGAGGCCTCCCTTGGCGAATGCTCCGCGACGCCTGGCCCCGCGGTCTTTCCGGAAAAGCAGATCTATGGCTCTGTGCTGGTGAGTCTCTTCCTGCATGGCAGCCTGCTCCACATCGCCTCGAACATGTGGTTTCTCTGGATCTTCGGAAACAACGTGGAGGAGGCATTCGGCACGATCCGCTACCTTGCGTTCTATCTCCTCGGCGGCGTGGTCGCGACGCTCGTCTTTGTAGGGCTGCAGGCCGAGCAGGCGGTACCGCTTGTCGGCGCTTCGGGAGCCATCGCAGCGGTGCTCGGTGGCTACCTTGCGCTCTTCCCCGGGCGCCAGGTGATCGGCCTCATCGGCATCTGGCCGATCCCGGTGCCCGCCATCCTGTTCCTGGGACTCTGGTTCATTGGGCAGTTCGCGACCCAGGATGCTGGTATCGCCTGGGAGGCGCACGCCGCCGGGTTCGCGTTCGGGTTCCTCGCGACGCTCCCGATCCGCCAGCCGCTGAGGGCTCGACTCCGACGGCTACACGCATAGGCCTCGGCGGATCAGCGAAGGCGCACCGGCGAGCCGCGGAAGCAACTCAGCGTGTATGGATACTCGTGCGTCGCGTGGTAGTGGTACATCGTTACCCGCCTGCCGTCCCAATCGATCTCGTGCGTGTGCCCGTGGCACGCGTCCAGGTCATCGTTCGTGAGGGACTCACCACGCTCACCCCGTACGCCGAAGAGCCCGAAGCCATCGATGGCCCAGCCCAGGAGGGCCGAGTGGCCGCTGCCTGGGTCCGCGATGCAGTCCGTCACCGAGTGATAGTGGTACTGACCTGTGCGCTCCGGGTGACCGGCGCAGCGATCCTGCGTCTCCCATGCTCCTGCGTCGCGGCTCAACGCGTCGAGGGCATCAAACACCACGCTCCCTGAGGTGAGCACAGCAATGAACGGTGGCATGAGGCAGGAAGCCTGCGAGGCCACCTGCGGATCAGCCGGGATCGTCAGGGAGAGCGTCTGCTGACGGATCGAGTTCGGGTTGCGGTCGTACTGATAGGCGTCGTCGCTCGGCTGCACCGGATACCGGCCGGTGGTGTGACTCGGGAGTGCGTTCCCGCTCAGCACGCGGCTCGATCCCGACCGCGTCGCAGTAAACGACGACGGCCAGCCAATCTCGCCGTCTACGATCGCCTTCAGCGTGGCGTTATACGTCCCATCCGAGTTGAACCACGGCCCCTTCACGCTCGCGCCACCGCCGGGGCCGCCTGCCCCACCGCCGCAGCGCCAGACGTACCCGGCGCGCGCGCTCGTCGAGATCTTCCCGTCACCTACCGCGAGACGCAGGAGGTCAATGGTCCGCCTCGGGCTGCTCGCTGCAGTCGGCGCGACGGCGGCCGGCGACCCAGGTCCGGTACCACCCGGCGCCGCCGCAGCCCCGGGCGTGCTGGCACCGACGGCCGGCGTAGAACTGGAGGTGGCCGTTGGCGCGGCGGCCAGTCCATCGCCGCCGCCTGCCCGGGCAGTGGCCGTGGCGCCTGCCGTACCCGCCGCGCTTGCCGCGACAGTGGAGTCAGGCGTCAGCCCCGTGGCGGTCGGTGAGCCCGGGGACTCGCCGGAGCCGCATGCGGCCAGTACGAAGGCCAACCCGAGGATCGACAACCGTCGCAACATCCCGCCATCGCTTTCCGGAGGGCCGCCGTCGTCCGAGCGACCGCTGAGGGATCGTCCGGCAAACTCTAGCCCGCGGCGAACCCCCAGCGCTCGCGCACCCAGCCCTCGGCGCGGCCGAACAGCAGCCGGTCCACGGCGACCCCGACCGCGATGATCACGAACATCATCGCGAACACCAGGCTGAGGTCGTTCGCCCGCCGCCCGGCGTCGAGCAGCCGTCCCAGGCCTCCCGCCGTGACAAGCAACTCGCCAGCCATCAACGCGCGCCAGGCGAACGACCATCCCTGCTTCATACCCCGGACCATCGAAGGCACCATGGCCGGGACCACCACGTAGCGGAAGGCCTGCCAGCGCGTCGCACCCAGAGTCCCGGCTACTCGAGACATCAGCGGGGGCAGGCTGCGCACGCCAGACTGGGCGGAGTACGCGATCGAGAACGTAGAGCCCATCAACACGACGAAGATGATCGCGGACTCAGTGGCGCCAAACCACACGAGGGCGAGGGGGAGCCACGTAATGCTCGGCAGCGACTGAAGCCCGAGCACCAGGCCGCCAAGACTCTCCTCCAGTATTCGGGATGTCGCCGTGAGGAGCCCAAGTACTGTCCCCACAGCAAGCGAGATCCCGAAGCCGGCCGCCATCCGGAGCAGGCTCACCTTGAGCGCATCGACAATGAGTCCGTTCTCAATGTTGATCCGGAGTGCGGAAGCCACATCCCCGGGTGCGGGTACCGTCGCCGTCGACCAAATGCCAGCCCGCCCGAGGGCGCTCCAGAGCAGGACCACCGCGGCATAGACGCCGAAGATGCGCAGGACCCGCCGTGTCGACTCGAGTGGGACAGGCCCTCTAGATCGCATACCGCGGCCCCGCCGTCTCGGAATCCTGAAGGGCCCAGCGGACCTGGGCAGCGAGGTCTGCGACCGCGTGGTCATCGGGGGTGCGTGGGCGTTCCAGCGGCACTTCAATTACGGTCTTGACCCGGCCGGGCCGGCCCGACATCACCACGACACGGTCCCCCAGGATCACCGCCTCCCGGACGTTGTGCGTGATGAAGACCACAGTGGTGCCAGTGCGCGCCCACACGGACTGGATCTCCATCTGCAAGTCGTCACGCGTCTGGGCGTCGAGCGCGGCGAATGGTTCGTCCATCAACAGTACGTGCGGTTCCACTGCGAGACTGCGCGCCAATTGCGCTCGCTGCTTCATGCCACCGGACAGCTCATGGATCCAGGCACGGTCAAACCCGCTGAGGTTCACCTGCGCCAGCTGGCGATCGACGATCGACCGCCGCTCGCGCTGCGGGACACCGCGTAGTTTCAGCCCCAGTTCCACGTTGGCGCGCACGTTGAGCCATGGAAAGAGCGCCGGCTCCTGGAAGACCACCGCGCGTTCCCGCGCCATCCCCTGGATCGGCACACCATCGAATAGCGCGACGCCTTCGTACTCGGTGTCGATGCCTGCAGCGATGTTGAGCAAGGTGGATTTGCCGCAGCCCGACGGTCCTACGATGCAGACGAACTCACCCTGGGCAACATCGAGGCTGACGCGATCGAGCGCCAGAGTGTCCTGTCGTGAGGTGCGGAATCGCTTCGATATCCCGCGAAGCGCAAGCACTGGCGCCGGGCCGTCCTCCTCCCGGGCGTCGTGAGCAGGCAAGCGCGGCGTGACGGCCATCAGCGACCTCGATCGGATGTGATCAGATCTGGTAGGTGAGGGTCTGCGCGGCTCGCTGTTCGCCGGCACGTGCCGCCAGGTCTGCGAAGGTCGTCTGGTCCACGACATCCGCGATGGCGTCCCGGACCTCTGTCCAGAAGCCGCGCAACGTACAGTTCGCAGCGTCCGCGCAGCGCGTGGCGGGACAGGACTCGTACGCCGTCTTGCTGGCGCAGGCGATGGGAGCGAGCGGGCCGTCCATCACGCGTACGATGTCCCCGATGGTGATCTCATCAGGGGGGCGGGCCAGCAGGTAGCCGCCCTGTTGGCCTCGACGGGCAGAGAGGATGCGCGCGGCGCGCAGCCGCATGAGGATCTGCTCCAGGTACTTCTCCGGGACGCCGGCGCGCGCTGCGAGTTCATGCAGCGGCATCGGAAGCCCCATGGGACGCTCGGCCAGTTCGAGGACGGCTCGGATGGCGTAGTCACCGCGGGTCGAGAGTCGCATGATGAGTTCCCATATCTGACTGCTAGGGATTCGTTCGGCCCAGAAAACGGCCTCAGCGGCCGAGTTCAGATTGTTCCACGAATCACCGGCGGCGCGTAGGGGAATGGGTTGTCACCCCCCCGGCACGGCCATATACTCCCGTACATGACCTCACCGGTCAAGATACTCAAGTTTGCGACCGGACTCGCGGGACCTTCGTCCACGCCGACAGGTGTTGTGCGGATCTCGCCGAATTCCACGTAGGTCAGCGTCCCAGGCGCGAGAGAGCGAGCACGCGATGAGCACCACGAGCAACCGGCAGCAGGCCCCGCACGTCATCCCGATCATCGAGAAGGAGTTCACCGACTTCCAGACGGAAGCAGGTGAGTTCCTGGCCGGGAATCGTGAGGAGAAGCTCTTCATCGGCTTCCGCCTCAAGCAGGGCGTCTACGGCCAGCGCCAGGCGGCGCGCCAGATGGTCCGGGTAAAGCTCCCGTTCGGCGGTGTCACCCCGCACCAGCTCGAGGGCTTCGCCCAGGTCGCTGAGCGCTTCGCACCGCTCGGTAAGGGCCACATCACCACCCGGCAGAACGTGCAGTTCCACCACTTCCGCTTGGCCGAGGCGTACGACCTGTTGAAGGTCCTCGGCGAGCACGGCCTCTCCTCGCGCGAGGCATGCGGCAACGTGGTGCGTAACGTCACCGGTGACCCCTGGGCCGGCATCCGCGACGACGAGCCGTTCGACATCACGCCTTACGCGGGCGCGTTCGTCCGGTACTGGGTGCGCAACCCCATCTCGCAGTTGCTCCCCCGCAAGTTCAAGGTCACCTTCTCCGGCTCCGAGGTGGACGCGGCGATGACCGCGATCCACGACATCGGCTTCATTCCGCGCGTGCGCACCGAGGGCGGCAAGGAAGTCCGCGGCTTCAAGATGCTCGTCGGCGGCGGCCTCTCGACGATGGCCAAGGAGGCGATCGTCCTCAGCGAGTTCGTCCCGGTCGAGAAGTTCCTCACCTACTCGGAGGCGGTGATCCGCATCTTCGAGGACGCGAGCGAACTCCGGAAGGACATCCACAAGGCGCGCCTGAAGTTCCTCGTGCACCGCGTGGGCGCGGACGCGTTCCGTCAGATGGTGGACGAGCGACTGGCGCAGGACTGGGCTCAGCAGGTCCCGCCGCTGGATGCCCTCATCTACATCGAGGACGAGCAGGCACTGGCGCCCGCGCCGTCCACGCTGGACGCCAACAGCGTCCCCGAGGGCGACCGCCCCGCCTTCCAGAAGTGGGTGGACGAGAACGTCCGCACGCAGAGGCAAGGCGGTTACTACGCGGTCGAAGTGAAGGTGCCGCAGGGAGACCTCATCCCCTCGCAGTTCCGCGGCCTCGGCAAGATCCTGACGGACTTCGGCGCGGGCCGGGCCCGGATGACACAGGACCAGAACATCGTCCTTCGCTGGATCCCGGGCGCGAACCTGTACCCGGTCTGGCAGGCGCTCCAGCCGCTCGGCCTCGGCGGCGCCGGCGTCCAGACCATTGAGGACGTCGTCTCCTGCCCAGGCACGGACTCGTGCAAGCTGGGCATCACCTCTTCGATGGGCCTCAATCGGGCGATCACGGAGCAGGTGCAGGCGATGAACATCACTGACCCGCTCACGCGCAAGGTGCTGATCAACATCTCCGGCTGCCCGAACTCCTGCGGGCAGCACCACCTCGGCAACATCGGCTTCCACGGAGCGGCGATGAAGAACGACGACCGCCAGGTGCCCGCGTACAACGTCTTCCTCGGCGGCATGCGCCGGGAAGGCGAGACGCTACGCATCGGCTCCGTGGCGCGGCTTCGCATTCCTGCGAAGCGAGTCCCCGTCGCCGTGGAGCGGTTCGTGGGCGTCTACGAGGCGGGCCGCGAGGCCGGAGAGGAGTTCAACGCGTTCGTCGACCGCGTCGGCACCAAGCCGTTCGAGGCGGCGGTGCAGGACCTCTCGATCACGCCGAAGTTCGCCACAGACAACTTCCAGGAGTTCATCGACTGGGAGCGCGAAGGGCTGTACGTGCTCGAGCGCGGCGAGGGCGAGTGCGCCGTCTAGCGGACACCGCCTGACCGCTCGGATGCGGGGCGGGCAAACAGCCCGCCCGCTCCATTCACCGGCAAGCCTGCGGCGCCTGTGGAAGAGGGAGACAACAGATGACCAGCACACCGGCGACCGACGAACTGGCAGCCATCGAGGCCGCTGAGGCCCGCCTCCACAACGCCTCGCCCGAGGAGATCCTCGAGTGGGTGTTCAACCGGTACGGCACGGGGGTCACCCTCGCCTCGGCCTTCGGCAACACGGCCGACGCCGTGCTCATGGACATGGTGGCGAAGGTCGCGCCGGGCACGCCCGTCTTCTACCTCGACACGGACTTCCTCTTTCCGGAGACGCACGACTTCATCGCGAAGTCGCGGGAGAAGTACGGCGACAAGATCAACCTGCAGATGTTCAAGACGGACCTCACGCCCGAGGCGCAGGCGCTGAAGTTCGGGGAGCGACTCTGGGAGCAGCACCCAGACCAGTGCTGCGAGATCCGCAAGGTCGAGCCGATCCACCAGGCCCTCGCGGGAAAGTCCGCGTGGATCACCGGGATCCGGCGTGACCAGTCGGAGACGCGTGCAAACGCCCCCGCCGTGACATGGGACGCGAAGTTCGGCCTGGCGAAGGCCAACCCCCTGGTCACCTGGGACGAGAAGAAATCCTGGGCCTACATCTTCGCCAACAACGTCCCCTACAACCTCCTCCATGACCGCAACTACCCGACGGTCGGGTGCACGAACTGCACCCGTGCGGTGATGCCGGGCGAGGACCAGCGGGCCGGCCGGTGGGCCGGCTCAGACAAGGTCGAGTGCGGGCTGCACCTCGACTAGACGACCCGGAGCATGACGGATGACCAGCACGGCCACGCGGCTGACGCACCTTCAGGCCCTCGAGGCCGAATCGATCTTCATCATCCGCGAGGTCGCGGCGGAGTTTGAGCGCCCGGGGATGCTCTTCTCTGGTGGCAAGGACTCCATCGTCATGCTCCGCCTCGCGGAGAAGGCGTTCGCCCCCGCCCGCATCCCCTTCCCCGTCGTCCATATCGACACCGGCCACAACTTCGAGGAGGTCATGGAGTATCGCGACCGCCGCGTGGCGGAGCTCGGCGTGCGTCTGATCGTCGGTTCGGTGCAGGAGAAGATCGACGCCGGTGAACTGGTGGAGGAGACGGGGCCACGCGCCTCGCGCAACCGTCTCCAGACCCCGGTGCTCCTGGAGACCCTCGCCAAGCACGAGTTCGACGCTGTCTTCGGTGGCGGGCGGCGGGACGAGGAGAAGGCGCGCGCCAAGGAACGCGTCTACTCCTTCCGTGACGACTTCGGCCAGTGGGACCCGAAGAACCAGCGCCCGGAACTGTGGAACCTCTTCAACGGCCGCCATCGCAAGGGCGAGCACATCCGGATTTTCCCGCTCTCCAACTGGACCGAGATGGACATCTGGCAGTACATCGCGGAGGAGGGCATCGAAGTACCTTCGATCTATTACGCCCACCAGCGCGAGGTGTTCGCCCGCGACGGCATGCTGATGGCGACCAGCCCGCTGATCCAGATGCTCCCAGGCGAGCGGCCCTTTATTGAGACGGTGCGCTATCGCACCGTCGGTGACCTGACCTGCACCGCCGCCGTGCGCAGCGACGCCGCCACGGTCGAGGCCGTGATCGCCGAGACGGCTGCGACACGCATCACCGAACGCGGCGCGACCCGCGCCGACGACCGCTTCTCCGAGGCAGCGATGGAAGACCGAAAGCGCGAGGGGTACTTCTAGTGGAACTCCTCCGCTTCGCCACGGTCGGCTCCGTCGACGACGGCAAGAGCACGCTCATCGGGCGGTTGCTCTACGACGCCAAGTCGATCTTCGAGGACCAGTGGGACGCCATCGAGCGCACGAGCCAGAACCGCGGCGAGGAGTACGTCAACCTCGCGCTGCTGACGGACGGGCTGCGGGCGGAGCGCGAGCAGGGCATCACGATCGACGTCGCCTACCGCTACTTCGCCACGCCGAAGCGGAAGTTCATCATCGCGGACACGCCGGGGCATGTGCAGTACACACGGAACATGGTGACCGGCGCCTCCACCGCGGACGTGGCGCTCATCCTCATCGACGTCCGCCAGGGGGTGGTCGAACAGTCACGGCGCCATGCCTTTATCTCGTCCCTCCTCGGGATCCGCCACCTCGTCGTCTGCGTGAACAAGATGGATCTGGTGGACTTTGACCGGGCGGCGTTCGAGGCCGTGCGCGACGACTTCCACCACTTCGCGCGCCGCCTGGGAGAAGTGGAGATTACCTTCATCCCGATCTCGGCGCTGAACGGTGACAACGTGGTGGACCGATCGGCCTCGACACCCTGGTACGACGGGCCGGCGCTGCTTGAGCACCTCGAGACCCTGGACGTCACCGACGCCGAGGACTTCGACCACCCCCGCTTCCCCGTCCAGTATGTGATCCGGCCGATGAGCACGGAGCACCACGACTACCGCGGCTATGCGGGCTCAGTGGCGGGCGGCGCCTTCCGACCGGGAGACGAAGTGATGGTGCTCCCCTCGGGCCGGCGCACGCACATCGAGGCGATCGACACCTTCGATGGCAGCGTCGCGGTCGCCGTGCCGCCGATGTCCGTCACGATCCGTCTGACCGACGATGTCGATGTCTCGCGCGGCGACTTGATTGCTTCGGTCGCCTACCCGCCGAAGTCGGCGCGACAGATCGAGGCGTGGGTCTGCTGGATGTCTGAGCGGGGGCGGCTGACACCGGGCGCGCGCTATGCCATCAAGCACACGACACACTCCGCGCGGGCGATTGTCGAGGCCGTCGAGGGACGCCTCGACATCAATACCCTGAAGGAAGAGCCCGGCGACGGACTCTCCCTGAACGAGATCGGGCGCGTGCGCCTGAAGACGACTGAGCCGCTCTTCGTGGACTGGTATTCTCAGAACCGCCGGACAGGCTCGTTCATCCTGATTGACGAGGTCACCAACAACACCGTGGGCGCCGGCATGATCGTCGGGGCCACGGAGGAGGACGACTAGGGCGAACATCGCCAATCCTTGCCGACTCCCCCCGAACCTGTGAGAGCGCTTCGCCGGGGACGCCGCCTAGAGTGAACCGTGGCAGGGGCGCCGCGGAGCAGGGCCGACTCGTGGGGTACTACCCGATCTACCTCGAACTGCAGGACATCCCCGTCCTCCTGGTGGGCGGCGGGCATGTCGCGCTCGAAAAGATTGGCCGTCTCGTCGAATCCGGCGCTCGCGTGACTCTGGTGGCGCCCGAACTCATCCCAGCCGTCCAAGCGTACGCCGACGATGGTCGCGTACGGTGGCTTCAGCGACCCTTCGAGGACGGCGACACGGCTGGACAGCACTTCGTCTTCGTGGCGACTGACAACGGCGAGGTGAACCGACGCGTGGCGGATGAAGCGCGTGCCGCCGGCATCCTGGTCAACGCCGCGGACGACGTAGACAACTGTGACTTCATCCTCCCCTCGGTCATCAAGAAGGGTTCGATCCAGATCGCCGCCTCCACGGCCGGCACTTCCCCTGCCATGGCGCGCTGGCTGCGCGAACGCCTGACCGAGTTCCTCACAGACGACATCGAAGTCCTCGCGACACTCCTGGGGGATATCCGTCGCGAGGTCCGCGCTGGCGACCGGGAATGTGCCGGCCGCTGCGAGCGCGCACAGACCCCTCCGCCGCTCCTGTGCGATGTCTGTCCGAACCGCATCCCCGCGGACCGCTGGCAGGAGGCGATCGACGCCGAGGTGATGCGTTTAATCTCAGCCCGCGAACTGGACGCGGCCCGCGCCCGGCTGGTCCGCGGGCTGCATCGGGACGCGCTCGCTGCTTCTCCCACCTGGCGGGAGGCGGCTCGATGATCACCGCCGCGGGCTTCTCCCATCACACCACCCCGGTGCACGTGCGCGAACGCCTCACGCCTCCCCCCGAAGACATCGCCAGCCTGCTGAAGCGCGCGCAGCGGGAGTTTGGGGCGGCCGCCCTCATCTCGACCTGCAACCGCGTCGAGCTCTACCTCTCGGGCGAGCACGAAGCCCTCTCGGTGGTCGCCTTCCTGGCACGGGAGTTCGGCGCCGACCCTGACGTGGCCGAACGCTATCTGCACGTGTGGCGAGGGATCGAGGCCGTCGAGCACCTGTACCGCGTCTCCAGCGGGATCGACTCGATGGTGGTGGGTGAGACGGAAATCCTCGGGCAGGTGCGAGCGGCGTTCTCCGAGGCCGTGCGTGCCGAGACCCAGGACGCCGTCCTCTCCCGCCTCTTCCACACCGCTGTGCGGACCGGGCGGCGTGCGCGCAACGAGACCGGCATTGGAGATGGTGCACTCTCCGTCTCCTCGATCGCTGCGCAGCAAGCTCGCACGCTGCTGCCGGACCTCTCCACCGCGCGAGTCCTCGTTGTGGGCGCCGGCGAGGCCGGCCAGCTCGCGGCACAGGCGATCGTCGGCGCCGGTGCACGTGAGATCGTGGTGACCAACCGCACGCTCGCCCGGGCGGAGTCGCTTGCCGCCGCGCTCGGGGGCACCGCGGTCCCGTTCGAGGCGCTCGCAGAGGCCGTCGCGACGGCCCACGTCGTCATCGGAGCCGCCGGCGCGGCTACACCGATCGTCGACCGGCCGCTCCTCGAGGGGGCCGTAACCTCACGTGAGGGCGCGCCCCTGCTGGTGATCGACATCGCGATGCCCGGCGCCGTGGACGCCTCCGCTCGCTCAATGCCTGGCGTGGTCTACTACGACCTCGACGACCTGCAGGCGCTCGCCGAGCGCGCCAGCGCCGCCCGTGCCAGCGAGGTCACCGCGGTCGAAGCGATTGTCGAGCAGGAGACCGCCCGCTTCGCCTCGTGGGGCGCCCGTCTGCACGTCGCTCCGACCATCGCCGCGCTGACCGAACGGACGGAGGCGCAGCGCCGCGCCGAGGTCGAGAAAGTGATGCGCCGCCTGCGCCTCGATGGCGCTGACCGGGCACAGGTCGAGGAACTGATGGAGGCGGCCACGCGCGGCCTCGTGAACCAGTTGCTGGCAGGCCCGATCGCGACGCTGAACGAACGCCACGACCAGGATGGCTACGTGGACACCGTGCGCGACCTGTTCCGGCTGGACGACGCGCGCTCGACCGAAGCCGGCTGACGTGCGGCGCCTTCGCTTCGCCACCCGCGCCTCTGCCCTCGCGCTGGTGCAGACCCGTCTGGCCGCGGAAGTCCTCCGCTCCGCCCACCCGGGCATCGAGGTCGAGCTCGTTGAGGTGACCACGCGCGGCGACCGCGACCAGCAAACTCCGCTCAGCGCCATGGGCGGCGAGGGAGTCTTTGTCGCGGCCGTGCGGGACGCGGTCCGCGAGGGCCGGGCTGATATCGCCGTGCATTCCCTGAAGGACATGCCTTCGGCGTCCGTGGACGGCCTCGTGATCGGCGCGATGCTGGAGCGCGCCGACCCGCGTGACGTCTTCGTCGGCCGGGGTGGCCGGCGTCTGCGCGACCTCCCGGCTGGCGCACGCGTGGGCACCAGCGCGACCCGGCGTGCGGCCATCCTGCGCGCGATGCGGCCGGACCTCGAGATCGCCGAGATCCGCGGCAACGTGGACACGCGGCTCGCGAAGGTGGAGCGAGGCGAGTACGACGGCGCAATCCTGGCCGCGGCCGGCCTGCAGCGCCTCGGACGCCTGGGCGAGGCCACCGAGATCTACGAGGCGCAGGCGTTCCTCCCCTCGCCCGGGCAAGGCGTGATCGCGCTCGAGTGCCGCGACGACGACGAGGTGCGGGCGCTGCTGGCGGCGATCGACCACGAGCCGACCCGCATCGCGGCCACGGCGGAACGGGCGGTGCTGGCCGCCCTTGGCGCCGGTTGCGAACTTGGTGTCGCCGCCTACGCCCAGCGCGACGGCGATCTGCTCGCCATCCGCGCGATGCTCGCGCCCGCCGAGGGTGACGCTGCGCCGATCTTCGGCGACGCCACCGGACGCATCGCGGACGCCTCCGAGCTGGGCCATGGGCTTGGAATGCGGCTCAAGCAGGCGCTGGAACGAGGCGGCGCATGAGCCTCGGACACGTCTGGCTCGTCGGCGCCGGGCCGGGAGACCCGGGCCTGATCACGGCCAACGGGCTGGCCGCGCTCCGCCGTGCCGATGTGGTCCTCTACGACCGCCTCGCACCCCTCGAACTGCTGGACGAGGCCCGCGCCGACGCCGTCCTCATCGACGCCGGGAAGGCCGCGGACAACCACACACTGACCCAGGACGAGACGAACGCCTTGCTGGTCGAGCACGGGCGCGCCGGCCGTCGCGTCGTACGCCTCAAGGGCGGAGACCCGTACGTCTTCGGCCGCGGCGGCGAGGAGGCACTCGCCCTCGCCGAGGCTGGCGTCCCTTGCACCGTCATCCCCGGCGTCACTTCCGCGATTGGTGGTCTCGCGCTCGGCGGCGTCCCGGTCACACATCGGGGCGTGGCCACCTCCTTCGCCGTCGTGACCGGGCACGAGGACCCGACGAAGCCGCACGAGGGCGTCGACTGGGCACGCCTCGCCGCCGCCACGGACACGATCGTCGTGCTCATGGGGGCGGCGCGCATCGACGGCATCGCTCAGGCGCTCATCGAGGGCGGGCGGGCGGCCTCGACGCCAGCCGCCCTCGTGCAGCAGGCGAGCACGCCCCGGCAACGCACGGTAACCGGCACCCTCTCGACGATCGCTGACGTCGCCCACGCGGCCAAGATCGAAGCGCCGGCGCTCTTCGTGATCGGAGACGTGGCCCGATTCCAGGAGTCGCTCGCCCCTGCGGCACTGGCCCCGCTGGCCGGGAAGCGCGTGCTCATTACTCGCACGCGCGCTCAGGCATCGATGCTGGCCGAGGCGTTGCGACTGGAAGGTGCACATCCCTTGTTGCTGCCCGCGCTCGAACTCGAGCGGCGTGTGGACGCTTCTGCCGCCGCCCGCGCTGTCGCGGATCTGCGCACCGGCTCCTATGGGTGGGTGGTCTTCACGTCGGCAAACGCGGTGGAGGCGTTCGTCGATGCACTCTTCGAGTCCGGCGAGGACGCGCGCGCCTTCGCCGGGACGAGGATCGCCGCGATCGGTGTCGGGACGGACCGAGCCCTGCGCTCCCGAGGGCTGCGCGGGGACCTCGTGCCTGCTCAAGCCATTGGCGAGGCCCTCGGAGAGACGCTCTCGCCAAAGGTGCGGGGAACACGTGTCCTGCTGCCACGTGCGGAGGGTGCCCGCGACATCCTGCCTGCCACGCTGCGGGCTGCGGGGGCCGATGTTGAGGAACTCACCCTGTACCTGGCTGCGCCCCCGGCTGAACCGCCAGCGGACGTGCTCGCTGCGCTCCGGGCCGGCGAGGTGGACGTGGCGATGTTCGCCTCCTCCTCGGCCGTCACGAACCTCGCCTCGATGCTCGGTGGCGACCTCCGTGTGCTCGGTGGCGCGGTGATCGCCTGCATCGGCCCGGTGGTGGCGGAGACGGCGCGGGAACGAGGGCTTCGCGTGGACGTGGTGGCCGAGCCGCATACGATCGACGGACTGGTCGAGTCCACGCGCGAGTTCCTGCACGCTCGTCGCCCCGCCCGGACGGAGGTCCGATGATGGTCGCCGCCACACGCCTCGCGCCATTCACACGCACGCGCCGCACGCGCCGCACGGACGCCCTCCGCGCTCTCGTACGCGAGACGCGCCTCGACCCCTCGCAGTTCATCTATCCGATCTTCGTGACGCACGGCCAGGGCGTCCGGCAGGAGATCTCCTCGATGCCCGGCCAGTACCAACTGAGCGTGGACATGCTCGCCGGCGAAGTGGGCGAGTGGCGCGACCTCGGCATCCGCGCCGTGCTGCTCTTCGGGCTGCCCGCCGCGAAGGACGCCGAAGGGACCGAGGCGTACGCGGACGACGGCATCGTGCAGCAAGCGATCCGCGAACTGAAGCGGCTCGACCCTGCCCTCGTTACGGTCGCGGATATCTGCCTGTGCGAATACACCGACCATGGCCACTGCGGTGTCTTGACGGCCACCGGCGAGGTAGACAACGACCCGTCGTTGGATCTGCTCTCGCGCATGGCCGTATCCACCGCGCGCGCCGGGGCCGACGTGATCGCCCCGAGCGACATGATGGACGGCCGCGTCGGAGCGATCCGTGAGGCCCTCGACGACGCGGGCTACGCCACGACACCGATCATGGCCTACTCGGCGAAGTACGCCTCTGCCTTCTACGGCCCCTTCCGCGAGGCCGCCGGCTCCACCCCGCAGTTCGGCGACCGCCGCGGCTACCAGATGGATCCGGCGAACAGCCTCGAAGCCCTCCGCGAGGTCGAGGCAGACATCGAGGAGTCGGCGGACATCGTGATGGTGAAGCCGGCCCTGTCGTACCTCGATGTGATCCGCGCGGTGCGCGACCGCACCGACCTCCCACTCGCCGCGTACAACGTCTCAGGCGAGTACGCGATGGTGAAGGCGGCTGCACAGCACGGCTGGCTGGATGAGCGGCGCATCGTCCTCGAGATCCTCACCTCGATCGCGCGCGCCGGTGCCGGCATCATCATTACCTACCACGCGAAGGACGCCGCCCGCTGGCTGCGCGAGGATCGCCCGTGACCCGACCGAAGTCCGAGGCCGCGATGGCACGCGCCGAGCAGGTGTTGCCCGGGGGTGTCGACTCGCCCGTCCGCGCCTATCGAGCGGTGGGCGGTGCGCCCGTCTTCGTCGCCTCCGGCCGAGGCGCGACCGTCACGGACATCGATGGGCGCGAATACATCGATTACGTGCAGTCGTACGGCCCGCTGATCCTGGGCCATGCACATCCAGCGGTCGTTGAGGCGATCCGCGGAGCGGCCGGCGGTGGCACCTCGTTCGGCGCGCCGACGGAGGCAGAGGTTGGACTGGCGGAGCGCGTGATCGCAGCCGTCCCCTCGATCGAGATGGTCCGGTTCGTCTCATCCGGGACGGAAGCGGCGATGAGCGCGATCCGCCTGGCCCGCGCCGCGACGAAGCGCGATCTCGTGCTGAAGTTCGAGGGCTGTTACCACGGCCACGCGGACGGCCTGCTGGTCGCCGCCGGCTCAGGCGTCGCGACGCTCTCGCTGCCCGACTCCGCGGGCGTCCCCGCAGCCTACGCAGCGCAGACGCTCGTCGCACCCTACAACGACCTCGACGCTGTGCGCGTCGCTTTCGAGGCCCACCCAGGCGCGATCGCGGCCGTCATCGTGGAGCCGATCGCCGGCAATATGGGACTGGTGGAGCCGGCCGCCGGGTATCTTGAGGGCCTGCGCGCGGCATGCGACGCCGCGGGCGCCCTGTTGATCTTCGATGAGGTGATCAGCGGCTTCCGCGCGGCCTTCGGCGGCGCGCAGGCGATGTACGGCATCCGGCCGGACATCACCGTGCTCGGGAAAATCATCGGCGGCGGGCTGCCCGTCGGCGCCTACGGCGGGCGACGCGACCTGATGTCGCTCATCGCGCCGCTGGGGCCGGTGTACCAGGCTGGCACGCTTTCCGGGAACCCACTCGCCATGGCCGCCGGGACTGCGACGCTCGAGGCGCTCCGCACGGACGCGGGCGCGTACGAACGCCTCGAGGCGCTCGGGGCACGGCTTGAGGCGGGTTTGCGCGGAGCGATCGCGGCCACCGAGGCGCGAGTCGCCGTAGCGCGCTCCGGTTCGCTGCTCACGCTGTTCTTTGGCCTCGACGCTCCGCCGACGAACTGGGCTGAGGCGAAGCAGGCAGACACAGGCGCGTTCGCGCGGTTCCACCACGCCATGATTGAGGGCGGCGTGCATCTCCCGCCGAGCCAGTACGAGGCGTGGTTCCTCTCGCTCGCCCACACTGAGGCGGAGATCGACCGCACTGTAGACATCGCCCGGCAGGCGCTCGCGGGCTAGGCTGGCGGCATGGACCTGCGAGTGCGGTTGGCCGCATTGAGCGCTCTCGCGGTGTTCACCTGGGGCCTCGGGTGCACGGCGAACCAGGGTGTGCCGCAGCCGACGCCGGGCACCAGCGCGACGGCAGCGATCGTGGGGACGATCGTGGCGGTGCCCGCGCAGACTCCCGTCCCGGACCTCACCCCACCGCCCTCGCCCAGCGGCGTGCGGCGACTCAGCGCCAACTTCGCGTCGCGGGAGGAGTTGCGCGCCGCGTTTGCCGCGGCCGGCATCCTCAATGCAGCAAAGTGGGCGGAGATCATCGAGGAAGCACGCCCGTACCAGGGCCAGGACGGGAACCTCGTGATCGTGCGCGCCAACCTGCGGGAGGCAGGCGCCACGGCCGAGGAGGTGGAGGCGATCGCCCGGCTGTTGGTGCCGTAGGGACTTACTTGATCGCGATGAGTTCGCCAGAGGTAAGCGCCAGGTATGTTGCCTGGCCGGCAGGGGTCACAAAGCGCAGCCCGTCCACCTTACGCTCGCCCTTCGGCTGTCCCGTCGCCCCATCAAGCAACACGAGATGCCCGGCCCCCGCGAAGAGGATGCCATCGGCGGTCGCGATGG
>CAZVNJ010000040.1:0-19515 GCA_964628985.1 uncultured Dehalococcoides sp.
GCGCGGGCTGCCGCGGTGAATCCAATATAGCACGCACACTGATTCAGACCGCCGTTAGGGGAACCCCGATAGGGACGCCGCGGGAGGGCCTAGCGGCCTCGGACGGCGTCGTTCAGCGCGTCCCCGAGAAGGGCGAACGCGAACAGGAGCAGGGTGATGATCACTCCCGGCACTAGGAGCAGGTGCGGGCTGGAGGCAAATGTCCGTGTGCCGGAACCCTCGAACAGCATCGCTCCGAAAGAGGCCGCCGGCGGCTGGACGCCAACCCCGAACCAGGTCAGCACAATCTCGGAGCCCGCGATACCCCCAAGGGTGGCGGAGAGCGACAGGATGATGAGGAAGGACACGTTCGGCAGGAGGTGTTGCAGGATGATCCGGCGTGGTGAGGCGCCCAGCGCCTCGGCAGCCATGATGTAGTCCCGCTCGCGCAACTGCAGGACTTGCGCGCGGATGACTCGGGCAGTGCCCACCCAGAAGAAGAGGGAGAGTGCCGAGAAGACAAGCAGGTAGGAAGGGAACCCGGAGGCGACCAGTCCGTTGAGCGGCGTATGGTCCTCCACCCATCTCGTCCAGGCAGTGACCCGCTGTCCGAGCGTCGCGTTGATCAGGATGAGCATGACCAGAGAGGGCAAGGACGAGAACACGTCACCCACGCGCATGATCAGGGTATCCACCCACCCGCCTCGATAGCCCGCCAACAGGCCGAGGGTGTTCCCGATAACCAGGCCGCCCGAGAGCACTACCGCGGTGGTCACGATGATCGTGGTCCGCGACGAGTACATCGCGCGGCTCAACTGGTCTCGGCCCAGCCGGTCTGTCCCCAGCAGGTGGTCGGCGCTCGGCCCCTCGACCGGTCGGTCGAGGTTCGTCTGTGTCGGCGAGTAGGGCGCGAGCAGCGGAGCGAAGATCCCGGCACCGTAAATCACGCCGATGATCACCAGTGAACCCATGGCCAGACGCTTCTTGCGAAGCCGGTCCAGGACAATCCGCCACTCGCTGGTACCACCCACGACCTGCCGTGTGGCGACCTCGACGGCTGCGGTCGGAGCGGTCATCCTCGTGACGACCCGACGCGTACTCGCGGATCGACGAATCCGTAGGCGATCTCGGCCAGGAGGTTCATGAGGACAAACGCCGCCGAGAAAATCACGGTGGTGGCGAGGATCACGTCGTAGTCGCGACTGACCACCGCCTCGAAGGTGAACCGTCCGATGCCGTTGATGCCGAGCAGGGTCTCCACGAACAGCGCGCCCTCGATGACGCCAGCGAGGGCGAACCCAATCACGGTGATGAGCGGCAGCAGCGAGTTCGGCAGGACGTGACGGAACTGCACGGCAGACTCGGACAGGCCCTTCGCCCGCGCCGTGCGCACGAAGTCCTCCAGGTTCACTTCCAGCGCGCTCACGCGCACGAGCCGGGCCACGGAGACGAAACCCGGGAGGGTGAACGCCACCAGCGGGATATACAGGTGCGGGTCAGGGATGGGGATTGCGACCACGTCGGCGATCCACCAGATCTCGAACACGCCGTCCCAGCCGCCGACCGGCAGCCAGTTCAGCTTCAGCCCGAACAGCCAGATCAAGGGCGGGATCACCACCAGCACCGGGATCGCCTGGAGGAACAACAGTGTCCCGATGATCGCCGGGTCGAGCCACGTCCCGGCGAACCTTGCCGCGAGGAGTCCCATGGGGATGCCGATGACAAAGACGATCACGAGGGCGATCAGGCCGAGCTGGGCGGAGATCCACATCCGCGGAAAGATCAGTTCGGAGACCGAGAAGCCTTTCTGGAGGTAGGACTCGCCGAAGTCTCCCTGGACGGCCTTCTCCAGCCAACGCATGTACTGGACGACGACGTTCGAATCGAGGCCCCGGTCACGGCGGATCTGGTCAAGCACTTCTGGGTCACGGACCTGCCCTGCGGTCACGCTGATCGGGTCGCCCGGCCCGAACCGGGCGAGCGTAAAGGTGGCAAAGGAGACAATGAGCAGGACGACTGGCAGCCACAGAAGCCGCCGGACGACGTACGCGCCCATGTCTGACCTCTCCGCCCTCGATGGCCTGCGCTATCGAGCCAGTTCCAGGAAACGAAGCCGCGGCACCACCATCGGCGGCTCAAACCAGTTCTTCACGGCCTCCTTGGCCACGACGTGCGCCTGCTGGAAGTACAGCGGCAACCATGCAGCGTCGTCGACGATCTTCTTCTCCACCTCGCGATAGATCTCCAGGCGGCGGTTCGGGTTCGCCTCAATGCGGGCGGCATCCAGCAGCCGGTCCACCTCGGGGTTCTTGTAGCCCACGTCATTCAAGGGCGAGCCGGAGTGGAACTTCACGTCCAGGATGTCCTCCGGGTCTGGGTAGTCCATGATCCAGCCAGCGTTGAATGCCTGGAGTCGACCGGCATCCTGGTCTGCCAGGAATGTCGCGAAGTCCGTCTGCCGGATGCTGATGTTCAGCCCGATCTGCTTCCAGAGTTCGAGGAAGGCCTGCGTGTCGATGCCTGCCTCGGCGCCGGCGCCGACCTCGGTGATCTCAATCGGTGGCATCTTCCCGGCGTACTTGGACTTCGCCAGTTCCGCCTTTGCTGCTTCGAGGTTGTACTGGAGCGTCTTGTCTTCCGGCGTATACCCCGGCATCTGCGGCATGAGGATGCCGGTGGCTGGTTGCAGCATGTTCTTGAAGGTGACCTCGGCTACGCGTTTTCGGTCGATCGCGAGCCCCATCGCCCGGCGGACCGCTCGGTCGTCAAAGGGCGGCACGCTGGTGTTGAAGGCGATGTAGGCGATTGAGAACTGCGGCCAGGCCTTGTAGACCTTGTTCAGGTCGCTCTTCGGGTCGCGCGCCCGGTCGATGTCGTTGACCGAGATGCCGGCGACGTCCAGTTCGTTGTTCTCAAATCTGGTGAGCGCCGATCCGCCAGAGAGGAGGTAGTTAACCTCTCGCAACTTCGGCGCGCCCAGGTAGAACTTCGCGTTCGCCTCCAGGACGATGCGCTCGCCGAGGCGCCATTCCATCAGCTTGTACGGGCCAGTGCCGTTGGGACGACGCGACCAGTTGCGGGGGTTGCTCTCGATCTGCGCCTTGTCGACCACGAAGGCAGTGGGGTAGGTCAGTTTGGCGAGGAAGTACGGCTTTGCCGCATCGATCGTGATCCGCACATGCCGCTCGTCAATGACCTCGACGCCTCGGACGTCCTTGGCGAGGCCGGCGAAGCGCTCACGCACCCCCACGATGTCACCGAGGTAGGCGATGGCGGTGGGTGAGGCGAGCTCCTTCGAAGCCGCGCGCTCGATGGAGTACTTGACGTCGGCCGCCGTGACCTTGCGCCCGGAGTGGAAGGTGGCGTCCTGCCGCAGCGTAAACGTGTACTGCTTGCCGTCCGCCGAGACATCCACCTTCTCCGCAAGGTCCATGGCGATGTCGAGCTCGGGCGACAGCGTGACGAGCCCGCTATAGATCTCGACGATGTACTCGGCTGAGGTGGCGTCACCTGCGATGTGAGGATCGAGGGTGACCGGATCACTCCCGGGGAGACGGAGGACGCCGCGGGCGTCGCCTCCGCCGCCACTACCACCGCCGCTCCCGGCACTGGTGGTCCCGTCATCGCTCTTCCCCCCGAGGAGGAGGACCGCTGACAGCCCGCCCACCACGAGGACCAGCGCGGCAAGGACGCCGAGGAGCACGGCGAGCAGTCGATTCTGGCTCATGACGAACCTGGCCTTCCGGGCGTGCGCCGCGCTGTCGCCGCGGCGCCGCTTGGGGGCGGAGCGTCAGCAGCATATATCAGCGGGGCTGACGGAGTGGTTACGTCGCTGTGTCTGCCCCGGATGCCTCGGCGCGCTGCTGGGCCAGGGCCTCTTCCGCGTCCGGCGCGAGCCGGATGTGGACGTCCCTCAACTGTCGCTCCGAGACCGGAGCCGGCGCGCCAGTCATCGGGTCGCCGGCGGACTTGGTCTTCGGGAACGCGATGACCTCACGGATGTCTCGTTCGCCCGCGAACAGAGCGACCGTGCGGTCGATGCCCGGCGCGATCCCCCCGTGCGGGGGGGCGCCATAAGAGAACGCCTCCAACATGTGCCCGAACTTCAGCCTCGCCTCGTCCAGTGTCAGACCGAGGGTCCGCAACACAGCCAGCTGGACCTCCCGCGAGTGGATACGGATCGAGCCAGACCCGATCTCCTGGCCGTTGCAGACCAGGTCATATGCATGCGAGCGCACGCTGCCCGGGTCGCTCTCCAGCAGCCCGATGTCGTCCGTGAACGGGGAGGTGAACAGATGGTGGACGGCGCTCCACTTCTCCTCGTCTGCGTCCCACTCAAAGGCGGGGAACTGGGTGACGAACAGAAACGCCAGCGTGGACGGGTCAGCGAGCCCTCGCTGTTCCGCCACGGTCCGCCGGAGGACGTCGAGCACCTTCGAGGTGAGCGCGTCCGGACCGGCTGCGACCAGCAGCAGATCCCCGCGCTGCGCCCCACACGCCCGGCCAAGCGCCGCCGCCTGGTCCGGTGTGAAGAACCGAGACGCCGGGGACTTCACATCCTCGGCGGACAGGCCGTCCAGCGGGCCTGAACCTCCGAACTGGAACCACACGATTCCGGACGCGCCCGCTGCGCGAGCGAGGTCGACGTACTCGTCCAGCCCGCGCCGGGCGACGTCAGCCCCTCCGGGCACGGCGATCGCGCGCACGCGGCCGCCTGCTTCCACTGCCTGGGTAAAGACACGGAACTCGGAGCCACGCACCAGGTTCGTCAGGTCGTGCAACTCGAGGCCGTAGCGGAGGTCTGGCTTGTCTGATCCGTAGCGCTCCATCACCTCGGAGTAGGTGAACCGAGGGAACCGGGCGGGGACCGTCCATTCCGGACGCACTTCCTCGGCGAGTCGGTGGTAGAGCGCCTCGGTGAGGTCCAGGATGTCAGACTCCTCGACGAAGGCCATCTCGACGTCCAACTGAGTGAACTCCGGCTGCCGGTCTGCGCGCAGGTCCTCATCGCGATAGCAGCGCGCGATCTGGAAGTAGCGGTCGACACCGCCCACCATCAGCAGTTGCTTCCACTGCTGCGGGCTCTGAGGCAACGCATAGAACGAGCCAGGGTGCACTCGGCTGGGGACGAGGTAGTCGCGCGCACCCTCGGGCGTCGCGAGGTTGAGGACCGGGGTCTCGACTTCGATGAAGCCGCGCTCGTCCATGAAGTCACGCATCAACTTCACGATGCGATGACGCAGGCGGAGATTGCCCGCCATCCGCTCGCGGCGCAGGTCCAGGTAGCGGTAGCGGAGCCGCGTCATCTCATCGACGTTGGTCTCTTGATTGACCGGGAACGGAGGTGTCTCGGCCGAGTTCAGGATCTCCGCCCAGGCGGCGAGGACTTCCACCGCACCCGTTGGCAAGTCGCTGTTCTCGGTGCCCGCGCGGCGAAGGGTCACGTCGCCTCGCACCCGCAGGACATATTCGCTGCGGACCTCGGACGCGATGGCTGCCGCGGCGGGCGCCTGATCCGGGTGGAATACCACCTGCACGAGGCCAGTCGAGTCACGCAGGTCAATGAAGATCAGGCCGCCGTGATCGCGGCGACGGTGCACCCACCCGGCAAGCGTCACCTGCTCGCCGGCGTGCTCGGCGCGCAACTCTCCGCACCCGTGACTCTTCAGCACCTGGACACCTCGCGGCCGCCCCCCGGCAACGCACCGAGGGTGCGCCGAAGTGTCGCACGCCCGGACGGGAGGTTCGAGGCGCGCTAGTTGTTGCCGAACACCCGGTCCGGCGTGACCTTCAAGACGACGCGCTTGGCCTCGTCCAGTTGCTTCGAGAACGCGGCCATGTCGGCGTCAGGCGGCAGCGGGTTCCCCATCCCGGCGCGGATCCAGGCGATGCGCTCGTCCCGGAGCGGGCCTCCCGGAATGCCCTCCACCGTCCCGTAGATGATGAGTTGCTTCCGGCCGTCCGGGATGAGCATCGCCACCCTGGGTTGTCGCTGCGTGTTGGTCCACTTCGCACGGTCACTGGTGACGGAGATGTAGAGGTGGGCGCCGTCGAAGCGATAGTTGACCGTGGAGATCTGCGGCGAGCCGTCACGCCGGCCGGTCGCGAGGACCGCCAGCTGGTGGCCTTCCAGGTACTCTCGCTGCTCGTCTGTGAGCTCCATCGCCGCCTCCTCGTCCCGCCCGTCCGAGCCGCGAGGCTACCGCCCGAAGCGAAGGCGGCGCCACCCGCCGCGTTGCGCCACTGTCCCACCGAGTGCGGTGCCCAGACCGACGAGGGCCAGGATGATGATCGCTGCGAGCGCACCGTCGAACGTCCGGAACACCACGATTCCGATGTACTCGTAGAGCGTGATCGCAGCGAAGACAACCGCAATCCGCTGGCGCGATGCGACCCCGGCGACGGCCAACGCGACCGTGTAGGCGAACAGCATGCCCTCGTACGCGCCGCCCTCGCCGATCGCCAGCACCACTGCCGCGACGTTCGCGATGCCCAGCGCGCCGATCTCCCACCAGGCCCGTGCGGCACGGTCCAGGCGCAACGTCTCCTGGTTGAACACAAGGGCGGCGAGGGCAAAGCCGGCGACGACCATCACCTGGGCGCCGGCCACACCCGGGGACTCCTCCTCGGCGTTCCCCACCCACCAGCCGAGCATCCCTGCGCCCCAGGCCAGGGCTACCGGGACGCCAAGGGCCGCCAGTGGGGCCGGGATCACCCTTGCCGCCACGTAGCCGGCGGAGGCCCCCACGAGCGACGTGACGACGAACATGAGCCGCATCTGGCCGGGCGTTGAGTCATCGCCCAACCAGTCCACCGACGCGAACGCCTGAAGCGAGGCTGCGTACCAGAGCACCGCCGCCCCGAACCCAAGCGCATCTGCAGCCGGTGAGCCACCCGCGGCCCGCCCCAGCACCCACGCGAGCGCGCTCCATCCGGCTGCGATGGCCACCATCAGCGCAAACCGCGCCCCCTCGGAGAGGTCACCGAGGACCGTGACATAGAGGCCGAGGACCGCCCCAAGCGCGACCAGCGAGCCGGCATACTGCAGCAGCACACCACCGCTCACACCGCCGAAATTCGTCGCCGGCTCATCGCCCCGGCGGGCCGCCTCGTGGGCCGCGATCGCCTCGCCCTGCTCCGTGGAGATCAGGCCATGCTCCGCCCAGCGGTCCAGAGACTCTTGCAGTTCTCGCTCGGAGATCGTGCTCACGCGGTCAATCCTATCGCGCCCTGCGATCGGTGAAGCCGGATGGAGCGCGGATAGGGCGGCTGTTACCCTCGGCGCATGACCTCCTCGATCAGCCCGGTGGGACAGCAAGCGGCGCGCATGGCAGGGGGCAAACCGGCCCTCGCCCTCTACCTGCACATCCCCTTCTGCTCCTCGAAGTGCGGGTATTGCGATTTCAACTCGTACGAGGGCCTCGACCATCTGGTCCCGGAATACACCCCGGCGCTCGTGAACGAACTCGGACTCTGGGCACCCGCCGCTCGGCCCTTCCGCGTGGATACGGTCTTCTTCGGGGGCGGGACTCCCAGCCTGACATCGCTGGACGACATGCAGGCGATCACCGCCGCCGTCCGGACCGAGTACGACATCGCCCCTGACGCCGAGTGGACGCTGGAGGCGAATCCCACCGAACTGACCCGCGAGCACCTCGAGGGCCTGCGTGCGCTCGGCATCAACCGCCTCTCGATGGGCGTGCAGTCGATGCGGCCCGAGGAGCTCGAACTTCTCGAACGTGAACACACGCCCGAGCGCGTGGTACAGGCCGTGCAGGACGCCCGTGCGGCGGGTTTCGACAATCTGAACCTGGACCTGATCTTCGGGCTCATCGGCCAGCGCACGGAGCACTGGCAGGAGACCCTCGAACGGATCCTCGAGTTCCACCCGGAACACCTCTCCTGCTACGCACTCACAGTCGAGCCCGGCACCGCCCTCTACTACCGCGTCCAGAAGGGCCAGCTGCCAGACCCAGACCCGGACGTCGCCGCGGAGGAATACGAGTGGACACGTACCCGCCTCGCCCGAGAGGGGTATGAGCACTACGAGATCTCCAACTGGGCGAGGCCCGGGCGAGCCTGCCGGCACAACCTCGTGTACTGGCGCGCGGAGCCCTACCTCGGCTTCGGGGCTGGCGCCCATTCCTTCTTCGCCGGCCAGCGCTTCGCGAACCTGGACGCCCCCAACCGGTACGAGGAGGCAATCGCGTCGACGATGGAGGCGCGTGCCGCCAGCGGCTCCTCCGCCATGCTCCAGATCGCCGGCGGTGAGACCCCGGACGAGGCCACTCAGCAGGCCGACGCCATGATCCTGGGCTTGCGCCTGATGGAGGGCGTCCACCTGGACGGGTTCGCCGCCCGCTTCGGCGTCCGTGCCGAGGACGCGTTCGGGGCCGCCATCGAGAAGCACACACGGCTCGGATTGCTTGAGGTCGTGGGCGGGCGGCTCCGGCTCACCTCGCATGGGTTGCTACTCTCAAACGAGGTGTTTGTGGACATCCTGCCGGACCCGCCAGAGGAGTGACGCGATGGCGGTGCAGGTCTATCGCTGCTCCCACTGCGGGCGCGAAGTCCTCGTCCGTATCGTCGCGCCGATGACCGAGGCGGAAGTCGCCCGCCGCCGCGAGGAAGAGATGCGTCCGGCCGCCACGGGGCCCCTGGGGCCCAACTCCTGGAGCGACCGCCTCCGCGACTACATCTGGCTCGGACTGTCCGACCTGGGCGAGATGGTGCCGCGCGAGGAAGTCCCGGACCAGTGCCCCGCCTGCCACCGCGCGACGCTCGAGGTCGCCCGGGTCATCGAGTAGCCCTCGATGTTCGTCGTCGGCACCGCGGGCCATGTCGACCACGGCAAGTCCACGCTCGTCCGCGCGCTCACCGGCATCGACCCAGACCGGCTCCGCGAGGAGCAGGAGCGCGGCATGACCATCGAACTCGGGTTCGCCTGGCTCACCCTCCCCTCGGGCCACGAGGTCTCCATCGTCGATGTCCCGGGCCACGTCCGGTTCGTGCGCCACATGCTCGCCGGGATCGGCGCAGTAGACCTGGCGATGCTCATCGTCGCCGCGGACGAGGGTGTGATGCCTCAGACCCGCGAGCACCTCGCGATCCTCGACCTGCTCGACCTCTCACGTGCCATCGTCGTCCTCACCAAGTGCGACATAGTGGACAACGATTGGGCCGCGTTGGTCGAGGAGGAAGTAGGTCTCGTGCTCGCCGGCACCGCACTCGAAGGCTCCCCCGTCGTCCGGGTCTCCGCGACCACGGGCGATGGCCTCGATGGCCTCAAGTCTGCAATCGACGCCGCATTGGCCGAAGCCCCGGAGCCACGGGACATCGGGCGGCCGCGCCTCGGCATCGACCGCGTGTTCACGATGCCCGGGTTCGGCACCGTGGTGACGGGGACGCTCCTCGACGGCCGCCTACGCACCGGCGACACCGTCGAGGTCGTACCGGGCGGCCGCACGCTCCGCGTCCGAGGCCTCCAATCGCATCGCCGCGAGGTGGGCGAGGCGCTGCCTGGGACCCGCGTCGCCGTGAACCTCGCCGGCGTCAGCACCGAAGAACTCGCCCGAGGACAGGCGATCGCGGCACCGGGCCAGCTCCCGGCGGCCCGATCCATCGATGCACGCGTGCGCGCACTTCCGGGCCAGACGATCCGCCACAACCTCCGCGTGACGGTCCACCTCGGCTCGGCCGAGGCGGTCGGGCGACTTCGGGTCTTCGGCATCGACGAGATCGCGGACGGAGCCGAGGGCTGGGCGCAAGTCGTCCTCGCGACGCCGATCGCTGCCGCCGCGGGTGACCTCTTCATCGTGCGCCTGGGGGACGAGACGCTGGGCGGAGGCCGGGTCGTCGAGGTGGACCCACCGCGCCACCGGCGGACGGACCCCGCCCTCGCAGAGCGGCTCGCTGCTCGCGCACTCGGGACCCCGGAGTCACGACTGATGAGCGCGCTGGAGCGGAGCGAGCCCTGCTCCACCGCCACACTGATCCGGGCCTCCGGACTGGAGGAAGGCCAGGCGCGGGAAGCGTTGGAAACACTGGTCAACAGCGGGTCGGTGCACCGCCTCGCACCTCCAGCGGGGGACGCGGTCCTGGTCAGCGCGCCCGCCCTCACCCGTTACCTGGACCGGTCTCGCGCGGCTCTCGAGGCATTCCACCTGGCGCACCCGCTGCGGTTCCACATGCCTCGCGAGGAACTCCGAAGCGCACTTGGGCTTCCTGCGCGCGAGTTCGGCGCCATCCTCGGCGGCCTCGCCCCCACCATCGAGTCCCGGGGGGATGGCGTTGCCGAGGCCACCTGGACGCCCCGGCCGTCACCGGCACAGCAGGCCGCCATCGATGCCACCGTGCGCACGTTGGAGGCCGGGGGGCTACAGCCAGAGCGAGTGAGCGTGGAGCCGGAGATCGCCCACTACCTGGTCGAGTCCGGGAAGGCGATTGACTGCGGCGACGGCATCCTCCTGGACCTCGCGGCCTTCGCGTCCGCGCGCAACGGCGTCGAGAGAGCCCTCGAGGGACGTGAGGCACCGTTGACCCTGGCGGAGGCGCGCGACCTGCTCGGCGTCTCACGGCGTAACGCGCAGGCGATCCTGGAGACTCTGGACCGGCTGGGCGTCACGATCCGGGTGGGAGACGGACGGGCCCTTAGGCGCGCTCGCCCCTAGGACGCCGGCTGCTCCGTGGCGCTCCTGCGGCGGCCCGGGAAGAACCGGTCCAGGTCGCCTTCCTCCCATGCGACGAGCAACTGCGACGCGATCCCGATGCTCGAGTAGGTCCCGGCGGCCACGCCCACCAGGATGACGAGCAGGAACGAGGCGATGGTCGTCCCGCCGAGGACCAGCATCGTCGCGACCGTGAGCATCACCGTCGTCGAAGTGTTGATGGACCGGGCGATCGTCTGGACGAGCGCCGCGTTCACGTTCGAGGCGAAGGCTGCATGAGGCGACTGCCGTACGTTCTCACGGATCCGGTCGTAGACCACGATGGTGTCATGTACCGAGAAGCCCATGACCGTGAGCAGCCCGGTCACGAACATCAGGTTCACCTCTACGTGGAAGAGCTTCGAGAAGAGGGAGAAGACACCAAGCGTGATGATCACGTCGTGGAGCAGCGCGACCACGGCACAGACCCCGTACCGGAACGGGCGCGGAAGGGACGCGAACGCAAAGGCGACGTAGCCCATGATGAACAGGGTCGCTACCGCCGAGGCGATCGCGGTGTTGCGCACCGTCGCCCGGGAGACGGTCGCGGAGACCGACGAGAACTCCCGTACCTCGAAGTCGCCAAAGCGCTCACGCAGGCCGTTCTCGATGACAGTGCGCTCGCCTCGATCCGGCTCCGGAGCCCGTTCGACGGGCTTCGGCTGGTAGTCGCGGACATCCTTCGCGGCGATGTATCCGTTCACCAGGCGGAATACTCCGCCGTCGGTGCACGTGGGGAGGGAGGCCACCACATCCGCCCGCTCCCCCGCCTTCGCGGTGCCCACCTTCGTGGTCCCAACCTTGCAGGTACCGCCGGAGGTATCAAGGTCGAACAGGTCAACGTCGCCGGAAGCCCCCTCGGCGCCCACCTGCAGCGTGCCAATGACCTCGAGCGGCGCGGGGCCGGCAGGAGTCTGCTCGGCCGCGGCGGGAGGGGCCGGTTCCGTGAAAGACCCCGGTGGGACGTGCAGCTCGTTCGTCCGGATCAGGAACTCCGCGCCGCCGAGGGTCTGCTGAATGCGTACCTCTGGATGTCCCATCTCCGAGTACGCCTTGCGTAGGTCCTCCGGCGAGACGGAGCGGCTGAAGCGGATGAGCGCCGTCGACCCCGCCGTGAACTCGATCCCCGGCCGGAAGGTCGGCGGGACCGCCAGGATGACGAGCGCCACGAGTGCCGAGATGCCGCTGATCAGGAAGGACCACTTGCGCGTGCCGACGAGGTCGAGGGTCATGGGCGGGCTCCCCCGACCGCGGAAGCAGGTTCGGGCACGAACCACTCGTGCTGTCGTGAAATCCGCGATCCGACGAACACCTTCAGCAGGATGCGGGTGACGGTGATCGCCGAGAACATCGAGACGATGACGCCCACGGCGAGCGTGAAGGCGAAGCCCTGCACCAGCGGTGCGTCAAAGGTGCCGAGCCCCGGAATCTCGAAGCCACCTCCCAGGACGTAGAGGATCAGGCAGGTGATAAGGGTGGTCACGTTGGAGTCGCGGATCGAGGGCCACGCCCGCGCGAACCCGGCCTCGATGGAGGCCGCGTAGGAGCGACCGGCGCGCAGTTCCTCCTTCATCCGTTCGAAGATCAGGATGTTGGCGTCCACTGCCATGCCGATGGAAAGGACGAAAGCCCCGATGCCCGCCAGCGTGAGCGTGACCGGGATCAACTTGAACACGGTGATCGAGAGCAGCGTGTACACGACGAGGGCCACGGTCGCGATGATGCCTGGGAACCGGTAGTACAGGATCATGAAGAGCGCCACGAGCAGCAAGCCAATCTCGCCAGCCAGCACGGAGCGATGGACCGAGTCCTTCCCGAGCGTGGCGTCCACGCTTTGCTCCTGCAGGACCGTCAGTTGCAGCGGGAGTGCGCCCGCGTTCAGTTGGACCACCAGGTCCTGCGCCCGCTCAAGGGTCAGGCCAGTGATGCTGCCTCGGTCACTGATCACGCTGACGACGTTTGGAGCGGACAGCAACTCGTTGTCGAGGAAGATCGCGATCTGCTGGTTGATGTTGCGCGAGGTGACCTGCCGGAACACCTCCCCACCTTCACTCTGGAATTCGAACCCAACCCCAGGCCGCCCGGCCTGGTCGAACTGCACGAAAGCGTTCGACTTCAGGTATCGGCCCGTCAATGAGATCCGCTGACCGTCCACGTCTCCGACGGCCTGCTGCCACTCCCCCGCCTGGTCACACCTGCCGACGTCCGCGGCGTTGGCCTGCGCCCGCTCGCAGAAGCGCAGCTGCGCGGTCCGTCCGAGGAGGGAGCGTGCTCGCTCCGGAGTCAGGCCGGGCAACTGCACTGTGAGGTTGCGCTCGCCCTGCTTCGAGATCTCAGCCTCGGCGACGCCGGACGCGTCAACGCGCTTACGAAGGACCCGGATCGTCCCTTCGAGGGCATCGTCCAGGTTGCCCTCGAAGTCCTCGGGAACCTCGGCCCGGAGAAGCAGGCGCGTTCCGCCCTGCAGGTCCAGGCCCAGGCGCAGGGTGCGCCGCTCGAACGAGCCGATCTTGATCCCCTTGCCCTCGGGCCAGGGCACTCCAGAGGGCAGGAACTCAGCGGGCTGGGACGGCCAGATCGCGTAGAGGCACGCCATCGCAATGAGCGCGACAAATGTGACCGGCAAGAAGCGGCGGACCCGACGCATCACGTGCGCTTTCGCTAGACAAGGCTCCGCTCCGGAGGGTACCCCGCGCTAGCGGCGGCGGCGAGCCGGTGCAGGTGTCGCCGGGACAGAGGGGCGGGCAGAGCGGGAGGGACGGGCCGGGACGTCATCGTCCTCCTCCTCCTCTTCGTCGTCCTCGTCCTCGTCTTCGTCCCAGTCGTCCTCGTCCTCGTCGTCTAGGTCGTCCTCATCGTCGTCGTCCTCGTCCCAGTCATCGTCATCGTCGTCGTCGTCTTCGTCCCAGTCGTCGTCGTCCTCATCGTCGTCCCAGTCGTCGTCGTCCTCATCGTCGTCGTCTTCGTCTTCGTCGTCCTCGTCTTCCACGTCGTCGTCCTTCGTCGGGACTTCGTCGGACAGGCGACGTCGCGCCTCCGCGGCGCGCTGCATGAGGACGCCGCGGGGGGCGTCGCCGGTCGCCGCATCGAGGGTCAGGTCAGGCAGGCGTGCGAGCACGTCCTCGACGAGGTCGCGCAGGTCCGGGGCAGCGACGGTGGACATCGGACGGAGCGTCGTCGGCACGTTGGTATCCCTCTCGCAATCGCTGTCGGCGCGACGATCCCCGCCCGCCGGTCTCGGACTCTAGTGCTTGGCGGTCCCGCCGTTGCTGGACGCCTGCCGCTGGGTCACGGAGCCCACCGCGGCGGCTGTGCCCCGGAGCATCAGCCCCGGCGCCGCCTCCAGCACGATCTCCGTCTCCCGGTCTTCCTGCGTGTTGATCTCGCGCACGATGGCATAGAAGCCGCCAGCCGTCAGCACCTCGTCACCCACCTGCAGGCTGGAGATGTCCGCCCGGTGTCGCTTCTGCTGCTGCATCACCGGCCGGACGAGGATGAAGTAGAAGGCCGCCACGATGAAGGTGACGATCAGGATTTCCATCTAGGTCGCCTCGCCTTCGGCGGCCGCGACCGCAGCGACCGAAGGGGTGATTTTCACCAGGTCGGTCTTCGCGTCCAGCCGGTCCACGTACAGGAGGCCGTTGACGTGGTCCGTCTCATGTTCCAGCGCCTGCGCGAGAAGGTCGCCCTCTGCCTTGACACGGACTTCCCGGCCGTGCTCGTCCAGCGCTTTGACGACTACCGACAGCGAGCGGGTCACGGTGCCTCGATAGCCGGGGACTGAGAGGCACCCCTCGTCGAGGCGCCGTTCACCGGCGCGCTTGATCACCTCCGGGTTGATCAGCGCGAACGGCTCCTCGTCCGGCATCCCGATCACGACCACGCGAAGGCCGACGCCGATCTGTGGGGCCGCGATGCCTACGCCATGAGCCGCATACATCGACTCTGTCATGTCAGCGATGAGACGGCGGATCGAGTCGTCCACCCGCGAAACTTTCTTCGCAGGCTTGCGTAGCACCGGATCGCCCAGGTAGCGGATGGGGCGCACCGTCATTCGCCACGTCTCCCGATCTCGATCTGTGTCCGCGTACCAGGGATCCACCCGGGTGCGATTGTAGCGTTACGCCCCCGGGCCACCGTCAACTCTGCCGTCCACTGCAACCCTCGGACACTAGTCCAGCGTCAGCGGATCCACATCGATCACCCACCCCGGAGGCAGCGTATCCAGATCACCGTCGAGCAGTTCGCGGCACTCCTCGCCTCGGATCAGGATCGACCATCGATGCCGTCCGCGCACGCGCGCGACGCCCGGGACTAACGGCCCCAGGACATCGATCCCCACTCGTCCGGCGGCGCGTGTCCGGAGCTCCTCCGCCATGCGCGCCGCCTCCTCGATCGCGTAGGTCGCATTGGCGTGCGAAAAGAGCAGGCGGAGGAGGCGGCGGAAGGGAGGGTGGCCGTGCTCATGCCGCCACGCCAGTTCTTCCTCGAAGAAGACATCGCCGCGATACTCCGCCGCCGCGCGGATGGCTGGGTGCTCCGGCTGCAGGGTCTGCACGATCACGCGCCCGTCCCGCTCAGCCCGCCCGGCGCGTCCGGCGACCTGTACCAGCATCTGGTAGGTCCGCTCTCGGGCGCGGAAGTCTGCCTCGCGCAGCGTGTAGTCCGCCAGGACCACTCCCACCAGCGTGACCAGCGGCAGGTCCAGGCCCTTTGCCACCATCTGCGTCCCCACGAGCACATCCCCGCCACGTGAGAATTCGCTCAGGATGGCCTCATGCTGCTCCAGCGTGCGCGCGCTGTCCCGGTCCCACCGGACCACCTTCGCCGTTGGGTAGTGACGACGCACTTCCTCCTCCACGCGCTGCGTCCCCGCGCGCACGGGCCTCAGAGGCAGACCACACCCGAATTCCGGACATCGAGGGGGCATGGTCCGGCTTCGACCGCACGTGTGGCAGATCAGACGCCCGCCTTCATGCACGGAGAGGGCGATGTCGCACGAGGCGCACGCCGGCGAGTGCCCTCTGGGGCACAGCAGGTAGGCCGCAAGGCCCCGACGGTTGAGGAACAGGACCGCCTGCTCCTCGCGGTCCAGCACTTCGCCAAGGGCCTCGACGAGTTGCGGCGAGAACAGGTTGGTCGAACCGCGCATGTCAATGACCTCGACCTCCGGAAGGGTCGCCTGCGGCCACAGCCGCACAAAGCCATCGGTGTCCGCCGCCGGGCGCATCCGGCGAGGCAGATCGAGTCGGGTGATCGCCCCCTCGGCGGCGGCCAGCCAGCGCTCGGCATCGGGCGTAGCCGAGCCGAACACCAGCGCGGCCCCACTTCGCTGCGCAAGTTGCAATGCGACGGTGCGCGCGTCATAGCGCGGCGCCGGGTCGTGCTGCTTGTACGTCCACTCGTGGAACTCATCGATGACGATCAGCCCCAGGTCGGGCTGCGGCGCGAAGATCGCACTGCGCGAACCGATCACCACGTCGTATGCACCGGACTCGATGGCATGCCACTCGTCGTACGCCTCACCCAGGCTCAGGCCGGAATGGAGGACTCCCACTCGACCCGGAAAGCGCTCGGAGAACCGTCGCACCGTCTGCGGCGTCAACGCGATCTCGGGCACGAGCACGATGGCCCGACGGCCGCGCGCGACCGCATGACGGAGTGCGTCCAGGTAGACCTCCGTCTTGCCGGAGCCCGTCACGCCGTTGAGAAGGAAGGCCGCGCCATCAAACGCATCGATTCCGGCGCGGATTGCCGCCGCGGCCTCCCGCTGCTCAGCCACCAACTCGACGGGCGGGCGTTCGATCACGTCGAGTGTCGCAAGCGGGTCGCGTCGGTCGAGCACCTGCTGCACCTCGACCAGCCCCGCCTCTACGAGGCGGTCGACCGCCGCACGGGCCTCCCGCCCCACTTCGGCGGCCAACCCTCGCAGCGGTGTGACCGGATCCTCACCGGCTTCCGCCTTCGCGGCGAGCAGTTCGAGCGTCCCGGCGGCCGCGGCCTCAACCGCCCCCCGAGAGAGTCGGCGCAGCAGCGGGGCCACATCCGCCGCTGGGATCGCCAGCCGTACCTCCTCGCCCTCGCGCGCGAGCACTCCGTCTTCGATCAGCGTCTCGACCGCAGGCGCGCCCCGTGCCTCCCGCGCGACCGCATCGAACGGCGCGGCGCCTCGCCCTTCGAGGTAACGGATCGCTCGGACACGGCGCGAGGCCCGCCGGCCCTCGATGGCTCCGGCGAACTCACGTGCCCGCCCGACGGGCGCGCGCAGGCGGACCATCTCAGCGATGCGCGCCTGTCCTCGCGGCCGGTCCAGTGAGTAGTGGCGCTCGGCCAGCCCACGACGCACCAGAAGTGAGAGCGCGGCGTCGAAGGATCGCGCAGGCACCCGGCCTTCGACTCGCGCTCGCAACTCGTCCACGTCTCGGGGCTCGGCGTCGAGGGCGTCGAAGATCGCCTGCTGCCGCTCGGAGAGCGCGACCGCCTCGCCCTCACCTCGCACGTAGGCTGTGCGAGGTCGCTCGCCCGCGCCCGGGGGCAGGAAGAGCGCATGCGCCTCCCACGGGGGGGCGAGGTAGTACTCACGCAGCCAGGCCGCGAGCGCCATCCGCTCTGATGAGATGTGCGGTGCACCCTGGACCGGCGCCTCGAGCGGCCGCACCGCCTCCGGGTCATACCCCGGCGTGTCGAATGGCCCCTCCACCACGATCCCCTGGAAGGTCTGCTTCCCGAACGGCACATGCACCACCTCGCCGGGCACCACGGCACGGCCGGGGGGGACCGAGTAGGAGAAGGTGAGGTAGGTGGGGCGGCCGGAGTTGACCGCGACCTTCACGTAGCGCGGTCTGGTGCTGGGACGGCGCTCGACCAAGGTGACCGGCATAGCGCGATCCTACCGGGACGCGCTGGTGGCACGGGGACACGAAGAGGCCGGGCACAGCCCGGCCTGGCATCCTGGCGCCGAGGGCTGCGAGACTACCCGCGGCGGGCTTCCTTCACCCGGGCCGCGCGGCCGGTCAGGCCGCGGAGGTAGAAGAGGCGGCTGCGGCGGACGCGACCACGGCGAGTGACAGCCAGAGACTCAAGACGCGGGCTGTTCATCGGCCAGGTGCGCTCGACGCCGACACCAGAGGCAATGCGCCGGACCGTGAAGTTGCCCGCCGGGCCTTCCTTCACGCGGATCACCACACCCTCGAAGGGCTGCAGACGCTCGCGGTCGCCTTCAACGACACGGGCCTGGACGCGCACCGTGTCCCCCACACTGAATTCGGGAAGGTTCGGAAGCGCAGGGTTTCGCGGCTGGGTAAGCGTGGCGAGATCGATCGGCATGGCGGTTGTCCTGTGTCCTGAGATTCGGGGGCGGCAGCCGAGCCGCGAAGGGTCAGTCTATCCGGCGCCCGTCCGTAGCGTCGAGGGCTGGGGGTTGGACCGCTTCAGGGGGTTGGGCATCCAACCAGGCTCGCTCCCCGGGCGTGAGGCCAGCGCGAGCGAGCAGGTCGGGGCGCCGGAGACGGGTTCGCAGCAGCCGCAGCCGCCGACGCCACTTCTGAATCTCAGCGTGGTGGCCTGACAGGAGGATCTCCGGCACCCGCCAGCCTCGGAACTCCGCGGGGCGTGTGTACTGCGGATACTCCAGCAGCCCCTCGTCGAAGGTTTCCTCCTCCAACGACCCCTCGCTGCCCAACACGCCCGGGATCCGCCGTGCGACCGCGTCAATCACCAGCATCGCCGGGATCTCACCGCCGGAGACCACGAAGTCCCCGATCGAGACCTCAAGGTCCACGGCGTGCTCCAGCACCCGTTCGTCCACGCCCTCGTACCGCCCGCACACCAGGAGCAGCCGGGGATGCGTGGCAAGTTCGTCCACCAGCGCGCGGTCCAGCCGGCGGCCCTGGGGCGACATGAAGACCACGTACGCGGGCGGCTCCGCTTGCGGCTGGATCGCCTCGATCGCCTCGAAGAGCGGCTCGGTCTTCATCACCATCCCCGGGCCGCCGCCGAATGGCGCGTCGTCCACGGTCCGATGCCGGTCGTGCGCCCAGTCGCGGAGGTCGTAGAGGTGGACCGAGACGAGCCCGGCGGCTTGCGCGCGGCCGAGGATGGACTGGTCCAGCGGCCCCACGAACATGCCGGGAAAGATTGTCAGCACGTCGAACCGGATCGAAGGCGAAGGCGTCACGCCTGCTCCTTCAGCCGCTCGTGCGTGCTCGCGCTCTCCTCGGCGTCTCCCCGGAGCGACGAACAGGCGTGGTCCAGCACAGGCAGCAGCACCGCCAGGTTCTCGCGTGCCGCCCGCTCCGAGCCCGGCAGATTTACGACTAGCGTCCGGCCGCGGACGCCACACACCGCGCGCGACAGCATCGCCGTCGGCACCACCTGGGTACTCGCGGCGCGCATCGCCTCTTCCATCCCCGGCACCCGATAGTCGATGACGGCCTGCGTTGCCTCGGGCGTCCTGTCGCGAGGCGCCATCCCGGTCCCCCCGGCCGTGACCGCGAGGACGATCTCCCCGGCATCCGCCCACTGCCGCAGGAGCGCCGCAATCTGGTCCGGCTCATCCGGCAGTAGCGCCCGCTCTGCCACCTCGAACCCAGCCTCCGCGAGCATCGCGGCGACGGCGGGCCCAGCCGTGTCGACGCGCTCCCCGCGCGCGCCAAGGTCGCTCACGGTCAGGACGGCGGCGCGGTGGTGAGTGGGAGGCATCGAAGGCTCCGGATCCGGCATGAAACACGCTGATCCTACCGCCCCGCCCTGGACGGGGCGCCCCCGGGAATTTTCGGGAGAAAGATGGGGAAGGATGTTGCAAGATGTGGGGCAGAATGGTAGTTTCGTC
>CAZVNJ010000041.1:0-19154 GCA_964628985.1 uncultured Dehalococcoides sp.
TTCCCCCGATACGGACGCGCGAGCGCTGACCGAATACTGAACCCCGTCGCGACGGACAACAGCGTCCGCGCGCTGGGGGGCCTGCATGATCAAGGTGACCCGGCTCGACCAGAGCCAGTTGTACCTCAACGCTGAGTTCATCCAGAGCGTGGAGTCCACGCCAGACACCCACATCGTCCTCGTCAACGGGCACTCCTACGTCGTCCGTGAGCGTGACGAGGAAGTGGTCGCCCGCATCATCGAGTACCGCCGCGCCGTCAGTGGCGTCGACCCCGGGTCGACGCGCGGCGTGCTGCATCTCGTGTCGAACGAATAGGCGTCGGCAGTGGGCGTCACGACGATCGCGGGACTCGTCATTGCCTCCATCGGCATCCTCGGTGGCTACACCATCGAGGGCGGCAGCGTCATGTCGTTGTTCAACATCCCCGGCTTCATGATCGTGGTCGTTGGCACGCTCGGCGCGACGATGGTGTCTGCGCCGATGTCCGTGATCAAGTCCATCCCTACGAGCTTCGTCCGATCGATGAAAGGCGGCGCGGGCGTCGCCGGCCACGTGATGGCAGAACGCCTTGTGGTCATGGCGGACAAGGCGCGACGCGAAGGCCTGCTCTCCCTGGAGGAGGAGGCGCAGAACGTCGGCGACGACTTCGCGAAGAAGGGTCTGATGCTGATGATCGACGGGACGGACCCCGAGGCGATCAAGAGCATCCTGGAGATCGAGATCGATGGCGCGGCGGAGCGTGAGAAGGAGCGGATCGAGGTCTTCAAGACCGGCTCTGGTTTCTCCCCAACGCTGGGCGTGCTGGGAGCGGTGCTCGGCCTGATCCACGTCCTCGGCGCCCTCGGTGGCGACGTTGCGGCGCTGGGCAAGGGCATCGCGACCGCGTTCGTCGCGACGTTCTACGGCGTGGGGCTCGCGAACATCGTGCTGCTGCCTGTGGCGATGAAGTTGAAGGCGATCGCCGCCGAAGAGCAGGTAGTGCGGGAGATGATCCTCGAGGGGATCCTCTCGATCCAGGCTGGCGACAACCCGCGCATCGTGCGGGAGAAATTGCAGTCCTTCCTTCCGCCTCACGAGCGCGCCAAGGAGTCCGAAGACGACACCGATGCCAGCGCCGAGAGGCAAGCCGCATGAGCCGCAAGGCCGCGCACGCTGAGGAACATCCGGACGAGCGGTGGGTCATCTCCTACGCCGACCTGGTGACGCTGCTGCTCGGCTTCTTCATCCTGCTCTACGCCACGACGGACCAAAACCTCGTGAAGATGAACGCCCTCTCTCGTGGCCTGGCGAGCGCCTTCAACGTCCCGATCAAAGAGGGCGGTAGTGGCGCTTCGCTGTTCGAGGGCGGCACTGGCATCTTCCCGGAGGTCAACGACCGCTCGGACCTGCCGTTCGACCTCGAGGCCATTCGCCGCACCATCCAGAAGGAGACCGAGGGCGTCGGCATGGAGGGGAAGATCGCCGTCGAGAAGGGGCAGGACCGCATCATCCTTCGCCTTGCGGACAACCTGGTCTTCCCTTCCGCGAGCGCGGACATCCGTCCGGAGGCTCTCCCGATCCTCGAGGTGGTGGCGAAGGCCCTCGCACGGAACCACAACGAAGTGAGCATCGAGGGACACACGGACAGCATTCCGCTCGCGACCGACCGCTATCCCTCGAACTGGGAGCTGTCATCGGCCCGGGCGACTGCGGTCCTGCGCGTGCTCAATGAGCGCTACGGAGTGGACTCGAAGCGCCTGTTCGCGGCGGGATACGGCGAGAACCGACCGATCGCCAGCAACCTCACCCCCGAAGGCCGCGCCGTGAACCGGCGCGCGGACATCGTGATCCTCTATCCGCCGGCGCGCATCACGCCGGAGCGGGAGGCGATTGGCGGACCACCCGTCGACCCGAACGCGGCCCCGAAGGCTGACACCACGCAGGGAGGTGCGCGTTGAAGAAGATCATCATCGCTGTCGGCGGCCTCGTCGTCGTCGCCGGCATTGGCTTCGCAGGTTTCACCTTCCTCCTCGGCGGGGAGGGGAAGGCGGCGGAGGCGGCCCACGAGGATCCCGCGCCGGTAAACATCCCAGGCAAAGTAGGCCCGCGCATTGTCACGGCTGACCGCGTGTTCAACCTGAAGTCACCGGCGAGCGATCCGAAGTATCTCAAGATGCAGGCGACCATCGAATTCGAGACCACGGACCCGATGTGGGGCTGGGTCCTAGGCGGGTGCAAGGGCAAGCAGCCGAAGCCGGCGAAACACGCCGCATTGCGCGCGCCCGAATTCGCCCCGGCCTCCGCGCCCATGGTGTCTCTGGACCCATCCGTCGGGCGTGAGCCGCTGGCCCCAGCGGTCGCTGGTGGTGAAGCTGAGCCGATCTGCGTCGCAACGGAGAAGGCGCTGATCGCGCACTTTGAGGAAGAACTCGGTACCGGCAGGAGCGTGATCGAGGACATCGTGACCTCGGTGGTCTCGCGCCACTCATTCGAGGAGATCGCGTCGGCGGAGGGCAAGGAGAAGCTGAAGCGCGAGATCGTGGAAGCGATCGAGCAGGTGATGCACGAGCCGAAGGTCGTCCGGATCCTCTTCACGAACTTCGTCACCCAATAGTCCAGACGGCGAGAGCAGGCAGAGCGATGCGGGAAGACCGCGCACTGTCCCAGGCAGAGATCGAGGCGCTCCTCACCCGGATCCCGGGTGGCGGCGGTGGCTCGGGCGAGTCCCGCCAGAGTGGTCCCGCGGCCTCGCGTGACTTCTCACGGGCAATCAAGGCCTATGACTTCCGGCGTCCCGACAAGTTCTCCAAAGAGCAGTGGGCAACGTTGCAGTCCATGCACGAGCAGTTTGCGCGGATGATCAGCGCCGCGCTTTCCTCGCGCCTACGCACCATCGTCCAGGTGCACCTGACAGCGCTGGAGCAGGGCCTGTATGAAGAGTGGCAGCGTCAGTTGCCCTCCGAGACGATCTGCTACGTCCTCTCGATGCAGCCGCTCTCCGGCAACATCGTCGTCGAGGTGGGCATGGAGGTTGCGGGCGAAGTGATCGATCGCCTTCTCGGCGGCACCGGGGAGCGCCTGCCTCACGGGCGCGA
This sequence comes from uncultured Dehalococcoides sp., assembly GCA_964628985.1. Classification (GTDB taxonomy): domain Bacteria; phylum Chloroflexota; class Dehalococcoidia; order UBA2979; family UBA2979; genus SURF-43. Next base: position 3,076 of record CAZVNJ010000041.1, read on the forward strand.
GATCGGCGAGATCGAGGTCGGCCTGCTGCGTGCCTTCGCCCGGCCGGTCACGCACTCCCTGCAGGAGATGTGGTCGCAGGTACAGCCGCTCGAACTGCAGGTGCAGGACATTGGCCTCGACGCCAGCCTGGTGCAGGTGGCAGGGCCGACGGACGTGACCGTGACGGTCTCCTTCGAGGTCATCGTGGGCGCGCACACAGGTCGGATGTCGATCTGCCTGCCGTACACCGTGATCGAGCCGGTGGTCGGAAAACTTTCGGCGCAGGTGTGGATTTCGAGTGGCAAATACGCCCCGATCACCGAGGACGAACGCAGGGCGATAGCGGCCCTGATCCACCGCAGTCAGTTGGACGTGGTGGTGCGCCTGGGCGAGGCGGACGTCCCTGCCGGGGTCTTGATGGACCTGCAGGAGGGGGACACCTTCGTCCTGGACCACCGTCCAGGGCGTGCCCTCGATGTGTTGATCGGTGACCGGGCGCGTTTTACCGCGCTGCCGGGTACGTCCGGCCCCAACCTCGCGGTCCAAATCGCGGAGGTGATCGAGGAACGCGTCGAGTTCGAGGCGCCGGGGCGCGCAACCCCGGTCGCCATTCACACGCCGCCGGCGGAAGCCGGCGACATCGCCGTCGCGTAGGCGGCGGCCCAGGGAGGCCAGCAATGGCAGACGGATTCTCGGACGACATCGACGCACTGTTCGACGCGGCACCGCCAGGCGTCTCTATCCGTGTCGCGCGTGCCCTCGGTGCGCTGGCAACCCAGTCTCGTGAACTCTTGGGCGCGGGCCTGGAGAGCGTCACCGGGCGGCCGGTACAGGTGTCTGACCTCACCTTGCGCACCGCGACGTACCCGGATGTGGAGGCCGAGTTCGCGAACGTCCCGCACATGGGCTTCGAGGTCCGCGTGGCGTTCTCGCCCAGTGAGTCCCACCTGATCGGCGCCCTGGTCGCGCTGCCGGACGTCGGCAGCATGCTCGCCATCGAGATGGGCGAGGCAGCCCTCGCGGACGCGGACTTTGCCCGCGCGCAGACCGCGGCCGTGGCAACGAGCGTGCGGGAACTGCTCGACTTCATTGGCATCACCCTGTTCACGGGGCCGCTGACGGGCATCGAGGTGTCGCTGTCTGACCTGCGTATCGGGCAGGTCGAGTACACGATGGGGATCGTCTCGGATGTGGCGCGGAACGCTGTGCCGGTGCGTGTGGACCTGGCAATGACCGCCGGGGGAGCGCCAGCGGGCACCGTGACATTGATCATCCCGGAACCCTTCCTCGACCGGCTCTCGGACGCGGCGGCGCCCGAAGACGAGGTGGAGCCGGAGGCGCCGACGCCGTTGCGCAGGGCGCCCTCCGGAGGTCGAGGCGCCGCCCCGGGACAGGACGACGTGGAAGTGCATCCGGTGCGGTTCCCGCCGCTTCCGGAGATGCGAGGCGTCCCTGTGGCCGCCACACCTCGCTCGCTCGACCTGATCATGGACGTCTCGATGCGGGTGACTGTTGAACTTGGCCGCTCGTCGATGACCGTGGAGGAGGTGCTGTCGCTGGGGCCCGGCTCCGTGGTCGAACTGAACAAGCTCGCGGGCGAACCGGTCGACGTGCTGGTGAACGAGCAACTGATTGCTCGCGGCGAAGTCGTCGTCGTGGACGAGAACTTCGGTGTCCGCGTGACCGAGATCGTGTCGCCTCGGCGGCGTGCACACGCGATCGGTGGCATGTGATGAGGCGCGTCATTGCCGTCGTCAGTGGCATGGTACTCGCGGGCCTTCCGACGATCGCGTCGGGGCAGGCCGTAGGTGGCTCCGTCACCTCGTTCGGGCCGGCGGAGTGGCTGGCGCTCGTACTGCGCCTAGGCCTCGTGATCGGGGTGATCTGGGGAGCGGTCTACGCGATGCGCTGGTACACGCGGCGCGCGGGTGGTGAGCGGCCGGGGGTCGTGCGGGCTCTGGACATCCTGGAGACACGCACGCTCGGGCCGAACCGCGCGCTGCACGTCGTCCGCGTCGGCGAGCGGGCGGTGGTGATCGGCGTCACACCAGAGCGCATCAGCACCCTGATGCAGATCGACGAGCCCGAGGTGCTCGAGCGCCTCGAACTGACCTCGAGTGGCACGCCCCGAGCGGTCGCCTCCTTCGGCGCCCTGCTCGCAGGTCTCGGCGTGGGCTCTTCGAGGTCTGCCCGCGCGGCCCTCGATGGCGAGGCCGCGATGCTGACCGAAGCCAGCGTTCCCAGTGGGGCCGATCAGCCTCAGGACGGCCTGGCGGAGGGTGGCCTGACCGAGGGCGATCTGGCCGAGATGCTCGGACTGGTCTCAGAGCCGCGCCCGGACCTCACAGAGTCAGAGCTCGCGGAGATGCTCGGTGTCTCTTCGGCTGCGCAGCCGGTTGCGCAGAAGCCGTCGCGGCGCGCCCGCAAGGCTCGACGTGCGGAGGAACGGGCGGCGGAGGCCGCCCTGCGGTCGACGCTGCCGGCACAGCGGCGGCGCGGCCTGACTGAGCGAGTGCTCGGTGCGCTGGGATTCACTCCGGTCGAGAGCACGCCGGAAGTGGTGGCCCGCCTGCGGGCCCAGCGGGCTGCCGCTCAGGCCGCGATGCGGACGCCGATGCCTGTCCCGATGCCCATCCCGATCGCGGTCCCCGTGGAAGCCGTGTCTCCAGCGCCGGTGCGTCCCGCGGTGACCCCAGAGTCGTTGATGCCTGCCGCGGCCCGCGGCGCGCAGAACTCACTCTTCGAGCGGATCCAGGCGGAGCGCGATGACCGCGGCAGCATTGCCGCCGTAGTCGCCCCTACGGCGACGCAGGCGTTGCGAGCGCTCTCCGGCTACGCCGCGGCGCAGCGCACTTCTCACGGCGGCCTCGCCGAGTCGATGGCGGAGATGGAGTCCATGGACCGCGCGGAACGGATCGCTGAGGCGCAGCGCGCCATCTCGGCGGCCCGGATGGCCGGCTAGACCGTGACGCGCTCTCGTCGACCGTTGCTGGGACGCCTCGCGTGGCAGCCGCACCCATCGCGGCGTGCACTGACGCTCGGTGCGGCCGTGGCGTGCCTGGCGTTGCTGGGCAGCGGCTGCGTCGCGGCGAACGGGACGGCCTCGGTACCGGGCGTCGGGCCGCAGTCGGTGGATGATCCGAGCGGGCGTGCGACCGGAGTGCAGTTGCTGCTGCTCCTCACCACGCTATCGCTCGCGCCCGCCCTGTTGCTGATGGTGACCTCGTTCACGCGGATCATCATCGTGCTCTCGCTCGTGCGGAACGCCGTCGGTGTACCTCAGTTGCCACCGAACCAGGTGCTGCTGGGCCTGGGCTTCCTGCTCACCGTGTTCGTGATGGCACCCGTGTGGCAGACCGTGAACTCCGAGGCGTTGCAGCCCTACCTCGCCGGTCAGATCCAGCAGGGCGAGGCCATGAGGCGCGCGGAGGACCCCGTCCGCACCTTCATGCTCGCGCAGACGCGTGAGTCCGACCTCGACCTCTTCGTCGGGCTTTCATCGGAGACCCGGCCGGAAGGCATTGAGCAGGTACCGACCTATGTGGTGATCCCGGCGTTCATCCTGAGCGAACTCAAGACGGCGTTCCTCATGGGGTTCATCATCTTCGTACCGTTCCTCATCATCGACATCGTGGTCTCGTCCGCCCTGCTGTCGATGGGCATGATGATGCTGCCGCCGGTGGTGGTCTCTCTGCCGTTCAAGATCCTGCTCTTCGTCCTCGTGGACGGATGGGGCCTGATCATCGGCTCGCTCGTGAAGAGCTTCGTCACGTGACGCGCGCCCCGTAGCAGGGAACACCCGGATCTCTCCAGCAACCACGTGCAGACGCCATTGAGGACGACCCCATGAACGACGCGACCGTCATCGGCCTGGGGCAGGACGCCCTCATGACGGCACTGCTCATCTCGGCGCCGATCCTCGTCGTCTCGCTAGGTGTCGGCCTGATTGTGTCGGTGTTCCAGGCCATGACGCAGATCAACGAGACGACGCTCTCGTTCGTGCCGAAGCTCCTGGGCGTGTTCGCGGTGGCAGCGCTGATGGGTCCCTGGATGATCGGCACGATGGTCAACTACACGACTCAGTTGTTCGTGGCGCTGCCGGACCTGGCTCGCTAGATGCTCACCCAGGTCTTCTCCGTCTCGCCGGAATGGTCGGCCCACTTCCTCCTCATCCTGGCGAGGCTGAGCGCGGCCGTGGTGGCGTCTCCGCTGTTTGGCGCACGATCGGTCCCGGCGCAGGCGAAGATTGGGTTCGCAGTGCTGCTGTCGCTGGTCGTGCTGCCGCTGCAGGCGCAGCCCGAGGCGATCTCGACGAATGTACTGGTGTTCGCGTCGCTCGTCGGTTCCGAGGTGCTCGTCGGCCTCGCGATGGGGATCGCCATCACCCTGGTGTTCCAGGCAGTTGAGATGGCCGCCTCGATCGTCAGCGTCCAGGCGGGCTTCGGTGTGGCAGCGGTGATTGATCCGCTGTCTGGGGCGCAGACGGGCATGCTGGAGCAGTTCTACCGGCTGCTGGTGACGCTGCTGTTCTTTGCGATCAACGGACACTACCTGGTCGTGCACTCCCTGCTTCGCACCTTTGAGGTCGTCCCACCGGGACAGGCCGATCTCTCGGTGATCGCGGGGGAACGAGTGATCCCCTTCTTCAGCTCGCTATTCACCGCGGCGATCCAGATCGCCCTGCCGGTATTTGGAGCGCTGATCCTCGCCGACCTCGCCCTCGCGCTGGTCGGGCGGAGCGTGCCGCAGTTGAACGTCCTCGTCGCAGGGTTCCCGGTGAAGATCGGTGTGGGCCTGTTGGCGCTGTCGGCCTCGATGCCGCTGGTGGTCGCCTTCCTCAGCACGTTCCTCGGGCGCGCGCTCGTGGACGTCAACGGATTTCTGGTGCCGTAATGCCAGGAGAACGCACCGAAGCGCCTACCTCGAAGCGGATCTCGGACGCGCGGAAGCGTGGCCAGGTCGCGCAGTCGCGCGAGGTCGACACGGCCGTCTCCGTCCTCGCCGCGGTCGCCGTCTTCAAGATGGCGGGCGGGATGATGTGGGGCAGTATCGAGGGAGTGGCGGTCCGGACATGGGGGCACGCCGAGGCTCCGCTGACCATCGACCTGGCCGCGGAGAGCGGGGCGGCGCTCATCTGGCAGGCCACGATGGTGCTGGCGCCTCTCCTCATCGCCCTTGCGACACTCGCGGTGCTGGGTGCGTGGCTGCAGACCGGTGGTCCGCTCTTCGCGACAGAGGCGGTCAAGCCACAGTTGAAGCGGCTGGACCCGATCGCGGGGGCGAAGCGCATGGGCGCGTCCCGCCAGGCGTGGGTCAACCTCGCGAAGGCGCTGGCGAAGTTCGTCGCGCTGGGAGTAGTGGCGTGGCTGACGCTGAAGTCGCGCTGGCCGGACCTGATCGCCCTCGGCCTGTCGGGTGACCTCCGAGGCGCCATCGGCGGTCTCGTGTCGATCGCGTTCGACCTCGCGTTGCGCATCTCGCTGGTGCTGGTGGTGATCGGCGCGGCGGACTTCTTCTTCCAGCGCATGGAGTGGCTGCGCCAGTTGAAGATGTCGCGCGACGACCTCAAGGACGAGTCCAAGCAGACCGAGGGAGACCCGCAGGTGAAGGGGCAGTTGGCGCGTGCGCGCCGCGCCCTCATGTCGCGGGTGATGCAGAACGTCCCGAAGGCGGACGTCATCCTCGTGAACCCGACCCACTATGCCGTGGCGCTGAAGTACGACCCGGCGACCTCGAGGGCACCGATCCTCCTGGCCAAGGGGGCGGACCTGATGGCGCTCCGAATCCGCGAAGTGGCACAAGAGCACGGCATCGCGGTGATCGAGAATCCGCCGCTCTGCCGCGCTGTCTATCAGGCGGTGAAGGTGGGGCAGGAGATCCCGCCAGCACTCTACGAGGCGGTCGCTGAAGTGCTGGCATTCGTCTACCGCGTGCGCGCCGGCATCCGCCGGGCCTCGGCGTAGGGCGGGACGGAGGAGGGCAACATGGCGCAGGCAGGGACGGTCCAGGGGAGCGGCTTCAGCGCGCTCGCGAAGAACTCTGACGTGATGCTGGCTGTGGGCGTGCTGCTGCTCATCGGCCTCATGGTGGTGCCCCTGCCGCCGTACCTCCTCAGCCTGCTCATCGTCACGAATCTGGTGCTCTCGATCACGATCCTGATGATCGCGATGTACACCAAGGACGTCCTGTCATTCTCGGTATTCCCCTCCCTTTTGCTCCTGATCACGCTGTTCCGGTTGGCGCTGAACATCGCCTCCACCCGCCTCATCCTGCTCCACGGCGACGCCGGAGCGGTGATCGACGCGTTCGGGGCGTTCGTGGTGGGCGGCTCGTTGGTCGTCGGGATCGTGGTGTTCCTGATCCTGCTCGTGGTGCAGTTCGTCGTGATCACCAACGGCGCGGGGCGGGTGGCGGAGGTGGCTGCGCGCTTCACCCTGGATGCCATGCCGGGCAAGCAGATGTCGATCGACGCGGACCTGAACGCCGGGGTGATCTCGGATGTCGAGGCGCGCGCGCGACGGAAGTCGATCGCTGCCGAGGCGGACTTTTACGGGGCGATGGACGGTGCCTCGAAATTCGTGAAGGGTGACGCCATCGCCGGACTGATCATCACCACGATCAACCTGATCGGCGGGATGGCGATCGGTGTGGTGCAGCACGGCCTCGCGCCTGGTGAGGCCGCCAGCACGTACTCCGTGCTGACGATCGGCGAAGGCCTCGTGGCACAGATTCCGGCACTCCTGGTTTCCACGGCGTCCGGCATCCTCGTCACCCGTGCCGCCTCCGAGCAGCACCTTGGTGCAAGCCTGGGCGCGCAGTTGTTCTCCGATCCCCGTGCGCTACTGATCGTGAGCGCAATGTCGTTCGCATTCGGGCTGGTGCCGGGACTTCCCCTATCCCCGTTCTGGGTGCTCGGCACCATCATGGGTGGCGCGGGCCTCGCGGTCCGCTCGAACCAGAGCCGGCAACGGCGGGTCGAGGCGGACCAGATGCAGGTCCAGCAGGTCGAGGAATCTCAGAGTGTCGACTCTGTGGTCGGAATGTTGCGCGTCGATCCGCTAGAGGTGGAGGTGGGCTACGGCCTCATCCCGCTGGTGGACGAGGAGCGCGGAGGAAACCTGCTGCACCGGATCACCATCATGCGCCGTCAGATTGCCACGGACCTCGGGGTGGTGGTCCCGGTGATCCGCATCCGGGACAACCTTTCCCACGCTGCGAACGAGTACGTCATCAAGATGCGCGGCATCGAGATCGGCGGGGGGTCTCTGCTGGTGAACCAGTTCCTCGCCATGAACTCCGGCCTCGCGACCGGCGACCTCGATGGCCCTGAGACGGTGGAGCCCGCCTTTGGGCTGCCCGCCCGGTGGGTGAGCCCCGCGGAGAAGCAGCGCGCCGAGGTGATGGGCTATACGGTCGTCGACCCGCCTTCTGTGCTGATCACGCACCTGTCTGAACTGATCAAGCGCCACGCGCCGGAACTGCTCTCCCGACAGGATGTGCAGACGCTGCTCAACCACCTGAAGGAGGATTACCCGGCCGTCGTCGAGGAACTCGTGCCGGGTGTCCTCACGGTCGGCGAGGTGCAGGGCGTCCTGCAGTTGCTGCTCTCCGAGCATGTCTCCGTACGTGACCTGGTCACGATCGCCGAGACGTTGGCCGACCTCGGGCGCCAGACCAGGGATATCGAGGTGCTGGCCGAAGGGACGCGACAGGCGCTGGCCCGGCAACTGAGCATGCAGCACCGTGCGCGGGATGGCCGCCTGCACGCGATCACGCTGAACCCCCGTCTTGAGCAGTCGCTCGCTGCCAGCCTGGCGCAGACGGAGAACGGCGCCGCCATCGTGGTCGCCCCAGAACTGCTGCAGCGCCTCATGACCTCGATTGCCGACCAGATGGGACGTGCCGCCGCCGCCGGGCACGAGCCGCTCCTGCTGACCTCGGCGCGCATCCGCCGGCCTCTGCGCCGGCTCCTTGAACGATCGCTCCCCACGCTTGCCGTGCTCTCGTTCGCCGAGGTCGCACGCGAAGTCGAGGTGGAGGCGGTTGGCATGGTGGAGGTGGAGCAGTATGTCGCAGCAGCCTAAGCGGTTCACAGCCCCCAGCCTGAAGGACGCATACCGCAAGGTGCGCGAGGAGATGGGGGGAGACGCCATCATCGTCTCCACCAGGAAGGTCCTTGCGCCCGGCGTGGTGGGGGAGCCGGCCCGCGAACTGGTCGAGGTGCGCGCGCGTGCCGCTGAGCCGGCCGACCCTTCGCTTGCCTCCAGCGAGGCGATGCACGACCTGCTCCGGGACGTGGCCGAGGAGGCCGCGACAGGTATGGCGCTCGACCCTGCGGTCGAGCTGGCGCCGGCGTTCCTGAACCGGAATGCCGGCCTGGGGTTGAAGGGCCCCTTCGCTGCGCTCGCGGCGGAGACGACGCCTTCAGCTGTCACCCAGCCCGCCGCAGAGACAGACGTCACGGAGACAGCCACAGCCGTGTCATTGACCGCGGCAGGCGTGAAGCCGGCGGCGGCATCGAGCCTGGAGCCGGCTGCGATCGCCGGACTGGCCCACCGCGTGGACCAGATCCGAGCCCTCGTCGAGTCGATGGCAATGGAGCGGATGGGTGAGCGCGCGGCCCAGTCGCCGGCGCTCGCCGCGGCCTATGAGCGGCTGCAGGAGCAGGACATGACACGGGCGGCGGCCGCCGCTGTCCTCGCGCGCGTCGAGTCCATGATCACGCAGGACGTTTCACGCGAGGCCGGCCTCCGTGCACTGAATCGGGCCCTCGCGGCGCTGATCCCGGACTCCCCCGGCTTCATCCCAGCGAGGGCGCCTCGCGCCGTCGTGCTCGTGGGACCCTCCGGAGCGGGCAAGACCACACTGGCGATGCGCCTCGCCGTGGACTTCCAGCAGCGTGGCCTGAGCGTCCTCGTGGCCAGCACGGACGTGGCGCGCGCCGGCGCCCCTCAACAGTTACAGGCCATGGGGGCGGCGCTCGAGGTCCCGGTGACGCTCTGCTATGCGCCCTCCGAGGTCGCCACGCTGGTCTCGGGCGATGAGGCGGATGTCGTCATTGTGGACACCGCGGGGCATATGGGCGTGCGTCGGGACCGGATTGCCGAGTTGAGCGCGATGCTGCGCTCGCTTCCTCAGCGCGACGTCCTGCTGACGCTGCCGGCGACGATGCGGGCGTCTGACCAGCGGGACGTGGTGGCCGCCTTCGAGCACTGCAACCTCACGGGACTGGCGCTCACGCGATGCGATGAGACGGCGCGCTTCGGCGCATCCGCAAGCGCCGCGATCGAAGGCGCGATCGGTGTGGCCTACACCACCCACTCCGACCAGGTGACGGAGGCCGCGCGGGCGGGCGACCCCCGCACGCTGGCCGCTGCAGTGGCCTCCGGGCGGTGGGCGGCGTCGGATGGGGCCAACCAGCAGGCACGCGCGCTCGCGCAGGCCTCGTAGCGAGCAGGACGAAAGACAGCCGCGATGGACTACGTCGAGCTGCAACCGGGCGCTCGGGTCAGCGTCGCCCCAAACGGGGGCGACGTGGGTGCTGTCTACGAAGCGACGATCCGCAGCGTCACGGAACACGCGGTGCGGCTGACGATGCCGGAGCGCTCAGACGAATTCATGGTCATCGAGCCCGGCGAGCCGATCACACTTTTCACTTCGCGTCATGGCCAGGTGTACCGCATCACCTCGCGCGTCCGGCTGATCGAGACCTCTCCCGTCGAGGGACTCGTGATCGATCCTCCGGCGGAGGCGGAGAAGAACGAGCGCCGTTCCTTCTACCGTCTCCTCACACGCATCGTGCCACGCTACGCCGCACTGGTGGGGCGTGACGGCGCGGAGGAGGCACTGGGCGAGAACGTCATCCTGGACATCTCGGGCGGCGGGCTGCAGATGCAGTCGAAATCACGGGTCGAGCCGGGAGCCCGGATCCACCTCGTGTTCGCGGTCGACGGCGACCCGCTGGAGATCGAGGTGTCGGTCGATGTCCTGACCGTGCATCCGCCGGCGACTGGTGGCCGGTTCTATCGCTTCCACGGTCGGTTTGCCGGCGTGCCACGAGGCGAGGTCGAGCGGATCGTCCGCTACATCTACCGGCAGCAACTCGAGCTGCGTCGCAAGGGAGTGCTCTGATGCCTCTCCTGCGCTGGGGCCTGAACGCCGGGGCCATCCTCACGGTGGTCGCCTTCGTGGCGTCCTGGATGGCGGGGTACACCGTGGAGGTGGCGTTGTTGCGCGGCCTCCTCGCATTCCCGCTGGTGGCGTTTGCGGGGTACTTCGCGGAACTCGTGATCTCGACGGCCCCGCCTGCGATGGCAGGGAGGCCCTCCGCCTCGGACGGGACTTCGAACGAGCGCAAGCCGGCCGACCTGGCACAGGCACGCGCGGACCGAGAGACCCCGGCTGAACGCCGGGCTGCTTAGGCATGAGGGACGCATATGACCACGTCACCCTTTCGAGCACGACGCACGCACGAAGTGCTGGACCCGGAGGCGCTCCAGGCCGCCAACCAGGCGCTCTGGGAGCGCTTCGCGGCGACCGGGGATCCGAAGGTGCGCGAGGAGCTCATCCTCAAGTTCTCCCCGCTCGTGAAGTACGTGATGGGGCGCCTTGCCATCTCCCTCCCTGCCATCCTGGACTATGAGGACATCCTCTCCTTCGGCACGATCGGGCTCATCGAGGCCGTGGAGCGCTTCGATTCCACCAAGGGAGTGAAGTTCGAGACGTACGCCATCTCGCGGATCCGCGGCGCGATCATCGACGCGCTGCGTTCGCTGGACCGGCTCCCGCGTTCTGTCCGCGCCAAGGCGCGCGAGACCACCGAGGCGATCACGAACCTGACGAACGACCTGGGGCGGGAGCCCACGGACGAGGAGGTGGCCGCCACGCTCGGCCTGACCGCGGACGCCTACCGACGCCACCTCATCGATGCCTCATGGACCACGGTCTCCCTAGACATGGTGGGCACGCACGACGACGAAGAGGACAGCGGCGGTGCGGCGGCGGGGATTGCGGACCCGGCGTACGAGGATTTCAGCCTGGGTATGGAGCACCAGGAGCGAATCGGTGATCTCGCGACCTCTATTAGGGAACTTCCCGAGCGGGAGCAGCTCATCCTGTCGCTTTACTACCAGGAGGAATTGACCATGCGGGAGGTGTCTCAGGTGTTGAACATCTCCGAATCGCGGGTCTGCCAGTTGCACGCACGGGCCCTCGGCCGCCTCCGGGCGAACCTCCAGGCCCGTGAGCAGGGGAAAGCGGCATGAGTATCCCGCCGTCCGTGCTGATCCTCTCGATTGCCATCGGCGGCCCCGTGCTGCTCCTGGCGCTCGCCGTGCTGTACCACGCGGCACTCGTCTCACGACAGAAGGCAGACCTCGAGGTGGCCCTGGCCGAAGCGGGGCTCACGGCCGAAGGACGCGCCCTCATGCCCGGCGTCCAGGAGCCGGACGCGAGGCGTGCGCTTGATGCTGACCGTGACCTGCTGACCGAGCACGTCTCCTCGCTGGTCACCCGCTCGTCCGAGGCGCTTGCCGAGCGGCTCGAAGAGGCGATGGCCCAGATGCAGCAGCAACTGGCGCAGCAGCGTTCGAGCCTGGAACTGCTCCTGAGCGAGCCGGTCCGCGCTGTCGCAGGGGCGCCGCTCGGCCGCGCCGCCGGCGAGTACATCCGCCACGAACCAGTGCAGAGCACCGCCACGCAGATCGCCCGCCTCATCGATGAGGGTCTGTCCGACCGCGCGATCGCTCGAGAACTGCGCATCGGCCTCGAAGAGGTGAAGATCGCGCGCAGCCGTGGAGCGCGTCTGTGAGCCACGCCCGCCGAGCGCTGCTCGCCCTGCTGATGGTCGCTGCGCTCGCCGTCGGGTTGCCGGTTGCCGCACGCGCCAACGGCGTGCCGACGCCTGTCTCCCTCTCTTACATCGACCTCTCGAACTGGGGGCCGCGCGAAGCCACTGGCACGGCGGAATTGATCTTTGCCGAGGGGATCGTGCGGCTGCAGGCGAGGGGGCTGGTACCCCTTGCTGGGAAGCAGTACCAGGGCTGGCTCGTGAACTCGCAGGTCGGTGACGCCGTGTCGGTGGGCCGATTCAACGCGGACGCCTCCGGGAACGTCACCTTCCGCGGCACTCTGCCGCCGATCGCGGACTTTGGCTTCGACCTCTTCATCATCACCGTCGAACCAGAGCCGGACGACGCTCCGCAGCCAACAGTGGACCGCTCGATCGGCGGCTACTTCTCGCTCACCGGCCAGCGTGCGGCAGATGGCAGCCGAGGTGACACCACCGGCAGCGGCATGCTGGCCCCTGGCTCGCTTCCCAACACAGGTGACGCCACGTTCATGACGGACGTCGCACGGTTTGGCGCGCTGAGCGCGGCGATGGCTCTGTCGCTTGTCCTCGGGCTGCGCCTGGGACGGAAGCAGCCATGATCCGAGGGATCTACACCGCCGCTTCTGGGATGCTCCTCGGCCTGCGCCAGCAGGACGTGACTGCGGCGAACATCTCGAACGCCTCGACGGTCGGCTACAAGGCGGAACAGTCGGCGCAGACTGCCTTCGGCGGCGTCCTGGCGAGGCGGACGAAGGACTCAGGTGTGCCCGTCCCCGTCCCCGGCCGGCAGGAACGCACCATCGGCCGAGTCGGTACCGGAACGTACATTGCGACGGTGCGGACGGACCTCGGCCAGGGCGCTGAGCGTGAGACGGGCCTCGCATTCGACTTGATGCTGCGCGGCCCGGGCTTCTTCGCGGTACAGACGACGGACGGGACGCGCTACACGCGGGACGGCCACTTCGACCGGAGCGATACCAACCAGCTGGTCACGCCCGATGGCTCGGCCGTGCTCGACATCCAGGATCAGCCGATCTTTGTCGACACGGAGCGAGTCCGGATCAAGTCCGACGGCAGCATTTACCGCCTCGAGCCGGAGGAGACGCAGAACGAGGATGGCACCACCAGCGTGATCCTGAAGGAGATCTTCGTCGCGCGGCTGAAGGTCGTCGACATCGACGCCGCGGAGATCTCGCGGGCAGGCGAGTCCCGGTTCAAGACAGTCGAGGGTGCCACGGTGACACCGGTGGACTTCGATGCCAGCGGCGGATCGGTGCTGCAGGGCGCCCTCGAGGAGGCGAACGTGAACATGGGACAGACGGCGACCAAGATGTTCAGCCTGTCCCGGACCTTCGAGTCCAGCCAGCGCGTCTTCACGCTGATCAACGAGTCGCTCGAACGCGCCGTCCGCGATGTCGGCCGCGTCTAGGGACTGGGAGGACCGCGTGACGCTTTCCATTGACGCCGCCATCTCCGGAATGGTGGAACAGCAGCGCAACATCGAGTTGATCGCGAACAACCTCGCGAACGTGAACTCCGCTGGCTACAAGCGGGCGAAGATCCACTTCCAGGACGTCCTGAACACCGCCGCCGTGTTCTCCTCGCTCGCCGGGAACGCTGAGACGCCGGCGAGCTCGGCCGGTGTGGCGACGGCCGGCATCACGCGCGATTTCTCCCAGGGGTCGTTGCAGCCCAGCGGCCGCGAGATGGACTTCGCGATCGCGGGCGACGGGTTCTTCCGGGTGAAATTAGACGACGGCACATTTGCCTACACACGGGCGGGCATGTTTTCCCTCGACGGGACCGGGCGGGTGGTCACCGTCTCCGGCGAATTGCTGGACCCGCCGCTGCAGTTGCCGCCCCGGTTCCGCGACCTCCGCATCGATGACGTCGGCGTCATCTCGGTGACACGCGACCTCACCCCCGAGGAGCTGGAGGCGCTCGGACCGTATGAGCCGCGCGACGGGAAGCGTGTGATCGCGGGCCAGATCGACATCTACCGGTTCCCCAACCCCGGTGGCCTGGCGGCGATCGGGAACAGCCGGTTCCGCGAGACGCCGGAATCCCAGGCAGCGATCGAAGGCAAGCCCGGGTCCAACGGGATGGGGATCGTCTACTCGGGCTGGCTTGAAGCATCCAACGTCGACATTGCGACCGAGATGACCGGCCTGGTGATCGCGAAGCGCGGTTATCAGTTGAACCTGGTCGCGTACAAGACCATCGAGGAGATGCTCTCGAAGGTGAACCAGGTCGCCTAGCGGCCCGGGAGGTGCACTGATGGTATTGCCCGTCCGACCTCAGGATGCCTCAGGCGTCTACCAGCGCCAGGTGGCGCAGGCCCAATCCACCGCGGCGGGCGAGGCACCTCGGCGTGCGGCGCGCAGTGGTGGTGGCGCGCCGCGGACGGATCAAGTCTCCCTGTCCGCCACCGCGCAGTCGTTCGCGCGAGTGATGGAGGCCGTCCAGCAGCAGCCAGATGTCCGGTCTGAGCGGGTGAGCGCACTGCGTGCGCGGATCGCCGACGGCTCGTACGGCATTGACGCCCACCTGATCGCCCAGCGCCTCGCCGAGCGAGGCTTCGGCGGGACGGGGGACGCATGACCTCCCTCCACCTCGAAGCCGCCGAAGGCGGTCAGACCCTGGCGGCCGTCCTTGAGGCGCAGGGTGACATCACGCGACAACTCCTCGGTGTGGCCCGACGCCAGCAGCGCGCCATTGTGGAAGGGGACGTCGAGGGCCTGACGGCGACGGTAGAGGAGTCCCAGATCTTCCTCGAACACCTCGCCGCCCTGGAGACCGAGCGGATGACCGCCCTCGTCGCGATCGCGATGGCGACCAGCATCGACCCTGAGCGGGCGACCCTCTCGGACATCGCCGCGGCGCTCCCGCTGGGGCCGGCTGAGGCCGTGCGCCGTAGCGGCCAGGCGCTAAGGGTGGAGGCGACCGCGCTCCGCGAAACGCAGGCAACGAATGAGCGGCTGCTGGAGAGCAGCCGGGCAGTGGTAGACCGCTGGGTGAACTACTTGCGCTCCGTCCTCGCGGGCGGGGTCTACACACCGGCCGGGGGGGCCGCCACCGATGGTGGCCGCACCCTCGACCGCACCGCGTAGCCGGGGCATCGGGCGCCGTGGCCATCTCTATCGGGCTCAACTCCGCAATGCGTGCGCTGCTCGCGCAGCAGCAGGCGATGGATGCGGTGGCGCACAACGTGGCCAACGTGAACACGCCTGGCTACACGCGCCAGCGGGTGATCCTCCAGCAGGGCGCCTCGGTGACGCTCAGCGGCATCGGCGGCGGAGTCGACTTCCGTGGCCTCGAGCGCATCCGTGACCTCTTCGTCGACGTCCAGATGCGCAACGAGTCTGGCACGGCGGGTGAGTTCTACGCGCGGGCGTCCTCGCTGTCCTATGTCCAGTCCGTCCTCGGCCAGAGCGGTCCGGGCGGGCTGCAGGACGCGATGGACCAGTTCTTCAATTCCTGGCGTGATCTGGCAAATGCCCCGGAGCAGAGTGCAGCGCGGGCAGGCGTGGTGCAGGCGGGCCAGGCATTCGCGCTCACCGTGAACCAGGTCGCGCGGAGGCTGGCAGATGTCCGCGAGGACGCAAACAACCGCATCGCGACCGACGTGTCCGAGGTCAACAGCATCGCGGCGAGGATCGCGTTCCTCAACGGGCGGATCGTGGAGACGCGGGCTGGTGGCAGCCCCGCCTCGGACCTCTCGGACGAGCGGGACATGTTGCTGGACCGTCTTGCGCGGCTCGTGGACGTCCACACGGTCGAGAATGACGCCGGCAACATGGACGTGTTTGTCGCTGGCCGGTCTCTGGTGAGCGGCACGAACGCCGCGGTGATCGACCTCGTGCGCGACCCGCTGAACGACAACCTGTACGCCCTGCAGTGGCAGGCGGACGGTGACCCGGTCGCCATCCGGAGCGGTGAGGTCGGTGGCCTGCTCTACCAGCGGGACACCGACATTCCTGGCCGCATCGCGAGCCTGGACGCGCTGGTCGCGCAGATCGCGACGGACGTGAACACGGCGCATGCTGCGGGCTTCTCGCTCGATGGGGTCACCACCGGTACGGCCTTCTTCACCGGCACAACGGCGGCCACACTCGGGATCGACGCCGCGGTGGTCGCGAACCCGGGCCTGCTTGCAGCGGCTACCGCGGCGGGCTCGATGGGCGATGGGCGGAACGCGACGGCGATTGCCGCGTTGCAGCAGGCGCTCTCGATGAGCGGCGGCAGCGAGGACTACTCGGCGTACCTCAA
>CAZVNJ010000042.1:0-18393 GCA_964628985.1 uncultured Dehalococcoides sp.
CTGGACGGCGGCGTAAACGTCGTCGTTGACCGCGAGTCGGTCCCGATGATCTCGGGTGCCGAGATCGACTTCGTCGAGGACCTGATGAAGTCGGGCTTCACGATCTACAACCCGAACGCGGTGTCGGCCTGCGCATGCGGCTCATCGTTCCAGACGGGCTCGAACCCGGGGACACCGCGTCCCTGCTAACAGGCCCAACTGACCGATCCAAGAGGCCCCGCGATGCGGGGCCTCTTGCGTGTGGCGGGCGTCCGGGGCGGCGTATCCTGCCTCGGTAGGGCAAGGGAGTGGGCGGATGCAGGCCTGGATCAACGTCGGGACGCCGGAGAACTTCGAGATCCTGCGCAAGCGAAAGTTCGACCTCTCGCCGTTCAAGGCCTCCCGCAGGCGGCAGACGGCGGAGATGCAGCCGGGAGACCGCATCGTCTACTACCTCACCGGCGTCGTGCAGTTCGGCGGCGTGGTCGAAGTGACGGGGCCTGTCCGTGAGGACACCAGGGACCTTGGCCTGCACTCGGAGGTCAAGGAGGAGGAAGACTACCCCTTCCGCCTCCCGACGAAGCCCGTCGTGATCGCGAAGCCGGGCAACTACGTCGAGGTGCGCGAGATCACTGACCTGCTGGAGAAGACCCGTCCCTTCGGCCCGAAGAAGCTCGGCATGGCGTTTCGCGGTAACGTCCACAAGATCTCGCAGCATGACCTCGACGTGATCGAGCGGCTCGTGCGCGAACGCGCGTAAGGCAGACACGATGAACGAGCCAGCGCCTCGACGGATGATGCGGAGCAGCGACCGACGGCTGGGTGGAGTGTGCGCCGGCATCGCCGACTATTTCGCGCTCGACCCCACGCTCGTCCGGGTGGTCGCAGTCCTCCTCCTGCTGGTCGGCCCCCTCGGTGGCCTCACGTTCCTCGGCTACATCGTGCTCTGGATTGTGCTCCCGGAGTCGCCAGAGCCCGCCGGCCGAGGGGCGGCAGCACCCCGGCGGCAGACCGACATGGGCTTCATCCTGGGCCTCGCGCTGCTTGCGGCGGGAGCGTGGCTGCTGATCGGGCGCATCGGATGGATGGGGATGGGTTGGATGCATGGCTGGGGCCCGGGCTTCGGCTCAGGCTTCGGCGGCGGGCCACTATTGATCATCCTCATCGGTCTGATCGTCGTCATGGTCTCTCGACGCAGAAAGTCGTAGCAGGCGGCACTCGTCGCAGGATCGAGGGCGGCATGACAGAGTCCACGCACCAGTCCGTGGCGGCGGAGCAGCTCACGCTACTCGTCGGCCGTCTGCTGGAGAACTGCGCGGAGAGCGTGGCGGACCTGACGCACGATCAGATCCACTTTCGCGCTTCCCCGGTCTCAAACTCGATCGCGTTCGAGATCTGGCACGTCACCCGCACCGTGGACAACGTGCTGTTCTTCGCCTTCGACCGGGAGCAGCCGGTCTGGCTGCGGGACGGATACGAGCAGCGGTTCAACCTGCCGAAGGTGGCACAGGGGACGGGGATGGCTCCTGAGGAGGCGCACGCCCTCCGTTTCCCCGAACCGGCGGCGCTCGTCCAATACATCGAGGCGGTGGGGGCGTCCGGCTTGCCACGGCTCGCGTCGCGTACGCCCGAGTACCTGGCCACCGTCTCGCTGATCCGTCCGTGGGGTGAGCGCCCGCGTTCGGAGCACCTCTGGCAAGTTCTGGTGGCGCACGGCAACGGGCACCTCGGGAGTGTCTCTATGGCACGTGCGATCCTTGGACACAGGGACGTGATCGGCCTCTAGTGGCGCGGGGTGGGCTGGGCCTCGTGCTAACCTCCATGTGCGGAGGGGCAACGTGCCCGACGACTTACCTGCACTCTCCCTATCGTCCGGCTCGCCAGGGGCGGCGCCATGGATGGATTGGGGCCCCCAGGCCTTCGAGCACGCCCGCGCCACATCTCGTCCGGTCCTCTTGATCCTTGGCGGCGCGTGGGATGGGGGCGACGACCGCCTGACGGCCGCGCTGACCGATCCTCGCCTCCTCACCCTGGTCGCCCGCATGATTCCGGTGCGCGTGGATGCCGAGGAGCGCCCGGACGTGGCCGCCCGTTACGGGCCTGCGCCCGCGGCGCTGGCCCTCACGCCGGACGGGGAGCCGTTTGACCGCGCCGCGCCGGATGTCGAGGCCGTCGTCACGCTGGCCACCTCTGCTCTGGCCCGCTGGGACGGTGACCGGGAGGACGTCCTCTCGGAGGCCGAGACGGCGCGGATCACACGCGCGGCCGAGAGCGCAGCGGCCGCCTACCGCCGCAACGGCGCGGCCCTGACGCCGGCGATCCTGGACATCGCGCTGGACCTCCTGGACTCCGGCGACCTCGACACGACGGGCAGCCCGCAGGCTGCCCGGCTGTGGCGCTATGCCCACCACCGGCGACGGACGAGCGGAGCCATCGAGCGTGCCCGCCAGGCAGCCGCCGAGGCATTGCGGCGGGCGGCCCTCCCCGATGGCGTCTGCCGTGCCGGCGAAATGGGCGATGCCCTGCTGGCCGTCGCGGAACTCGCCCGCGAGGACGAGAGGTGGGCGGAGGATCTGCGGCAGCGTGCGGAGGAGGCGGTCGCCTTCATAGACGTCGCGCTCGGCGATCCGGCCGGGGGGCTGCGACACGCCCTGCCACCCGCAGGGGCCCCCGTGTTCGCGGACTCCTCCGCGCGCGCGGCCCGAGGTCTCATCGAGGCCGGTGCGGCCTTCAACCGGCGTGACTGGACGGCGCGCGGTCTTCGTGCGGTTGAGTTCGTGGCGCTGCGCATGCGGGCCGGCGAGGCTGGGGTCTATCACGCCTGGGACGGCGAACCGCGCGTCCTGGGACTGCTGGCCGATCAGGTGGAGACTCTGCTGGCGCTACTCGCCGCATACGAGGTCACCGGCGTCACCTCCTACCTGGAGTACGCACGAGGTATCGCACGGACGCTGGAGCGCGGCTGGTGGGAGCGCGGGCATGGCTTCCTGGACACGGCGGAGGGCCACGACGAGATCGGGCTCCTTGCTGAGCCACACATCCCGTTCGCGGCGAACGTGTCAGCGGCGGAGGCGCACCTGTGGCTGGCCCGCCTCACGCATGACGAACGCTACCTCGGCCTCGCGGTGGAGACCCTGAGCGCGATCATGCCGGCGTTTGAGAAACGCGGACTCGCAGCCGCCTCCTTCGCCCGCGTCGTGGACCGGTTCCTCACCGCCGAACCCGAGGTGAAGGTGGTGGCGGAGTTCCCCGCTGGCGAGCCGGACCGCGTGGCTGACTCGCTGCACCGCGCAGCTTTGCGCCTGCCGATCGCGGCGCGCACCGTGCAACGCCTCTCGCTGGCCACCGACGTGGCCCTCATGCGCGACCTCGGGCTTCCGGTGGACCGGCCGCGTGTCGCCTACGTCGGCGTGGGACGGGACATCTCAGCGCCGATCACGGACGCGGAGGCAATGGGCGCCGCGGCCCTTGCCCTCGTCGGTTTCGGCGGCAACATCGATGACGATGAAGCCCACGAGGATGACCTCGACCGCTAGATGTCCGGGTCGCCCGCCACGGGCGGCTCGTCTGGGCGGCGCGTGACGTCGCGGATGCGCTGCATGCGCCACATGGAGTCCAGGTCGCGCTCCGTCATCTCCTGCACCCAGGTCAGCACCTCGACCTCGCCACGGAACGGGTGGATGCCCACGTTCCGCCAGCGGCCCCCGGCGCTCTCAAGGATCCACAGCGTCTCCTCGCGAAGTGTCGCGAAGTCCCACAGCAACTCGGCCACGTCTTCGGCGGTGTAGCGCTCTTCGTCCAGACCGCGTTCGCTGCGTCGCGCCGCGATCGATGCTCCATCAATGCGGAGCATCGCCTCGAGGGCCTGCTGGTCCTCGCGCTCGGCATCGCGGAGCATCCCGACAATCTGGGCGATGCTGGCGTCCTCCCCCTCGGGCACGACGTCCAGTAGGGCCTCGTCCATGCCGGCGGCGAGGCGAGAGATGCGGCGGCCCACCTCGCGCAGGGCTTTCACAAGGTAGCGGCGCCGGTCGCCGTGTACGGCGGTCAGGTACTGCGGCATGATGGCGATCGTGCGCCTCCGAGCGCGGCGAGGCAATGGGGCATTGACGCCTCCGGGGAGGTTTCTCGATGGCTGAGCGCACTCCTCGGCTTGGCCTGCTCGACTACCTCCTGCTTCCGGCGCCGGATGTCGCAGGCCTCGTCGAGTTTTACCGAGTAGTCCTGGGCGCCACGGTAGTAGAGGAGGCCTATCCCGAGTGGGCGCGCGTCCGCGTGTCGAACGTCGACCTCGGGTTGCGTCAGGCTGCCCCCGGCAGTGGGGGCGCGAGGCCGGGCTTCCGCGTCCAGGACGTCCTGGCGCTCCGCGTGCACCTGGAGGCGTCCGGCGTGGCCATCGAGGGCGGCTACCAGGCGGTGCCCGGCGGTGTCCGCCTCACGTTCGTGGATGCCGCAGGTAACCGCGTGAACGCTATCCAATACGGGATCGATGTCCCCGCTCTCGCGTGACGTCGTGGAGCGAACTGCCGAGTTTTCACGTGACCGGCACTACCGCTATCGCCTCGAGCGCCGCTGGGGGGAGGGGCAACGGGTCTGCTGGGTCCTGCTGAATCCCTCGACGGCGGATGAGCGGCAGGACGATCGCACGCTGGGGCGCTGCATCAAGTTCGCGCAGGCGTGGGGAGCCGGCAGCATTGAGGTAGTCAACCTCTTCGGTCTGGTCTCCACGGATCCAGCGGCGCTTTGTCACGAGCCTGATCCAGTCGGCCCGGGGAACGTCTCGGCCGTGCTCCGCGCGATCAGTCGGGCGGACCTTGTCATTGCGGGATGGGGTGACTTGAGGCCCGCCCTACGCGAGCGAGCGAGACCGCTGGTCGCTTCGGTGGCGAAGGGCGCGTGGTGCCTCGGCCTCACGAAGGAGGGACAGCCCCGGCATCCGCTCTACGTCTCCGGAGCCACCAGACGGGTCCCATTCAGGCCGCGGCGTTGACCCAGCGATCCCGCGCGCCGAGGATCGCTCAGTGAATTCGGCATCACTCCCGTACACCGTGCTGATGCTCCTGGCCGAACTGGCCGTGGGGTCGCTGGCGATGGTCACGGTGTTCGACGCCCGCCGGCAGGTGACGGTTGGCTACGTGAAGGCCGGGGCCATGTTTGT
This sequence comes from uncultured Dehalococcoides sp., assembly GCA_964628985.1. Lineage (GTDB taxonomy): Bacteria > Chloroflexota > Dehalococcoidia > UBA2979 > UBA2979 > SURF-43. The sequence continues at coordinate 5,138 of CAZVNJ010000042.1, forward strand.
CCTGCCGCTCGGCCTGCTCGCGCTGTGGACGGCCACCACTCTCGATGCGCGAGACGACCTGGATGGCTACGCGCTGTCCGACGGCTGGCGAGAGCCTTTTGTCCTGACGTTTGGCTTCTTTGTGGCGGCCTCCGCCGGCTACGTGGTCACGGCCTTCTCACAGCGGCGCCGCGCAGGCCTGGTCATGGGCTCGCTCGGGAGTCTGATCGGGGCCGTGGCGCTGGTGCTACTGGCTGGATTCCTGGCTCCGCCCGCGTGGTCAGTTGCGGGCCTCGCCCTCTCAGTGTTCGCCTCTACGGCCGTCCTTGGTGGATCGCTGATGGCGATGACCTGGGGACACTGGTACCTGACGTCCGGGCGGCTGCCGAAAGAGCCGATGGAACAGATGTCACTCGTGGTGCTCGCGGCGCTGGCCGTGCAGGCATCACTCGTGCTCCTCGGCGCCGTGCTGCCGGCGCGGGAGGTGCCACTGTCGGATGGTGCAGAGATCGCGCTGACGGCGAACCCCGCCTTCTGGCTGCGCGTGGGAGTCGGCCTCATCTTTCCAATCGGGGTGACATGGCTTGCGTTCAAATCTGCGCAGATCCGGGGAATGATGTCTGCGACCGGGCTCCTGTACATCGCGCATGGCGCCGTGCTGGCGGGCGAGGTATTGGCGCGGGGTCTGTTGTTCACGACGGGCAACGCGGTCTAGATTCACGCTCACGTCCAGGTTGGCGATCGCGAAGCCAATCACGCATTTGCTCGGGCCGCGGCGTACGATTGCCGTGCTCCTCCACCAGGGTCTACGAGGCCTCGCGGTGACCGAATCGACTTCCCGGCATGCGTTTGATGAGCCGTCCGGCCGGAGGCGGTCCTCCGCGCACGGGCGCGAATCCGAGCCGTTTCCTTCGACGCTGTCCGCTGCGCGCGCGCGAATCCGAGCACGCCTCGGAGACGTAACACCAACAGGCGGTGATCCACGGCGCGACCGAGCGGCCGATGACGCCGACCTGGTTGCGGCCATCGCCCGCGGGGAAGTGGAGGCACTGGAGCGGCTCTATGACCGCTACGGGGCGCTCGTCTTCTCCGTGAGCCTGAGGGTGCTGCACGACCACCACCTCGCGGAGGATGTCGTGCAGGAGGTCTTCCACCGCCTCTGGCGGCAGCCGACCTCGTTCGACCCGGTCCGGGGTCGGTTCATCTCCTGGCTGATGTCCGTCAGCCGGAACCGAGCCCTGGACGAGTTGCGACGCCGGAACCGGCGCTACCGCTCGGAAGAGCGTGACGAGGACCCGGAACGGGAGATCGCCGGGGGCGATCGCCTGGACGACCCCGAGGTGGGTGTGGTCCTGCAGGAGATGCGGGTGGTGGTCCGGGCCGCGATGACGCGACTGCCGGCCGCGCAGCGGGAGGTGATCGAGCTCGCCTACTTTGGCGGTCTGACACAGCAGGAGATTGCGGAGCGGACAGGTGATCCGCTGGGCACGGTGAAGACACGGGTGCGGCTGGGGATGCGGCGGTTGCGCGTCGCCCTGGCGGACTACGCAGATGTGACACCGCCCGCGCCGGACACACCGGACGAGGGGGGTGCGGAAGAGACGGGACGGGCGTGACACCGGAAGAACGTGAGTCTCTGCTGGCGGCGCACGCCCTCGGCACGCTGAGCGAGCCGGACGCTCGAGACGCGGAGCGTCTGATGCGCCGTGACACGGCCGCTGCGGCCGAGTGGCGTGCCTACCGCGAGATCGCAGACCTCATCGCCCTCGGCGCCCCCCAGCGCCAGCCTGACCCCGCCCTGCGCGAGCGCGTCCTGGCCGCCGCCGATCGCCGGGGGCATCCGTGGCGTCGCACGTGGCGCGAGCGTTACATGCCGATGGCGAGCATGGCGGCGATCCTGGCCATCGTCACGTTCTGGGCTGTCCGCCTGCAGTCCGACGTGGGTGAGCTCCGTCGCCAGACGCGCGACCTGACCGCCGTGGTCGCGCAGGGCAATCCCGCCCAGGAGCGTGCCGTCAGTTCACTGGGTGTCCAACTGGAGTCGGTACGTCGTGACCAGCAGACGTTGATCGCCGTGCAGGCGGACCCCCAAGTCCGGAAGGTGATCCTGGAGGAGACTCCATCCAGCCACGGCGCGGTCGGCCAGTACCTCTGGAGCGAGGCTGCCAACGCCGGCGTCGTCTCCCTCCACGGGCTCCCCCAACTGCCGATTGGCCAGCAGTACAAGGTCTGGCTGGAGGATCGGCTGTCCCGCCTGATCCTCGACTCCACCTTCATTCCGGACGAACAGGGCAGTGTGCAGGTGGTGCTAGAGGCGAACCGCGTCGTCGAGCCGGTCCGCATCTACATCGTGGCCGGGCGCGCCGATGGCAAGGACGGCCCGGTCGTGCTGCAGGGGACGATCTGGCGCGACGAGCCGGTCAAGACCCCGCACTAGGTCCCGCCGGGCCTCGCGCTACGGTGCGGGCGGGTCGTTCTCGGTCCGGTGGGGCCATCGCCAGCGGAATCCCTGTGAAGCCGGCTTTCTCTCGCGTTGCGCGATCTCGCCTCGAGTGACGGCCATCGATGCCTCGGCGGTCTGGCCCTGGAGGCGGCGGTCGATGTACCAGAAGAACTCCCGGACGATCGCCGCCAGCGGAATCACGATCACCAGGCCGGTGAAGCCGGCGACGGCACCACCGAGGGCCAGAAGGACAATGACCACGGCGGGGTGGATGTTCACGGCCTCGCCCTGGATTCGCGGCACGAGGAGATTGTTCTCCAGGAGTTGCACTGCGAGGTAGACGAGTGCCACCGGGATCAGCAGGCCGGGCTCCGTCGCGGCGACGATCAGGAGCCCGGGGATCGCGCCAAACCAGGGGCCGATGATCGGGATCAGTTCGGTCACGCCCGCCCAGACACCGAGGCCGATGGACAGTTCGACTCCGAGCAGCGTCATCATCAGCCCGACCGCGGTCCCCACGATCAATCCGAGGAAGAGTTGCCCGCGGATGTACCGACCGAGGAGGTGGTCCGCGATGCGCAGCAAGTTCCGCGCATCGGCGCGCACTGACTCCGGGACCGCAGCGAGGAGCGATGGGATCGCCGTGGGGCGGTCCCGCATCACGTAGAACATCCAGAACGGCACAACGGCGAAGGCGAAGACCGTGGCGGCGGTTTGGGTCAGGATGCCGAGTGTGCGGCGGGCCGCCATCTCGCCCGCCTGGGCGAGCGCCGAGGCCGCGTCGTCCGCGTACGCGTTCAACTGCGTCTGGACCTCCGGAGGCACCCGCTCACGGTAGAGACGGACCCACTCGTCGCCCTCCGTCCGCGCTTCACGCACCAGTTCAGGCAGACGGTCCACGAAGTGACTGACCTGCTCGGCGGCCACGGGGACGAGGAAGAACCCCGCCGCGATGAGCGACCCGAAGAAGACGAGGTAGATCGCCGCGACGGAGGCTGCGCGGACGAGCTGCTGCCGGCGCGTCCCGATGCGCCCATCGAACGCGCTGGTGAGACGGGTGACCACCGGTTCCAAGGAGTAGGCGATGACACCGCCCACGCCAAACGGAATAAGGGCCCCTCGAGCCCTCCAGACGAGGAGCAGGAAGAGCGCGCAAGTTGAGAGCCAGAGGACGAGACGCCAGCGGTTCGGTGTCATTCCGGCATTGTGCAGCATGCGCGCCACTGGCGGCTGTCGAAGGGCCCAACGCGCTACCATCGGTCCATGAGCCGAGGCACCAGCACCGCTGAGCAGATCGAACACGCCATCGCCGGTGCAGGGCGGCGCCTGACCGGTCCGCGACGGACCCTGGCGGAGGCGCTCCTCACCATGGGGGACCACTTCGGGGCGGAGGAACTGCTCCAGGCAGCCCCGGGCGTGGGGCGCGCGACGGTCTTCCGCACGCTGCGGATGCTGCAAGATTCCGGCCTCGTCTGCCAGGTCGTGATGGACGACGGACGCACGGTGTACCGCCTGGGCGCGGAGGAGCACCATCACCACGTGGTCTGCTCAGAGTGCGGTGCCGTCGCCGACGTCGCTTCGACGCGGATCGAGAAAGCGCTCGGCGCCATCGCCGTCGAGACGGGATACGAGGTGGACGCCCACCGCCTCGAGTTGTACGGGCGCTGCCCGGACTGCCGTGCCCGCGGTACTGCCGGGGCCGCGTCCGCGTAGGACCTCTTGTCGCGCCGAGTAGCGGGGACTACGCTCCTAGTTGAGACATAGGCTCAACACGAGGCGGCGGAGGCCCCCCGATGGCGCTCGACAGCCCGCATATCCCGGCCCGCGAGCCACTCGTGGAGCACCACCATGGTGTCAACGCCCTCGAGGTGCGCCATGTCACCGCGGGCTACGCCGGAATGCCACCTGCCATCGAAGATGTCTCGTTGCGGGTGCCGGCGGGGGAGATCGTCGGCCTGATCGGTCCGAACGGTGCCGGTAAGTCCACCCTGTTCAAGGCGATCCTCGGGCTGGTGACCCCCGCGGCAGGGGATGTGCTTGCGTTTGGGAAACCAGTACGCGAGGCACGGACGGAGATCGCGTATATGCCGCAAGTGGAAGAGGTGGACTGGGCGTTCCCGGTCTCCGTCCTCGATGTGGTGCTCATGGGCCGGTACCGCGGCCCCCGGCCGTTTGTTGGCTGGTCTCGGGCCGACCGCGAGGCCTCGATGTCCGCGCTGGAGCGTGTGCGCCTGGCGCCGTTCGCCGGACGGCAGGTGGGCCAGTTGTCAGGGGGACAGCGGCGTCGCGTCCTGATGGCGCGTGCGATCTCCCGCGGTGCCAGGCTGCTGTTGTTGGACGAACCGTTCGCCGGCCTCGACGCCGCGGTCCAGCATGATCTGCTGGCGATCCTGGATGACCTGGCGGGCGAGGGCCGGAGCATCCTGCTGGCGACACACGACCTCTCCTGCGTGGCGAACTCCTGCGACGAGGCCTGCTGCCTGAACAAGCGAGTGATCGCGTCCGGCCTCCCCGCCGAGGTCCTGACCGAGTCGATCCTCACAGCCACCTTCGAGCGGCATCTGCTGTCCATCCCACAGGCGGCCGGCGTGGTGGGCGGGGTCTCGCTGGTGGACGATCACGCGCACGAACCGCGAGGTCTCCGATGATCGACTGGCTGTTGGACCCTTATCAGTACGAGTTCATGCGGCGCGCGCTCCTCGTGCTGGCGGTGAGCAGTGTGGTGATGGGCGTGGTGGGGGCGTTCGTCGTACATAAGGGGTTGGCGTTCTCCGGCGACGCACTGGCTCATGCGACGCTTGCCGGTGTCGCCGTCGCGTTCGTGTCCGGGGCCAGCGTTGGGCTGGGTGCGCTCGTGGCGGCAGTGGTGACGGCATTGGGGATCGGCTGGACGCGAGAGCGTGCCCGGGTCTCCGCGGACACCGCGATTGGAATCGTGTTCGTGGCCATGTTCTCGCTGGGCGTCCTGATCCTCTCGAGCCGCCAGTCGAACACGCCGGACCTCATGTCGTTCATCTTCGGGAGCATCCTGGGCGTCTCCGACAGCGATGTCCTGGGGTCGGTGGTGCTTGCATTCGCACTGCTGCTCTTCGTGGGCGCCTTCTACCGAGAGCTGCTTGTAGTGGCCTACGACCCGGCGATGGCCGCGACGACGGGTGTCCCGGCCCGGCTCTTCCAGTACGCGACGCTCATCATGGTGGCAGTCGCCGTGGTGGTGGCACTCAAGGCAATCGGTATCGTCCTCGTCAATGCGATGTTGCTGATCCCGGTATCCACAGCAGCGCTGTTTCTTCGCCGGCTTCCGTCGATCATGGTTGCGGGTTCGCTCGTCGCGCTGGCGTGCTCGGTTGTCGGGCTCCATGTCTCGTATTACGCGGGGGTCGCCACGAGCCCGGCGATCGTCTTAGTCGCCTGTGGCTTCTTCCTGGCGGGATTGGCGATCGCCTCGCGCCGTGGCGTCCGTCGAGGGCCGTCTGAGGCCGCGACCGTCGCCGGGGTGGCCTCGTGACCCTGGAAGACGGTGCAGTTCAGAAGGACTGGGTGGCGATTGCCCGTTCCTATATCTCGCCGGTGTACGACATCCTCGGCTTCACTATTACCGACGGTGGCGAGGGGTGGGTGGAATGCACGCTGGTGATCCGAGATCACCTGATCAACGCAGATGGGGCCCTGCACGGTGGTGTATGGGTCGTCGTCTCGGACTCCGCTCAGGGCGGGGCAGTACGCACGATGCTCGAAGCCGGTGAGCGGACCGCGACGGTGCAGGCTGATTTCCGCTGGCTCCGTCGACTGGACGGAGACCGCCTGCGCTGTGTTGGACGCGTGGTCCGGCGGACGCGCCAGGTCTGGCATACCAGCGTGGAATGCTTTGACGCCGCGGGAAACCTCGTGGGCACGGGGACCTCGACATTCGTGGTGGTGGCGCGGTAGACGCCGAGGGGCCACCGTGCACTGATTGAGCAGGAAGCCGCCGTCCGGCTATGGTGACGGTGCAGCGCTCCCCGCGCGCACGAAGGGCCCGGCGATGGCCGACGACCCAGCCCCCCGTCCCGAGCGCGAGCGTCCCGATCCGAAGCAGGTGGATCGCAAGGCACGCCTGCAGATCCCGGCAACCCGCCCGCTGAAGCAGGACCCGCTCGAGCGCGTCCGCAACTGGGAGGAAGTCTCGTTCCTCTTCGACCCGGCTGCTGCCATGGTTGAGGCGAACCGGTGCATCCAGTGCCCGGCCGCCCCGTGCACCAAGGCGTGCCCAGTCCATAACGACATCCCCGGGTCTTTCTGGCTCCTGGAACGTGGCGACTTCGATGGCGCGGCCGAGGTCTTCCGCGAGACGAGCGAGTTGCCGGAGATGTGCGGTCGGCTCTGTCCGCAGGAGCGGCTGTGCGAGGGGCACTGCGTCGTTGGGAAGAACGCACTACCGGTCGCAATCGGAAAACTCGAGACGTTCGTGACGGAGTGGCAGCGGGCGAACGGCGGGCCGCGGAAGCCGCAGCCGGTCCCCAGCACGGGCCGTCGGGTGGCCGTTGTCGGCACCGGGCCGGCGGGGATCGCTGTGGCGGAGCGCCTGGCGCGGGCGGGGCATGCGGTCGTCATGTACGAGGCGTGGCCTGAGCCGGGCGGCGTGCTGCGATACGGCATCCCGGATTTCAAGCAGAACAAGCCGGCAGTGGACCGGAAGTTCGATGACCTGCGCGCTCTGGGCATCGAGGTGGTCACTGGGACGCAAGTGGGCAAGCAGATCTCCTGGGCCACCGTCCGCGCGGGAGTTGACGCAGTCTTCCTGGGGATCGGCGCCTCGGAGGGGGCTCGGCTCGGCATCCCGGGCGAAGACGCAGCGGGTGTGATCACGGCCACGGAGTTCCTCGTGCGCGCCAACCTGCCACCCCAGCATCTGCCGCAGTCTCTGCGCCTGCCGCTCGGGCAGCCGGAGCGCGTGGTGGTGGTGGGCGGCGGTGATACCTCCATGGACTGCGTGCGCTCGGCCCGGCGGCTGGGGGCATCAGAGGTCACGCTCATCTATCGCCGCACCGAGGCGGAGATGCAGGGGCGGATCGAGGAGCGCACGCATGCGCGGGAAGAGGGCGTCCGATTCGAGTACCTTGCGGCGCCGGTGGAGGTGCTGCGCGATGCCTCGGACCGCGTAACGGGCCTGCGTTGCCAGCGCATGGAACTCGGTGAGCCGGACGACACCGGGCGCCGGCGCCCGCAGGCGGTACCCGGCTCCGAGTTCGATATCACCGCGGAGCTGCTCGTGACGGCGATCGGGTACAACGTGGAGCCGGAATGGGGCGAGATCCTGCCTAACCTCGTGCGGGATCGCTGGGGCCGCTTCGTGGCCGACCCGGAAACGCTGGCGACGAATCTGCCGGCGGTGTTCGCGGGAGGCGATGCGGTCAACGGCGCCGACCTGGTGGTGACTGCCCTGGCGGACGGCCACCGGGCGGCGGCGGCCATCGACTCGTACCTTCGAAGCCTCGACACCGTGCCGACCTCTCCGACCGGCCGACTGATCGGCGACTCCTCGCTTCTCGGGTAGGCGTGCTCCGGGATTCGCATACGGAGAGGTGCTCCGTCCGCTACCACTGCGACGGGTGGATGCAGGGGACGACTGTGCGGCCGCCCATCCATGCTCGGCGAGTCTGGGGGCGTCCAAGAAGTAAGAGAGGCTCGAGCACGCCTCGTTGGCTGGGACGAACTGCGGGGGGCCTAGCGGTACCGGGTCTGGACTGCCGGCGTGATGGCAACCGATCCGGCGCCCCAGACGATGGCGTCCAAGAGGCGCGCCCGGCTCCGATGTGGAGGGGCCGGGTGGAAACCCGGCCCCTCCTGCGTTAGCGTGAGGGGACGGAGGCGGCCATGGACAACCGACTGGCCCGCACGCGCGAGGGCGATTACTGCCCCGTGCGCGCCTCCCTCGCCCTCCTCGGGCAGCGGTGGGTGCCGCGGATTGTCTACGAACTGCGTGGCGGCCGGCTGCGCTTCAACGACCTCGCCCTGACCGTCGGCGGCTGCAACTCCCGGACGCTCCGTGACCGCCTGCGTGATCTCGAAGTGCTCGAACTCGTGACCCGCCACGAGGTGGCTGCCGCGCCGCCGTGGGTGGAGTACGAACTGACGGAGCGTGGCCGTGAGCTGGCCGATGCCCTGAACCCACTCGCCTCCTGGGGACGCCGTCACCTGGCCGTCGCCCCGCCGATGGCTGCCGGCCGATCCGGCGACGCCTCGGCTGGTGCGGAGTGAGCGTGGCCGTGACGTTCGAGACCCTCGCCCGCGGCGACGTCATCCCTTTTCCGTTGACTATCACCACCGAGGAGATCAAGGGCTATCTCTCAGCCACCGGGGAGGATCCCGCCCGCTGGAGCGACGCCGTCCCGCCGCTGCTCCTCGCGGCGTTCATGGTCGGCGGCCTGCTCGCGCGGGTGCCGATTCCCCTCGAAGTGATGCATACCGGCCAGGAGATCGAGGCACGGCGGGCGGTGCGCCCGGGGGAGCCGCTGGACGTGCGGATCACGGTCGCCGCGCTCAGTCAACGGCGTGGCGCGACGATCGCCCAGTTCGAGGCCGAGGCCTTCTCCGGGGGGGACTCGGTGTTCGTGTCGCGCATCTCCGTCCTCGCACCGCCACCGACCGAGGCTGTCGAAGCATGAGCGCACCCGATGTCCCGCCGGTGACGCGTGTGATCGACCAGGCGCGGGTTGACGCCTACGCGCAGCACGGGAAGGACCCCAATCCCATCCACCGCGAGACTCCGGAGGCGTATGCCGGGCCATTTGGCAGGCCGGTGGCGCACGGCATGCTGGTCCTGGCGCTCGCTTCGGAGGCGATGGCCGGGGCGTTTGGACGCGCCTGGGCGGAGAGCGGGACGCTCAAGATCCGGTGGCGCGCGCCAGCATTCCCCCCCATCCGGGTGACCGCTCGGTGCACCCCCAAGTCGGACGCGGACGGCCTGTTCACCTACGACGTCGTCTGCGAGGACGAGGCTGGCGAGGCGCTGCTCACCGGCACCGCGACCGTCCGCCCGTAGCCATGCCCGACCCGGACGACTCTTTCGCCGACCGGGTCTACAACCAGATCTGCTTTGCGTGCGGGGACCAGAACGCGCACGGCCTGCACATGCGGTTCGAGCGAGACGGTGAGGACGCCGTCCGCTGCACGTACCTGCCGAAGCCGGAGGATCAGGGATTCCCGGGCGTCCTCCACGGCGGCATCGTCGCGGCGCTCCTCGACGAATCGATGGCGTGGGCGATGTGGGCCTGGGACCGCGCCCTTGGCGTCACGGCGAAGATGGAGACGCGGTATCGCCGCTCTGCGCCCCTCGATGGCGCGCTGACCATCCGTGCCCGTGTGGAGTCCGTGCGTGGCCGCCGGGTGGAGGTGCGCGCCCACATCGAGGACTCGCGATCGGTCACGATCGCGGAGGCCACGGCGCTGTTCATGCGCCTCCCGCCAGATGAGGAACAGCGGATGGCCGTGGCCATGGGCCGTCCCGGCAGAGCGAGCTAGGCAGCCGCCTCGGCGCGCCGGGCGTGCGCGCGCCCCACGGTCTCGCGCGCGATCACGAGGAACCATAGGCATGAGACGGCCATGATCACGCCGTTCGCCGCCAGGCCCCAGCCGAAGGAAGTGGCGTCAGCAAGCGCCCCGAGCAACGGCGGTCCGAGCATGAAGCCCACGTCTCCCGACGTGCGGAACATCCCCATCGCCAGCCCTCGGAGGTTGGCCGGAGCGATGTCAGCCGTATAGGCGGCCGGGGCCGGTCCAGACATGGACGAGCCGACGGCGTGGACCAACGCACCTGCCAGGAACATCGCGTACCCGGACGACGAGGCCAGCATGAAGAGCGAGACGGCGACGATGAGGCTGCTCGGCACGATGGACCACTTGCGGCCGTAGCGATCGGCGATGACGGCCGCGGGCGCGAGGAGAATGATGTTGATCACGGCCATCACGGTGAAGACGGCCCCCAGCGTGCCGGGCGACATATCCAGGTGTTCTGCGGCGTAAAGCGGCATCAGCGTCTGTTTGCCGGCGGTGCGTGTCAGGAAGATCGCCATCACGACGAAGGAAACGGCGATGAAGTCTCGGGAAGTGGCGAATCGGAGCCAGGCGTGCGGCGGCACCTCCGGGGAGGGGCCGCCAGGCGCGGATGGCCGGCGTGCCGCCTCGACCTGCGCGAGCGCGAGGTGGCGGGTCTCCGGGATCTTGAAGTAGGCGTGAACCATGGCGAAGAGGGCGGCAACGCCGGTGACGATGAACGGGGCGCGTAGTCCCCAGAACTCAGCGAGCAGGCCGCCGAGCGCGGGGCCGATGGAGACACCAAGCAGGAGGGCGCCCTGGTTGGTCCCGATGAACCGCGCCCGATTCTCTGCGGAGGAGATGTCTGTCAGGTAGATCTGGGCGCCGGTCATGTACATCGCCGATCCGGCGCCCGCGACGAATCGCCACGCAAGCAGATCCACGATCCCCACGGAGAACCCCGAGCCCACCATTCCGATCCCCGTGACCAGCGGCCCCGACACCAGAAGCAGCCGCCGGCCGTAGCGGTCCGACAGGATGCCCAGGGGGATGTTGAGGATCAGCCGAGCAAGCGCGAAGGAAGAGAACGTGAGGCCGATCGCGGCCGAGCCCACCCCGAACTTTGACGCGAACAGTGGCAGCACCGGGGAGATCACACCCTGCCCCGCCATCACCAGCACAGTGGCGATGCTGATCAGCAACAGTTGGCGGTATTCGAGGAGGGGGCCGAGCGGACCGCGCAGCACCCGGGGGAGCCGCTGGAGCAGCGGCCGAGGAGGTGCGGCGGGCGTCATCTCATCCCACCATCGCCTGGCCGAGCGGCATGTACGGCCTGCCCAGCGCCCTGGCCACCGCCTCATGTACCACCTGGCCGCGCCAGACGTTCACCCCGTGAGCCAGCGAGAGGTCGTGCCGCACTGCCTCGAGGACACCCAGGTTGGCGATCTTCAGCACGTAGGGAAGCGTGAGTGCGGCGAGGGCGCGCGAGGATGTCCGCGGCACAGCGCCCGGCATGTTCGGCACGGCGTAGTGGACGACGCCCTCGTCCACGTAAATGGGCTCGCGGTGGTTGGTGGCCCGAATCGTCTCGACGCAGCCTCCCTGGTCGATCGCCACGTCGACGATGACCGCCCCGCGCGGCATCGAGCGGACCATCTCGCGCGAGACGACGACGGGTGCGCGCTCGCCTTCGACGAGCACGGCGCCGATGAGCAGGTCCGCGTCTCGGACGGCCTCGGCGAGGCCGGCACGCGACGCGTAGAGCGTCTCCACGCGTCCGGCGTAGCGCTGGTCCAGGGCGCGCAACTGTGTCTCGTCGATGGAGGCCACGGTGACACGCGCCCCCATGCCTGCCGCGATACGCACGGCGTTGCTGCCGACGGTGCCGGATCCGATGACGACCACGTGCGCGGGGGGGACGCCCGCGACCCCGCCGAGGAGCATGCCGCGCCCCGGCCCGGGCCGCTTCAGAAAGTGTGCCCCGACCTCGACAGCCATGCGGCCCGCGACTTCCGACATCGGCGCGAGGAGCGGGTGTGACCCATCCTCACGGCGGACGGTTTCGTAGGCGATGGCGATGCATCCGCTGTCGATGATCGCCTGCGAGGCATGTGGCTCGGCCGCGAGGTGGAGATAGGTGAAGATGACCTGGCCCTCGCGCATCAGGCCGTACTCGTTGGGTTGGGGCTCCTTGACCTCGCAGACGAGATCCGCGCGCGCGTAGACCTCCTCCGGAGTCGCGATCACGTGGGCGCCTGCAGCCAGGTAGTCCTCGTCGAAGTAATGGGATCCGGCGCCGGCGTTCGTCTCCACGAGCATGGTGTGGCCGGCACCGACAATGTCCTTCGCGCCGTCCGGCGTGATTGCGACGCGGTATTCCTCCAGCTTCTGCTCCCGGACGCAGCCGACGATCACGGGACGCGCTCCAGGAGGTCGCCGGGCCGGAGTTCCTCACTAGCGGCCGCTTTCGGCTGGCCGTCACGCTGCACCCGCCCCACCGTGATGCTGCCGCCAATCGCCGCGATCTCCACGGTGGTGCCGACCGCCGACAGGACGGTGCCCGGCGGCTCACCCGGGGCGCCGGGGCGGTAGACGCCCTCGAACAGGCGGATCGGCTCGCCGCGCAGGCTGGCCACCGCCCCCGGCTGTGGGTCGCACCCGCGGATGAGCGCGCTCACTGTCTTGCCGTGCTGCATCCAGTCGACCTTGGCGTGCTCGGGGCCGCAGGGTGGCTCATAGGTGGCGAGTGACTCGTCCTGAGGGATGCGCTCCGCCTTCCCCTCGCGGACGAGGCGGACTGCCTCGACCAGCGCCTGCACGCCCATGGGATAGAGACGCTGGAAGTAGAGAGTGCCCACGGAGTCCTCGGGCGAGATCTCGACGGTGCGTTGGAGCAGGATGGGGCCGGTGTCGATCCCCTCGTCCACCCAGAAGATGGTGAGCCCGGTCTGTTGCGCGCCGGAGATGATCGCCCAGTTCATCGCAGTGCGGCCTCGATGCATGGGGAGCAGCGAGGGGTGGTACTGGATGGCGCCGTGTGTCGCGGCGTCCAGCACGCGCTTGCGCACGATGTCCGTGACGAAGGCGAAGACGAGGAGTTCCGGCTGCCATGACTGGTAGATCTGGAATGGTTCGTCCTGGCGCAACATGGGCGTCTCTATGACAGGCACGCCGGCCTGCGAGGCGGCCTCGAAGAGGGGGTCCGGTCGGCCGCCCTGCCGGGGCGTGGAGACGCCGACGATGTTCTCGCCGGCCGCGCGCAGCTGCTCGAAGACGTCCTTGCCGAAGGCCGCCTGGCCGAACAGGACGATGCGCATGC
>CAZVNJ010000043.1:0-18002 GCA_964628985.1 uncultured Dehalococcoides sp.
TTGGCTGCCGGACTGGAGACCCGAGCACCAAGAGAGCGCCGCCGTGCACGGGAACGACCGCGTCGCCAGACTCGTTCCCCTGCGATCTCGAGCTACGCGCGCCTCCTGTGGCGTGAGGCGCTGAAGCCTAACCACAGCGGAAACGCGAGGATCACGAGTCCGAGCAGGACGACGATCACGATAGCGTCGAGACCCAGGAGAGCATCGATCTCGTCTCGGATCCAACCGATCAGCGTCGGATCGATCGGCTCTGAGTGGTGAAGTAGGCTGCGCAGCAGCATCAGCACCGTCAGCCTCCCGCGGCAAACGGTGCGCGCGCGACTCCTGGCTCAACAGTGATGGCTGCGTAACGCGCCGAGACTGCCTTCTCTCGAATCGTGAAGGCCAGCGCTGCCGCTGCCACGAGAGCGATCGCGCCCGCCGCGAAAGCGGCGTCATAGTTGCCCCACCGATCGAATGCCATGCCGAACAACAATACGGCCAGGGCACCACCGAGCTGATGAGCCATGAGGATCAACCCACCGAGTGTGCCCACGTGGCGGATGCCATACACGTCCGCCGTCAACGAGTTCGTCAGCGGTACGGTGGCCAGCCAGGAGCCGCCCCCCACCACGGCGAACGTCCAGAGCGCCGCGTTGCCGGGCATGACGATCAGTGCGAGGAACGCCACGGCGCGCACGAGGTAGACGACACCCAGCAATGTCTTGCGTTGCATCCGATCGGAGATCGACCCGATGAAGATCACGCTGGCAGCGTTGATGCCACTCAGCGAGCCAAAGGCGAGGGCGGCCGTACCGGGAGAGATGCCCTCGGCCCCTGCCCAGCGCACGAAGTGCACCGAGATGCTGGCAGTGGTGACCCCGCAGACCCAGTAGGCCAGCGACAGTTGCCATATTGGCGCCGAGCGAAACGACGTCTGCCAACGGTCGGCATTGAGCGGACCGACGGGCAGCACGTTCGCGCCGCTCGCAGCGCGTTCGGCGACCACGACATCGGAGTCGCCGTCCGGATGTAGCCCCATGTCGTCGGGATCGCTGCGCACGATCCACCACAGCAGCGGCAGCCCTATCAGCAGTGAGATTACGCCCGCCGCGATCCATGCGGTCTGCCAGTTCGTCGCAACGAAGAGGTAGGTGAGGAAAGGTACGAGCACGAGCCCGCCGACTGAACCGCCGGACACCAGGAGGCTCATCGCCATGCCTCGCTTGCGCTGGAACCAGCGCACCACGAACACACCGGTCGTGCTCGGCGAGATCCCGCCTGCCGCCGAGGAGATGACGAACCCGTACAGGATGGTCAACGCCCACACGTTGGTAATGAAGGCCATCGCGATGAACGCGAGGCCCATCACTGCCATGCTCCCAATCACTACCGGCCGCCCACCGATGCGGTCCACGGCCCGGCCAAAGAACGGCTGCACGAGGCCGTTCAGCAACCACCCCACCGACGCGGCGATGGAGATTGCCCCTACGGAGACGCCCCACTCGTTCTCCCAGGTTTCGACGAACACGCCGAAACCCTGTCGCGTGCCCACGACGAGGAACGTCGCGAAGAAAAGCGCGCCCACCACGTACCAGCCGTAGAAGGATCTGCTTGGAGCGGCGGGTGCCTTCACCACTGAGATCGCGCTCCCCGTTCACGAATCCGAGATCGAGGCCAGTCGGTGGGTGAGAGCAACAAGGCGCGGCGGTCCGCGACGGCGCGTGCTCCTGAGGCCTGCACGTCGTAACGCGCGGCTGGTGCAACCTGGTCGCTACGGATGCGTTCGTCTCCTTCGAACCGTGTGGCTTCAGCCACTCACCAACTATACGGGCGCTCCATGTGGATCTCCCGCGCCGCCGGATTGGGCGCCAAGCGGCGGCGCCCGCGTCACTGGGGAGTGCTGCGCCCCCACGGACACAACAACGCCGCCCCTCAGGGGGGCGGCGTTGCAGGCGTTCTGGCGACCCCGATCGGATTCGAACCGACGGTCTCCACCGTGACAGGGTGGCGTGTTAGGCCTCTACACCACGGGGCCGCGTGATCAGATCGTACCGTACCGACCGCCGATGCGCGAGGTCAAACTGCCCGCGGGGACCGAGGTCGGCGAGGTTCCGGCGGCGTGCGCGGGCGCTGCACCGGACGTAGAATCGACGGGAATCGAGGGCACATGCCACCCACGCCGCCACGCCGCCGCCTCACCCGCCGAGTCGCGCCGCCGCGCCCCACGTATGGCGGCGCCCCGGCGCCCGCGGTCGCGCAGCACGCCACTCGCGAGGCCCTGCGCCCGACGAACTACGTTGCGCGTGAGGCGGTGAACGTGAAGATGGAACTGCGCCGAGTCGCCGGGATCACCGCGACCTGCTTTGGGCTCCTCGGCATCCTGGCCGTAATCGACCGCATGGGCTAAGCCCCCCCGGGCCGCTCGTGTTACCGCAGCCGGTTCGAGGCAGTGCTCACCGAGATCAGCACCATGAAGATGCCGCCGTAGTCGCGCAGCAGCGCGGCCGCGTCGCCGCCGCCTCCCACGAAGCGCACGATCGCCATCAGCAGCAGCGAGATGCTTGCGAGTGCGATTACGCGCGGCCCGCGCTTCCGCGACACGCGCATGATCGCCGCCGCCATCAGCGCGCCGGCCCCGGAGCCGATCGCCACGCCGACCAGGATCATCAGCAGGCCGCCGACCCGCGGCGGGAAGAGCAAGGCGCCGGCGATGCCGAGCATGATCGCGAGCGGCACCGAGGCACCGAGGATGCGTAACGCGTCAAAGGCGCCTACCTGGTGGATCGGCAGTGTGGGGGCGCGGCCGCAGTCGGGACAGCGGGTCCCTGCCGCCGTGTAGACGAGGCAGCGAGGGCAGATCGGCGTGCCGCAGCGGCCGCAGGCCAGGCCGGTCTCCACGTCGGGGTGTCGCGCGCACATCGTGGGCGTGGCGGGCGAGGGGATGGGGGACGTCATCGGGCGGCCTCCGGGATGCGGGCACCGGCTGTGGCAGCGGCTTCGAGGAACGCCTCGGCCGCCCGGGTGGGGAAGTCGAAGGCGCCGGGCGGCACCTCGTTGTCGCGGCCGGCGCCGTGGTAGTCCGATCCGCCCGACGCCGCCAGGCCGAGACGCGCCGCGAGGGCTGTGAGCGATCCGACCACTTCAGGGGAGTAGAAGCGGTAGTAGCACTCGATGCCCCACAGCCCCGCCGCGGCCATCGACTCCGCGCGCGCCTCGTAGGCGTCCGTGAACGGAGGGTGCGCGAAGACTGCGAGGCCGCCGGCGTCGCGGATCAGCGCGATCGCCTCGGCGGGTTCCAGGCGTTCGCGCTCGACGTACGCCGGCGAGTTGCGGCCGAGGTAGCGCTCGAATGCCTCGTCGATGTTGGCGACGTGTCCGGCCTCGATCAGCGCCGCCGCGATGTGCGGCCGGCCGATCGAGGCCTCCCCCGCGATCTCGCGGACGCGCGTCCACTCGACGGGCGCGCCGAGCCTTCGCAGCGCCTCGACGATCCGTTCCCCGCGCGCCACCCGCGTGCGACGCATCTGTTCGAGGGCGGTGATCAGTGGCTGGTGCTCGGGGTCCACGAAAAGGCCCAGCATGTGGACCTCCGTGCCTGGCACGTCGCAGGAGAGTTCCACGCCCGGGATGAGCCGCATCCCCGGGTGTTGGGCGATCGCTGCGCGGGCCTCGACGATCCCCTCGAGCGTGTCGTGGTCCGTGAGCGCCATCACGCGCACCCCCTGGCGGGCGGCGAGGTCGACGAGGTTAGTAGGAGTGAGCACGCCATCCGAGCGCGAGGAGTGCAGATGGCAGTCGAGCGTGGCAGCCAGTAACGGGCTCCTTCGTCCTGGTGAGGGCACCAGCGTAGCGGAGAGCGTGAAGGCATGGCCCGCTGTGCGCGTGGGGCCAGCAGACGCGGCCGCTAGTGCGCGACGGCGCTCGCGCGGGTCTCGCGCACCACGGTGACGCGAATCTCGCCCGGGTACTGCATCGACTCTTCGATCTTCTTGGAGACGTCACGGGCGAGGCGCATGGCGCCGGCGTCGTCGACGCGTTCCGGCTTCACGATGATGCGCACCTCGCGCCCGGCCTGGATCGCGAACGACTGGTCCACGCCGTCGAATGAGTTGGCGATCGACTCAAGCGCCTCGAGGCGCCGGATGTATTCCTCTGCCGACTCGCGACGGGCGCCCGGTCGGCTGCCGGACATCGCGTCCGCGCAGATCACGACGAGAGCCTCGACCGTCTCAGGCCGGACCTCCTCGTGGTGCGCCTCGATGCAGTGGACGACCTCGCGAGGCACGCCGAAGCGCTTGGCGATCTCCGCGCCGAGGCTGGCGTGCGTGCCTTCCATCTCGCGGTCCACGGCCTTGCCGAGGTCGTGGAGCAGCCCGCCCATGCGGCAGACCTCCACGTTCGCGCCGATCTCGTTCGCCAGCGCGGCGGCCAGCCATGAGGTCTCGATCGAGTGGCGCAACTGGTTCTGGCCGTAGGAGAAGCGGAAGCGCAGCCGGCCGAGGGTCTTCATCACCTCCGGGTGCAGCGCGGGGACATCCGTGTCCACCATTGCCTGCCGGCCCGCCTGCTCGATCATGTCGTCGACCTCGGAGCGGGCGCGGTCAACGGCCTCCTCGATGCGGGTGGGCTGGATCCGGCCGTCCTGCAGCAGCCGCGCCAGGGCGACCCGGGCGATCTCCCGCCGCACCGGGTCGAACCCGGACACCGTCACGACCTCCGGGGTGTCATCGATGATCAGGTCGCAGCCGGTCGCCGCCTCGAAGGCTCGGATGTTCCGGCCTTCGCGCCCGATGATGCGGCCTTTCAGTTCGTCCGAGGGGATCGGGACGACGCTGACCGTCGTCTCCGCGGTGATGTCCGAGGTGATGCGCTGCATCACCGTCGCCAACACCTTCCGGGCGCGGACGTCCGCCTCGTTGCGAGCGCTGACTTCCATCGCGCGCACGCGGCGGCCGGACTCCTCGCGGAGTTCCTCGTCTAGCCGGGTGAGCAATTCCTCGCGTGCCTGCTCGGCGGTCAGGCCGGCTACACGCTCGAGTTCCGCCCGCGAGGTGGCCCGGGCCGCCTCGGCCTCCCGCTCGGCGCGCTCGATGGCGGCGGTGCGGTCGCGGAGCGACTGCTCGGAGCGCTCAAGGACCTCCCCGCGTCGCTCGACGGCGGTCTCACGCTGCTCCAGGCGGCGCTCGGCGCGGGTCAGTTCGGCGCGGCGTTCCTTGATCTCGTTCTCGAGGGCATCCCGCCGCTCGATGGCGCGTTTTTCGGCGTCGAGTTCAGCGGCCCGCGCGCGTTGCTCCGCCTCCTCGGCCGCCAGGCGCGCGCGGTCGCGAGCCTGGGCGAGGATGTTGTTGGCGCCGCTGCGCGTAATGGCGAACGTGAGGCCCGCACCCACGGCAAGTCCGCCGAGGGCTACGACAATCGCGAGGATCACAGGATCCATTCGTTTCCCCGATTCGCGGACGGCCTGCGCCTCGCCCCGGAGGGGGTCGCAGTGGGCCGTGTGTACGAGTTGAAGGCTCCAGCGCTACATAAGAAACGCCGAACCTTGCACGATCGTATCACTGGGCTCCCGGAGGCGCCTTCGCCAGGGGCCGTGGCGAGGATGAGCGGTCGGGCGTCCGCAGGCTGCGTCGCGTGAGGCCGCCTCGATCAATCGTTGACGCATGCCAATATGGGAATATGATGATCCCATGGCACGAGCGGCGACCACCACCGACGCAATCAACGCGATCGCCGAACCAAAGCGGCGAGACATCCTGGTGCTGCTGCAGGGCGGCGAGCGGCCGGTAACAGGCCTGGCGCATGACCTTGGGATGACACAGCCGCAGGCGTCCAAGCACCTGCGTGTCCTCCGGGAGGTGGGCCTCGTGCGGGTCCGTGGGGCGGGGAAACAGCGCCTCTACGGTCTCGACGCCCGCGGGCTGCAGCCAGTGCATGAGTGGGTGGGAGGGTTCGAGCGGTTCTGGAGCGAGAGCTTCGGCCGGCTGGACGAGTACGTGCAGGAGTTGAAGCAGGACAGGCTGGAGGGATCACGCGATGGCGACCAGTAGCGGCGGCGAGCCCGCGACCGCAGACCGCGAGATCGTCATCTCTCAGGTGATCGACGCCCCGCGGACGCTCGTGTTCGAAGCGTTCACCGAGGTCCGGCACCTCTCGCGGTGGTGGGGGCCGGAAGGATTCACCACTACGACGCGTGCCTTCGACTTCCGCCCCGGCGGGGAGTGGGACTTTGTGATGCACGGGCCGGACGGGACCGACTACCAGGAGTGGATCACCTGGCAGGAGATCGTCCCGCCCGAGCGGATCGCACTGCTGCACGGCGAGTCCCGCGGCGACCCGAACGCGTTCGAATCGGTCCTGACCTTCGAGCCGGTTGGCGAGCAGACCCGGATCGTGATGCGCACAGCGTTCCCGACCAAGGAACTCCGGGACGAAGCGGTGGAGAAGTACCACGCGATCGAGGGCGGCCAGCAGACGCTGAGGAACCTCGCGGCCTACCTCGCCGAGGTCACAGGTGGGGCCGGCCAGAGCGACCTCACCGGGACGGGAGCCGAGCGCTGATGGCCGGGAAGGTGTTCTTCAGCGTGACGATGTCTCTCGACGGGTTCATGGCGCCCGAGGCCGTACCTGCCGAGGACGCCTTCTCGCCCGAGAAGCAGGACGATCCGGCGGTCAGACGCTGGATGACCAAGTGGGGCGAACTGCAGGCGTGGGCGTTTCCGCTGCGTTGGTTCCGGGAGAACCTCAGGATCGGCGAGGGCGGCGAGGAGGGCGTCGACAACGACATCGCCCGTGCGACCTACGAGCGCACCGGTGCGAGCGTCATGGGCAAGCGCATGTTCGAGGCTGGCGAACTGGCCTGGCCGGAGGAGGCGCCGTTCCACACTCCCGTGTTTGTCGTCACCCACGCGAGACGTAACCCGTGGGAGCGGCCGGGCGGCACTACCTTTCACTTCGTCAACGACGGCATTGAGAGCGCGCTCCGCCAGGCCCGCGAGGCCGCCGGGGGACGCGACGTGCGCATCGCCGGCGGCGCCGAGACGGTCCAGGAGTACCTGGACAGTGGCCTGATCGATGAGTTCACGGTCACGCTCGCGCCCGTGCTGTTCGGTACCGGTATCCGCCTGTTCGACCGTGTGGATCCCTCCCGCATTGCGCTAGTGCAGACCCGCTCAGACGCGTCGCCCAGGGTGACCCACCTCACCTACACCGTGAGGCAGCGGTAGCCCGAGTCCGAGAGCGGCCGCCCCACAGTTCCCCGGGAGATGTCGGGGTTGGTCCATCCGATCGGGCGGTGATTCGGTTCGCCAGCAGACAGCGGCATGCCTCGGGTCAGGTGGATCGCGGACCTGGCCCTACGCCTCGGCGGGCGACTCCGCGAGGAGTTCGGCCAGCGCCGTCTCCATCGCCCGGCGTGCGACCGAATCGTCGAAGCCGCGGCGGCGCAGGAAGTCGTACAGCCGGCGGCGGGCGGCATCGCGGTCCAGGCCTCGGAGGGTGCGCGTGCGCTTGAGCGCCGCGGCCAGGCAGGCGGCGTACTCGTCCCGCCCCTCGAGGGCGGTCGAGGCATCGGCGGCCTGCACGCCCTTCTGGGAGAGTTCGCGTCGGAGCAGCCGAGCTCCGCGCCCCACCGCCCGAGGCTGCGCCACGTAGCTGGACGCCCAGCGGCTGTCGTCGACGGCGCCCAGGTCGCGGAGCCGGGCCACCGCCGCGTCGACCTCGCCCGGTGTGAAGGCGGCGCTGTGGGCGTGCAGCGCGCGACGCACTTCGGCCTCGCTCCGGGGCTTCCGCGCGACGAGATTCATTGCCAGCCGGACGGCCAGGCCCACGCGGCCTTCCTCGCGGATCGACTCCCACTCGGCCGCGGTGAGAGTGCGGCCGCGTCGGAGTGCATGGAGCGCGGCGGTGTCGGCGAGGATGAGCGTGGACGGGGCCTCGAGGGCCTCGTCCACACCCTCGACCGGGGCGGCCAGGGCGGACGCAGCATCGCCGCCGACCGTCGCCTCCGAGGGGTCGGGGACGACGGTGACGGCGGCGATGCCGTGCGTGCGGTAGTCGACGCTCGTGACGGTGAGATGCACCTGGTCCCGTCGCCTCCGCTGCTCTGCTGTGCCTCCGGCTTGCAGGTCCGGCCTACGCGTCGATCGAGATGCCTTCCGGCTCTTCGACGGCCTCGGCGGAAGCCACGCCGGAGCCGCGCTTGAGGACCGTGGAGGACTCACGGATCTTCGTCTCGATCTCCGGGCCCACCGCGTTCTCGCGCAGGAACGTCATCGCCGCAGTGCGGCCCTGGCCGAGGCGCAGGTCACCGTAGGAGTAGAACGCGCCCATCTTGCGGACGAGTTCCTGCTCCACCGCGAGGTCGAGCACGTCGCCCCAGTGGTTGATGCCGTGCAGGTCGCCAGTGAACATGATGTCGAACTCCGCCTGGCGGAAGGGCGGGGCGACCTTGTTCTTCACGACCTTGCAGCGCACGCGGTTGCCGATGAACGTCTGGCCATCCTTCAACGATTCCACGCGACGGATGTCGATGCGGACCGAGGAGTAGAACTTCAGCGCACGGCCGCCGGGAGTGGTCTCCGGGTTGCCGAAGACCACGCCGATCTTCTCGCGCAACTGGTTGATGAAGACGAGCGAGGTGTTGGTACGGGAGACCGCCGAGGTCAGTTTCCGCATCGCCTGCGACATGAGGCGCGCCTGCAGGCCGGGCAGCGAGTCCCCCATGTCACCCTCGATCTCCGCGCGGGGCACGAGGGCCGCCACGGAGTCGACGACGACGATGTCGATGGCGCCGGATCGGACGAGGGCTTCGCAGATCTCGAGAGCCTGCTCGCCGGTGTCCGGCTGAGAGACGAGGAGCTCGTCGACGTTGATGCCGATCTTCGCGGCGTACTCCGGGTCGAGCGCGTGCTCGACGTCGATGTAGGCAGCGGTGCCGCCGGCCTTCTGGGCCTCGGCGATGATGTGCTGGGCGAGAGTGGACTTGCCGGCAGACTCGGGCCCGAAGATCTCGGTGATCCGGCCACGCGGGATGCCGCCGATGCCGAGGGCGATGTCGAGCGAGAGGGCGCCGGTGGCGATCGAGGAGACGTTCATCGCCGCCTCAGGGTCGCCGAGACGCATGATTGCGCCCTTGCCGTGGTCCTTGGTGATTTGCTCCAGGGCTTTGGCGAGGTCCGAGGCCTTCCCGGTCCCGACGGCGTGAGCCGCCTTCTTGTCCTCGGTGCTGCGCTTTTCGGCGGCCATGTCTGCGCCTTCCTGTCGGCGCTCGCGCGCCTCTCGACTCGTCGGAAGCCCCCGCCACCGATGTTCGGAACAGTATAGAACGCGCGTTCTGACGTCAAGCAGAAGCGGCACGCTCCGCATCTGCAAGTAGATAGCCTCAGCGTAGTCCGATCGAGGCGGCGTCAGGCCCGATTCCTCGGCGAGGGCGGTGCTACTGTCCGCCGCGACCGGATGAGCAAGCCGAGGAGGCTGGGGTGCTGACCGTCACCGTTGATCAGAATGTCGTGTTCGGACAAGGGTCCGGCCGCGACCTCCGCTGTGACATCTACCGTCCCGCTGGCGGCACGGCACTCCCAGCGGCCATCCTGCTTCATGGTGGTGGCTGGCGCCGAGGGACGAAGGAGTCGCTCCGTGCGCGGGCGGAGGAGCTGGCCGGTCACGGCATCGTCTGCGTGGCCGCGGAGTACCGCCTATCGGGCGAGGCGCGCTGGCCGGCTCACATTCAAGACGTCAAGGCCGTACTGAGTTGGCTGCGGTCCGAGGCCGAGACATGGGGCGTGCATCCGGATCAGATTGCGCTCGTCGGCTTCTCGGCGGGGGCCCACCTCGCGCTACTGGCTGCGGGGACGCCGGGACATGCGGGCTTCGACGCTGGCCCTGAGGCGGCCGGAGCCGTGAATGCCGTGGTGGCGTTCTTCCCGCCCGTCCGCTTCCAGGCCGGGGACGACCGCGCCGGGGGTGCCCTCCCCGCGAGTCCGGCGTCTTCCCTCGGTGATGGCATCACCGAGGAAGAGATGCGTCAGGCGAGCCCGCTCACCCATCTCTCCTCGGCCTTCCCACCCACGTTGCTCCTGCACGGGACGGCTGACGAGGTCGTCCCTCCGGCGACCTCGCTCGAGTTGTTCGGGTTGCTCCGCGGGATGGGTGTCCCGGTGGACCTGCGCCTCTATAGCGGGTTGCGTCACGAGTTCGTCCGCATGGACGGCGTCCTGCAACTGGCGATGGCGGATGTTGCGCTCTTCCTTCAGCGCACGATGGTCGACCCGAAGCGGTTCGACGTCTCGCAGGCAGAACTATTCGGCGCCGCGGCGTCGGGAGGGGCAGCGCGATGAAGTTCGGCATCTTCGACCACATCGAACGGCGCGCCGACGTCGACCTGGCGCAGGCGTACGAGGAACGCCTCCAGTTGATGGCGCAGGCCGACGAGGCCGGGTTCTACTCGTACCACGTGGCGCAGCACCATCACTCACCGCTCTGCCTGGCGCCCAACCAGTCCGTATTCCTTGCCGCGGCCGCGCAGCGCACGAAGCGGATGCGGTTCGGGCCCCTCGTGTATGTGCTCCCACTGCATCACCCGATCCGGCTGATCGAAGAGATCTGCATGGTCGACCAGTTGAGCGGCGGGCGGCTGGACGTCGGCATCGGGCCGGGCACCGGCGGCGGCACGGAACTCGCAATGTGGGGGGCGAACCCGGACGAGAACAACGAACGTTTCGAGGAAACCCTCGACATGCTCCGTCGAGGCCTGCAGTCCGACTTCTTCACCTACCACGGCAAATTCATGGACGTGACGGACCTGTGGATGGAGCTGCGCCCTCGGCAATTGCCGCACCCGCCGCTGTGGTGGGCCGGGAATGCGGAGTCAGCCGCGAAGCGCGGCGCGAACTTCATCGCAAATGGCTCGATTGAGCAGATCGCCCGCGTCGTCAAACTCTACCTGGCGGCGTGGGAAACCTCGAAGGCGACCGACACGCCTGAGATCGTGCGGCCGGCGGCACCGCTGTATGGCGGGACGCGGCGCATCTTCGTCGCCGCCACGGACGAGGAAGCACGAGAGCGCGCGATCACTGCGTACCACTCCTACCTGTCGCACTTCGCGAAGCCGCTGCCGGAGGGTCGCGAGGGAGGTGCCGCCGCGGCGTTCAATGAGGTGGTACGCCAGTCTGCCTGGTTCCAGCAGCAGCAGGCCGGCGAGGTACCGCGGCCGGCCGACCCCAACCGCGTGGCAACGATGCGCATTACCCCGGAGCAGGCAATCGAGGGCGAAGCGCTCCTCTGCGGTTCCCCGGCTACCATCCGGCGGTACGTAGAGCGCTACTGCGCGGAGACTGGAGCGAACTACTTCGTCGGGTCGTTCCAGTGGGGTGACCTTACGCACGCCGAAGCGTCAGAGTCACTCCGGCTGTTCTCCGAAGTCGCTATGGCTGGACTGGTCGACCCAACCTAGAGCGCGGGCAGCAGGATGAACTTCGCCACCAGGAAGTAGATCACCAGCCCGGTGACGTCTGACAGCGTCGCGACGAAGGGGGCGGAGGCCGTGGCCGGGTCGAACCCGAGGCGCCGGAGGGCAAACGGCAGCATCCCGCCCACGATCGAGCCCCACATCACGACCCCGAGCAAGGCGAGTCCGATGGTGGCCGCAAGCTCGTAAGCATGGTCGGCGTATGAGTCGAAGGCAAAGTGCCACGTCAACACGCGGACCACGCCGATCACCGCGAGGATCAGGCCGAGTGCCGCGCCCGAGACGATCTCGCGGCGCATCACGGTCGCCCAGTCGCGCAGGCGGACTTCACCGACGGCGAGCGCCCGCACCATCAGCGTCGCTGCCTGAGATCCCGTGTTGCCGCCGCTGGAGATGATCATCGGCAGGAAGAGCGCGAGGATCACCGCGCGCTCCAGTTCGTGCTCGAAGAACCCGATCGCGGTCGCGGTGAGCATCTCGCCCACGAACAGGATCGAGAGCCAGCCCGCGCGCTTGCGCACCAGTGTGAGTACTGGTGTGCGCGAGTACGGCAGGTCGAGCGCGTTCACGCCGCCGAGTTTCTGAATGTCCTCCGTGGCCTCGTCCTGAAGGACATCCAGCACGTCGTCCGCGGAGATGATGCCCTTCATCCGGCCGGCGTCGTCCACCACGGGGATCGCCAGCAGGCCCGCGTTTTGCAGCACGCGCGCGACGGTTTCCTGGTCGTCGTCCTCGTGCACCGCGGTGAAGTCGCGGCGCATGATGTCGCTGATCCGCGCCTGCGGCCGAGCGGTGAGCAGGTCCCGGAAGGAGATCACGCCGAGCAGGTGGTCGTGCTCGTCCACGATGTACAGGTAGTAGATCAGATCGATCTGCCGGCCCGTCTGGTGACGGACGTAGAAGATCGCCTGCTCGACCGTCATCTCCGGCCGCAGTCGCGCGTAGCGCGGATTCATCTTGCCGCCGGCCTCGTCGTCGGCATAGGCGAGCAGCGCCTGCACCTCCACGCGCGTGGCGGGGTCGAGCAAGTCGAGGAGCGCGACGCGGTCCTCGTCGTCGTCGGCGTGCTGGACCACGTCGGCCATCGCGTCGAGGGGGAGCAGGCGCAGCCACAGGCGGCGCTCCTGCAACGAGAGTTCGTGGAGCAGCACGACCTGCTCGGAGGGATCGAGGGCCTGGAACACCTCGGCAGCGTCAGCGCGCGGCATCGATTGGAAGGCGCCAAGACGCTCGTCGGACGGCACGGCGAGCCACTGCTCGGCCGGGGAGGAGGCTTCCTCGGTCGGAAGCACGGCGAACTCAGCGTCGTTGTGGGACTGGGTCATACGCGCGCCTCCTCGCCCACGGCGAGGCATGACGCGCCGGGGCGACTAGCGAATACTCGGACCGTTCGTATCGCCCATCTCAACCCTCCGGCGGCGCTTGCCACCTTCTAGCATCGTAGGCCTGCCCCCTTGGCAGGCACAACCGCGAGCCCTACACGCGCTCCGAGATCTGATAACCGTCCAGCCGGCGGATCCCGTACCAGGTCGCGAGCACCACGACCAGCCCGCTCAGGACCACCGCGGGCCCCGGCCCGAGTGGGCTCTCCAGCAGCTCAGAGGCGGAGTCGGTGAGGGCGGAGGCCACGCCGAGGGTGTACGCACGGATGCTGAAGAAGCGCACACCGACGATGAACTGGGAGACGAGGGACTCCCAGACGAAGACATAGGCGAGCCCGATGATGAGGGCCCGCCCGAACCGGACGCTGAGACTGACGAACACCGCCGAGTAGGCCAGTGCTCCCAGGAGTGTGGCGACGACGAACGCCGGCACCAGACCGACATCCTCGGTGCCGCCCAACAGGGTCAATCCGGCCGTGACCACGGCGGACGCCACCAGGCCGCCGGTGACGAGCCAGGCCGCCGCGATCTTGGCCAGGATGACCTTCCCCCGCGCGAGCGGCTTCGCGATCAGGTAGACGATGGTGCCATCCTCAAGCTCTTGCCCCAGCGCTGCGGTACCCACGACCAGCGCCGTCAGCGGCAGGATCAGGCCAGCCACCAGGTGCGCGAGGATCCCGACGGGGAAGTCAGGCTGCTCGGCAACTCCTCCTCCGGTGGTGCGGAAGAGGATCGCAAGGCCCACCGGGAGCGCGGCGAGCATGAGGAGAAGGAGGGTACGGCGTTGCCGCACCAGGAGGCGAAGGCTCAAGAGCAAGATGAACCACGTCATCGCTGCACCAGGTATTCGAAGACGCTCTCAAGGGACTCGTCGAGTGGGGCGAGTCCGGTGATCGTGACCCCGGCTGCCTGCGCGAGGCGGGGTGCCTGCACGGTGAAGCGCTCGAAGTCCTTGGAGTGGACGACCAGGCCGTTGCGGCCGAACTGGATGCCGCTGACCGAGGCGTCAGCCACTAGCGCTTGTGCGAGGCGCCGGTTGTCGCTCGATTCGACGGAGAAGGAGTGGGGCCGGTCCGTCATCAGCCGGCGGATCGCGCGGAAATCCCCGGAGGCAGCCAGCCGGCCCGCGACGATTACCAGCACGCTGTCTCCGAGACGTTCCATCTCCTCCAGGATGTGAGAGGAGAACATGATGGTGCGGCCCTCCGCGGCCATCTGACGCAGGATCGCCATCATGTGGAGTCGCTGTCGGGGGTCGGCCCCGTTGAACGGCTCGTCGAGCAGGAGCACCTCGGGCTGGTGCACGATCGCTGCGGCGATCTTGATGCGCTGCTTCATTCCCTTCGAGTAGCCACCCGTCGTCCGGTCTTTCGCGGAGATCAGGTCCACCAGTTCGATCGCTCGAAGCGAGGCGGCACGCGCGTCATCGAGGCCGTGCAATCGGGCGCTCACCTCGACAAACTCGAGGCCGGTGAGGCCGCTGTACACCGCCTCTCGCTCCAGCACGATGCCGACCTGCCGGTAGATGTCTGTGCGCCCCCATGCGGGCTCACCCAGCACCTTCACTTCGCCGGTGGAGGGACGGAGGAACCCGGCCATCATGTGCAGGAGCGTGGACTTCCCCGCACCGTTCGGGCCGAGGAGGCCCGTGATCCCGGGCCCGACGGAGAAGGACACGTCGTTCACCGCGACGACGTTCCCATACCAGCGGGACACGCCGGAGACCTCGATGGTGGGGGCGGCGTCCGTCATGCCTGCACCGTTCGATACCGCCGCACGAGCAGGAAGGTGGAAATGGCGATGAGTGCCGCTGCCGCGATCACGTATGACCACAGGAGGAAGTCCGCCTCGCCGACTGTGCCGTCGCTGTCAGCGGCCGCGCCGAAGATCCAGAGGGTGGCGCCGTCAATGATGTCCATCGGACTCAGGAACACCGCGGCGCGCGTCACGTCGGTGTTGATCTCGATCACCATGATCGCCGCGACCACGAGCGGAAGGATGAACGCCACGACGATACCGACCGTCGCGAACGCTCGATGCGGTGTGTACGCCGCGATGGCCACGCCGATGCTCGCGATCAGCGCCGAGCCGAGGAGCGCGGACCCGACGATCGCAAGCACCTGCGGCCACTCGTCCAGGAGGTATCCGCCGAAGTCCTGCGTGGTCAGGGCGTTCGCGGAGAAGAGGACTGCCTGCGGCAGCAGCGTGACCAGCAACATGGCTGTAGTCATGGCCGCCAGTTTCCCGAAAGCGTAATCAGACCGGCTGATCGCACGGGAGAAGTACAGGGTCAACGAGCGGTTGCGCTGGTCGCGCCCGGCGATGTCCGGGGCGACTACGGCGCAATAGAGAGCGAGCAGGTACTTGATGACGCCGTAGTACTCCTCGGCGGGGACGAGGTCTGCCTCCAGTGGCACGAGGGCGCCGACGATGAGTTGCACGAGGGCGGGCACCGTCGCGAAGGCGACCAACAGCGCCGGTGCCACCTTGGCGGCTGCGCTCCGGCCGAGGCCGAATGCGCCACGCAGGCTCTCGATGTAGAGGGCCATGATCGCGTGCCGCCGCCCCAGACGGGCGCCCTCGTAACGGCGGTACCCGAGGTCATAGATGTTGGACCCGCTGGTCCCTGGTGCCTCGCTCACGAGGCGTCGTCGTCCGCTGCGGCGATCGCCTCAAGTCGGAAGAGGTCTTCCAGCGTGCGTCGCCCCTGCTGGATGCGCACCAACCCCAGGCCGAGGTCCACAGCGGAATCTCGAATCAGGTCGAACGGTGGGGCTCCTTCAAGGGTCACCATGACATGGCGGTCGGCGACCGTGGCGGCGATGCCGTGGCGTTCGAGCCGTTCGGCGAGCAGGGGCGCGTCAGCCAGGACCTCCACCTCGAGGGTGCGCGTGGCCGCCGTGAATTCGGCGAGCGACCCGTGGTGGAGCAGGCGCCCAGCGTCGATCACGATCAACTGCTCACAGACCCGTTCGATCTCACCCAGCAGATGGGTTGCCATGACGATGCTGATCCCAAGCATCCGTCCCGTGCGGTCGATCAGGTCGAGCATCTCGTCCCGCCCGGCGGGGTCGAGGCCGTTGGTCGGTTCGTCCAGGAAGACCATCTGCGGGTCATGTACCAGCGCCTGCGCCAGTTTCGCCCGCTGTCGCATGCCGGTGGAGTACCCCGACATTGCCCGATAGCGCTCCTCGAAGAGCCCGGCGTGGCGCAGCGTCTCTGCCGCACGCTCGCGAGAAGCACTGCGGGAGAGGCCGCTGATCTCCGCCATGTGCGAGACGAACTCGGTCGCGTTCATGTCCAAGGGGAGGCAGTCATGCTCCGGCATGTAGCCGACATGCTGACGGAGGCGCGGGCCCTCGGTCGCGACATCGTGGCCGAGGACGGAGGCGCTGCCGGAGGTCGCCGGGAGCAGGCCCAGCAGGATCTTGATCAGCGTGCTCTTCCCGGCGCCGTTGGCGCCGACCAGCCCGATGATCCCCGGCTCCACCTGGATCGTGAGCTGATCGAGCGCATCAACGCCGGGGTATCGCTTGGTGAGCGCCTGCGTGCTGAAGATCGGCATGCCCAGAAGATACCTTGTGCTGTTAGGTATTGGTCAAGCCCGGTCCCCGCGCCACGATGCCTCGAGCAGGCAGTCCGGAGGCACCTCGATGCAGCGGCCACTCCCCGAACCGGGCCTTCCGATCGCGCGTCTGGCGCTGCGTGTAGTGCCGAGGGCATCGCGTGACGTGGTCGTGGGCTACCGGATGGGGGCGATCCTCGTCCGTGTCACCGCGGCTCCGGTCGATGGGGCGGCGAACGAGGCGGTCATGCGAGTGCTGTCGAAGCGACTGGGAATCGCCACGCGGGCCATCCGGATCGTCGGTGGCTCAACCTCGAAGTCGAAGGTCGTCGAAATCGATGGACTCGAAGTGGCCGAGGTGTGGCGGCGGGTCGGCTACGACGGACCTCTCGCGGTCTGACGATCGATCTCCGGGCTGCGTTAGACCGCGAGGCTCGTCAGTACCTGCACCAGCGCGAAGATCGAGATCATGGCAACCATCGGTGAGATGTCGATCATGCCAATGGGCGGGATGATGCGCCGGAGCGGGTCGAGGATGGGCTCGGTGATGCCGTTCAGCACCTGGAAGATTGGCCCATCCTTATCGATGGGGAACCAGGTGAGGATCGCCCGTGCGAAGATCGCGAAGCCGAGGAACTGTAAGAGCGTTGCGACGATCGTCACCATCAGCGCCATCGTTACTCTCCCAATTCCTGAGCCCGCTCGAAGGCGGCGTCCACCGCGGAATCAATCGCCGTCCGGAACCCTGCTGCCTCGAGCTCGGCGAGCGCCGCGGCGGTCGTCCCGCCAGGCGAGGTGACGGCATTGCGCAGGACCGCCGGATGAAGGCCGGTCTCGATGGCGTAGGCGGCTGAACCGGCTACGGTCGCGAGCACGAGTTGCTCGGCGTCTTGCCGCTTCATCCCCAGCCGGACAGCCACTTCGACGAGCGACTCAATGAACAGATAGACGTATGCCGGGCCGGAGCCGTGGATCGCCGTTGCGAGGTCTACTGCGGTGTCGTCGGTCACCTCGACTGAAGACTTCGCCACGGCCGCGATCACTTCGCGCACGCGGGCGCGCTGGGCTGCCGTGACCTCCGGGGAGACAAGGTAGACCGCGGCGCCCTCGCCAATCGCGGCGGGGAGGTTCGGCATCACGCGCACGCAAGCGCGGTGGCCGGTGAACCGCCGCACGTCCTCGATGCGGACGCCAGCGGCGATCGAGATGACGACCGCCTCCCGGCCGATCGCGCCCTGTAACGACGCGCCCGCGGTCGCGAGGTCCTGCGGCTTCACCGCGATCAGGACCACCTCTGCGCCGATCGTCGCGCTCTGGGCGTCCTCGGTGACCCGCACGCCGTGCTCGGCCAGCGCTGTGCGGCGCGCTGCGGAGACTTCGGCGACAGCGATATCGCTAGGCGTGGCGACGTTGCCGCGGACGAGCCCGCGGAGGAACGCCTCGCCCATGAAGCCGCCGCCGATGATCCCGATGCGCATGCCGCCCCCTGCTTGCCGCGCCGGCGGCCTATCCGGGCCGCGCTCCGAAGATCGCGCGGCCGACCCGCACAACCGTCGCCCCCTCCTCGATGGCCACCGGGTAGTCCTCGGTCATGCCCATCGAGAGCCCG
>CAZVNJ010000044.1:0-17615 GCA_964628985.1 uncultured Dehalococcoides sp.
GAGGTCTGCAAAACCTTCACCGCGGGTTCGATTCCCGCCGGCGCCTCCAACCTCTCCGTGGAACTCGCCCCCTCAGGCCTCCCGTGCGAGCCACATGTCGAGGATGCCCTGCCGCCAGGTATCCCACTGCGGCATCCCAGCACCGGCAGCCTCACGCTGCTTGAACGCCTCCGCCAGCACGATCGCAGCCGACACGGAGACATTGAACGACTCCACCATCCCCACCATCGGGATCCACAATGCGCCGTCCGCGACCGCGGCTACCTCGTCCGAGCACCCCCGATGCTCATTGCCGAACACCACGGCGGCTGGTCCCACAAAGTCCATGTCGACCAGCGACCGCGCGCCCTCGTCCCGCCGCGTGACGTACAGCGGAATGCCCTCGGCATGCAGCGCATCGGCCAGGGCCTGCGGGTCGCTGTGCCGGCGGATGTCTAGCCACTGGTGGCTGGAGGAGGAGACGGTGCGCGAGATCTCAGGCGAAGGCTGGTCTGTGTATAGCAGGTGCACCGTGTGCACCCCCAGCGCGTCGCAGGTCCGCAGGATCGCAGATGCGTTGTGCGGGTCGCGGATGTGCTCGATCACCACGTGGAGGTCGCGCTGGCGTCGTTCCAGCACGGTGCGCATGCGCGCGAGGCGTTGCGGTGTCGGCATGCGGCCTCCCAGGCATCGAGGATAGGTGCGCCTGCGCTCAGCCGCCCCCGCCATCCCCGTCACCGCCGCCCGCCAGGAAGGCACGCCCTCGCTCACTGAGTCGATAGCCGACTTTGAGGCTCTCCGTCAGCCCGAGCGCTTTCAGCCGACGCACGTCCGCCTTGAATGCTAGCGTCTGGCGCCCCAGCGCCACGGCCAGGTCGCCGGCGCGGACGCCCTCGCGCTCGCCGATCAGCCGCAGCGTGGCACGCGTCCACCGACCCGCCTTCCCGGCATCCATCCGATCGAGGCGCTTGATGAGGTCAGCGCGATCCTCGGCGGAGAGCACGGCCTGGCGCGCGAGCGTCTGCCGCGGGTCTGGCAGATCGCCGATGAAGCGGAAGGCGACGAGGTAGAGGCTCGCGCCGGCCTTTGGAGGGACCTCCGCCAGAAGCGCCTCACGCGAGGGGAACCCGGCGCGCCGTGCCACGGCCGAGGTCAGGGCGTCCTCGTCCGTTGCTCGCACGTCGGTGACCTCGATCGCGCCGCCGGTGTGCAGACGGTAGCGACCGCCCACCTTGGCCTGCGGCCGCAACCAGCGGCGCAGCGTGAGGGTGACATCGCCCCGTCGGATGGGCTCGTGGAAACGCGATGAGAACAGCATCCGGCCCCGAGTCTAGCCTCTAGAATTCATTCGACGGCTTGCAGGGCCGTCTCGCCGGGGTGGCGAAACGGCAGACGCAGCGGGCTTAAACCCCGCGGCCGAAAGGCGTGTGGGTTCGAGTCCCACCCCCGGTACCACCTGCAAATACAGGTGATCCACGATCACCCCGAGTCCTCGGGAGGATCACCAGACCAACCAGGGAGCCTAGCCGGGAGCCTAGAGAATCAGCGTGTACCAAAGAGCACATTCCCGACACGATCCGTCCCCTCACGGCTGACTTCAGCGATCACGTGTGAATACGTGTCGGCCGTGATCTGCATGGTGCTGTGACCCAGGATCTGCTGAACCGTCTTCATCGGCACTCCCTCGGTGAGCGCGAAGGTAGCCACCCCATGCCGCAGATCGTGAAGCCGTACTTGCCGAATCCCAGCCTGCACTAGGAGTCGCTGGAAGGTCCTGGTCACTCGACCCTCGTTTAGAGGAGCGCCCTGCTCATTGGTGAAAACCAGACCTCCCCATTGATCCCCCTCCCAGAGGGGACCTACCCCGAGCCGCTCTTCTGCCTGCCGAGCGCGATGAACCCTCAGGGCGTCGATGACCCCCGGGTGCAGCCCCACCGTCCGCCTGCTCGTCTCCGTCTTTGGGGGATCAAGGTGATAGGCACCGCCGTAACGCAGCAGAGTCTGCTCAACGCGGAGTGTTCGCCCGGTGACGTCTACATCACGCCAACTGAGACCGAGGAGTTCGGCCCGTCGCAGGCCCGTTGCCATTGCGACGACGTACAGCGCTTCGAATCGATGGCCCGCGATCGCGGCGAGAAAATCTCGAGCCTCGCCGAGCGTTAGCGGCTCCACCTGGAAGCGTTCCTTCTTAGGCGGGCTGACTACCCGCGCCACATTTCGGTTGACGTACTCGAGTTCCTCGGCCTTGCGCAGAGCGGCCCTGAGTACTCCGTGGTGATTCCCGACGGTCTTGGCTGACAATCCGGAAGCAACCTTGCTCGCCATGTACCGGGACACATCCAAGGGGCTCAGCTTCTGGAGGGAGGTTCGACCCAGCGATGGGACCAGATGCTGCTGCACGATCTGCGAGTACGTCAGGAACGTTCGGGGCTTTACGGACGTATGCGCCTCGAGCCAGGTATTGAGCCAAGAGCCAACCGTGATCTGCGCTGGCGGGAGAGGCCGTGAGGACTCAAGCTCCGCGCGCAGATGCTTTAGTCGTTCGCGGGCTTGCGCCTGGGTTTTTGCCACCACCTTTCGGCGCGAACGTTTACCTCCCTGGCCGTATCCGAGGTTAAGTACTCCTTCCCACTTACCGTCCTGCCGCTGGTAGAGGCCCCCCTCTCCAGTCGCTCTTCGTTTCCCACTCATTCGCACTCCTTAGTTATGTCTCATATGTTGATTCGTCAGTGGCACTTCCCTCGAAATGAGCCCCAGTCTCCTTGGGCGGGCGACCCCGCTTCCCTGCTGCAGCGTGCTTGGCGAAGACCACCGAACCGACGTGCCAGTGCTCGAGGGAGACATTTACCTGGCGACTCGCCCGCGTAATTAGGTTCTTCACCGACCGGACTCTCTTTTCGTCGCCGGCATCTACTTCAAGCATGGTTCCAGGGCCGAGTTTTGCGATTTCGCCCTTCAGTTGCTCGATATCTTGATTAACTTTCCCAGAAAGCTTCTCCTTCGGTCGCTCCATTTCCGGAACTTGCCTTATTTTTAGGGCCATTGCCACCTCCATAGAAAATAAATTACTTCATCACCCATCATAAGTCAACAAAACACTTGACAGATATGACGAGAGGGGGATATTGTTGCCGCTCATTAATGTTTCGTCGTGACACTGTTCTCGCCGTCATAATAGTGATTTCGGAAGGGACTTTCTGGCTCATCCCCACAGAAACAAAGCATTATTTTGCCAGGGTAGGAATCAAATGAGAAATGGACCATGGAAGAGACAGGAGCACGCGACTCGGTAGTCACGATTCTCCCTTAGAAATCCCGCCGTTGGCGGTCAGTGTGGCACAGGCTGCGGCCCTAGTCGGAGTATCCCGAGCGAGGCTTTACCCGCTGATTTTGTCGGGTGAGATCCCGAGTTTTCTCGTGGGCCGACGACGGCTGGTGCCGGTCGCCCACCTGAAAGACTGGGTAGCGCACTGCTCCCGGGACGACGGCATGCTCTCGTGAGAGCCTTCACCCCTCAAGCGACCCCAAGCCCATACCGACCTGATCCGCTTCAGTTCAGGTGTCTCCTGGCGCGCACTTCGAACTCCAGCGACCGACCGACCGACCGACCGCCGCCCCACTCTCCCATGGCTCTCTTCAGAAGCCGCCCACCCTAAGCAGTCCTTGCTGCCTTCGCGCCCTCCCAAGCGGCGCCCGTGGTGACCAAACGCCAACACGCGAATCGCGCTTTGCGACTCGCTCACCCCACCTCTGTGCTTTTAATTGGAGACTTTAATGACAACGATTGATCCTGATGCCTTCTCGGCCGCACGACGCATGATCGCGCGAGGCCTTTCGCCCATCCCCATCCGCACGAGTGAGAAAGCCCCATCGCTCAAGAACTGGACGAAAGGCCTCGTGACACCGGACACCCTTGACAAGTACTTCTTACCCGGGCGGGAGTGCAACATCGGCGTGCTGAATGGACGGGCATCGCACAATCTCACCACGGTTGATTGCGATTCACAGGAAGCCGCGATCTATGCCCAACGTTTCTTCCCGACGACCGGCATGAGTGACGGCCGTGACACCAAGCCCCTCTCGCATCTGTTCTACTTCTGCGCCGACTTGGTGAAGAGCAAGCAGTTCAAGGACACCAATGGCGGGGTCATCGTCGAACTCCGGGGGCAGGGGACGCAGACCCTCATACCACCATCTATCCATCCGAGCGGTGAACGCCAGAAGTGGATCGCGTGCGGTGATCCGGTCTCCGTTGCGGCGGACGTGCTCCTTGCAGCCGCCGGAGCGCTCGCGGCAGCGACTGTCCTCGGGCGCGCCTGGCCGGCTAACGGAGACCGCCATTTAGCGGCACTCCACCTTTCTGGGATGCTGATGATGAGCGGGGTCGATCCAGCGCAAGTCGCGTTGATCGTCGAGACCGCGGCGGAGATCGGCGGCGATGACGAACTCGAGGACCGCCGTCGAGCCGTCACTGACACAATCGCAACCTGTGCCTCTGGGGCCGCTGCCACCGGGCTGACTGACGCGCTGACGATGTTTACCGAACCCACCCTCCGCCAAGTGTTTAATCACTTGTCACTGAAGTGGGGCGCACGCCCAGGAATGTCTGGCCGCGGGGACCAGCCGGCCTCGCTGGCGAACGAGCTGATCACGATCGGGCGCTCAGCCGAACTGTTTCACGACTCGACGGGCGAGGGTTTCGCGACCGTTGGAACCGGAGCAACGCGTGAGACATGGCCTATCAGAGGCAGAGGCTTCGGCCTCTGGTTGACTCGCGAACTGTGGACGAAGCACCACAAGCCGGTGACCGAGATTGCTCTAAAATCGGCGATCCAGACACTTGATGCGATCGCTCAATACGACGGGCAAGTACACCCGGTGGCGGTACGCGTCACTCGGATTGGGGACGAGGTTTTTCACGACCTAGGCGGCAGCAGCGGGGTCATTAGGATTGATTCCCGCGGCTGGCAGCTGGACGAAGAGCCCCCTGTGCACTTCGTCCGCCCGAATGGATCATTGAGCCTACCCCTGCCGCGTGCAGGCGCTCCGTTCGATGTCGCTCTGCGCCCCCTCGTGAACTTCGACCCCGACGACTTCCTGCTGTTCGTGGCCTACCTGGCGTATGGCGTCGCTGGACATGGACCGTTTCCCATCCTCGTGATCCTCGGCGAGCAGGGTTCTGCAAAGACATCGCACGTTCGCCTGGTTCGCAGGCTCATCGACCCGGCTAAGGCCGGACTGCGCATCATGCCCAAGAGTCCCGAAGACCTTGCGCTTATGGCGTCGCATCGGCGCATTCTCGCATTCGACAACGTGTCGGCGCTGCCGGAGTGGCTTTCCGACGTTCTTTGCCAGATCGCCACGGGTGGCTCTTTTGGGACTCGGCAGTTCTACACCAATACCGAAGAGGTGCTATTCGAGTTCAAGCGGCCGATCGTCCTCAACGGCATCGAGGACATGGTGACTCGCGGCGACCTCGCCGACCGATCGCTCTCACTCACCCTGCCACGCGTAAGCGACCAGGCACGGCGTGCCGAGGATGACTACTGGTCGGACGTCGAGGCCGCGTTGCCTACTCTACTTGGTGGGTTGTATGACGCCGTCCGCGGTGCGTTGGACGAGGAGCATCGTGTCGCCAAGGGAAACATGATTCGCCTGGCTGACTTTGAACGATTCAGTATTGCGCTGGGTCGCGCGCTGGGGTGGGAGGAAGGAAGTTTCTCACGTGCGCTCAGGCAGAAGCGACGCGTGGCTTCGGCGAATGTGCTCGATAACGACCCGGTGGCACGGGTACTGCTCCGTTACGCCAAACGAGTAACGGCCGAAACCACCGAACCCATCGTCCAAGCGCGAAGCGCTAGCGACTGGCTCCAACTCCTAGGTGCAGAAGCGCTGTCACTGGGGATCGACTCGAGTGGACGCGACTGGCCAAAGCAGGCAAACAGACTCCGTGGCACGCTCACGCGCCTCGCTCCCGACCTACTCCGCGCAGGGATTGACGTCGCTGATTCGAAGCGCCAGGGATCGGACAGTGTGAAGGTGATCAACATCACGTTCACCCCGACAGGGCTTGCGCCGGTACCTGTGGACACGTCGATCTCGCAGGGAGGTGGGCAGTGACCGGCGCGCCTGACTACAGCGATTCCTCGAGCCAATACGAATTCGAAAGAGTCGTGCGAGCGATCCACCTGACACTGGGCGACGCCCCGACCGAAGAACAAGTGCTGGCCCTTTCAGCTTGGGCAGAACGTGCAATGACTGTGGGGGCGTTGCGCGCGATGGTCTCGAGTGACTTCAGAGGCTACCGCCCCCTAAGCAGCAGACTTTCAAGCATCGACCGCGAACGGGTGCTGGAGGAAGCCGAAGCGATTCTCCAAGAGGAGGGTCTGTTTGAAGTCGAGGCCCCGCTGGAACGGCCTGTGTGGACAGGGCCGTGCGGGGAACAAGGATGTGAAGAGTGCACTCCAGGGGGATTCGTACTCAAGTACATGATTGATGGACCGCTTGAGGTCGAGGTCGAGGACGTGATCGATGCTGCTTCGGCGTACTGGTCCCCCAGAGAAATCAAGATCGCACTCATAACTTTCCTGACGACCGGCCTCCTTCTGGGAATAGGTAGTCGCCTAACCGTGAATCGCGATTGGGAGGACCCTGGAGGGCGCCACGTGCATTAGACGCTGCACCTGAATCGTCCAATCACGCTGCCTGTCCACCCAACCTTCTATACTTGATAACTACAGAAGACTGCGATTAATAACCAGTGACGAGGCTATCGCGGCGACGGTGAACGTCGGGATGTTCGAGGTCGGTGGAGACGGAATGACGCCGTTCTCGACGCAGACGGGAGCGTGGCGCGGCATCCACGCACGGGGTCACCTACCGCCAGGTGATCGACCTCGCGGACCTCAACGAGATGCAGATCTGCGTCCCGCCCGGCAACTCGGGCCAGCCGGGGTCGCCGCACTACGCCGATCAGGTGGAGAGGTGGCTGAACGTCGAGTACCACCCGCTCTACACGCGGTGGGAGGACATTGAGGCGTCCGCGGAGCAGACGCTGGAGCTCCGTCCCGCCTGACCGCCGCACTCAGCCCGCACCGAGTGCGGCAAGCGGACGGATCGCCGCAAGCCATCTTCGACGGTGAGCGCCCCGACGACCGCGCAGCGGTCGATGTCCGAGTCGAAGGCGATCCCGACGAGGCGTGCACCGTGCAC
This sequence comes from uncultured Dehalococcoides sp., assembly GCA_964628985.1. Taxonomy (GTDB): domain Bacteria; phylum Chloroflexota; class Dehalococcoidia; order UBA2979; family UBA2979; genus SURF-43. The sequence continues at coordinate 7,192 of CAZVNJ010000044.1, forward strand.
CGGAACGCGCCGCCGATAGCCATCGAGACTTGAGCGATGGTCCATGCCGGCAAGAGGCGGGGGGCCTCCCGCTGACTGCCCCCCGCGGATCGGCATCAAGGTGGCAATAGGCCGCCTGAAGCGCTGACCTTCGTCCTTACCAGCGCCCGTTCTTGGCACCGAAATTCGCCACACTACGCCACGGAGACGATCAGGATCGGGTAGTGGCGGAACCGCGTGGGGTCTGGCACTCCGGCTACGTCCCCACGAGCGCATCCCATACTTCGCGAACGATCGTTGCGGCTAGGGAGTCCGCGACGGCATGTCCAGCCGCGCCGTCCGGCATCGTCACGGGGACCCCGGCGGTCTGGTAGGTGACGATGAGGCGCGGTTCGCCTTCGGCATAGACCACGCCGACATCATTGAGGTAGCCGCCGAGCGAGCCGGTCTTATTGGCGACTCGCGTCTTCTCCGGCAGGTGGCGAGGAATGCGGTTCCGCAGGCGCTGCTTCGACAGGATGTCGAGCGCGAACTCGCAGAGGGCGGGGGTCACGCCGAGGCGGGCGGCGGCGCCCTCGTCGCGCGCACCGTCCACGATCGCGCGCAGGAGGAGCCGCTGGTCCTCCGGGCAGGTGTCGTTCGAGACTCCGGGTCCGTGGTCTCGGCCCAGGGAGTAGTCCGGCGTACCTCGGCGGTGCGCGGTGCCGGTCATCCCGAGCTCGTCGCAGAGCGCCTGCACCTTGTCGAGGCCGACGAGCCCGCTGATGTGCCGGGTGGAGACGTTGTCCGAGACGATGATCATCATCAGGACCAGGTCGCGGATGCGGAGCTCGAGGCCCTCCGAGAACCACTGGAGGCACCCCGAGGTCGTGTCGAGCGAGGTGTCCACGGGGACGCGTTCGTCGAGGTCGATGCGGCCCGCGTGCACCTCGCGGAGGGCGGCCATGAGGATGGCGACCTTGCGGATGCTCGCGGAGGGCTGCACGACATCCGCGTTGCGTGACGCCTGCCAGCCGTTGCGGAGGTCCTCGACGGCCCAGCCGACGTGGAACGGCACTTCCTCGCTGAGCGCGTTCAGGCGTGCCACCAGTGCGTCCATCCTCGACCTCCTCCTGTCGCTGGGGGTGCGATCCGACGACCGCGCGAGGATAGCCCGCGGCGCGCCCACGAGGCGCTCGGGTAGACTGTCGACGATGGTCGGTCGGGTCGCCCTCCTGGGCGCCGGGCTCTCTCGAGGCGTGAGTTAGCGAAGGGCCGAGGGGTCCGTCCCAGCAGACAATCGACTCACCAGGGCCTCGCGCGCCGCGGCCCCTTCACCGCTCGCCGTCGAGAGCGACACCAGGAGTTGCTCGTAGGACGTCACGAGGTGCGTTGGCAGCGATGGCGCATCGCGTAGCAGGCGCTTGGTCAGCGAAGCGGTGACCGGTGGTACGGCTGCGAGCGCTGACGCCAAGGTTGCAACGCCTTCTTCGAACGCGTCCGGGTCGTACACACGATCCACGAGCCCCCACTCCAGAGCCCGTTCAGCTGGCACGGCCTCGCCCAGGAGAAGGAACAGGAGGGCCCGGTGGTAGCCGATGCGCCGGGGAAGGTTCTTACCCACCGCATTGTCAGGACTGATCCCGACACGCGAGAAGGCCGGAACGATCTTCGCTGCGCTGCTCGCCACGATGAAGTCGCAGGCGAGCATCAGCCCCATCCCTCCGCCAGCGACGGCGCCGTTGAGGGCACAAATCGTCGGCTTCTCAACCATCTCGAACGCGCGGTAGTACCACCAGCGATCGCGCGTCTTCTCCCAGAGCGTCTCCTTGGGTCCGAGATCCGAGCCATCGACGAGATCAGCGCCCGCGCAGAAGCCTCGCCCGTTGCCCGTCAAGACGAGTACCCGCAGGTCGTCGCGCCGATGAAAGTCGATCAGCGCATCTTCGATTCCTGCGCGCATCGCGAAACTAAAGGCGTTCATCCGCTCCGGACGATTCAGGATGACGGTCCGGACTGGGCCCTCGTCGTCGATCAAGACGTCGGGTTCATCCGCCATCTAGCACCTCACTCTGCTGCTCGGGCAGGAGACCCAACACCCAGCAAGCGCTCATAGGTTAACGAGAGGCAACTATCGATGAATTGGTGAACACCTCCAGCGAGAGCGAGTAACGTGAGCGGGCTGAATCGATTGGCGAGCGACTTATGAGGGTGTGGAAGTCCGGCGACGAGGTGAGGCTGATCAGCTTCGACATCGACGGCACGCTGGAAGTGGGCGACCCGCCTGGCGCAATCCCTATCGACGCCATCCGCCGAGCTCAGGCGCGTGGATACCTGGTGGGCAGTTGCTCTGACAGGACGCTTCGATATCAGCGGGAGCTCTGGGAGCGGCACAGCGTCGAGATGGACTTCGTCGTCGTGAAGCAGGGACTCCCAGAGGTCAAATCGACCTTCAACGTGGAGCACCACTTGCACATCGGGGATACCGACGTAGATGCGATGATGGCCCGTCAGGCCGGGTTCGCCTTTCTGCATGCGCTCGGTAAGGACCTCCTCCACTTCCTCCGTGAGCACGAGTTGCACGCCTGAGTTAGCGAAGTTGGCATTTCGAAAGGTGAACGATGATGCGCGCAAAAGACGGTGTCCTACTGCTGGACAAGGAAGCTGACGGGCGGATCTGGGTCATTACCCTCAACCGACCGCAGAGCCTGAACGCCTTCAACGGCGAACTGCGTAAGACCCTTCACGAGACCTATTGGGAGTTCGCTCACGACGACAGTGCATGGGTGTCGATCGTCACGGCGAACGGCCGCGCATTCGGCGCCGGCCAGGACCTGAAGGAGCGCACAGAGCGCAACCAGGCGGAACTTGACGGCAAGCCGGACCCTATGGTTCCGATGCCCGACTATCTGCAGAACATCTTCCCGCTCGCCGAGCGCCTCAACTGCTATAAGCCGACCATCGCGGCGGTCAATGGCATCGCGGTCGCTGGCGGGTTCAACCATGCGATGCAGTGCGATGTTCGGATCGCGTCGGAGACTGCGGAGTTCGGTGTCACAGAGGCACGATGGAATCAGGGTGCCGGCTGGGTCCACCACCTGCCCCGGATCATCGGCCTCGGCAACGCCCTGGAGTTGGTGATGTGGGGCGATCGGCGCATCTCGGCGCAGCGCGCGTACGAGATGGGGCTCGTGAATGCCGTCGTGCCGCCAGACCAGTTGCTCCCGACGGCCATGGAGTGGGCTGAGCGGATGCTCTCACTGGCGCCTCGCGCCGTCCGCAACTTCAAGGAGATCCTCTACAAGGGCTCGTACATGCCTCCCTTCGAGGCGGCGCGGTACGCGCAGAACCTGGAGTACAACCTCCGCGGTATGCAGGACTCCATCGAGGGACCCAAGGCCTTCTCAGAGCGGCGCAAGCCGAACTTCCTGGACGCCTGACTGAGTTGCCGCGCAGACGCAGAAGGGGGGGCGGGTAGTGGGTCAGGACCCACTACCGGGGGGGGTGTCCCCCTCGTTCTGCGTTATCCTGGTCCTGGCCGGATGCCGGGCGGTCGTTAGACCGCGCCCAGCCTCTGCTCGGCGCAGACGCGCTCATCGTAGAGGACGTTTCCTGTGAACTCGGTAGGATTGCGCTCGCAGATCCAGACTGCTGCGAGCCCCATCTTGTCGGCCGCTTCAAACTCGAGCGACGGATTGTCGCGATCCTGCTCCGGGTATCGGCTACCCGGGGTCAGGATGCGCCTCTCCGGTGACAGGACATTGACGGCAATGTTCGCGTCCTGCAGTTCCCGCGCCTGGCCCTGCGTGAGGTGCTCAATCCCGGCCTTCAGCGGGCCGTACAGGATGTCGTCCCCGCGCCGCTGGATAGACGTGTCGTACGGTCCGGGCCCCGGGAAGACTGCCCCCCGAGAGGACAAGTTGATGATGTGCCCGCCGCCCGCCTTACGCAGGTGGGGAACTGCGTGACGCATCGCCCAGAACGGCCCCAGGAAGTTCACCTCGACTGCGAGCTGGACGTGCCGGGGCTCGATCTGCTCTAGAGCACCATGGACATGGACTGCGGCGTTGTTCACGACGATGTCGAGGCTCCCCCACTCTTCCACCGTACGCGCAATACCAGCCTCGATGCTGTCGGGATCTCGCATGTTGAGGACCACGGCGATCGCCGTTCCGCCGGCCTGCCGGATCTCCTCCGTCACCGAGTGAATCGTGCCTGGGAGGCGTGGATCCTTGACCTCCTCAGTGCGCGCCGCCACCGCCACCCTGGCGCCGGCGCGCGCCAGGTGCTTCGCAATGTCCGCGCCGATACCGCGACTTGCACCAAGGACGATTGCAACTTTGCCATCTAGGCTCATGTGGGACTCCATGCTGCGCGTCGATGACGGTTCATTTAGCGGGCGGCGCGGAATTGTGGAAGCGTGATTCCCTGCGGGAGGTCCTCAAAGACCACCTCTACGGGCATTATCGATCGCCACCCCATCGAACGTTATGTCGCGCATGTTCGTGGTGATGATCGCGTCCTGGCCTGTAGCTTCGACGGGGCGGATCTGCGCCACGAGGTACGCCTCGTCGAATCCGGGCGTCATCAGCCGGTGGTCAATGATGAAACTGTGGACGATCCCCCGACCGCTGACCTGCTTCCAGCTTAGGTTGACCCCGCCGCACTTCAGGCACTTCTGCTCAGGAGAAAACTGAAGGTTTCCGCAATTGCCACAGTTCTGCATGTGCAGTTCATACTGCTTCGCGGCATCCCAATAGGGCTGGGTGAGATCATCCGGTGTAGGCACAGGCTTGATCCCCACCGCCTTGAGGCGCGCCTGGCCCTCGGTCGTCTGAACATTCGGTTGCTCGGTAGTCACAGTACCTGAAGCCGACCAACCGGCCCACCAGGCAGCGGTCCATTCCTGGGCGACCGAATCGCCACAGGCTAGGTATCCGGGAAGCCGGGGCAGGCTCCTCCTTGCTGCTGGATTTACTTGGATAAGGGTGGAGGAAGCCCGCCTCTCGGCGGGCTTCCTTACGTGGCGGATATCCCATCCTCTAGCATGAGACTCATCCACGACGAACATTCGCGCTGACTAAGCGTCCACCCAAGCAGACCACAACTCGTGCGAGTCGTAGCCCTCGTGACGTGCGAAGTCGTGCACGCGGCCTTGGACAAAGACCGAACTCTGCGCCGTCACGCGCCAGATGTACCAGACGTTCTTGGCCTCTAGCTTCTGGATCTCACGCAGGGTCTCCCAGCGTTCCTTCGGGTTGATCTGCACGGCCTGTTTCTCGACCAGCGCGGTCATCGCCGGGTCATTGACGCGGCTCTGGTTCGCGATGCCCTTCGGGTGCAGCCAGTAGGCCACGTACGGGTCCGGGTCTGCGTAGTAGCGCCCGGGGCCCCACAGGATTCCGTCAAAGTTGAACGGAGGCCGGTAGACGCTAGCGATCCAGACGCCGTATTCGGTCGACTTAGTCGTGCCCTCGATGCCGCCCTGCTTGAGGTCGCCGATGAAGCGCTCCACCGAGTCCTGGTAGCCGGAGTTGGCAAAGTACTGCGGCGTGATGTGGACCTCGGTCTTGAAACCGTTGGCGAAGCCCGCCGCCGCCAGGAGTTTCTTCGCCTCCGCGACGTCGTACTTCATGAAGTTGGCCATCTCCGGGATGGCATTAGGCTTCAGGGCTTCCGGGTACGGCAACAACGCCGTCCCCATCGGGTCAGCTTCCCCCAGGTGCACCGACGCGACCTCCGCGGCGCGGTTGTAGAGTAGCGCCACGGCCTGCCGTACGCGGATGTCGTTGAACGGCGGCTTCGTCGTGTTCATCGCGATCCACGGGCTGTTGCCCTGGGCGACCTGCCTGGTCACTTCCTTGCCGACCTGCTTCTGCAGGTCCTGCGTCAGCGCCGAGCCCAGGGAGACCGACAGGATGTCGATCTGCTTCGTACGAAACGCCGCGGCGTTCGCGGACTGGTCGGGGATGATGAGGTATTGGATCTCGTCGACAAACGCGGTGTCCTTGTTCCAATAGTCAGGGTTCCGCTTGAAGACGATCTTCGAACCTTGCGCCCACTCCGAGCGGATGTACGGACCGGTGCCGATCGCATTCTTCTCGTGGTCCTTGTTGTCGATGATCTCCTTCGGGTGGATGCGCCACCCGTAGTGACCGGCGGAGAAGTTCAGCAGAGGTGCGTACGGCGAAGACGTTTTCACGACTAGCGTGTTCGCGTCCGGCGTCGTGACCTCTGAGACAGCCTTGTAGTCTGGCGCCCACTGCTTGTCCGCGCGCAGCCTGTCGATGGACTGCTTCACGTCCTCCGCGGTCATCGCGCGACCATTGACCGGGGCGACGTTGTGAAACTTTACGCCCTGGCGGATCTTGAAAACGTACGTCGTCTGGTCAGGCGTCTCCGGCATCGCTTGCGCGATCTGCGGGACGAGTTCGACGCTATAGCCGTCCTTGCCGGGGCCCGTTGCCACGTCCAGCAGCTTGTCGTAGCCGTGACTCTGTACCGCCACCGTGCTGGCGGCAGCCTGGAACAGGCTCCAGCCGGGCGGGTCCGCGATCATCGATGTCTTCAGCACGCCGCCGCGCTTCCTTGCCTGCGGCGCCGTCGTGGCGGACGGGGCGCCTGAAGCGCCCTGGGCGGGTGCCGCCGGCTTTTCCTCTTCGCTGTTCCCGCAGCCGATGAGCGCTGCCGCGCCCAGCCCGGAAATGCCTATGGCCGAGGACCGCAACAGCGACCTGCGGCTCAGTGGTTGACGCGCCCATACCGATGATAGTTTTCCGTTCAACTGTGTCCCCCCTCTGGGAATTACACGCTATGCGCTCGTACCCCGGCAGCAGCGTAATACTCCGGAGAGCCTTGATTGTGACGTTCAGCACGGGATCTAGCTTGGTCTTCAGTCAGGATGTCCCGCACTGGCAAGTCATCCGCTGTCCTGCCCCTTTCTCCCCCGTCAGCTACGGGAAATGCATGCTAGGAAGCCCTGCCGCCCGATCCGCGCAGGCGCGGATCCAGGATGTCGCGCAACGAGTCGCCCAAGAGGTTCAGCGCCACCACTACCAGCGTCAAAGCGATCCCCGGCGCGATCGCCATCCACGGCGCGCGGATCATGAAGCGAAGGCCAGCTCCGCTCAGCATGTTGCCCCACGTCGGCACGTTCAGCGGAACCCCGAGACCGAGGAACGACAACGATGCTTCCACGATCACCGCCACGCCGAGCTGGATCGACGCGATAACGATGATCGGTGCCATGATATTAGGCAGCACGTGACGCAGCATGAGCCGTACCGAGGACATACCGAGCGACTCCGCGGCCTCGATGTACGGCAGCTCACGGACGGCGAGCGTGCTGCCTCGGACAATGCGAGCGGCGCGCGGCGCAATGCCGACTGCAATCGCCAACGTGACATTTCCAATGCCCGCACCGAAGGACGCGACCAACGTTAGCGCAAGCAGGATGTTCGGCACGGCCATGAAGATGTCGACGAGGCGCTGCAAGAGGATGTCGGGCCAGCCGCCGACGTACCCTGAGAGCACGCCGAAGATCACACCCACACCGAGCCCGAGCACGACAGATGCGAAGCCGACGAGGAGCGACACCCGGCCACCGTATAGGACGCGGCTGAGCACATCACGGCCCAGGTGGTCCGTACCGAACCAATTCTGGAGTGACGGTGACCCCGCGTAGCGATCGGTCGCTTCGTCGATCCCGTAAGGCGCTACCCACGGCGCGAACACAGTCACCACGACCATGAGGACAAGCAGGACGAGGCTGACCAGCCCAAGCGGCTTGCGGCGCAGCGCCCTAAATGGGGACGCGAACGGGCGGACGAGGCCCATCGCCGTCGCGATGGCGCTGGGGAGGGGCCGTGTTTCTATTCCACCGACTGCCATCGAGTCCCCCGCTCTCCCTGTTCGCAAGGCGCTCTACCGGTAGCTGATGCGTGGGTCAAGCCATACATAAACTAGATCTGTGACCAGGTTCACCAGCAGGATGAACGCCCCAAATGCAAGCACCACTCCCTGGACGACTGGATAATCACGACGGTTAATCGCATCGACCACCAGACGTCCCATGCCGGGGAGGTTGAAAATGTTTTCGAGGATCACGGCGCCACCCATGATCGTTCCGACCTGGATGCCGAGTAGCGTGACCACGGGGATGAGTGCATTTTTCAGCATATGGCGGCGCACTACTGACTGCGTGTCGAGACCTTTCGCGCGCGCCGTGCGGATGTAGTCCTCGCGCATCACCTCGAGCATCGACGAGCGCAGTATGCGTGCGAGGGATGCCGCGAGGCCGGTGCCCAGGATCACAACGGGAATCACGAACTGCTGGAGGTTGCGGGACGGCGACGTGAAGAATGACTCGTATCCAACCGGGGGGATCCAGTTGAAGTACTTCGAGCCCAGCACGATGGCCATGGTGCCCAGCCAGAAATTCGGCACCGCCAGGCTAATGATGCTCCCCAGCCGCATCCCTTGATCTGTCCAAGTGTCCTGTTTCAGGGCAGAGATGATGCCGACCGGCAACGCGATGATGACAGCGAGGCCGAGCGAGAGCAGGCCTAGCTCTAACGATACGGGGAGGCGCGCCCCCAGGGCGTGCACTACCCTCTCACGCGTGAACAGTGACTCCCCCATGTCGCCCGCGAAGATATTCAGCACCCAGCGCAGATACTGGACCGGAATCGGGTCGCCGAGTCCGAGTCTCTCGCGGACTTCCTCTACGTAAGCCTGGTTAGAGTTATCTGCGCCGGCCAGAAAAAGAGCGGCGTCTCCGGGGATCACTCGCAGCAGTAAAAAGATCAACATGCTCAAGCCGACGAGACTGACGGCGAGGAGTCCAAGACGTTTGACCAGGTAGCGGTACACAGTTGCGCCCTACTCGTATCCACTGAGCGGTTGTGACGGCTTCCGCTCAGTAGACATCATGCTTGGGAGGGTGAATCCAGAAATCAGCTCGATCATGTCTCCCTCGTGCTTCGGGATTTCGGGCACAGGGAGCGTGATGCGGCCGAGCTCGTGCACGTGGTGTGCGTCGCTCCCGATTGTGACGGGCAACCCGCAGACTCTAGCCACTTCGATGGCCATTGCGTTTTCCCGATCGTTGCAGCCGCCATTCTCGATCTCTACAGCATCCACAAGAGAAAAGATTTCATCTCCGGCGAGTTGTTCCGGCGTGGCCCCCTGCTTAAACACCGGGCGACTGCCGGAATGAACTGAGTCGAAGTAGTAACGGAACGGGTGGGCGAGAATCGTGAACATTCCCTCGTGCCGGGCGTGATACAGGAGCGCGCGACCGTCATGCGGAGGTGACATGCCGGCCGGAGCCCCCAACACAATCACATGCCCTATGTCAGTCGTCGCCTCGATCGCCCGGTAGATACGCACACCCCAGCGATCGTAGAACGCGCTCCGCTCCCAATCCGACCAGACCCGGAAATGTTCCGCGACCACGATCCCGCCGACGCCGGCTACAACGGCGCGCGCACCGAGTTCGTCTACAGTGATGCTCGAATCGGCGGAGCCTGCCCTGGTATGCACATGCATCTCGATCGAGCCTGATGACATCCGCTAGCGGCCCAAGTATTTCGGAGCGCGTTTTTCGGCAAAGGCCTTCGGGCCTTCTTTCGCGTCTTCCGTACTCCGGAGCGTGTTGCCGATCGCCCCTTCGAGACGGAGTCCCTCCGAGAGCGGCAGACCGTTGTGGGCCCGAACGCTCAGTTCCTTGATCGCACGTACCGCGAGCGGGGGCAACGCGCGTAGCTCCTCAGCGTACTGTTGCGCGACCTTCATTACGTCACCGTGTGGCACAATCTCGTTGATGAGGCCGTGCTGAGCGGCCCGTTCGGCCGTTAACCGGCGCCCAAGGATCAGCACTTCCATCGCGATCGGGTACGGTAGTTGACGGATCGTGCGCTGGGTCCCGCCGTTGCCGGGCAGAATGCCGCGCTTAACTTCAGACAGGTCGTACGCCGAGTGCTCTGAACCGATCCGGAAGTCGGTAGCCAAGAGGAGCGTCATGCCCCCAGCCAAGCAGAGGCCGTTTACTGCGGCGACGACGGGCTTCCACACCTCAAGGCCGCGGTTGAGGATCTGCCCTTCCTGAGTCTGCCAGAACCTGTAGGCCTCGCTCTCGCGCGGGATGGTGCGGCGCAGGTCAGCCCCGGCGCAAAACACCTGCTTTTCCGGGGGACGATCCGGCTGCGGCGCACCCGTGACGATCGCGACCCAAATGTCCGGGTTGTCGCGGACCTCGATCCAGTACTGCGAGAGCAGCGAGTACATCTCCGGGGTCATCGCATTGAGCGACTCCGGATTGTTAATCGTGATTGTCGCTATCTTGTCGTCGACGCTGAAGTCGATCGTCATCGGTCGCCTCCCGGTTGTGACTAGCTTCCGCTACGGATGTTCAGCAGGTCGCGCGCCATCACGACACGCTGAATCTCAGACGGCCCCTCGCCGAT
>CAZVNJ010000045.1:0-17552 GCA_964628985.1 uncultured Dehalococcoides sp.
ACGGTGAACCACATGTTGAATGAGTGGTTGCGCTTGTAGTTGTGCGAGACCCCCGGGTGTGCGTTTACCACACGGGCAGCCTGCGCCAGCCGTTCTGGCGCGACTTTCATGGCGACGAGCGCAGACGAGTATCCGAGTGCCTTCGTGTCATAGATCCCGCAGATCTGACGAACCACCCCGGCCGCCCTCGCCTGGGCAAGCCGCTCAAGGACCTCTGACTCGGGCATGCCGAGACGCGCGCCCAGTACGTCGTATGGGCGCGCTGCCAGCGGGAACGACTCCTGCATCACGTCCAGCAGGGCACGAGTGCGTTCGTCCAAGACCAGCTTTGGGGCGACGGTCGTCATCGAGTAGCCTCCACCGGCAGTCCGTAGTTGGTCGCGAAGAGTCGCTCCACCTCGGCGGCCTGCGCCTCAGTCACTGGCGCCACATCCGAAGCGGCGGCGAACTCTTCCAGTTGCGCGAGGTCGTAGATGTTGGGAAGTGCGGAGACGATCGCGGGGGTACGCAGGACGAAACGGAGCGCCGCCTGACCAAGCGTGCAGCCGTTCTCGCGCTCCAGGAAGCGCAGCCGCTCAACCTTCTGGACGCCCTCGACGAGCCACTGCTTCGGGCGGTGGCGCCGGTGGTCCCCCTCCGGGAAGACCGTGTCGACCGTGTAGTGCCCTTCGAGCATTCCCGAGGAGTGCGGCACGCGGACAATCAGGCTCTTCGCGTTGCGCTCAGCCGCCCGGATCAAAGCACGCCCCGGATCCAGTTCGAGCGCGTTGTAGATCATCTGGACAGCATCGATCGGGAGAGTGTCGAGGCCGTACACGCCCTCCTCTTCCCATCCGATCGCGGGTCCGAGGGCCAACCCCGTCGAGCGAACCTTTCCGGAACGGCGCGCGCGCTCGACGAACGACCAGACGTCGTCGTCGAGCAGGTGCGCCATCCGAGGGTTGTGCATCTGGTAGAGGTCGATGCGATCGGTGCCGAGCCGCCTCAACGAGGCGTCGAGCGCGGCCTCGAGGAACGGGACGTCGAAGCGGTGCGGAGCCTCGCGGTGCCCCGCGTCAGAAGCATCGCGCGACTGCCAGTCATAGCCAAACTTCGCGCCGATGGTGATCCGGTCACGGGCGCTGCCCGGGAAGGCATGTGCCAGCAGAGTCTCGCCGCGCCCCTGGCCGTATGTATCTGCCGTGTCCATGAACGTGACGCCGAGTTCGACAGCGCGATGGAGCAGCACGGCCGCCTCGTCGTCGGAGTGCTCGCCCCACCAACCCGCCGCGAGCGTCCAGACCCCGAATCCAACTTCGGACACCTGCACGCCGGTCTTGGCGATCTCTCGGGTCTGCACGTCCACCTCCGTTCGGCGGGACGAGCGTCCGAGCGCGTGCCCTCAGGCACAACGCGAGAATCGATGGGCTGCGCCCACGCTTCGCGAGGTTCACACAGGAAAGAGAGTCGCCGCGGCTGAGATGTGGGCCGGAGTTATGACAGAAATGGATACGTTCGGTTCAGCGCCCTGACGACACGCTGGCCGCGGCCGCGCTGAGCCCAGCCGCGACTTCCTCCTGCCGATCCGCCGGCGGGATGGCGATACGCAGCCAGTCCGGTAAGCCAAACGAGGTGGCGTCGCGCACCACAATGCGCAGGGAGAGCATGGCCTCACGCACCTGCCGCGCGTCCCCCGTCCGCACCAACAGGAAGTTGGCCGTGCCGGGCGCGACCGTGAAGCCCTCTGCCTGCCATCGCGCGCGCAACCACTCCCGCGTCTCCCGCATCGACCGGAGGGCAGAGCGACGCGCCTCGTGCATCCCCGTTGCCACTCGGCCGGCCTCCAGCGAGGGTGCGTCGATCGACCAGGAGTGTTGAAGCAGCGCAAGGCGAGCAATCAGAGGCGGTGAAGCAACGACATAGCCGAGCCGTAGGCCTGGCACCGCATGAAGCTTCGTCATGGAGTGGACGGCGACGACGTTCGCGCTGACGCGTGCGAGGTCCGAGGCGAAAGCGTCGCGGTCCAGGAACGGCTCATATGCGGCGTCCAGGACGACGGTACCGCCCGTGACCTCCGCCATCCGGACCACCTCCGCGCGCGTCAGATCGCGACCCGTCGGGTTGTCGGGGATCCCGACAAAAGTGGCGACGGCCCGAGACAGCGATTCGAGGCGCAGTTCGAAGGTGGGTGGCTGCGTGCGCATCTCCAGAGGGTTCGCCCCAGCGGCACGCACGGCGGCTACGTACTCCCCGAAGGTAGGGGTGACGATCAGTGCGGTGTCCCCTGGCCTGAGGATCGCGCGGGCGACAAGGTGGATCGCGGCCGTCCCGCCGGGGGTCGGAAGGATGGTGGCGGGGTCAAGGCCATGCGCCTCGGCGACCGCCTCGCGCAGCGGCTGGGCGTCGGACGGTGGGTAGCGGTCCAGACGGGCTGAGCGTGCGGCCTCGATCACCGCAGGGTGCGGACCATCCGGATGGAGGTTCGCGGAGAGGTCAAGCACGTCTTCGGCTCGCAGGCCGTGCTGGGCCAGTTCGCTGTCCTGCGCCCCTCCATGGATGACGCTCACCGGCCGCCTCGCAGAAAGATCACCACGAGACAGATGCCAGCGAGGACGATGCACGACGCCCGCGCGATCTCCACCGCGTCGCGGATATCTGACGGTTCTGGCGGGTGCCCCCCTACACCCAGGGTGTAGTGGCCTCGCTTCGTGAGTTCGACTCCGAGGGCGCCCGCCATAGCGGCCATAGGATGGCCCGCATTGGGACTCTCCGTCAGGCCGGCATCGCGGCGCCAGACAGTGAACGCACGCGCTCGGCGCCGCCGGCGTGAGGCAAGGCAGATGGATAGCGCGGCAGCGCGAGCAGGGACGAGATTTACGAAGTCATCGAGCTTCGCGGCCGCCCGGCCAAAGTCAACGTAGCGGCTGTCCCGATAGCCCCATAGCGAATCCAGCGTGTTGAGCGCCCGATAAGCCCATGCTCCACCTGACCCCGCCAGCGCGAACGCGAGCCATGGACCAGCGACGCCGTCACCGAGATTCTCTGCCACGGACTCGATGACGGCGCCTGCCACTTCTTGCTCGTTGAGATCCTCTGTGGGCCGGCTGACGAGGTGGTACGCAAGCAGGCGACGTGCCTCACCGAGATCCCCTTCTTCCAGTGCCGCAGCCACTTCGAGAGCGCGTTGCATCAGCGTGCGCTGAGCGCTGGCGAGGGCGAGCGCCCCAGCCGCCTTGCCGACGCGCTCGAGCGGGCGGCGGCGGGCGGATCGCTCCGCCACCATGGCCACGATCGCGGCGGCGGTGGGGATCGCTACAGCACCCACCGCTCCAGCGGTCCGAGGGGCCCAGCGACGCCGGGCGGCATCCTCGAACGCCCTCGCGACCAGGCCGACGGCGCGCACGGGGTGCACCACGCTGGGTGGGTCACCACCGACGGCGTCGGCGGCGACCCCGGCGACGAAGGCAGCCATTCGGTGGGCGCTTCTCATTGATCGAGAGTACCCCGGAGTGGCCACTCTTCGGAGTCACCCGGTCGTTCCCGATAGCGCTATTGATGGTGACACTGCCGCACTATCGCAACACCCGTCCCGAGAGGTCCCGAGATTTCCGCTCCGCACGATCGCTGCCGGCGGCAGACAAACGATTCTGGATGATCGGTCGCCCACCTGCTGAAGGCGTGGCGAAGGTCTGCTCCTACACGTATTTCGCGAACCAAGCGAGCGTGTCTGCCCACGCCTTCATCGCTTGCGCCTCGTTATACGCCCCGCTGGTGTCGTTATGGAATGCATGCCCGACACCCGGGTAGATCGTGATTTGGTGGACGATCCCGGCGGCGGCGAGCGCGCCTCGCAGCGGTTCGATCCCGGAGTTGATGCGCGTGTCCGACTCGCCGTACATGCCGTGCACTGCGGCCTTGATGTTCTTCACGCTGGCCAGGTCTGGCGCAGGCCCGTAGTACGGCACCACCGCCTTGAGTTCGGGGATCTGCGTGGCGGCGGCCCAGCTGATGCCGCCGCCAAAGCAGTAGCCGGTCATGCCCACCCGGGTGCCGTCCACACCGTCCACGGTGCGCACGTGCCGGAGCGCGGCGGCGAAGTCTGACACATGCCGGTCCGGGCCAGCCCCGGTGAGGAGACTGGGGACCTGATCCGGGTCGCGGCTCGCGGTACCGCCCTCGCGGGCGAGCAGATCTACGGCAAGGGCCACATAGCCCTCCTTCGCGAATCGACGCGCCACGTCCTTGATGTGCGGAGTGAGGCCGCGGTTCTCGTGACAGATCAGGATGGCCTTCATCCCGGAGGAGGACCGGGCGGGCTTCACCAGGTAGCCTCCCCCCTCGCTGTTGCCGGAGGCAAACTTCACGTCCGAGGCGACCACCGCGGGATCACCCTCCGGCACCGAGATCTTGCTCTTGGCGTTGGGGACCGGGATCAGCGTCGCTGCGGCGGTGGGGCTGGCCGTGGCCGTCCGCGTTTCGGCCGCGGCGGGCGTGGTGGGCGAGGGCATCGGATCGTTGGCGTTTGGCAATTCGTCGGCGGAGCATCCGAGCGCCACCATCGCGGTGGCCGTGGCGGCCATGGAGCCGGTGACGAAGGCGACCTTTCGAATGAACGTGCGACGACTGATCTCGCCTTCGCGCCAGTCGTCGTAGAACTCCTCAATGAGGTAGCGCTCGAATTTCCCGAAGTGAGTTTGACTGAGGTCACTCATCGTATGCCTGTCCTCCCTGTGCGGCGCGAGACCGCGGACTCTGGACAGGATACGAGTTGCCTCAGGCTCCGGTTGGCTCCCACGCGAGAGCACGGTCCACTGCACGCCTCCAGGTCAAGGCCTGGCGCTCCCGACCGGCGGTGTCCAGGCGAGGCTGGAACTCATCCACCGCCCCGGCGTCGAGGCCTGCGAAGTCGGAAGCGGTCCAGACGCCCGCGGACACGCCGGCCAGCCCGGCCGCGCCGAGCGCTGTGACCTCGAGCTCCGCGGGCCGTTGCACAGGAATCCCCAGCAGGTCGGCCTGAATCTGCATCAGGAGATCGTTCCGGCACGCCCCGCCGTCAACTCGCAGCGTTGTGAGCGAAGTGTCCGCGTCCGCGGCGAGGCACTCGATGACCTCTCGGCTCTGGTGAGCGATCGCCTCGAGCGCCGCGCGGGCGATATGCGCGCGAGTGGTGCCGCGCGTGATCCCAGCCAGCACGCCTCGCGCGGACTCATCCCAGTAGGGCGCACCGAGGCCGGTGAAGGCAGGCACGAGTACGACGCCGCCGCTGTCTGGCACGGAGGCGGCAAGGGCCTCGACCTCTGATGCCGTCGTGATCACGCCGAGGCCATCCCGCAGCCACTGCACCGTGGACCCACCAGCGAAGACGCTGCCCTCCAGCGCATACGACGGGGGCACCCCCGCGGTGCGCGCGGCAACGGTGGTGAGGAGCCCGCGCGTTGAGGGTACGGCGGCTGTCCCGGTGTGCATCAGCAGGAAGCATCCGGTGCCGTAGGTGTTCTTCGCGGCACCGGCCGTGGTGCATCGCTGGCCGAAGAGCGCGGCCTGCTGGTCGCCTGCGACACCCTGGATGGGGAGCGGTACGCCAAGCCACGAGGCATCGGCGACCCCGAAGTCACCCGAGGAAGGACGCACGTCTGGCAGCATCGCCTCGGGGATGTCGAGGGCCGCCAGGAGCGTCGGATCCCACTGTCGTGTGTGGATGTTCCAGAGCATCGTGCGGCTTGCGTTCGTCTCGTCCGTCGCGTGGACGCGGCCCCCGGTCAGTCTCCAGAGGAGCCATGAGTCAACGGTGCCGAACGCAAGCTCGCCGCGCCGCGCGCGCTCCGGTGCACCCGGGACGGCGTCCAGGATGAAGCGCACCTTTGTGGCGCTGAAGTAGGCATCGATCACGAGTCCGGTGCGGGCGCGCACTTCTTCGGCCAGTCCGAGCGCCCGCAGGTCATCGCAGATCGCGGCGGTCTGGCGTGACTGCCAGACGATGGCAGGCGCGATGGGGCGCCCGGTGGAGCGCTCCCAGACCAGCGCGGTCTCGCGTTGATTCGTGATGCCGATCGCCGCGACCCTGTCCGGATCGACGCCGGCGCGGGCGAGCACGGCGCGCGCGGCGGCGATCTGGCTCTGCCAGATCGCCTCAGGGTCGTGTTCCACCCAGCCTGGCCGAGGGTAAGACTGCGGGAACTCCCGCTGGTCCATCGCGACGGCCCGTCCCTGGTCATCGAAGAGGATCGCGCGCGACGACGTCGTGCCTTGGTCGAGCGCCAGTACGTACCGCCCCATACCTACCGCGCCCCCTCCGCCGGGATGCGCGATGATGGTCGCACCGGCTGGCCCGGATGATAGGAGCGCGGAATGCCCGAGGGCGACGCGACCACGCGCGCGACGATCGCGGCGGCCGTGGAGATCCTGCGCGCTGGTGGGCTGGTCGCAATCCCCACCGAGACCGTTTATGGACTCGCAGCGGATGCTTCGAACCCTTCCGCCCTCCGCCGGCTGTACACCGTGAAAGGCAGGCCCGCCGAGCATCCAGTCATCGTCCATATCGCGAGCATCGAGGCCCTGCCCCGCTGGGCTGCGGAGGTCCCGGACGCGGCTCGCCGCCTGGCAGAGGCCTGCTGGCCCGGCCCGCTCACCCTGATCCTGCCTCGTAGCGCCTCGGTCCCGGACGAAGTGACCGGCGGACGCGCCAGTGTGGGCCTCCGCGTACCGGACCATCCCCTCACCCTGGCGTTACTGCGCGCCTTCGACGGCGGGCTCGCGGCACCGTCCGCCAACCGCTTCGGACGCGTCTCCCCGACGACGGCGGAGGACGTGCGGGCGGACCTCGGCGACGAAGTGGATCTGGTGCTCGACGGGGGGCCCTGCAGTGTGGGCGTGGAGTCGACCATCGTCGACTGCAGCGGCGACGGCCCGCCGAGGATCCTGCGCCCGGGCGGCGTGACCGCTGAGCGCATCGAGGCAATCCTCGGGTACGCCGTCCATTCCGCGATGAGCAGCGAGGGCAACGCCCCCGGGACGCTCCCGGCCCATTACGCACCGCGCGCGGAGGTCATCGTGGTTGAGGATCAGGCGGCGGCGATCGCCATGGCGGTGAGGCACAGCACTGCAGGTGCCCGCGCCGGGCTGCTCACCGCACAGCCGGTCGAGGCGACCGGCCTGGTCGCCGGCCTGGTCGCTGGCGAGACGGCGGACGCCTACGCCGCCGTCCTTTACGACCGGCTGCGAGAGGCGGACCGTCTCGGCCTCGACGTGTTGGTAGTCGTGCCACCCCCCGCCGTCGGCGTTGGCGTTGCGGTACGAGACCGCCTCGCGCGCGCCGCGACCGGGAGTGCCCGCCCCTAGCGCGCGGCCTCCTCACGGAAGGCCGCTACAGTCCGTGCCATGCCAGCCTCCAGGCTCACGGCTGGCTCCCATTGCCAGAGGGCACGCGCCCTGGACGTGTCAAGCGCGATACGCGGGATGTCGCCGGCTCGCGGCGGGGCCGCCACGGGGGGGCGCTCATAGCCCGTCTCCCTGGCCAGGAGGTCGAAGATCTCGCGGGTGCTGGTCTCGCGACCAGTACCCACCAGGCAGAAGGCCGCGACTGGCGCAGACGCCGCGCGCAGCTGCGCCTCGATGACGTCCTCCACGTACACGTAGTCCCGCGTGTCCTGGCCCGTCCCAAAGATCGTGCACGGCTCACCACGGAGCATGCGCTGTGTGAAGATAGCGACCACGCCCGCCTCGCCATGCGGGTCCTGGTACGGGCCGTAGATATTGCCCGGCCGGAGCCCAGCGATCTCCATGCCGGTCTCGAGGCCCACGATCTCGAGGTAGCGCTCCGCCGCCACCTTGGAGGCCCCATAGATCGAGCGCGGCGCCACCGGCGTCTCATCACGCGCCGGGAGCTCCGGCGGGTCGCCGAACATCGCGCCTCCGGAGGAAGTGAAGACGAAACGTCGCGTGCCTGCCTCGGCCGCTGCCCGAGCGAGCGTCACACTCGCGATGCAGTTGGTCTCGATGTCGAGGCGCGGCTCTCTCATCGACACCGACACAGAGGCCTGGGCAGCCAGGTGCCATACCACCTCTGGGCGTGCCTCGGCGACCGCGCGTTGCACAGCCACATCGTCCCGGATGTCCAGGCGCACATCGCGCCACCCCTCGACAGGCCGGCGCGGCTCCTGCCAGTCGAGGCCAGTGACCTCATGCCCCTCCGCCACCAGGCGCTGCACGAGGTGAGTGCCGACGAAGCCGGATGTGCCGGTGACCAGGACGCGCATCGATGCCTCCCCACGCGACGTGGTCGTCACGCAGCAGTCACGATAGGGCGGCCGGCGGGCAGGGTCAGCGACGGCTAAGGAGCGGTCCGCCCCACGACGAAGGAGTCCGGGCGGAGGCGCCCGGTAAGCGTGTTGATGAACGCGGGGGCCCCCGGGACAAACGTGAGCCATTCGCCCGACACGGGATCCCGCGCGTAGAGCGCGGAGACAGGCCGCGGCTGCGCAATCGCGAGTTCGCGCGGATCGCTCGTCCCGCTCGTGCCATAGAGGAACCGGCCATCCGCGGTCAGGTCGAGACGGCGCGCCTCTCCCAGCACGCGGACCGCCTGCACGACTACCCGATCGGAGTATGAGACCGTCGCCGGATTGAAATCGCCCGTGCAGGTGAACAGAGTCAGCATCTCCACCGGGGTGCTCGCGAACAGGCGCATCCAGTCCGCGCTCTCGGCGGACTGCACCTCAACGGACACAGCGCGGTAGGCAACTGTCCGGCCGTTGCGCGTTACCTCGATCCGATCGCCCAGGAGGAGCGTCCCGAGCCTCGCGAAGACGGCTGGTCCCGAGTACCGCACACCGGCGTACGGGACAGTGGCCGCGTAGTCCACGTGTCCGGACACCACCGCATTCCCGACGACCCCCGGGATACCGCCCATTCCAGGGTGCAGGGCAAAGTCGTACCAGGCGACATCGACGGGGCCGTGGGGCATAGGCATGGTGCCGTCCGCGGCGGTGGTGCGTGGTCCAAGCGGCGCATCCACGCCGATCGAGGGGATGCGCAGGCGACCTTCGCTGGCGGGCGGATCCGCGATCGGGATCGCCGCTTCACCTGTCTGGCCCGTCATCCCAAGGATCCCGGCGAGGCCCACGGTCAGGGCCGTCATAACGATCCAGCTGCGCCGTCCCATCGACATCCTCCCGGCGAGGCACGAGGCGAAGGATATCCAACCCGCGCCCGCCGTCGAGGGCTACGATGCCCCGGTGAGGGGCGCACGCACGGACTTCCTTAGCACGGCGCCGGTCGCCGCCGCCGCAGCCGTCCTTATCCTGGCGACGGTCGCGGCATGGCCCCTGCTCGCGCTGACGCGAGGCGCTCTGGAGAGCGACCTTGTCACCTTGGTGCGCTCCGATGGAGAGATCCGGAGCGCGCTCGTCTGGGCCACCGGGCAGGCCGCTGTCTCGTCAGCACTGGGCGTGGTGTTCGGGCTGGCAAGCGCCTATTGCTGGGCACGGCTCCGCTTCCCCGGACGGACCATCTGCCGAGGGCTCTCAGCGGCCCCGCTGGCGATCCCGGCAGTCGTGCTGGCCACTGGCGTCGAGGCATTGTTCGCGCCAGGCACTTCGGCCAGCGGAGTCGCATCGTTCATGGGGATGGACCCGGCGCGACTGCGGACGGGCGGCGGCGCGGTCATCCTGACTCACAGCCTGATCGCCACGGCGGCTGTGGGCTGGTTCGCCAGTGCCGCGTGGGCGTCCGTGGACGCGCGGAAGGTGGATGCCGCCCGGACGCTCGGGGCCGGGAGACTCCGAGCAGCACGGATCGCCGTCTTTCCTGCTGTCTGGCCGGCGGCACTGGCAGGTGCCGGCATCGCCTTCTTGCAGGCGATGCTGTCGTACGGCGTGATCGTGATCCTCGCACCGGGGCGGGAGACCCTCGAGGGCATGACCGTCCGCCTCGCTCTCTCGGACGACGGGCGCGCCAACGCGATCGCCTTCGTCACAACGGGGTACGCACTCCTCTGTGGCCTGATCACGATCCAACTCCTGCGGTCGCCAGCCCTGGAACCACGTCGGACACGCGCCTTGCAGAGAGCCAGGGGCTTCGACCGCCTGGTGATCGGGTTTGCGGCGGTCCCGAGTCTCCTCGTCTTGGGGGCCGGGATGGCAGTCCTGTTAGGTGCGGTCGACTCGGGTGGCGGTTTCACGACCGCGCACGTCCGATCGGTCCTGATCGGCCCCCAGGCCCTCGCCACGCGAGAGGCTGCGCTAGGCAGCGTGCTGGCTGCACTCCCTGCGGCGGGGCTGGCGGCGGTATGGGGAGGGCTCGCGGGCGCCGCGCTGGGGCGGATGCAAGGTTTCGGTGGCACGCTGCGGGCGATCGGTCTGCTGCTTCCGGTGGGCCTCTCGCCAGCGGCGCTGGCCCTGGGCTGGCGCCTGGCGACTCCCGAGGTGGACCCGCGCATCACACTGCCGCTGGTACAGGCCGTGACCGCGCTCCCGCTGGTGGCAGGGACAATCGCTCGCATGCGGCCGCGACCCGTCCCCGGGATGGTGGCTGCCGCGCGGACGCTCGGCGCGCCGCGCTTCCGAGCATGGCGAGTGCTGCGAGGCCCGTCCTACGTCATTGCCCTTGTCGTTGGGTTCTTGATGGCATTCGGTCTTGCGATCGCGGAGACGAGCGGCGCCGCGGTCGCGCGCGTGCCAGGTGGGACGCTGACGTTGCGACTGTTGGACCTCGATCGGGCAGGCGCGCGGGGCGAAGCCGCGTCGCTTGCGTCGCTCATCATGCTGATCTCCGTGATAGCGTTCACCCTTGGGGACCCGATCATCGCGCGGCTCGGCCGGGCGCGGAGGTAGCCGTGGGAACCCTGGAGGTCCGCTCCCTCTCCCGCATCCGCGACGGGGTCCTGGTATTCGACGAGGTCTCCTTCACCGTCTCCGACGGCCGGGTCTCCGCCCTGGCCGGACCATCGCTCGCCGGCAAGACCTCACTGCTGCGCGTGATCGCGGGCGTGGAGCGTTCGGACGGTGGCGACGTCCTCCTGGATGGCCAGTCCATCCTCAGGCAGCGGCCCGAGCGCCGGCGGATCGGCTTCCTCTTTGACGACCTGGCCCTGTTCGAAGACATGACGGTGCGTGAGAACGTGACCTTTGGCCTGCGCATGCAGCGAAGGGCGCGTGTGGACCGGCTCCGGCGAGCAGACGATGTCCTGGACGCCCTGGGCCTCAGCGGGCGGGCGCATCGGAAGCCGCGGGACCTGACTCCCGGCGAGCGGAAGCGCCTCGCGTTCGCGAGGGCGGTTGCGCCTGAGCCATCCCTGTTGCTCCTGGATGAACCAACTGCGGGCGTGGAGGAGGTGGGGCGCGAGACGTGGCGGCAGGAACTTGCCCAAGCGCTCCGCGCGCTTCAGGTGACGACGCTGATCGCGACCACCGACCTGCGCGATGCGGTGACGCTGGCCGACGATCTCGCGCTAATGGCGGAAGGCCAGATCCTCCAGACCGGGACGGTGGCGCGCGTCCTGCAGGGCCCCATCTCAATCGAGGCGGCGACGCTTGCCGGGTACGTCCCGCTGGTGCGTGGCGAGGTCGTGGAAGGGCTCGTCATCGAGTCAGGAGTCGGCTCGATCCCATTCCCGGCTGGGTTCCCGTTGCGGCAGCAGGCCGCCGTGATGGCGCATCCGACCGCGCTCTTCGGCGTGCCGGGCGGATCGGGGCTCGGCAGCGGTGTCTCCGGCACGCTGCTGCGCGCGCGACCGGATGGCCCGGTATACGTGGTCGAGGTGCAGTTGAATGACCGCTCGGTTGCGTTGCGCTGGGAGTGGGACCTGATGCCCCCCGAGCCGGGGACCCTGATCGAAATTGCGGTACGGCCCGGCACGTTGCGTTTCTTCAACGACATCCCCGCGCCCCGTGTGCGCAGCGCAGAGTCTCCCGTGGTCAACCCGGAACGATTCGCGGCACTGGCCTCGCGGCCCGTCGCCGGCGCGGATGCGCCCGGCCCCCGGACAGCCCCCCCAGACACCCCCGACGACTTCGCTCCGATCACGACAACGTCGACGCGGACAGCGGCACCCGTCGATCCCAATGCATCACAGGATGCGACGACGGCGACATCGGCGGTGGCGGCGGACCGGGCCGGCCAGGGCGATCTGGAGGAGTCCTCGATTGCCGCCGCCGCGGCGGGTGGGACTCAGTCGGAGTCCGCATCGGCGTCAGCGGGCAGCGCGCACGCCTCGCGCCGAGAGACGGAGACGGGGAAGGCGAGACCGGAGGCGTTCACTAGGGCCGTCCGGGAGACGGACGAGGACAGGCCAGCCATGCAAGAAGCAACGATGGCCTCCTTGTCAGCCGAGGGCCCGTTGAGTCCTTCAGGCGAGGACACCGTTGGCGAGCGGTCTGGCAAGCCCCGTGGTCCAGCCGACTCCGCTCGCACGCCTCAATCTCAGGCCGATGCCCGGCCGGCCGAGCGGGGTCTGAAGCCTGCTGCCGAACCGGTGCAGTCCGTGACATCGGCCGTGGACCCCGTGAGAACACGATCCCCTCGGCCCGCGCCTCCGGCGGAGCCAGCGCCCGAAGTACATACCTCCTCATACGGACCAGCCCCCGCAGCACCTCCCCCGCCGAAGGCGGACGATCGCCATAGCGGCATGCCGCTGGACTAGCCGTGTGATGGCGAGACAAGCCGCGAAGGCGTCGAGGCGGAAACGCCTGACCGAG
Organism: uncultured Dehalococcoides sp.; assembly: GCA_964628985.1. Lineage (GTDB taxonomy): Bacteria > Chloroflexota > Dehalococcoidia > UBA2979 > UBA2979 > SURF-43. The sequence continues at coordinate 12,672 of CAZVNJ010000045.1, forward strand.
ATCTGCGAGTCTCTGCCGGAGGCGGAGACCACGGGTGACCAGCACCTCAACTTCCGAGTGCGGGGACGCGTATTCGCCTACTACCTGGATGATCACCACGGCGATGGCCTCGTCGTCGTGGCCGTGAAGGCGAGCCCGGCCGTCCAGTCCATGCTGCTCGAGGAGGATCCCGGGCGATTCCTTCCCACGCCGTATATGGCGCACCGAGGCTGGATCTCCGTGCGGATCGATGGCCGCTCGGTCGACTGGGATGAGGTCGAAAATGCTGGTACGCAGTGCCTACCGCCTGGTCGCGCCGAAGCGACTCGCGAGGCTCGTGCCGGGGCCGTAGCCCGCCGATTCGACGCCCCCAAGGGGCCGCCGGTACGCTCGACGCATGTCTGATCAACGGCGCGAGCCCCCCGCCGTCGAGGCGCTCGTCCAGCACGACCCAGAGCGCCGCGCGCTCGCCGCGCTGGCCGAGCGTCTGCCAGCGCTCCCCGCACGTCATACACCGGATCAGGCCCTGCAGATCGTCGTCGACCTCGCGCGTGACCTCACAGGCGCCCGCTACGGTGCGCTTGCCGTCACAGACCGTGCCGACCGTGTCGAGGGATTCATGGTCTCCGGACTGGACGCGGCGGAACTGATGCGCCTGCGCACCCCGCCGCAGGGGCATGGCCCCCTCGGCTCCTTGCGGTACGACGGACGGCCCGTCCGGTTCGAGGACGTGCAGCAGCACGCGAAGGCCTTCGGCTTCCCCAGCCATCACCCGGAGATGCGCGCCCTCGTCGGCGTCGCGATCTGGGTGCACGGCGAGGTGCGCGGTGCCCTCTACGTAACGGACCGACAGGACGGCCAGGACTTTGACCATGATGACGAGCGGGTACTGACGACGCTCGCCACCCACGCATCGACCATCATCGAGACGGAGTGGTACTAGGCCGCGCGTTACCGCCGGACGGGTACCGGGACGGCCTCCACCACCTCGAGGGCTTCGTCCAGGGCCTGGCGGAGACCAGGACTGACGCCCTCGTTGAGACAGCGCGCACAGTCCGGCTGGTCCGGCGCGCCGGTATCGTGCAGGGTCACCACCACCCCGCCTTCGGCGAGCGCGATGCCACAGATCGTGTCCACGCTGCTGGCCCAGAAGGCGCGGTTGCCCCGGTCCTCGGCGTCATGCAGTACGACCCAGTGCCAGTCATCCCCGAAGTCGTCGAGCGCCTTCGCGACGATGCGCTTCTCCGCCATAAACCGCAGACTCCCTACGAAGCAACGTACTTGCCGAACCACTCGAGGGACTTCGCCCACGAGTCGGCAGCGGCGGCGGCATTGTGGGATGGCGCGCCCGGCTTGTTGAAAAACGAGTGCCCGGCCCCCTCGTACAGGGTGATGTCATTCGGCACGCCGGCCTTCGTGAGCGCGGCGCGCAAACGGTCCACCTGCTCCTTCGGAATCCCAGCGTCAGTGGCACCGTAGGAGCCGAGGACGGGCACCTTGATCGTGGCAAGTTGGTCATCCGACGGCATGCCACCGCCGTAGTACACGTGCGCAGCGTCCACTTTCGACGTCGGCCGCATTGCGGTCGCGAGCGTCAGCCCACCGCCCATGCAGTAGCCGACACAGCCGACCTTGCCGACGCCTCGGACGTCCTTGAGCCATGCGATGGCGGCATCGATCTCGCGCGCGGCGAGGTCTCGCTCAAGTCCCATGGCGAACTTGCGTGCTTCATCCGGTTCGGTGGCGACCTGCCCGTGGTAGAGATCCGGCGAGAAGGCGAGGTACCCCTCGGCGGCGTAGCGGTCCGCAATGGACTTGATGTCGTCAGTCAGCCCCCACCACTCCTGGATGACGATCAGGCCACCCTTCGGCGTGCCAGCGGGCTCCGCGAGATAACCCATCACCTTCATACCGTTGTGGTCGACGGTTGTGTTGATCATCGATGTCCCCCTCCGCAGTCGTGCGTGCGCGAGTATAGACGCGGCAGGTTGAGGGCCTACGGCCTGACGAGGCTTGCCACATCGAACTGGAACTCTACCTTCGCCCCAGCACCGATCCCTGTCCTGGAGAAATACCCTACCGGGGCCTCGATCGCGGCGAGATAGGGCTGGTTCGGCCGGTGCACCGTCTCCGTGTCCGCCTTCATCGTGAGCACCGTGATTACGGTCATCGAGGTGTCCACGAAGGCGATCTCTAGGTCGATGTGTGTGTTCTTCATCCAGAATCCCGAGTTGCCCTTGCCATCCGGGTAGTAGAACAACATCCCACGACCATCGAGCGTGCGGCGTCCGGAGAGGCCGATGCCATACTCCGAGGCCGGCGGCACCTCGACGGGTAGTGCGACGGACCCGCCTGCTGTGGGCGTGAACCGGACAACGGGCAGGCGCTCGATCGGAAGGGCGCCCGTGCTGGCCGTCGGCTCCGCGGGTGGTTCTGGTGTGGAGCCCGGCGCCACGCTGAGCCCCGGGGCAAACGAAGCCCCCGGGGTGAGGCGGGCGACCGGCGCTTCACCGCGCGGAGCGGTCGCCACTCCCAGGGCGGCACCAAGCAGAATCGCCGTGATGAATGCGGGGAGGAGGAATCGGGACTGGCGTTGCATCCGGTGATCGTCCCACAGGCGCCGTCCATGCGCGCGCCTTGACGCGGATCACCTACGCGCGCGAGGCTGGATCCACCCATGACGACCTCGCCGGACCTCGACCTCGCCCTCCGCCTCTGGCCGCAGGTGCGCGACAGCGGGACCGTTGATGACCCGGCACTCCTCGACGCCCTGCTCGCGACGCAGGGAAAGCCGGGCGCCGCGGGGTACGCCGGCGGCGTCAACGGGACCTTTGCGTGCTTCCCGCCGGACGAGGTCGCCTCGTTCACCCTCCCGAGCGGCGAGCGCACGCGCGACGATGAGGACGCCCGGCTGCTCGCGCATCTGCTGGTGACACGCGTGCTCCTCGGCGCCGGCCTGCACGTGGACCGACGGGTGCAGCGCGCGATGGCCGACGCGTACGCGGTGACGTGGACGGAGCGCGGCGAGTTGACCGCCTCCCCGCTCGCGCTCGCGACGTCGCTCTGGCTGATCGCCCTCGATCCGCTCCAGATCTCAGACCAGCCGCTCGCAATCGACTGGACGGCTGACGCCTACCAGGACGCCCGGCGCTGGGACCTCGACTACCGGTTGTTCTCGCACTACGACGTACACCAGCGCGCGCTGGACTGGATCGCGTTCGCGAGCGCGGCCCCGGGGCGTCATCCCGGGTGCTCGACGTGGACGATCGTGGAGCCTCTGCTGCGCTTCGAGGACGACCAGCGGGCGCAGATCGCGCTCGGCCAGTTCGCCGCGCTTGCCGCGCAGGGTGACATCGACGGGGACGTGCCCGCAGCCGCCATGCTGGACCGGGCGAGGGTGGAGGCGCTTCTGCGAGCGCATCTGGCGGCAGCCCGCTCAGGCTAGTCGATGGCGACCTGCTCGCCGGGCTCCTCAACGTCGCCCAGCGTCGCCATCTCGTTGATCTTGTCCAGCACGCGGATCAGATGGTCGTCGTCGGGCTGCGCCATGTCCGGGATGTGGTAGCCCCCGAATGCGTCCACCACGGTCTTGTGGTCGTCGATCACGAAGTCCGGCACCATCGGGACACCGAGGGCTTCGAGCTTCTCGTGGTGCTTCTCGAGCGGCTTCACGAAGTAGTCGGTGACGAACTCATCGAGGTTGTGGCGTTTCATGTCCCAGCGTCGGATGCCAACGCCGGACCAGATGTAGATGGTGTGGCCGGCGTCCTTCAGGGCGACGAAGACATCGTGCGCGTGGTTGCGCAGGCGCCCGTTCCACATGATCAGCGTGTTGTCCACGTCGAAGAAGACGTTCAGCGGCTTCCCGCGGACGGCGCGGATCTTTCGACGCTGCTCTTCCTCGTCGGTCACGGACTACCCCCCAAGGTGCCGCGCGAGGAACTGCCCCACGAGGTCGTTGAACTGTCTCGCATTCTCGAAGTACACGGAATGCCCCGCCTTTGGGACCGTCACATACTCGGATCCGGGGACGAGCGCGTGGAACGCCTCCATCAGCGGCGGATGGACAACGTCGTCCTCCTCGCCCTCGATCATCAGGATCGGCGTCTTGAGGGCCGCCACCTGTTCGACTGTGGGCGCGTTCGGGTCGTCACTCGCCGTCGCCGGGCGGGGCGGGTTCAGGCCGCCGATCTGCTGATAGAGGAAGGTCCGGACGGGCTCCGAGGCCCGGAACGTCGGACCGACCGCCCGCACGATGAGCGGATCCGAGGAATTCGCCGTCCGCTCCCGAAGGATGCGAGCGCGCTCGGATTGCTCCGGCCAGTTGAAGAACCCCCAGGTGTCCGCCATCACCAGAGCCTTCACGCGCTCCGGATGGCGGACCGTAAATCCCAGCGCCGTTCGGCCACCCATCGACTGGGCCACGAGCCCGACCTGATCGATGCCGAGGTGGCCGAGCAAGGCCTCGAGGTCGTCGACAAAGCGCGCAGCCCCGGCTCCGGCCGGGTCGAGGGTACGCCCGAACCCACGGTGATCGATCGAAATGCAGCGGTAGGTCTTGTTGAAGACCGGGATCTGTTGCCACCACGAGATGTGATTGCCGCCGGCGCCGTGGAGGAACACCACGGGCTGAGCCTCCGCCGGGCCAGAGACCTCGTAGTAGAGGTCGATGTCGTTCACGGTGACTGATGGCATCGTCTACCTCCGTGCGCGGGCTGGGGCCGCGGCGCGAGCCTCCAGAGCGGTCAGGCGATCGGCCAGCCCTCGGTTCTCCTGCTGAAGCTTCTCGATCTCCTCGCGGAGCGCCTTCGATTCCTTGCCGCTCGCGGCCCGCTCCGCGAGTCGCTTGGCGGCGACCCGGTTCATCCGCTTCACGCGTCCGTCCAGGGCACGTTCGGAGGC
>CAZVNJ010000046.1:0-7067 GCA_964628985.1 uncultured Dehalococcoides sp.
CCGGAGAACGTCGAGAGCGACTGCTCAATCGACTGCTCGTCTCCGATGTCCGCGAAGACCGCGGAGTAGACGGGGATCTGGGAGCCGGATGCCGCCGGCACGGGCAGGCCCGTAAGCGCCATGAGGCAGAGCAGGCCAGCGGTCTTGAGCGCGACCGTCTTCCCGCCGGTATTCGGCCCCGTGATCAGCAGGGCGTCGAAGTCGCCTCCCACGCGGATCGAGGTCGGCACCACCGGCCCGTGCAGGAGAGGGTGCCGCGCCTCCACCAGGCGGTATTCGGCGGGGGCCTCCACCAGCCAGCGCTGGCTCGGGCCTTGCAGCGCGAGGTGGGTGGCGTCGAGGGCGTTGGCCAGCCTCGCCTTCGCCTGTGCCACATCGAGGTGCGCCAGGCGCTCGACCGCGTCCTGCAGGTCGGCGGACTGCTCGCCGGCTGCGGCAGAGAGGTCGCGCAGGATGCGCTCGACCTCGTGGCGCTCCTGCACCTGCAGTTCTCGCCACTCGTTCCCAAGTTCGACGACGGCGAGCGGCTCGACATAGACGGTGGCACCCGAGGCGGAGGTGTCATGCACCACCCCCCGCACTGCGCCCCGGAAGTCTGCCTTGACCGGGAGCACATATCGCCCGTCACGCATGACGACGATGGCGTCTTGGAGCGCGTTGCGGATCCCGGAGGCACCGGCGATCGCTTCCATGCGCGACTTCAGCCGCTCATGTGCGAGGTTCGCCTCGCGTCGGATCTGGGCGAGTTCGGGACTGGCGGAGTCGCGTACGCCGCCGCGGTCGTCGAGCGCTTCCTCGATGAGCAGGCGCAGCGGCCCCAGTTCGCCGATCCCGCTCGCCATCCGCGCGAGGTGAGGCGCGTCGTCCTCATGGCGCAGGACGAGACGCCGCACGGTCATCGCGGCGCGACACAGCGAGGCGATGTCCAACAGTTCCGCCGGGCTGAGCACCGAGCCACGCGCTGCCGCCTCGGCGCGGTCCCGCACCTCACGTGCGCCTGCGAGGGGGATCGTGACCCCGTCGCGATCCAGCGCGATCGCCTCGGCGGTTTCCTGTTGGCGAGCGCGGACGACCTCGATATCGGCAACGGGCCTCAGCCCGAGGGCCATCTCGCGCCCGGCGGAGAAGGACGTCTGTTGCGCGAGTCGTTCGAGCACGGCCGGCAGTTCAAGCGCGGCAATCGTCCTATCGTCCACGGCGCGGCCCGGATTCCCCGACCACGCGGGCGAGCGTCGCCTCGACATGGGTATCCGCTGACGGGTCGACTGTGCGCGGGTCCAACCACACGCGGTCCTCGTGGATGCGCGCGATGATTGGCGGGTCGGCCTGGCGCAGCGCGGACGCTAGCGCCGTCGCACCGGCAGGTGCCGAGACTGCACAGCCCCACGATGCCAGCGACTCGCCGGGCAGCGATCCGCCGCCGACGGTCGACTCGCAGGGCTCGACCCTGGCCGAGTCGCCACACGCCTCTGCCCAGCGGCGCGCGCGGGCCTCGATCACCGCCGGTGCGAGGGCGATCATCCGCCACACCGGGACTGCCTCGGCCGCCTCGTCCTTCGCGTAGTGGTCGAGCGTCGCGGCGAGGGCGGCGATGCTCGCCTTGTCGATGCGCACGGCGCGGGCAAGCGGGTGGCGGCGCATCGCCTCGATCGCCTCGCTGCGCCCGACAGCGATGCCGGCCTGCGGCCCGCCGAGCAGCTTGTCTCCTGAGAAGAGCACGACGTCCGCGCCGGCGCGCACGGAGTCCTGCACCATCGGCTCGGCCGCCAGCCCGTAGGTGCGGGTGTCGAGGAGCGCGCCGCTCCCGAGGTCGTCCAGCAGCAGCAGTCCGCGCTCGCGCGCCAGCGACGCGAGGCCGGCTAGGGACGGCTGTTCTGTGAATCCCACCACCCGGAAGTTCGAGGAGTGCACCCGCAGGATCGCCGCGGTGCGCTCGGTGATCGCCTCGGCGTAGTCGCGCACGTAGGTGCGGTTCGTGGTGCCCACCTCGACGAGGGTCGCGCCCGACTGGCGCAGGACATCTGGGATGCGAAACCCTCCCCCGATCTCGACCAGTTGTCCCCGGCTGATGATCACCTCGCGGTCGCGGCAGAGCGCGGCCAGGGCGAGCAGCAGGGCGGAGGCGTTGTTGTTCACCGCGATCCCGGCCTCGGAGCCGGTAATGTGACATAACGTTCGGTCGAGGTGGCTGAACCGGCTGCCGCGCTCGCCCGCATCGAGGTCGAACTCCAGGTTTGAGTAGCCTGCCGCCGCCGTCTGCATGGCGGCGAGGGCCGCTTCCGAGAGCGGCGCGCGTCCGAGGTTGGTGTGGATGATCACCCCCGTCGCGTTCACAAGGGGGCGCAGCGAGGGCCTGAGCGCCGCCGCCCGGGCCAGGACCGCCTCGACCACGGAGACGGCGGGGGCCGGCGCTGACGTGGTCGCCGAGGCGGTGATCGAGGCGCGGTACGCGTCCAGCACCTCGCGGGCGATTCCGGCGACCGGGCTATGGCCTCGCTCGGCGGCAAGCGCGGCGACCCGCGGGTCGGCGAGGACTCGGTCGATCGAGGGCAGGTCGCGGTAGGGGTTGCGGGCGGAGTCGTTCACGTCGGATCCGGGTTCGGGGCTGTTTCTCAGGGCTCGGAGGTTCCGGACGCCCGATCCAGATTGTAGGCGGGAGGGGAGAGGCGCATGATGTAGACGCCCGCGCGGCGAGCCGGGTGACCTCCGTCGTTGATCGTATTGAGGCCGTCCGCAAGACTCTGCTTGGGCGCTGCTGAGGCGCCCGTCATCGATCTCTGAAGCACCTCGCCGACCCAAGGAGCCACCCGTGGTCAACCTGCGCATTCCCGGACCCACCGCCGTACCCGTGGAGGTCGCGCAGGCTGGCGCCGCTCCCATGATCAACCACCGCGGTCCCGAGTTCGCCGCGATGGCCGCCCGCACCACCGAGGGTGTCAAGAAGGTCTACCAGACCAAGAACGACGTGGTCACGCTCTCTGCCTCCGGCACCGGCGCGATGGAGGCCGCGGTCGTCAACCTGATGGCCCCGGGCGAGGAAGTCCTCGTCGTCTCGATCGGGGAGTTCGGTGACCGCTTCGTCAACCTCGTCCAGATCTACGGCGGCAAGCTCACGCAGTTGAAGTTCGAGCCCGGCCTTGCCGCGGACGTCAACCAGATCGAGGAAGCGCTCAAGAAGAACGCCGCGATCAAGACGGTCTTCATCACGCACAACGAAACCTCGACCGGAGTGACGAACCCGATCCTGCCGGACCTCGCGAAGGTTGTCCACGCGCAGGACCGGCTGCTCGTCGTCGATGCCATTTCGTCACTCTCCTCGGTGCCGGTCAAGACGGACGAGTGGGACCTGGACGTGGTGCTCTCTGGCTCGCAGAAGGGCTGGATGACGGCGCCCGGCCTCGCCTTTGTCTCGATGAACGAGCGGGCATGGGCGAAGGCCGCGGCCAACCCGCAGCCGCGCTTCTACTTCGACCTCAAGCGGCACCTCGACTCCCTGAAGGCAGGGCAGACGCCGTGGACGCCCGCCGTCTCCGTCTGGTTCCAGCTGGACAAGTCGCTCGAACTGATGCTGGCCGAGGGGCTCGACCAGATCTTCGCCCGACACCACCGTCTCGCCAGCAAGGTTCGCAATGGTGCGAAGGCGATGGGGCTGAAGCTTCTCGCCTCCGAGGGTGTCGAGTCCGACACCGTCACCGCCATCCGGGTGCCCGAGGGCCTGAACGGCGACGAGATCATCAAGACGGCGATCAACGAATACGACACCGTCTTCGCCGGTGGCCAGGGTGCGCTGAAGGGGAAGATCATCCGCTTCGGCCACCTCGGCTACATGGAGGACGCGGACATCGACGCCGGTCTGGACGCCCTGAAGGGCTCACTCGCCAAGATGGGCTTCAAGGCCTAGCACACGCACACATGACGCCCGTGGGGCGCGGCCCTGCGGGCAGGGTCGCGCACTGGTGGGGCGGTACTCGTGGCAAAGATCCTGATCGCGGACTCCATCGCCAAGGAGGGGATCGACCTCCTGTCCCGTGACCACGAGGTAGTGGTCCGGACCGGCCTCTCGGAGGACGCGCTGGTCGAAGCGGTCGCGGACGTGCAGGCGCTCGTCGTCCGCAGCCAGACCACCGTCACCGCGCGGATCATCGAGGCTGCGCAACGCCTCGAGGTCATCGCCCGTGCCGGTGTCGGCGTGGACAACGTGGATGTCGAAGCGGCGACGGCACGCGGCGTCGTGGTCGTGAACGCACCGCTCGCGAATACCATCTCCACCGCCGAACACGCATTCGGGCTGATGCTCGCCGTCGCGCGGAACATCCCGCAGGGACAGTCTTCGCTGAAGGACGGCCGCTGGGAGCGCTCGAAACTCCAGGGTGTCGAACTCGCCGGCAAGACGCTCGGCGTGGTGGGCCTCGGACGGATCGGTGCGGAGGTGGCCAGCCGCGCGCGCGCCTTCCAGATGAAGGTGATCGCCTTCGACCCCTTCGTCTCAATGGAGCGCGCCTCCGCGCTCGGCATCGAGATGATGTCGCTGGACGAGATCTTCGAGCAGGCGGATTTTGTGACGCTGCACACCACGCTCACGCCGGAGACGCGGGGGATGATCTCGGCTGAGCGCCTGGCGAAGGCACGCAAGGGTATCCGCATCATCAATGCCGCTCGAGGCGCGCTGATCGACGAGCAGGCGCTCTACGACGCTGTCGCCTCCGGCCACGTCGCCGGTGCCGGGATCGACGTGTTCTCGGAGGAGCCGGCGGTCGGCAACATCCTCACGACCCACGACAAGATCGTGGTCACCCCGCACCTCGCCGCCTCCACGAACGAGGCGCAGGACCGCGCGGCCGTCGACGTAGCGGAGCAGGTACTGGACATCCTCGGCGGCAAGGCCCCGCGCTTCCCAGTCAACGTCCCGACCGTTGGTGCGGAGTCAATGGCGATCATCGCTCCCTACATCGAAGCGGCCCGCGTCGCCGGCCGTGTCGCCATGCAACTGGCCGAGGGCCGCCTGGAGAAGGTGCGGATTGCCTACCACGGTGAAGTGGGTAACCACGATGTCACCCCGCTGAAGGCCGCTGCGGTCGTCGGCATGCTCGACGACGCGACTGACGAGAAGATCTCCGCAGTGAACGCCCTCACCGTCGCGGACCAGCGAGGGCTGCGCATCGAAGAGGAGAAGGCAGCGGCCCAGGAGCCGTACGCCAGCCTCGTCAGCGTCGCCGTGCATACAGACACGGGCGTGGAGCGCGTGAGCGCCACCCATACCGCGGCCGGCATCGCCATCGTGGCGATCAATGACTACAGCGTGGACGTGCGCGGCGACTCGCAGACCCTCCTGGCGATCGAGAACGTCGACAAGCCGGGGTCAATCGGCCGCGTGGGTACGCTCATGGGGCAGCGAGGCGTGAACATCTCCTCGATGTCCGTGTCGCCCTCACCCTCGAAGCATGGCCACGCGCTCATGCTTCTGGGGGTGGATCGCTCACTCGCCGCCGACGAACTTGCACAGGTGCGTGCACTCGACGGCATCGAGGTGGCTCGACAGATCCGGCTGTAGGGCGCGCAGCCCTAGTCGAGCGGGTTGTAGACCATCCCCGTCGCTAGTTTCGGATAGAAGTACGTCGTCTTCTGCGGCATGACCTCGCCCGCGTCGGCGACGTCCGTGATCTGCTGCGCGCGAGTCGCGTTCACGAGGATCGCGAGGCGGCACGCGCCCGACTCGACTGCCTCGTGGGCCTCGGCGACGCTCTCCGTGAAGGTCACTCGCTCGCCCTGGGTCATCACCGCCCGATCGATGCCGAAGATCGGCGTCAGCACCGTCTCGGTAAGCACGAGCGAATCGAGGCGCTTGGAGGGCAGTGAGATCCGCGGCGGCATGGCGTTGTCGATGGCCTGCTGCGAGCGGGCCGTGAGCAGGTGCACGGACTCCCGGCCTTCCAGCCCGAGCACCGCGAAGGTGCTCGGGCCCATCGCATTCGCCTGGACACGCGCCCAGGCGTCCTCGACGCTTCCCAACTGCTCGACGCGATAGAGGCCGGAGAGACGGTCAAGGACACCCTCGGGCAGCGGGTCGACGTGGATCAGGCGGTGGATCGGGAGGATGACGAGGCCGGGGTCGTCCTGGGGGATCATCCCCATCAGGACGAAGTTCTCCGGCTCCTCCCCAGTCCAGCGCTTCCGCGCCTTCGCCGCGCACTCGTCGCGGTAGTCGAGGGCGGTGTGGGTGCGGTGGTGGCCGTCCGCAATGGTGACGTTCGAGGCGGCGACGACCTCGGTGAGCGTGGCGACCTCGGTGGCCGCGCTCACCGCCCACAGGCGGTGCCGGTCGCCGAGCGCGTCCGTCGCCTCGAAGGTCGGCTCGCGCTTCGCGATCTCGGCCAGCAGGGTCCGGGCGGTCTGCTGCGGGTCGAGGAACATCCCGAAGACGGGGGAGATGTTCGTGCGGGTGGCCTGGATCAGCGCGAGCCGGTCCGCACGATGGGAGGCGATCGTCGCCTCGTGCGGGCGCAGGATGCCCTCCTCAGGTCGGTGCAGGCGACAGCGTGCGAAGAAAGCGCGACGGGTCACCCACGCCCCGTTGATGCGCGCGCGCTGCTCGTAGGCGTAGTAGGCAGGCTTCGCGTCGCGGGTGAGGGCGCCGTCGGCCTGCCACTTGGCAAGCGTCGACGCGGCGTTGCGGTACTTCGTAGCGCCCTCGCCAGCCGGGTTCTCAAGGTGGGCGGCGTTGTACGGCGAGCGGGCGTGGAGCGTGGCGACCGCCTCCGCCCCCACCACGTCGTACGGCGGTGCGATCACGTCGTCGCCGCGCACTCGTCGCGGGTCATAGCGCAGGCCACGGAAGGGGCGGATCTCGGTCACGGCGGCACCTCCGAGGCGGGAGTGGCAGCAGGCGCTGGCGGGCAGGGCCGTATCGTCCTCGACGCCGGTCGCACGCGCCAGAGACGGACGATAGACTCGCCCGCATGCCTCGATACTGCGTGTTCTGCGAGATTGTGGCCGGCCGCGAGCCGGCCGAGGTGTTGCTGGAGACGGAGGACGTCATCGTCTTCCGCAACCGGCTGCGCTGGGTGCCG
>CAZVNJ010000046.1:7167-17354 GCA_964628985.1 uncultured Dehalococcoides sp.
GTTGCTGGAGACGGAGGACGTCATCGTCTTCCGCAACCGGCTGCGCTGGGTGCCGGTCATGCTGCTCGCTGTGCCGAAGAAGCACATGACCCAGGCGGAACTCTGGTCGGACATGGGCCCCGTCGGAGCCGCTGCCGTGAAGGTGGCGCAGGAGCAGTGTCCCGGCGGCTACCGCTTCGTCTCGAACTCCGGGTACGACGGGATGCAGTCGCAGGACCACGCCCACGTCCACATCCTGGGTGGGACCTTCCTCGGCGAGTACGCCTAGCCCCCGGTGGCGTCGCCTTCGGAGGGCGCGGCCTTCTTCGGCGGCATCTGGACCAGCGCGACGAGCGTGTCGCCGTCGAGGCGGTTCCCCAGCCTCCAGCCGCCTCGCCCGGTCGTCTCGCAGCGCAGAGCGTCCCCCACCTGCAGTGCCACCTCGGTGCCGGCCGAGTCCCAGACCACCAGTTCGCCCGCGAGGACGATGAGGAACCCCGGTACAGCGCGGTGGAAGCCGGGACGGGCGCCCGTTTCGAAGCGCATGAGCATGACGCGGCTCGCATCGCCCATCGCCGCGCCACCCACCCCTTTGAACTCGCCGGGGCCGTTCTCGAACGGCCATGCGAAGAGGTCCATCGGCTCGAGGTGCGTCTGGCCTCGCTCATCCGCGGTCATCCGATAGCCGGCCATCGATGCTCCCGCCGCTTGCTGAGGCAACTGCGCTGCCCTCGAAGGTGACGCCGCGATAGTCTAGCCGCCACTCCTCTGACACCAGACGTCGCAGCAATCGAGGGCACCATGCCAGAGCGTTCCTACGGCCGCAGCCCGCGCGAGGCGCGCCCGGTCACGATCGAGCCGGGCTTCACGAAGCATGCGGAGGGCTCAGCGCTGATCTCGTTCGGCGATACGCGTGTCATCTGCACGGCCAGCGTGGAGCCGGGCGTCCCCGGTTGGATGCGCGGCTCGGGCAAAGGCTGGATCACCGCCGAGTACGGCATGCTGCCGCGGGCCACTCACACCCGCGGCGACCGCGAGGCCGCCCGCGGCCGGCAGAGCGGGCGCACGCAGGAGATCCAGCGCCTGATCGGTCGCTCCCTGCGCGCGTGCCTCGACATGGGGATGCTCGGCGAGCAGACCGTCACGCTCGACTGCGACGTGATCCAGGCCGACGGGGGGACGCGCACCGCCTCCGTCACAGGCGCCTGGGTTGCCCTCGCCATTGCTGTGGAGCGGCTGCAGAAGGCCGGCGGCATCCTCGCCTCGCCGCTCAAGGCACAGGTGGCGGCGCTCTCCGTGGGCATGCACGACGGCGTCCCGATCCTCGACCTCGACTATCTCGAAGACTCGTCCGCCGAGGTGGACTTCAACGTCGTCATGCTGTCGACCGGGCGGCTGGTCGAGGTGCAGGGAACGGGGGAGGGCGGGACTTTCTCTCGCGCCGAGATGGGTGGTCTCGTGGACCTGGCCTGCGAGGGCATCGAGCGGTTGTTTGTCGCCCAGAAGGCCGCCCTCGCCGAATGGCGCGCTGGCTAGCAGTCCGTTCCGACGTGGGCGCTTTGCTAGACTCCTCCGCACGCTCGCCGCACGCGAGAGGGAGGGCAGGCATGGAACAGCGAAGCACAGCCAGTCAGATCCGCAAGATTGAGTCAGGTGACCTCTCTCGCGTCGCCGACCTATTGGGGCGAGCGTTCGACGACGACCCAGTCATGAACTTCCTCGCGAAACCGGATGCACGCAGGTCGGCGCGGATCAGGTCCATGATGGACATGGGCCTTCGCAAGATGACCTTCCCGTACGGCGAGACCTACGTGACCGAAGGATTCGAGGGCGCCGCGCTCTGGAATCCGCCGGGCGGTCGGCCGCATGGCGTCGTCAGCGACCTCAAATTGCTCCCTGGGATGGTGAAGGTGGCGGGACTCGCCCGACTGCCCCGGGTGATCGGCGCGTTGAGCCTGATGGAGAAGAAGCACCCCACGGAGCCGCACTACTACTTGCTCGGCATCGGCGTAGAGCCCTCGATGCAGGGGAAGGGGTTCGGCTCGCAACTGATCGCCCCGATGGTCGAGCGGTGCGATCGCGAGGGCGTGGCGGCCTACCTGGAGAGCAGCAAGGAGCGCAACGTCCCGCTCTACGAGCGCCATGGCTTCAAGGTGGTCGAAGAGATGGAACTCCCGGGTGGCGGACCCAGGGTCTGGAGGATGTGGCGCGACGCCCGAAAATAGTGCGCCGATCCGATCGATCTGATGATCAGATCACTTGACATGATCTGGTGCCGCCCGTAGATTTGGCCCATCAACGCTACCGACGTTCTCCGCTGTCTCCCCGGGCAGGCGGACGACGGGAGTGCTGGATGCTGTACGGCGTGTTCTGCCGCCTCGGACGCCCTGCTGGTGAGTACCCGACCCTCCTCGGCGCCGTCCAGGCGGTGAGCGTGGTGTCATGGGCATTCCCCGAGGCCTGCTGGGTCATCGAGTCCCAGCACTCCGCCGAGGCCGTCAGAGACGCCTTCCAGGGTGCCATCGAGCCCGGCGACCTCGCCCTCGTCTTCCCGATGCAGGTGGGGCCGGCGCGGTGGACATCGCTCAAGGACTGGCGTTTTGGTCGTCAGTTCCTGCAGAGCGCTCTGGCACGGGAGCAATCGCCCGCGCCTCGGTAGCCCTACTTCGAGGTCCCTACCCACAGTCGAGAGCCGTCCGTCGACAGCGTGACCGTGCCTGCGAGATCGGTGCGGAGCAGTCGCGACCGCTCGTAGCGTGCCAGCACCTCGGGCACCGGGTGGCCGTAGGGGTTTCGCGCTCCGACCGATACCACGGCCACGGCCGGGGAGACCGCACGTACAAAGGTGGCGCTCGAAGAGGTCTTTGACCCGTGGTGCGGGACGAGTTGCGCGTCCGCGCGCAATGGCCAGCCGGACCGGAGCAGCCATGCCTCGGCCTGGGCCTCGATGTCCCCGGTGAGCAGGACGCGCCGGGACCCGGACTCCGCGAGGAGGACGAGTGAGCGGTCGTTTTCCGAAGCGACGGCCGAGGCTTCGGACGGAGGGCCGAGGACGGTCATGCGCCACGCTCCCGCTCGCACCGTGTCAGCGATGTCCAGCACTGTCCCTTGGAGCCCGCGCGCGCGGAGCGTCTCCGCGCTCCCGAAGACCGCGCCCACGTCGTATCGCTCGCGGAGTCGGGCGAGGCCTCCGGTATGGTCCGCGTCCGCGTGCGTGAGGACGACGGCGTCGATCCGCCTCGGCGCACCGACACCGTCGAGCGCTCGCACCACGGCCCCATCGGGCGGGCCGGTGTCTACGAGTACGGTGGCACCCTGCGACCGTACGAGGACGGCGAGCCCCTGGCCGACATCGAGCACCACGACCTCGTCCAGCACCGGGGCGGGCTGGAGGACGGCGCCCCACATGGCCACCACGACGGCCGCAAGCGCGAGTGTGCGGCCGAAACCAGCGCCCAACCCGCTGGTTGCGAGCGCGGGCTGACGCCCCCGGCCGGCCCGAGCGAGTAGGTAGGTGGCGGCGCCGAGCGCCGGGTACCACGCGAGGCCCGCCCACTTCGGCCAGGTGCCGGCCGCGTCCGAGCCCGGCAACTGCGCGAGGATCTCGACGAGTTCCAGGAAGGCCTCGGGCGCGGCACCTGCTGTGACGCGCAGCACGCCGGTGGCGGGAGTCCACCAGCCAAGGGCTGCCGCGACGCCCGTCGCGAGCAGTGAGGCCTCGTAAAACGGCGCCACCAGGACGTTGGCCAGGACCGACCATGGCGTGAAACGCTCGAACACGACGACCTGCACCGGCAGGACGCACAGGGCGGCGCCGGCCGCGGTCCCCACGGTCTCCGCGGCTGCAGCCCGGGCGCCCTCGGACGGCCAGTGGAGCAAGGCGAGCAGCGCATCGCGCAGCGCGGGGGCGACCACGATGACGCCCGCCGTCGCGGTCGCGGAGAGCAGGAACGCGACGTCGACGGCCATCGCGGGATCGAGCGCGACCATGAGCGTCGCGGCGACGAGGAGCCACAGCCACCCCGGCGTACGCCGCCCGAGGGCGCTCGCAACGACGACGCCTGCCGCCATGATCGCCGCCCGAACCACGGGTGGATCGCCGCCGACGATCACCACGTACGCGGGCAGCAGCAACAGGAGCAGCAGCGCGGCGCGGCGTCGAGGAATGGCGAGCGTGAGGAGTGGAAGGAGCAGTCCCAGTGTGATCGAGACGTTCTGCCCGGAGACCACCACGAGGTGCGTCGTCCCGGTGGAGCGCAGGTCCTCGGCTACGCTGCTGGGAAGCGCGGCCCGCTCTCCGACAAGGATGCCCGACGCGAGGGCGGAGGCCGGCTCAGGAAGAGAGCGCTCGATGTTCGTGATCGCCTGCCGTCGCACTTCTCGCAGCGCGAGGCGCCAGCGTGGCCACGCGTCGCCGAGTACCTCGGCGCGCTCGGGGTAGGACACGGTCACGACGATTCCGCGTGAGCGCAGGTATCCGGGATAGTCGAAGCCATCGAGTTCCGGCGGTGGCGCTACCGTCCCGGCGACCTGGACCCGCTGCCCGGCGCGAACGGGCTCCGTACTCGCGAGCATCGTGACCCGGACCCCACCTTCCGCGTGCGCTCCATCGACTGAGTCGACGTCGATGTCGAGGCGTGCCAGGGTGCCGCGCACGACGGCGTCTTCTCGCGCCACGCCGATCAGAGTGTGCGCGCCGGTCACGCGGCTGAGCGACGGGGGTGCGGCGGCCTCGTGCGCGTCCCAGCGCGCATGTCCCGCGGTGACGAGGGTCACGGCGACCAGCAGCACGAGGGGCGAGGCCGGCGCCATTCGGCCGACCAAGGCAGCAGCAGCGAACGTGCCTCCCGCTGCGGTTGTCAGCCACCACGGTCCGCCGATGAGGAGCGCGGCCGCTGTCCCCACGAGATAGCCCGCGGCGAGGATCGCGATCGGTGGAAGGAGTGGGCCCCTGCTTCGCGGGATCAAGGTCGGGCCGTCACGAGATCGCGGATCGCCTCGTAGTCCCGCGCCGACAGCAGACGCCGGGTCACGAGTTCGTCCGTGGACGCGAACGGCGCCCTGTCGCGCGACTCAATGATCCGGCCGGCCGTGACCTCCCCGATTCCGGCGAGCGAGATCAGTTGGGCACGCGTCGCGTGGTTGAGGTCAATGAGCGCGCTGGAGGCGCGGTCTCCCTGACGCGGCACGGCGATCGTGTCCTCGTCCGCCAGACGGCGGGCCAGGTTCACCGCATCGAGGTCAGCGTCAGGCAGCGGGCCGCCCGCCTGCGTCACCGCATCAGCGACACGGGCGCCGCGCGGCAGCGTCACGAGGCCGGGCCTGGCCACCGCGCCGGAGACGTGGGCGACGACGGAGTCAATGCCGGGAGGCGGATCCTGTGCCTGGACCTCGACACCGGCGTTGGGCGCGTCGCGCATCGCGAGGAGAAGCAGTCCTGCCAACGCGGCGAGTGCGAGGGCCATATCGACGAGCAGTCGGGGGCCAGGGGGCTGCATGGGACCTCCGAGTTGCAGGACCGCGTCGATTTGGCGGCCGGATACTACTGCAATAAGTGACTCGACGACGACACGGCTGAAACCGCATCTCCACTGTCCCTCCACCCTCTTGGCATAGGGTCGAGGCACCGAACGCCGAATGGCGACCGGATCGCTTGCGGCGGCCCGCCGCGGAGGGTGGAGATATGACCAACGTGCGCGCTCTTGCAGCGCTTGGTGTAGTGATGGCAGTGCTCGTGGCGGCGGGTGCGGCCCAGCGTGCGGAAGCAGGCCATGGGGCGAGCTACGCGCCGAACTCGAACAGCCACACGGTGCTGGCATTCGATGGTGGCGCGTCTGACTGCTCCACAGGCACGCACCTGCTGAAGATTGATGTCGTCGCCAATGGGACGTACACGCTCTCCAATGGTGGCCAGGTCATCATCAGCAACTACAACGGGACGACCTTTGACTGGGCGATTGCGGCCGGGTCTCTGCACACGATCGACGCGAACGTCGTCCTCGTGAAGGGTGGCCGCGCCCAGATGGCCTACTTCTATGACACCTTCGACGACAGCGACACGAATTTGACCGCGCCGATTAACCCGCGGAACGGCAAGCCGTACGGCATCAGCCACGTCGAGTTCTGCTTCGACCCGAAGGCGTAGAGATAGCGCCGTGCACTTCAGTCCGAACCGGCGGCGTCGACTGAGGCGCCCCCTGCCTGGTCCGGGCGACGTCACGCAAGACGTCACCCGGGTCAGGCGACGGCGAGCGAATTGGTCGCGTGCTGCTCGCTTCTTCCTCGCCTGGTCCTCCCTCGTGGTCCTGACAGTCGGGTGTTCCGCTGGCTCCGCGGGATCACCGCCGGAAGAGGCCCCTCGAGGCCGCGCGCTCCCGCCTGACCTCGCGTTCGCCCCGCTCACGGATCTGAAGGTAGGTGTTTCGCCTGACGGCCGGCGCCTCCTCTACTTCACTGCGTCCATCGTCAATGTCGGGGAGGGCCCTCTCCTCCTGGCGGCAGAGCGCAGCGGTGGCGGCTGGCAACTGCAGCAGCGATTGGAGTCCTCCGAGGGTGGCTTCGAGCGACGCCAACTTCGGGCCTCGCTTGTCTTTGGCGGCGATGGCCATGACCACTGGCATGTGCGGGAGGCGGCGCGATACCGGCTCACCGCGCTGGATAATCCCCAGGCGGTCGACCTCTACGACGACAAGGCGGGCTTCTGCTTCTTCGACCAGGCGTTGTTTCGGGCATCGCTGGCTGGGGCACCGGATCTCCCGCAGCACTCGACGCACGACTGTGGTGGACAGGAAGCCAGACACCTCACGATGGGCCTTTCGGTGGGGTGGGCCGATCCCTACCAGTGGTTCCTGCCACGCCAGAGCATCGACATCACCCGGCTACCCGAAGGCCGCTATCGCCTGGAGGCGACAGTCGACCCGGAGGGCTGGCTGGCTGAGCGAGACCGCGCGAACAACACCGCCTGGCTCGACTTTCGGCTGCGGGTGCGGGCCGAAGACGGACTACCGGTCATCGAAATCCTGGGCACGTCCCACTCGGTCTAGGCGTAGATTCCCGCTACATAATCGGCGGGCTATACTCGCGACTCGTGGCAACCGCGCCGAACGGTGGGTCGCGACCGTCCGATGTGTGGCTTCGGACGGCAGCATCAGCGGAGCCTCCCTATGCTGGGTCGCGACTTCCTGTCGATCCTTGACCTCTCGCCCGCCGAACTCGAGGCGGTGCTTGATCTCGCCCTGGGTATGAAGCGCGATGGCCCCGGCGCGCGTTCGCTGCGGGGTCAGACACTGGCGTTGATCTTTGAGAAGCCGTCCCTGCGGACGCGTACCTCGTTCGAGATGGCGATGCACCGCCTCGGCGGCCACGCCATCTACTTGAACTCACACGAGGTGCAGATGGGTGAACGCGAGCCCGTCAAGGACGTCGCGCGGGTCCTGTCGCGGATGGTCCAGGCGATCGCGGCCCGGACGTATTCGCACCAGACGGTTGTTGACCTGGCCGAGTGGGCGACTGTTCCGGTGGTGAATGCCCTCTCCGAGGAGGAACATCCCTGCCAGGCGCTGGCGGACCTTCTGACTCTCCGCGAGCGCTTCGGAAACCTCGGCGGGGTCCGCCTGGCGTACGTGGGAGAAGGGAACAACGTCGCGCGCTCACTGGCTTATGCCTGCCGGATGGCCGGCGCCCACCTGGTGGTGGCCTCACCTCGCGGCTATGAACTGCCCGGCGAGGTGCTCGCGCGGGTCGATGCGTTGCCGGGCGAGGGCCGAGTCACGCAGGTGTTCGACGCCCACGAGGGCGTGCGCGGCGCCGCCGCAGTCTACACGGACGTGTGGGCGTCGATGGGTTTCGAGCATGAGATCGCGCAGCGGCGCGAGGACTTCCGCGGGTTCCAGGTGGACGCCGCCCTCATGTCCTCCGCGCCAGCGGACGCCATTGTGATGCATGACCTGCCGGCCCACCGGGGGGAGGAGATCACGGACGAGGTGATCGAATCACCTCGTTCGGTGGTGTTCGACCAGGCGGAGAACCGGATGCACGCCCAGCAGGCGGTGCTCGCGCTCATGCTGGGGGCTGCGCTCTAGTCCGACGAGCGGCAGAGCGGCCGTGCCCCCCTCATCCGCCGCGGTGTCGTCTCCGGAGCGGATTGCGATAGCCTCGCACCGGGACAGTAGAGATCGGGCGCAGGATGTGCCACGAGGGGTGGGCCGATGCCGGAAGTCCCCGCTGGGCTGCGCGACGTAGTCGCCCGATTCGACGCCTCCGCGGTGGTCGACATCGTGATCGTGACCGCTTCGATCTACTGGTTGCTGCTGCTCGTGCGCGGCACGACGGCGATGACCGTCCTCCGCGGCGTGGGCGTGCTGCTCCTGAGCGCCTTCATCCTGAGCCGCATCTTTGACCTCACCGTACTGAACTGGGTGCTACGGAACTCCGTGGCTGGTCTGCTCGTCGGGATGGTGGTGGTGTTCCAGCCGGAGATCCGGCGAGCGCTTGAGCGCTTGGGCCGCACTGGCCTGCGCAGCTCCATGCGCCGTGCGGAGCGTGCGGGCGCAATCAACACCGTGGTCCGCGCCTCCACGTCGTTCGCGCGACAGAGTCTCGGCGCACTGATCGTCCTCGAACGGGAGACCGGCTTGCAGGAGGTGATCGACACCGGGGTGCCTGTGGGCGCGACACTGTCGGTCGAGCTGCTCTCCAGCATCTTCCCGGAGCAATCCCCGCTGCACGACGGCGCGGTCGTCGTTCGCGGCGACCTCATCGTGGCGGCGGGCTGCACCCTGCCACTCTCCGAGGCGCCTCTCCCGGGAGAGTTCGGCATGCGTCATCGGGCGGCGGTCGGGCTGACGGAGCGCACTGACGCAGTGGTGGTGGTGGTCTCCGAAGAACGTGGGGAGATTGCGGTGGCGTCCAACGGTCGGATGGTGACTGGCCTCGACGAGGTCAGGCTCGCCCGGCAATTGCAGCGACTCTTCGACCTGGACCCCGACCACCTGGCGGATACCACCGCCCTGGCGATGTCATGAGGATCGGCCCCTTCGGCGAGATGGACCGCCGCGAAGCGCTCGACATAGCCGGCGCGACGTGGCGGCGGCTGCGCGCGTTGATGCGGAACACGCCGGGGCTGGCCGTGCTGTCGCTCGTCCTCGCCGTGGTCCTCTGGTACTTCGTGACCGACACCGAGAACCCCACTCTGATCGATGTCTACCCTTCTCCCATTTCTGTCGAGCCGGTGAACGTCACAGAGGCCCTCGCAGTCGCCAACCAGTTGCCGGCGGTCCAGGTGCGGATCTCGGCGCCGGCGGACCGATGGGAGCGGCTGACGCCCGCAAACTTCCGTGCCCTCGTCGACCTCAACGGGTTCGGGGCGCGGTCACAGGAAGTGCCGGTCCGAGTCGAGGTGGAGGGCGTTCGCGGCGTACGGGTTATCGATGTCCAGCCCCGTACCGTGCTGGTGAACCTCGAGGACCTTGCGACGCGGCAGGTCTCCGTGGCGGCCCGGGCCCTCGGGTCCCCACCACTCGGATACCAGATCGGTGCAGTCACGCCGGAGACGCCCAGCGCACGGGTCAGCGGGCCGGAGTCGCTCGTGGCGCTGATCGATCAGGCCATAGCCGAAGTGAACGTCACGGGTCTCACCGTGAACGTCAAACAGAATGTGGTGCTTAAGGCTGTGGGTACGGGTGGCGCGGAGATTCGGGGCGTCCGCCTGGAGCCGACGAATGCCGCGGTGAACGTCGAAGTCATCCAGACAACGATCGTCCGGACCGTGCCAATCGCCGTCGATGTCGCAGGTGAGCCAGACCCGGGCTACGTGGTCTCCCGCGTCGCCTCTTCACCTTCCGCGATCCAGGTGCAGGGCCCCATCGAAGCCCTCCAGCAAATCGACCGGATTCGACTGTCTCCGGTCAGCGTGGCGGGGGCGCGCTCGGACGTCGTGCGCTCCGTGCAGATTCCCCTGCCCGCGGGGATTTCATATGTGGACCGCGACCGGGCCACGGTCACCGTGACCATCACGCCGGCTGCCGGTTCCCGTCGCACCACGATCGCAATCGACGCACTCGGTGTGCCGGTGGGCCGGATCGCTCGGTTCCAGGGGAGCGGCAGTGTGGACGTGGTCATTGAAGGGCCATTGCCCGTGCTCAACGCGATGCCACTGAGCGATCTTCGTGCGACTGTGGATGTTGCGGGTGCGACGTCAGGCACCCTCA
>CAZVNJ010000047.1:0-16363 GCA_964628985.1 uncultured Dehalococcoides sp.
AAGTCCCGGCGGACCAGCAGCGCTTCATCGAGATCAACTCCCTCTGGTACGAGGACCCGGATCGGGCGCGCAGTCTGGTCGGTGGTGCCGCGCCAGCGCCGGCTGCAGGCGCTCCTGCACCAGCCGCCGCGGCCGCCCCTTCCGCTCCTGCCGCCTCGGACGCCCCCAATGCGGGTGACGTCGCACCGACGATGGCAGAGGCCACAGCCAGCACCCCGGCGCCTGCACCGGCGGCGCCAGTGCCGGCCGCGAAGGCCGCCGCCGCACCTCGAGTTGCCGTGGCTCAGGTTCCGGTGTCTGCGGGACACGCTCCCGCAGTTTCTACCTACCGCCTCCCGCCGGTGTTTGGCGTGGTGTCGCTGACCCTCTTCGCCCTCACGTTTATCGCGATGGTCACGATGCCTGGGCCGGGGATGCTGAAGTTCGGTGACGTCGAGGTGGGCGCCACGGTTGCCCTGCTCCTCCCGGTCGCCGCGGTGCTGCTCCTGATGTTCATCGCCTCCCAGTGGAGTGTGCTGTCCCTGTTCGCCGCAAAGGGCAACCGGCGCGAGGGCAAGTGGCGCCGCCAGGACGTCGAATGGCGACGCAACGAAGAGTCTCGTCGCTACAACCTCGTGCAGGTGGTTGAGCAGATTGCTGCCGAGCGGTTCGCCTACCCAGACGAGAAGAACCCGGACCTGCGCACGTTCGTGAACCTCCCGCAGCCCACTCTCGGCATCGAGCCACGTGGCACGGGCGAGAAACTCTTCCCGGACATCGTCGCGGTAGCCACTCCAGGGAACTACCCGGTGGCGATCGCGCAGGTCGAGTCACGCGAGACGGTGACCCGCGATCAGGCCATGTACGTCTGGGCGCCGCTCGAGAACCAGCAGACCACGCTCTACCTGTACGTGCCCGCGGGGTCGCTCGCGCGTGCGAAGGACTATGCCAAGGCCGCCGGGATCAAGAAGGCGAAGTTCCGCACCTGGCGGTGGACGCCCAACGGCATGGTGGTCAAGGAGTCTTAGACTCGCCCCCGGCCCTCGCCCCGATACGAGAAGCCCGGCTCCGCCGGGCTTCTCTGTGCCATGAGCCGGCCCCGAACCTTGTGCCCGCTGCGTATGCTGTTTCTGCGAATCGTCGCAAGAGGGAACGATGGCGATCACCGTCAACGAAGTCGACCTTGCCATCCGCCAGAGCGGGCTTCGTCGCACCACACCACGCGCGGTGGTGGGAGCGGTCTTGAGTCGCTCACCGGGTCATCACACGGTCGGTGAGATCGAAGCCGCCGTCGCCCGGGACTACCCGGAAGCCAGGGGGATTGCGCGCTCCTCGGTCTACCGGGCGCTCGAAGCGCTCGAGGGTGCCGGTCTGGTGGTGGCGGTGCGGGGAGCGCAAGAAGAGACGCAGTTTGAGTGGGTGGGGGATCACGCCCATCACCATCTGATCTGCGACGCGTGCGGGTTCGTCTCGGAGGTCACCCTCCACGGGGTGCGGGCCCTTGAGCGTGAGGCACGGCGTGAGCACGGCTTCGACGCGCGCGTCCGACACCTGGCCCTGCGCGGCACCTGCGGAGGGTGCCGGGAGCACGGACAGTCCGCGGGAGGGGGATCTGACTGATGATGTCGATCTCCGTGACCGCGCTCGACGCCACCACCGCAGTCGCGCCCCTGCACATCCCTGACGGGTTTGTCTCGACGCCGGTCGCTGTGCTCGGCTGGATCGCCATGGCCGCGATCCTGGCTGTGGCTGTACAGATGACGGACCGCCAGTTCAACGAGAAGGCCGTCCCGCTGATGGGTGTGATGGCGGCGTTCATCTTCGCCGCGCAGATGATGAACTTCCCGGTGGCAGGTGGTACGTCCGGCCACATGCTCGGTGGGGCGCTGGCTGCGATGCTCCTTGGACCGTGGGCCGCGATCATCGTGATGGCTGCCGTCGTGGGACTGCAGGCGGTGCTGTTCCAGGACGGTGGGATCGCGGCGATGGGCGTGAACATCCTGAACATGGGCATGGTGACGGCCCTCATCGGGTACGCGCTCTACCGCGCCGCCAGTCCGCTCTGCCGGGGCAACCGCACGGCCGTGCTGGTGACGGCCTTCGTCGCGGCCTGGGTCTCCGTCGAGGCAGCCGCCGTGGCGACGTCGCTCCAACTGGCGATGTCAGACACGTCCCCGCTCAACGTCTCACTGCCCACGATGGCCGGCGTCCACGCCCTCATCGGGATCGGGGAGGGCCTGATCACCGTGGCCGCCCTCGGGTTCATCATGGCGACACGCGCGGACCTCCTGCCGCAGGGCCGCGCGGCGTCCGGCGTCAGCCGAGGGTAGGGGCACGATGCGGCGCCACCGAAGTGTCATCCTCATCGGGCTGCTCATCGCGAGTGTCCTGGCGGTGTCCTCGGCGTGGCTGGCGTCGCCCGAGCCCGACGGCCTCGAACGGGTCGCCGAGGACCAAGCGTTTCTCGAACGCGCCGAGGAGCCCCGGTTCGAGGCCCTGCCGGACTACACCGTCCCGGGAGTCGACGGCCCGCTCTCCTCGGCTCTGGCCGGCGTGATAGGAGTCGGGCTGGTAGCGGGGCTCACGCTTGGCGTCGGCTACCTCCTACGGCGCCGTCATGGTGGCTCGAGTCCTCCTGGCACATCCGGAGAGCGGTAGCCAGTGTCGGCATTTGCGGCGGTCATTGAGCGATACGCGGAGCGAGACAGCATCCTGCACCGCGCGGACGCGAGGGCGAAGGTCCCTGCCGCCTTCCTGTACATCCTCGCGATTACCTCAACACGCGAGGGCGACTGGGGTGTGCTGTCCCTGCTGCTGCTCCCGGTCGTCGCTGGCGCCTTCGCGTCGAGGCTCGGCCCGTGGTTCCTGCTGCGCCGCACGCTCCTCGCGCTCCCCTTCGTCCTTGTCGCGCTGCCCCTGGCGTTCACGCGACCGGGCGCAACTGTGTTCACGATGCCGTTCGTTGGCTGGACCGCATCCGAGGAAGGACTGATCGCCGTCGCGACGATCCTCGCACGGTCATGGATCGCAGTGGCCATTGCTGCGCTCCTTGTATCGACCACGACAGTAGTGGACCTACTCCGGGCCTTACGGACCTTCCGCGTACCTCGCCTGCTCGTGGCAACAACGTTCTTCGCCTACCGGTACTTCTTCGTGATCGGCGACGAAGCGGTCCGCATGCTGCGGGCACGCGATAGCCGGAGCGCCGCCGTGCCGGGGCGCGAGGCCGGTGGGACGGTCCGATGGCGCGCGCGTGTGGCCGGCTACATGGTGGGCTCGCTCTTCGTGCGCAGTCTGGAGCGCAGCGAGCGGGTGTACGCGGCCATGCAGGCGCGCGGCTATGCCGGCGAGCCGCTCTTCCTCGACCATCCAGCGTTCCCCAAACGGGAGGGCGTCGTCGCGGTCCTCGTAGTGGTCTACGCCGTCGCGGTACAGCTCGCCGGGAGGGCCGCATGACATCCCATGACGCATCCGGGCCAGCCCCCGCGGTCGAGGTTTCCGAGGTCCATTTCACCTACCCGGACGGGACGCCCTCGCTGCGCGGGATGTCGCTGTCGGTCGCGGCTGGGGAGAAAGTCGCACTCGTCGGCCCGAACGGGGCTGGGAAGTCCACACTGCTGCTGACGCTGAACGGAATCCTGAGGCCGCAGTCCGGGGCGGTGCGTATTTTCGGACAGAGACTGGACGACGCCTCGGTGCGCGCCATCCGTGCACAGGTGGGACTGCTGTTCTCCAACCCAGACGACCAGTTGTTCTCACCGACGGTATTCCAGGACGTAGCGTTCGGGCCGCTGCACATGGGCCTGCCGCGCGATGAGGTGATTCAACGCTCGCGGGACGCCCTCGCCGCCGTAGGGATGCAGGACTTCGCAGACCGGCCACCGCACCGGCTGAGCCTGGGCCAGAAGAAGCGTGTGGCAATCGCCACGGTCCTCTCCATGGGGACGCCGATCCTCGCGCTGGACGAACCGAGCGCCAACCTAGACCCGATGTCACGCCGCGAACTGATCGCCCTGCTGGACCGCCTGCCACTGACGATCCTTGTCGCCACACACGACCTCGCGCTGGTGGCCGACATCCTGCCGCGCTCGGCGCTCCTCGCGGACGGCCGCGTGGTGTCGGACGCGCCGACCGACGAGGTCCTGAACGACGCGGCGCTGCTCGGTGCCCATGGCCTTGAACCGCTTTCTGCGCACGGGCACCCGCACGCCTAGCGAGGGGCCGGACGCCCCCACCCTGCGGCGAGCAACGCGCAGCCAGCGATGATGGCCGTCCAGGTGATACTGATGACCGCGATCTCGAAGCGGTACTCCACGTCATGGCCGTAACCCGCAGCGAGGGCAAGTAGTGCCACCAGCGCCAGCGGGAATGCCGCACCAAAGACCCACCGAGCGATCCGCACCGTCCTCCTCACACCCTCGGCTGCGAGCCCCAGGCAGGTCAGGGCCCCGCAGAGCACGAGGTAACCCAGCGCCTCCAGTGCGATGAAGATCCCGTGGGGGTTGTACTGCGAGATCAGCGGGAGACCCTCGAACTCGCCGCGGAGCACACTCGGTTGCACCACCGTGAGCTGGACGAAGTAGTCGACCGACAGGACCATCGCGGCCGCCGCTGCCAGGACCAGTCCCAGCAGGCTCAGGACGCGTCGCCCGCCTGCGGACACGACGTGGATGCAGGTGGTCATGCCGAGCAGACTGAACAAGAGCACGGTCGCGGGCACCATCCAGAAGTAGTCCCGTGGATAGAACGCCGCGATGTCCGTGTAGGGATAGCCCACGCAGGCCTCGCCGGCGCAACTCGGCCCCGATCGTGGCGGCGTGAGGAAGGCAACCGCAAAGGTGAACGCGGTCAGGAGCGCCGTCATCGCCGCGGCAATCCGCCCGCTCCGGTAGACCGCGTCATCCACACCGACCGCCCTTCGTGCTGGAGCCTACTGCGTGGGAGCGTGCTTGAGCGCTTCCCGGCGTGACAGCGGGCTCAGGCGCCCCCCCATCCGAGCCACATACGCGACCACCCACGGCATGTCGTGCTTGGCATACTCCCGCAGCGCCCACCCGATCGCCTTGCGGATGAAGAATTCCCTGTCCGCAGCGTTGGCCTCGATCGCCTTCGTGAGCAGATCGAGGTCGGTCTCCTCTCGATGCCCCAGCTGGCAGATGATGGCGACACGGCGCTTCCAGAGCACCGGATCATTGACCCAGGCGCGGATCGTCGGGGTTACCTCCGCGCGATGGTGGGCGAGGACGTCGCCGACGCGGTGCGACGACTCGTCCACGATGTCCCACCACGAGCCGGTCACCACGAACTCCTCGAACATTGGCAGGGTCGAGGGATGAAAGCGATACCGCGTGCGCCCCGCCAGGTTCAGCGCGGCGTACCACTCTTCGCGGTACGTCGCCTCTCGAAACAAAGCCACGGACGTGTCGCGCCACCCCTGAGCATCCGCGGGCGGATGCTGTCTCGCGAGCACACTTATCTCCCGCTTCAGGACCGGTGCCGGCACACCGAGATACGGCATGGTCGACTTCATGTAGGCCTGCATCTTCGGCGCCCGTTCCGCATCCGCGACGCGCGCGAGGGCTGCCCGCACCGCCTCAATGAGCGCCCGGTCCGCGTGCCGGGGGGCGGTGCGACGCGGATGCATCGGGCGTCTTACGCCAGATCTGACGCAGCGGCGCGCACAGCATCGGCCAGAATCTCGAGGGCACGCGCCTCGGCCTCGTCCGCCGCCAGCAGCGTCACTCCGTTCGCGAGCGCCATCCGCGCCGCCCACTGGACGAGGTGGGCGCGGGCGACGAGAGCCTGGCGGTACTGCGTCGGGAGGTCCTGCGCACCGACCGCTTCCGGCGCAGGGCCGAGCGCTGGCTCCCACTGGTCCACATGACCACGCGCGCCCGCCGGCCATCGCTGCGACACGAGAAGACGGGTGTACGGGACGTCCGGAAGGGCGCCCACGTGGCCGATGGCGATGCGCGGTTCCGCCACCTCAGGCCCTGGCGCAACGGGCGAGCCGCCCGGGGAGTCCGACGTCGGGCATGCCCGCGAGGGACCCGAGCGCCTGCAGTTCCCCAGCGTGGTAGAAGACGTGCGCTGCGGACCGAGCCATCTGAGCGCCGAGCGGACCCGGGACACCGTTCCATTCCACCGTTCTCGCGAAGTCGGATGAAGTGAGCGACTCGACGACCGGTGTGATGGCACTGATCGTCCGGTCGAGCGCAGCACGGGCGTCGTCCCACGCAGGGACGCTGCGTGGTGCGCCCCGGCCGACGTTCGCCTCATGGAGCCAGGCATCACGCGGCGCACCCCGGACGATGGAGTTCCACAGTAGGTCTTCGCGGTTCGCCACATGCGCGACGATGAAGGACCCCGCGTTCAGGCGCGTAAACGCGCCCACCTGCGCGGGCACGGGAAGCGCGTCGGCCACGCGCCGCACCTCGTCGAGCCCGTCGAGCAGCAATGGGACCAACGAGGTCATAGCCGTGTCTGCAGCATCGACCGACTGGCATCTCGCCAGGGGCCCGGGGAGCGACTGGTCGGGCATCCCGACCAGCGAGCCCGCGACTGTGAGGTCGCCCGCGTGGAGATACAGGTGCGCGATGCCCCGCCGCACCATGTAGTTGTTGGTCAGCCCGTACCCGTCCCACTGCGTGCCGCCGATGCGCTGCAGAGGCTGAGCCAACGCACCGTGATCGAGCGTGTCGAGATGGGGTCGCGAGAGTCCCGTCGCGGCGCGGAACTGCTCGATGCCAGCCATGTACGGCGTGTCGTCTGGGACAGCACGAGACTGCGCGGCCTCGTCGCCGCCGATGTACCAGCCGAACCAATGGCTGTGGGTGGCCGCCAGGTGCGCCATCACGCCGCCGGGCGCGCTCAGGACGCCGATGTGACCTTCGTGCCCCGGCGCCGGGATGGCCCCCGCCGTCCGCAGGAGGGCCTCTTCCGCGTCGAGCAACAGGCGGACTGGCAGTGGGAGGAGGCGATCAGACGGTGGTCGGGGCAGCTCATCCGGCATAGCCGGCAGTCTAGCCGCCGGCTTCGAATCTGCTAGGCGGCACGGCGGCGGAAAGTGCCGCCACGAGTGACGATGGCGGGCGGAGCCAGGTGCGGGAACTGCGCCGGGGCCAGGACAATCTCACGTGCCGAGCCGCTGGAGGCCTCGCGGAACTCCCGGAGCAGCGTGACCGCGGCGGCGCCAAGCATGATGCCGAGGACGATTGAGAACAGCATGTCTACCCCCTGTACGGAACGGTTGTTCTGTTCCGAACACGGACAAGGTAGAACGAGCGTTCTGAGCCTGTCAACTAACCGGTGAATCCCCCTGGCCCTCAGGTCGCGTTGAGTCTGGCCAGACGGTCCGACGGGTGACCCGTGAGGATTACCGCTTCAGGTCGGCCGAAGCGAGGAAGGCGGAGACGCGCTCCAGGATGCCATCGAGGCCGCCCGACTGTGCCATTTGCTTCTGGACCAGCGGTTCGTCCCACACGTCCGGGCTCGTCCGGGTGGCCGGGGACTCGAAGCCGTCCGTGATCGAGGCAGCGCGAGCGAACATCCGCGCGCGGATGACGTAGGCCGAGAGCGACTGGGGGTCCGGGAGGGCGTCCACGTCCAACTGGTGGCCGGCGACGACCGCTGCGAGTTCCTTTGGGAAGTTCCAGTGGAGCGCGAGCGCACCGCCGACCTGAGACGAGGTGAAGCCGAAGACCTCGCGCTCCGCCTCGGGTGCCGAGACCCCGCGCTCGAAGGCGACACGCTTCGCCTCGGCGAGTTGCGCGGGGCGGTGCTGGTCGAGCGCGAGGCGGCCGATGTTGTGCAGGATCCCCGCAGTGAACGCCTCGTCCTGGTGCCGCTTCGAGGCACGCGCGAGCACCTCGGCGAGCAGTCCGACGACCATCGAGTATCGCCACGCCTCCATGGCGTCGAGCACCTTGCCGCCGGGGATGGTGTCAATCACGCAGGAGGCGAGGGTGGCGGAGCGGACGGCGCGGAAACCGAGGAGGACGACGGCGTCACGGACGGTGGTGATCCGCCTCGGGAAGCCGTAGTACGCGGAGTTCGACAGCCGCAGCACCTTCGCGGTGAGCGCCTGGTCAGCCGCGATCGCCTGGGAAAGCTCGTGGGCAGAGAACTGCTGCCCGTCCGCGATCTCCAGGACACGGACGGCGACCACCGGCAACGGCTGCATGTCGGCGATCTCGCCGATCAGGATGTCGATGTCGGGATGGGGCTCGGTCCTCGGCAACACGCACGGGCCTCCCTGCTCGGGTCTCCCCAGCACTATCGGCGGGACCGGACGGGTTCTTGAATCGGGGATTCACCGGAGGTCTGCGGACGCGCTCCGACCACAGCGGTCTCGCGCGAGATTCGTGGAGATTCACCGAGCGGTAACGGGCTGCATACGGGACGTTCACATGGACGGCCCATCGTGGTTGTCAGGAAGGAGGAATGCCATGACACACACGCAGGGGATCGGACGGACCGTCTACACCCGCGCCCGTCACCGCTCGGCCGGTCCGTGCGACGACTGCCGGATCGAGCAGGAACTGTTCAAGGACCTCGTCGGCCCGCACTGCCCGCACCGCCCGTCCGCGACCCGCCACTCCCGCTTCGGGTAGCCACGTCGAGCCCGGCCGCGCTGTACCTGCGTCCGCCGGTGGCGCCTGCCGCACCTGCCCTCGATGATCCGAGGCGCAGACGGAGGCGCCGGTGACCTGGCAGGACGTGGTGCTCTTCCTGGGCGGTTTCATCCTCGCGGGCGGCATCCTGCCGGCGATCCGC
Source organism: uncultured Dehalococcoides sp. (assembly GCA_964628985.1). Lineage (GTDB taxonomy): Bacteria > Chloroflexota > Dehalococcoidia > UBA2979 > UBA2979 > SURF-43. Next base: position 8,755 of record CAZVNJ010000047.1, read on the forward strand.
GCGACCGAGAAGCCACCGCTCGCCACCACCGGGACGCTCGTCCTGATGCTGTCGATCTTCTTCGTGGTCTTCCTGACGCTCCGCCTCTGGCTGACTGCACTCTCGATCCTGCTGCAGGGATCGCTGTGGGCGGTCGTGCTGGCGCAGACGCTGCGACGGCGGCGGGCCTAGGCGCGGTGGCGGAGGGGGTGGGATTCGAACCCACGGGCGCTCGCGCGCCGTCCGTTTTCAAGACGGATCCGTTCGGCCACTCCGGCACCCCTCCGAGTGCTGACGATACAGGCCGCGCCCTCGGCTCGGCCATCCCCCAACGGCGGCGAGGAGTCGGCGATCGTCAAAGCCAGGTCACTCCGAGCCCACCTCGTCGCCGCGCACCACCTTCTTCCAGAGGTCCAGGCCGGGCCGAGGCGCGCAGCAATTCTCGGCGAGCCCGATGGTGTCGAATGGCGTCCCACTCACCGGCGGATCCTGAAAGAACGCCCAGAGGACGAATGCCGGCTTGACGCCCTCCAACAGCGCGGGCAGCCGCCGGATGAAGGCCACCTGCTCGCCAGCTGAGCCATCGCGAGGATCCCCGCGCAGCGCCGGAATCGGGGCTCCGGGCCATGCCACCTCGCTGAGTCCGACTGCCTTCGCGCCGCGACGCTTCGCCTCCGCAGCCGCATCGCGGTAGTAGGAAGCGGGCATCGCCTCGGGCGTCTCATAGTCGAAATACGGGTACGTCGTGAAGGCGACGACATCGAGGGCATCAGCGACGTCATCCAGGAGGGCCCACCGTGGCTCCCGCGGCGGCCGGCCCGTGAGCGAGGCGCGCCCGAGCAGCATCTCCAACTGGAACGTCGCGAACACCTGGGTGCCGGGCGAGGCCTCGTGCACCGCCGCCACGATCGACGGCACATGTCGAGCCCACGCTGCATACGCCGTCGGGTCCTGGTCAGCGATGCGGTCCATCTCGTTGCCAATCCCCAGGAACGCGGGCGGATAGTCGCCGACGAAGGCCCTCAGCGAGTCCGTATAGGCGGCGACCTGGGCGTCGTCGCGGAAGTCGATGGTGAGCGCGATGGCGCCTCCCTCGCCATCGAAGTGGAACCCGACGAGGGGGATCGACCGGAAGCCGTACTGCGCGGCCAGGACGGCGTGGCGTCGCACGACCACTGGCATACCGCGGTCGCGGGTCCAGGCGGCAAACGCGCCCTGCCAGCCACCGAGGCCCCGGTCGGGAGCCGCGTAAAAGCCGAGCCACGCGTCGTCGCCGGGAGGGCCCGGTGCCCGCGAGACGCCGGCGATGCCCCACGCGGTGCCGATAGGCCGCTCGACCGCCAACCCGGACGGTCGCGTTGGAGAGGCCTCGCGGATACCCGACGGAGCCTCGTCCTGGCACCCGGCAAGGATGAGTACGCATGCGCCGGCGATGAGCATCTGCAGGCGGCTCATGCCACGAGCCTATCGCGCGGCCGGTCAGCGGCGAGAGTAGAGTGCCGAGGGGATGGGAGACGCGCGATGGACTTCCTCTGGGGCCTCTGGAACGGGGCGACCTCGCTCGGCCTGCTTGTCCTGCATCTGTTCGACATCTGGGAGCAGTACCCCGTCTACAACACCGCGCGTGACGGCGGCTGGTACCAGTTCGGCTTCATCGCCGGCATCATCTGCATGGGTGGCGGTGGTGGACGAGCCAGCCACCGAGGCCGCTAGGCACCCGGCCAGACCGCAGGCACGGAGGGCGAACGAACCGATGCGTACGGCCAATCTCGTGCTGCGCTTCGCCCTCGAACTCTCCGCGCTGGCCGCGCTGGCCGTCTGGGGCGCCAGCGCCGATGGCGCGATCGCGTGGGTGCTGGGGGCCGGCGCCCCGCTGGCGGCGGCCGTCGCCTGGGGCGCCTTCGTCTCGCCGAGGGCAGCGATCGACGCTCCGCGCGCCGTCCGATGGGCCGTCGAGGCGATGGTGGTCGCCGCCGCCTCTGCCGCCCTCGTGGCGACCGGCCGTACCATCCTCGGCCTCGCCTTCGGCGGCCTCGCACTGGCCAGCGGCGTGATCCACCACACCGGAGTGGGCGGCACATCGCCGCTGGAGGGCGCCCCCATGCCGCGCCACGGAAGGGCCCGCCCATGATCCGGACTGTCGCCGTCATGGCCGGCCTGATCGCGATCTTCACCGTCCTCGCCGCCGTCGGCCTGTGGCCGGAGAACCCGCAGGACCGGACACTGCTCGCCGCAACGGCGGTCGCCTTCGCGATGATGGCGCTGGCCCAGCACCGTCGGAGTGGCGGGGGCGGCTGACCGCCAGTCGAGGCGCTGGGCGCGGCGCGGTGCGCCGACGTCACAACAGCGGCGCGAACTCCTCGATGGAGACGGTGAAGAGCCCACCCGGCTTCGTCTCGATCCACGCGATCGTCCCCGGCACTCGGAACGACGGATAGCCCTGCCCGCCATTGACGTACTGCACCCCGTCCCGCACGAGATCGAGCGGCACATGGATGTGCCCGTACGCCACGACGTCGAGCCGTCCATACACGTCCGAGGGGAAGTCGGGCAGCAGCGCCGGCGGGTCCGGCTCCGGCCCGCCCCACGCTGGATGGGTCACGCCGATGCGCACGCCATCCACCTCGATCATCTCGCGGTAGGGCAGCGCCTTGCGCACCTCGACGTAGTCAGAGTTCCCGTGCACCACGACGGCCTGCCGCGCCTCGGCCTGGAACCCCTCGACCGCGGCCATGGTGACCCAGTCGCCGCAGTGGATGGCGATGTCGGCGCCGCGGATCGCCTCGCGCAGTGCGGGGTGGGCGTCCTCCCAGTGCCGGACGTGCGTGTCACCAACGACGAGGATTCGGGTCATGGGATGGGAGAATACGGGCGCCCCGGAGTGAGGGCGAACGAAGCGGGATCCCGGTACCGTCGCTAGAGCAGACGCGGAGTGAGGTACGGACGCGATGGCGAAGAGCGCAGCCCCGAAGGGCGGAGACGACTCCGCCTCGCAACGGATCGACGAGAAGATCGCCGAACTCGACGACTGGCGAGGCAAGACGCTCTCCCGCCTCCGCACCCTGATCAAGCAGGCTGACCCCGAGGTCGTCGAGGAGTGGAAGTGGGTGAAGCCCACGAACCCCGGTGTCCCCGTCTGGTCGCACGACGGCATCATCTGCACCGGCGAGACCTACAAGAGCGTCGTGAAACTGACGTTCATGAGGGGCGCCTCCGTCGAGGACCCCTCAGGCCTCTTCAACGCCAGCCTCGAAGGCAACACCCGGCGAGCCATCGACTTTCGCGAGGGCGACAAGATCAACGAGGCGGCGTTCAAGCGCCTGATCCGTGCGGCCGTCGCGGTGAACAAGCGGTAGATGGAACCCGACTCCTGCTGTTCCGCTCGAATCCAATCCAGCCTTCGTTACGTGAGGAGTTACCTCGACAATCAGGTAATTGAATGACAAACGGCGGTTAGTCGCGTTATACCGTCGCCAGTGAAGCGGCATGAACGTCAGCAACTTGCATGGAGCTTTCTAAGGGGCCTACCTGAGGGTTCTTCGTTTCGACTTGAGGATCTCGCCGAAGCGGCACAGTGGAAGCCGACTACGGCTGAAACCTATGTCGCAAAGCATTACAAGGATTGGGTCGCAAAATCGGACGATGGCCTGTTCTCTGTCCTACCAGAGTTCAGACGAGTCACCGAAGAGCAATTCGTTGCCCACTCCGATCAGACAAGACGTGTGTACGAACATCGGTATGAGAAGGTCGAATACGACCAGATTGCCATCTACGAATTCCTTCTCCCACTCACTCGGGAGACAGAACTACGAGCGGCTCTCGATGACCTCTTCTATGAGGACACCCTCCGGCGTCGCCTCAGCGACATCGGCGTGGCGCGTCTGGAAGAGTTCGTCCAACGGATCGATGGCGAGTCGGATGACGACTTCCTTGGGCATGTACTGGGACTCGTGCAGGACTGGTTTGGTGGATATTCGATCTCTTTAGTGAGTGGGCGTTTTCGAGCTGCGAATCTTCACACGCGGCATGAGGCCGTGGAACTTCGCGAGCGCGGGAGACCCTATCTAATAGACGAGACTACTGCCGTCGTCCGGTTCATCGTCCCGCTGCGAGCGAGCACAACTGGCCCAGCTCCTGAGGCTCAGAGCGGGCTGTTCGACCCCCCGCCGCGACCACCGCTGACGATCGATGAAGAGGCGGAGGTGGTCCGAGAACTCTTCTTTGAGACTTTCGTGGAGGCCGTAGTGAAATCGATCCAGGGGGAGGATGCGATTTGGCTTATTGAGGAATCTCCTCTCGGGCGTCGACTCCACGCATGGGAGAAGAGACCCGCCTCCTAGGTGAGTTGTCTGCTGCCGTCGTCCTCCAGCGCGCCTCCTAGCCCTCACCCCCACCGGTGCTAACATCCCCACGGGCCGCCCAGCGGCCCGTCCTTATGTCGCACGCAACCAGCGAGGGCGCCTGCCACACCGGCCCGGGCCCTCGGACGGCGGGGATCGAGGCGGTTCGATGAAGCTCCACGAGTACCAGGCGAAGGCGCTGCTGGCGAAGTTCGGGGTGGCAGTGCCCAAGGGCGCCCTCGCCCGCACGCCGGAGGACGCCGAGAAGGCCACCGCCGACCTCGGCGGGCGCGCGGTGATCAAGGCGCAGGCGCACACCGGCGCGCGCGGCAAGGCGGGTGGCGTCAAGGTGGCTAACACCCCGGCCGAGGCGAGGCAGCACGCCTCCGCGATCATCGGGATGCAACTGGTGACGCACCAGACCGGCCCGCAGGGGCTGCCCGTCTCCTCAGTGCTCGTCGAGGAACTGATCGACATCGACAAAGAGGTCTACCTCTCGGTCGCCATCGACAACTCCGCCGGGATGCCGGTCGTCATCGCCAGCCCGCAGGGCGGCATGGACATCGAGGCCGTGGCGGCGGAGTCGCCCGACGCGATCTTCAAGCAGCACATCGACCCGGCATGCGGCTTCCGCGACTACCAGGCGCGCGAACTCGCCTACGCCTGCGGCTTCTCCGGCGACAACCTCGGGCAGGCGGTCGCGCTGATCAACGGCCTCGTGAAGGCGTTCGAGGCGAACGATGGCTCGATCGCCGAGATCAACCCGGTCGTCCTCACGAAGGACGGCCGCGTGCTCGCCGCCGACGCCAAGTTCTCCATCGACGATTCCGCCGCCTTCCGCCAGAAGGCGAACATGGAGTTGAACGACCGCACGCAGGAGGCCGCGAAGGAACTCGAGGCCCACGACGCGGGCATCGGCAACTACGTGAAGCTCGACGGCAACATCGGCTGCCTGGTGAACGGCGCGGGGCTGGCGATGTCCACGCTCGACGCGATCAAGATGGCGGGCGGCGACGCCGCCAACTTCCTCGACATCGGCACGGCGAACAGCCCGGAGGCGGTGGTCGCCGCGCTTCGCATCATCGGCACGGACCCGGACGTGAAGGCAGTGTTGGTCAACATCTTTGGCGGCCTCGCCCGCACGGACGTCATCGCTCAGGGCGTCATCGACGCCAAGACGCAGGGCCTGCTCCCGCAGCCGACCGTCGTCCGGCTCGCCGGCACGAACGTCGAGGAGGGTCTGCGCATCCTCGACGCCTCGCCGGTGGAACTGATCCGGGCGGACGGCTTCGCGGACGCCGCGCGGCGCGCCGTGCAGGCCTCGAAGTAGCAGCAGCCGAGCAGCGCTCGAACCAGACGAGAGAAGGAGACCCCATATGGGCGTCTTGATGGACCAGAACAGCCGCGTCGTGATCCAGGGCTTCGGCGCCGCCGGCCAGCGCGAGGCGAAGAACAGCCGCGACTACGGCACGCAGGTGGTCTGCGGCGTGACGCCCGGCCGCGGCGGCCAGGTGATCGATGGCGTCCCGATCCGGAACACGGTCCGCGAGGCCGTCGAGGAGTTCCAGGCGAACGTCTCGCTGATCTTCGTCCCCGCCCCCGGTGCCGCCGACGCGATGTTGGAAGCGGAAGCCGCCGGCATCCCCGTCGTGATCTGCATCACCGAGGGCGTCCCCGTCCTCGACATGGTGAAGGTGAAGCGGGTCTACTCCGGGTCGAAGTCCGTGCTCATCGGGCCAAACTGCCCCGGCGTGATCAACCCCGCCGCCCGGTCGCGTGCCGGCATCATGCCGGTGGACGTCTACCTCCCGGGCAACGTCGGCGTGATCAGCCGCTCGGGCACCCTCGTGTACGAGGCCGTGGACCAGTTGACCCGCGTCGGCGTGGGCCAGTCCGGCTCCGTCGGCGTCGGCGGCGACCCGATCATCGGCACCTCGCAGCGGAAGGCGCTCGAACTGTTCGAGGCCGACCCGGACACCGCCGCGGTCGTGCTCATCGGCGAGATCGGCGGCACCGCGGAGCAGGAAGCCGCGGAATACATCAAGACGATGTCGAAGCCGGTGGTGGTCTTCATCGCCGGTGCCACCGCCCCTCCGGGCCGCCGGATGGGCCACGCCGGCGCGATCATCGCGGGCGAGGCGGGCACCGCCGCCGCCAAGCAGCAGGCGCTCCGCGAGGCCGGCGCGACCATCGTCGAGAACCCGAGCGACATCGGCAGCACGATGCTGAAGGTGTTGAAGGACCGCGGGCTGGCCTAGCGGTCGCAGATCGGGCGGGGATTGGCACACCCACTCTTGCCATCAAGGGGCGGCCTCGCGTCGCACGAATCCACCGGTCTGCACGAGATGTACGACCTGCGACGCCAATGCGACTGCATCCTGAGCCTGCCCGAGGTCGACCATAAGGGGAACCGACTCGTCATCCGTCCCATGACGATCGAGCTGTGAAGTCCACAAGAGCGCAAGGGTCTCCCGAAACATCTCGATCGGATCCGCCCCTGTACCGGGCTGCAATCGCATTCGGAAGTCGCGGGGGGCATTGCGGAGTACGGCGCTCATGCTCCCTAGCGTCGCCTTTGGATTCTTGGGCTCCACGATCGGTCTGAGGACTGCCTCGACTGCTCGCACAGCTTCCCGATAAGCGCCTGATGGATCCGATACGCGTCCCCAGGCCTTCTCATAGGCAACCTTTAGGTGTTCCGCGGGTCTACCACCAATCGCGACTGCATCCAGCGCCACTCGGTGGGCCGTCTCATCGATGATCTTCTCAAGTCCCCTACCCGTGCTTGTCAGGCGCCAGACGGACCCCCCTTCATGGAGCGCCCGTGCCAGGTCGTACCGATCCTCAATCCTGAGCGGCAGCGTGGCCAGGCAGTAGTCGAGGAGGTCTATAAGTCGCTCCGCGTCGCTCACGATCCAGCCCAGGAAGTGCGCACGCCTGCTGCGTTCCTCGGGCGCCGGGGGTACTGCCACACGAAACACCCGCTCGTACGCGCGCAGGAAATCGCGAAAAGTTGGCGTGGAGTAGGAATCCGCAGAGGGGACAACCTCATTCAGCCAACTCCGAAGTGATCCTTGCAGCCACTCGGGGACACCTTCGTGCATCGCGTCGAACGCCTCGGCCGTCTTCTGACCTCGGGCAGAGAGTGGTATGAATCGTGCTTCGTTCATGGGCGAAATATACAGTCGGGGCGCCCGCCTTGCCCGCCGTGATCGCCCGCCCGTACGATGGCCGCACGGCCCTCGGAGGGGTCGCATAGTGGTCTAGTGCGGGCGCCTGCTAAGCGCTTG
>CAZVNJ010000048.1:0-16235 GCA_964628985.1 uncultured Dehalococcoides sp.
CTTGCCTACACTTGACCGTCTGACCTGGTCGGTCACCCCTGATTCGGGAGTCACGTTATGTACGCCATCATCCGCACCGGCGGGAAGCAGTACCGCGTCCGCGAGGGCGACCGCATCGCCATTGAGCGGCTGGACGTCGCGGAGGGCGCCTCGATCACCCTCGACCAGGTCCTCCTGGTGGGCGACGAGAGCGGCACCAAGGTGGGCGCCCCGACCGTTGCCGGCGCCTCGGTCACGGCCACCGTTGAGGTGAACGACCGGGCGCCGAAGGTCACGCACTACCACTTCAAGAACAAGACGCGTCGCGAGCGCATGGTGGGACACCGTCAGCCGCGCACCCGCCTCGTCATCACCGGCATCAGCGCCGGCTAGTCAGACAGGAAGGGGCTCGCCATGGCACACAAGAAGTCTGGCGGTTCCAGCCGCAACGGCCGCGACTCGAAGTCGAAGCGCCTCGGCGTGAAGGCCTCGGATGGCGAACTCGTAACGGCCGGCTCGATCATCATTCGCCAGCGAGGCACGCGCGTGCACGCCGGGCTGAACGTCGGCACCGGGCGAGACCACACCCTGTGGGCCCGCCAGGACGGCTACGTGGCCTTCTCGCCCTACGCAAAGGGCCGTCGCAAGCAGGTCTCGATCCGCCCGGTCGAGGCGTAAGGGACATCCGATGAAAGACACCATCCACCCAAAGTACGACGAGGCGACGGTGACCTGCTCGTGCGGGAACTCCTGGCAGACTCGCTCCACGAAGAGCGCGATCTCGCTCGACGTCTGCTCCAACTGCCACCCCTACTTCACGGGTGAGCAGCGCATCGTGGACACCGCCGGCCGCGTGGAGCGCTTCAAGCGCCGGTACACGCGCGGCTAGCCACACCACCTGCAGTAGATCTTCGAGGGCGGCGGAAGCCGCCTTCGTCGTTTTCAGCGACAGCCCCGGCTTCGCGCATCCTCCCTCGCTCCCGTAGGCTGACCACATGCCTCCATCCACGTACGGCGGCCAGGCGGTGATCGAGGGCGTCATGATCCGTGGCGCCCGGGCGATGGCGGTCGCCGTCCGCGCCCCGGCCGGCGCGATCCTGAGTCGCGACGAGCGGTTGGGCGGCATGTACACCAACGTCGCCCGCCGCGTCCCGCTCTTGCGCGGGATCGTCATCCTCGTCGAGACGCTTTCCCTCGGGACGCGCGCCCTCACCTGGTCTGCCGCGGTGGCCGCCGGTGAGGCCGGCTCGGACACGGACGGTGAGCCCAAGGGCATGGGCGTCATCGAGTGGTTCGTCGTGATGGGCGCGATGGCCTTCGCCATCGGAACGTTCTTCGTCGGCCCGGTGATCGTCACCAGCCCCCTGGACGGCCAGTGGCCGGTATGGGCTGTGGTGGTCCTGGAGGGGTCGATCAGGATTGGGCTGCTGCTCGGCTATGTCTGGGGCATCGGCCGTACTGATGGCGTGCGACGCGTCTTCCAGTACCACGGCGCGGAACACATGACGATCGCAGCGCACGAGGACGGACGGGAACTCACGGTGCCCGCCATCCGCCGGTACCCCAAGGAGCATCCGCGCTGTGGCACGTCCTTCCTCCTGACCGTCGCCCTCGTGTCGATCATCGTCTTCGCGTTCGCCGGGCGGGAACCGCTGTGGTGGCGCTTTGCCTCGCGCCTCGTGTTGGTGCCGTTCGTCGCGGCCGTGTCGTACGAGACCATCCGGTTCGCTGGGATGCACCAGCGCTGGCCGGTGATCCGCTGGCTCTTCGCCGGAAATATCGCGCTCCAGTACCTCACGACCCGCCCACCAGACGACGAGCAGATTCAAGTCGCGGTGGCCGCCCTCGAGCGGGTGAAGCAGGCCGAGGCCCGAAGTGACTGACTCGCCGCCTTCACCGGACTGGCGGCGGTATCCTCCGCGCATGCGTCACCACTCGCCAGAGGCCCTCCATTGCGCTTGACCGTCCTTGCTGGCGGGATCGGCGCTGCCCGCCTTCTCGCTGGCCTCCAGCGCGTCCTCCCGCCCGAGGAGATCACCGCCGTGTGCAACGTGGGTGACGATCTCGAGTGGCTCGGCCTCACCGTCTGCCCGGACATCGACTCGATCCTGTACACCCTCGCAGGTGTCGAAGGGCCCGAGGGCTGGGGCGTCCGCGATGACACACGGCATGCGCTGGACGCACTCCGTGACCTGGGAGGCGACGCCTGGTTCGGCATCGGAGACGTCGACCTCGCCACGCACCTCTTCCGCACCGAACTTCTGCGCGAGGGGGCCACGCTCACCGAAGCGACAGCAGCGCTGGCAACCGCCCGCGGGGTGCGCCTCCGGGTGCTCCCGGTCACCAATGATCCGCATCCCACGGTCGTCCGTACGGCCGAGGGCGACCTCGCCTTCCAGGACTACTTCGTCCGCCGGCGTGCCGCACCCACCTTCCTCGGGGTGATGTTCCCAGGCGCCCCCTTCGCGCAGCCTGCCACCGGAGTCATCGAGGCGATCCGCGAGTGTGACCTCCTCTGCATCGCGCCGAGCAACCCTCTCGTGTCTATCGCACCCTTGCTCGCCCTTCCCGAGGTGCGGACCGCGGTCCAGGAGTCACGCGCACGACGCGTCGCGATCTCACCGATCGTCGGCGGCGCTGCCATCAAGGGCCCGGCCGCGGTCATGCTGCAGGCGATGGGCCACGAGGTCTCGGCGCTCGGCGTCGCCCGCCTGTATGCCGGCCTGATCGACCTCTTCGTGGTCGACAGCGTGGATCAGGCGCTTGTACCTGCAATCTGCTCGCTCGGAATCGATGCCGTCGCGACCGATACGATGATGGTGGGCGACGAGGGACGGGAACGGGTGGCACGTAATGTGTTGCGGGCGGCTGGGGTGATGGCATGACCTCGCCCCTCGATGTGGCCGTGCTCGTCGCAGTGCAGGATGCGGCGCGGGCGAAGACACGGCTCGGGGAGCACCTGGACGCCGGCCAGCGGCACAGCCTGGTGCAAGCCATGCTGGACGATCTCCTCACCGCCGTGCGCGAGGTGCACGACGGACAGGTGGTGGTGATCTCACCCGTCAGTGGATACGACGCCGTGGCACGCGAGCACCGCGCCGAGGTGCTGCGTGATCCCGGCACCGGATACCTGGAGGCCGTCACGATGGCGCTCGACCACATCGCCGCCCGCGAGGCTGTGTTGGTCCTACCCGGCGACCTGCCGCAGGCCCGCGGTGAAGATATCCGGAGCCTGATGGAAGCGCTGCACACCTCGCCCGTCGTGATGGCCCCGTCTGTCGACGGTGGCACCTGCGCCCTCGGCCTCCGGCCCCCCGGAGTCGTGGTGCCTCGCTTTGGCCTCGAGTCCGCCACGCGCCACCGCGAAGCGGCTCGAGAGGCCGGCCTCGACCTGCGCGAACTTCTGCTTCCATCGCTCAACCGCGACGTGGACACGATCGAGGACCTCGCGGAGGTCTGGGACCAGGTGGGCGAGGCGACCAGCGCGATCCTCGAGCAACTCCACATTGTGCTGCCGAGGCGGGCGCGATGACCGACCACCCCCGCCCGGTCGAAGACGCGATCCGCTCGCGCCGCTCCGTGCGCGGCCTCGATGGCCCCCCACTCACCCCCGAAGAGGTGGAGGCGCTGGTGGCGCTCGCCCTCACCGCGCCCGCCCCGCACCACACGCGTCCGTGGCGCTTCGTGGAGATCGGTCCCGGCCGTCGCCAGGCACTCGCCGACGCGATGGGGGCCGCGTGGCGGCGAGACCTGGAGGGCGACGCCCAGCCGTCAGGGACGGTCGAGCGCGCGCTCGCCCGCTCACGCGGACGCATCACGGGGGCTCCTACGTTGCTCCTCGGATGCCTCGTCGCGGACGGACTGAATCGCTACGAGGACGAGCGGCGCTGGCGGGCGGAGTGGGGCCTCGCCCAACACTCGTTCGGCGCAGCGCTGCAGAACCTCCTGCTCGCGGCCAGCGCCCGAGGGCTGGGGGCCTACTGGATCTCCGCCCCGCTCTATGCGCCCGGAGAGGTACGCGGCGCGCTGGACCTCGACCCTGCCTGGGAGCCTCAGGCCTTCGTCGCGCTCGGCCGTCCGAAGAGTGACTACCGACCGTTCGACCGTCCACTCCCGGACCTCGGGTCGGAGTTCACCCGGCGCTAGCCACCACTTCGATTAATGCCGGGAGTTCATGCAGCGAATCGATGCGCGGTGCGTCCACGTCCGGCGCCCCTCCTTCGCGGTCCAGCAGTACCCCGTACATGCCCAGCGCGATCGCGGGCGCGACGTCGTTGTCCATGCGGTCGCCGACCATCAGGGTCGTCTCGACGCGCGCCCCGCTGCGTTCGAGCGCGCCGCGGAAGAACGCCGGGCTGGGCTTCGCCACACGCGCCTCCTCCGCCGTCCAGAGCAGGTGGAAGCGCCGGAAAATCGGCGCCTGCACCATCGCCGCGTTCCCGTTCGTAGCGGCCACAAGGGTGAGCCCGCGGTCCAGCAGAGCCTCCACCGCCTCCTCAGCGTCGGGAAACGGGACGAGGGCAGCGTCACGGGCAGCGAAGAACTCCCGGTTGGCACGCGCCACCACGTCCTCGTCAACGACTCCCGCGTCACCGATCACGCGGCGGAAGGACTCCTCGCGCGCCCTCGCAAGGGCTCCCGGCACCATCCGCATGTCGCGCGCCACGCGATCGCGCACCGCCTGCAACTCCGCTGGTGTGACCAGGCGGCCGGCCGTGGCAGACAGGATGCCAGCCGCCGCTTCCAGCCCGACCCGGAGCGCCGAATCGAAGTCCACGAGCGTGCCATCCACGTCGAAGAAGACATGGCGTACTTGGAAGGGTGGCGGACGTCCGGGCACCTCCGCTGCCCTACGGGCCGGCGGGGGTGACGGGCCGCATCGGCAGCCCACGCCCAGCGAGGTAAGCCTTCAGTGACGGGATGTCGTACGTCCCGAAGTGGAAGATTGAGGCCGCCAACACGGCGTCCGCACCGCCCTCGGTCAGGGCGTCATACAAGTGGGCTGGCTCGCCCGCTCCGCCCGAGGCGATCACTGGCACGTCGACGGCGTCCGAGATCGCGCGCAAGAGCCCCAGGTCGTACCCCTGCTGGTGCCCGTCTGTGTCCATCGAAGTCACCAACAACTCGCCCGCGCCCCGCTCGACGGCCTCGCGCGCCCATTCGACCGCGTCTCGCCCGGTCTCGCGACGTCCGCCGTGCGTGTAGACAGCCCAGCGCCCCTCGCCCGTCCGCTTGGCATCGATCGCGACCACGATGCACTGCGAGCCGAAGCCCTTCGCGCCTTCAGCAATCAGTTCTGGCCGCTCCAGGGCGGCCGTGTTCACGGACACCTTCTCAGCGCCTGCCTCAAGCATCAGGCGCACGTCCTGTGCGGAGCGAATCCCTCCGCCAACGGTGAAGGGAATGAACACCTGGTCCGCGGTGCGGCGGATCATGTCGACGACATTGGCGCGGCCGTCTGAGGATGCCGTGATGTCGAGGAACACCAGTTCATCCGCGCCTGCCAGGTCGTACTTCCTCGCCAGTTCCACGGGGTCACCCGCGTCGCGGAGTTCGACGAAGGAGACCCCTTTTACGACGCGGCCGTCCGCGACGTCAAAGCAGGGGATGATCCGCTTCGTGAGCACCTACGCGCTCGCCTTCGAGGCCTGGGCGACCGCCTCGATCGCCTCGGGCAGCCGGACGTCTCCCGTGTAGATCGCGCGCCCGACGATGGCGCCCTCCGCACCACACTCGGCCAGACGCACGAGGTCTGCGGTGCTGCCGACACCCCCGGCGGCAATCACTCGCATGCCGGATGTCCGCGCCAGCCGCTCGACTGCTTCGAAATTCGGCCCATCGTGGACCCCGTCGCGCAGGATGTCTGTGTAGACAATGCGCACTACGCCCTGGTCGCGCAGCCGCGCAATGAACTCCGTGGCGTCGAGACCGCTGTCCTCTGTCCAACCTTCGAGGCTCACCCGGCCATCTCGGGCGTCCACTGATACGAAGACACGGTCGGCCGCGAGCGCGACCGCCGCCGGCACGAGCGTCGGGTCCTTCACGGCACCCGTGCCGAGCGCCACGCGGTCGAAGCCAGCGTCGAGCGCCGCCTGCACGACCTCGATGGTGCGCACACCGCCTCCGGTCTGCACGGGCACCTCCACCGCCTTCACGATCGCCCGTGTGACCGCGAGGTTCGCCTGCGCGCCATCCCGGGCGCCATCCAGGTCGACGACGTGGATACGCGTGGCACCCTCCGACGCCCAGCGTCGGGCCATCGCGATGGGGTCATCGCCGAAGACGGTCTCGCGCGCGTAGTCACCCTGCGCCAGGCGGACACACCTACCGCCGCGGATGTCGATCGCGGGGATCACTTCCATGGCGCCCTCGTCAGGATGCCGCGGCCGTGGCCGGGGCGATGGAGCCATGCTCCAGCGCGAGCCGCAGGAAATTCGCGTAGAGCCGCAGCCCGCTCCGCCCGGACTTCTCGGGGTGGAACTGCGTCGCGATCATGTTCTCCCGCCCCACGATCGCGGGGAACGTCACACCCTCGTACTCCGTGCTCCCGACGACGACTGAGGGGTCCGCCGGGACCCCGTGGTACGAGTGCACGAAGTAAAAGTAGTCGTCCTGCGCGATGCCCTCGAGGACCGGGTGAGGCCGCTCGATGTGGACCGTGTTCCAACCCATGTGCGGCACAGTCATCCCCAGGGGGAAGCGCACGATGCGCCCGGCGAGCACGCCAAGGCAGTCGTGACGACCGCCCTCTTCGGAGTAGTCGAACAGCGCCTGCATGCCCATGCAGACGCCGAGGAATGGCTTACCGGAGGCGATGTAGTCGAGGATCGGGCCATCGAGCCCACCCTGCCGCAGGTGGGCCATCGTGTCCTCGGCGGCACCCACGCCGGGGACGATGAGCGCGCGAGCATCGGGGATGCGGGACGCCTCGCTGGTGACCAGTGGCTCGACACCTGCGTGCACGACGGCGCGTTCCACGCTGCGGAGGTTCCCCGCCCCGTAGTCCACGATCACCACATCTGCCATCGCAGTTGCTCCACGTCGCCGGCGGGCATGTCTGAGTCATCCAGTGTACCGCTCGGACACCTGCCGCTCATGCTGGGTCGCGGGCGCTCAGACCAGCAGTCAGGCGAGGCGTATCCCGGCCCTCTGGGGACGCGCACAGAGGCGCCGGGGTGCGTCGATATACTCGGTCGGTGACTACCCCTGCCAACCCTCGAAGCCGCCGCGGAGCCGGCAGTCACGCCGCGGACCTGCAGGCCGCGCGCAGCCGCGCCGAGGCGCTCCGGGCAGAGATCCTCGAGCACGACCGACGCTATTACGAGCTCGCCCAGCCAACCATCGGCGACAGCCAGTACGACGCTCTGGTGCAGGAACTGCGAGATCTGGAGGCCGCCCATCCAGAACTCGGCGCACCCGACTCGCCCACCCAGGTCGTCTCCGGACGCCCCGCGGAGGGCTTCGCCGTCGTGGAGCACCGCGAGCCGATGCTCTCGCTGGGGAACGTGTTCGGGTTGGACGGCCTCATGGCGTGGTACCAGCGGCTGGTCCGACTGACTGAGCGCACCGACCTCGCGTTCGTCTGCGAACCGAAGATCGACGGCCTTGCTATCGCCCTCGTCTACCGCGACGGGCAGTTCGTGCAGGGCGCCACGCGGGGTGATGGCAGCCGCGGCGAGAACATCACCGCTAACCTCGAAACGATCCGCAGCCTGCCGAAGCGGCTCCGCGCACCGAAGGGAAAGCCACTTCCCTCTGCCTTCGAAGCGCGGGGAGAGGTCTACCTCTCCAAGGTAGAGTTCAAGCGTCTTAACGAGCAGCGCGCCGAAGCGGGCGAGCAGCTGTACATGAATCCGCGGAACACCGCGGCAGGCTCCTTGCGACAGTTGGACCCTTCCATCACCGCCTCCCGCCGCCTGGACCTCTTCATCTATCAACTCGGCTGGGTGGAGGGCGCACGGCCGGCCACTTCGCACGCCGACGCGATCGAGTGGCTGAGGGCCCTCGGCTTCCCCACCAACCCCCTCGCGCAGCGCTTCGCGACGATCGAGGAGGTCGCGACCTTCTGCGAGGGCTGGGCGGAGAAGCGGAACACGCTCGACTACGAGATCGATGGCGTGGTCGTGAAGGTCGACGACTTTGCGATCCAGAGGGCCCTCGGAGTCGTCGGTCGCGAGCCCCGTTGGGCGGTGGCATGGAAGTTCCCCGCCGAGCAGGCGGTGACGCGCCTGCGCGAAATCCAGGTCTCCGTGGGGCGCACCGGCGTCCTCACACCCTTCGCCGCGCTCGAGCCCGTCTTCGTCGGGGGGGCGAACGTGGGCATGGCGACGCTGCACAATTTTGAGCACGTGCGCACCCTCGACGTCCGCGAGGGCGACGACGTCATCGTGCAGCGCGCCGGCGACGTGATCCCGCAGGTCGTCGGTCCCGTGCTCGCCGCCCGCGCCGGGCGCGAGTCCGAACTGCGGATCTTCCAGATGCCGGATACCTGCCCCGTGTGCAGCGCGCCGGTCGAGCACGACGAAGGCGAGGCCGCCTACTACTGCTCTAACCCGGACTGCCCCGTCCGGCTCGCGCGCTCGCTGGAGCACTACACCGGCCGCGGTGCCCTCGACATCGAGGGGTTTGGCGAGGTCCTCTGCGCCACGCTCGTGCGCCGTGGCCTTGTCTCGTCACTCGCGGACCTGTACGACCTGCCGGGGAAGCGCGACGAACTGCTGGCGATCGAGGGCATTGGTGAGAAGACCCTGGACGCCCTGTTTCGGAGGCTGGAGGCGAGCAAGCAGCAACCGCTGCACCGGCTCCTGATCGGCGTCGGTGTGCGGCATGTGGGGAGCGAGACGGCTCGCGCGCTTGCCGGGCATTTCGGGACGCTCGACGCGCTGCGCTCTTCCTCGCTCGAGGACCTGCAGGCGGTGGATGGCATCGGGCCAATCGTGGCGCAGGCGGTCTACGCGTGGTTCCAGGACGAGCGGCACCAGGCGCTGCTGGACCGATTGGTCGCCGCCGGTGTGCGCACAGACGAGGAAGCGCCTGCGCGAGGAGGCGTGCTGGACGGCCTGTCCATCGTCGTCACCGGCTCGCTGGAGCGTTGGTCGCGCAATGAGGTTGAGGCGTTGATCAAGTCGCTCGGCGGGAAGGTGGCCGCCAGTCCGTCGAAGAAGACCTCCTTCGTCGTCGCTGGGGAGGGCGGCGGCAGCAAGCGAGAGAAGGCCGAGGCACTTGGCGTGGACGTCATTGATGAGGCAGCGTTCGTCGAACGGCTGCGGGCACTCGGGTGGGGAGACGCCTGATGGCGACAGCAGCAGAGGTGAAGAAGTACCGCTCGTTTCTGGCGGAAGAGGTGGACGGTCTCTTCATCTACGAACGGCTGGCCGAGGTGGAGAGCGACGAGTCGCTCCGGGACGTCTACCACCGCCTCGCCGAATCGGAGGTCCGGCACCTCGACCTCTGGCGTGAGCAACTGCGGATCGCCGGCGTGGATGACACCCCACCGGGGCCTTCCAACCGCGCGCGCATCCTGATGTGGCTTGCTCGACGGTTCGGTTCAGACCTCGTCCTCCCCATCATCAAGTCATTCGAGCGGGGAGCGACGGACATGTACACCGGCGACGCGATCGCGGAGCGCGCCGGGCTTCCCCAGGACGAGTCGTCGCACGCGCGTGTCTTCGATGCCCTTTCGCGGCGCGGCGGCCGTGGTGTGGCGGGATCGGTGATCGGACGCATCGAGACACGGCACCGCGCACTGGGTGGCGGAAACGCTCTGCGCGCCGCCGTCCTTGGTGCGAACGACGGGCTGGTCTCGAACTTCGCGCTGGTGGCAGGTTTCGCAGGGGCAGACCCTGGGCGCGAGACGATTGTGCTTGCCGGGGTCGCGGGCTTGCTCGCGGGTGCCTGCTCGATGGCCCTCGGCGAGTGGATCTCCGTGACCTCCTCGCGCGAGGCTGCGGAAGCGCAGATCGAGGCGGAACGCGAGGAATTGCGGCTCGATCCGGCGGCAGAGCGGGACGAGCTCGCCCTAATCTACCAGGCCAAGGGCCTCCCGCAGGCCGAGGCCGAGGCGCTTGCGGATGTCCTGCTCAAGGACCCCGAGCATGCGCTGAACACCCTCGCGCGCGAAGAACTCGGGATTGTGCCGGAGGACCTTGGATCCCCCTGGTCCGCTGCGATCGCCTCGTTTCTGCTCTTCGCGCTCGGGGCGATCATCCCGGTCCTCCCCTTCCTCGTTGGCGAGGGCGCATGGCACGTCCTGGCAAGCGCTGCCGCCTCGGGACTGGCGCTGTTCGGCCTCGGCGCCGGCATCACGCTGCTGACCGGACGCTCCCTCTGGTGGTCCGGATTCCGGCAGGTGGCCCTGGGCCTGGCCGCCGCAGTGGTGACGTTCGCTGCCGGCTCGCTCATCGGCGGGGTCACTGGGATCTGACGGTTCGCTTTGTCGTAAGGGACTTATCCCACGCATGTTCGCACCTTGTGGATAGGCGCGGGGAGCGACCCTGCCGTGAGCCCTCCCGCAGTGCCTACACTCCGCAAGTCTCCCTGCGTTGCTGCGTTCCCCGCGAGGGCTTCACCGAGTGATCAATCCGCTCTCGTCATTTCTGGGGATGTTCTCGCACGACATCGCAATCGACCTCGGCACCGCCAACACCCTCGTATCAGTCCGCGGTCGGGGCATCGTCATCGACGAGCCCTCGGTGGTGGCCATCGACCGTGTCACCAAGCGCGTCCTGGCCATCGGTGCCGAGGCGAAGCGCATGGTGGGGCGTACGCCGTCCTCGATCATCGCCGTGCGCCCACTGCGCGACGGAGTGATTTCTGACTTCGCCACCACGGAGAAGATGCTGCAGTATTTCATCCGCTCCGTGCACGAGCGGTTCGGGATGGGCGTGGGCAAGCCTCGTGTGGTCGTCGGCATCCCTTCCGGCGCGACCGAGGTGGAGAAACGCGCGGTGCATGACGCCTCGATTGCGGCCGGCGCACGCGCCGCCTACCTCATCGAGGAGCCCATGGCCGCGGCGATTGGCGCTGGCCTCCCGGTCATGGACGCGGCCGGGTCGATGTGTGTCGATATCGGCGGCGGCACCACCGAGGTGGCCGTGATCGCGCTCGGCGGCATCGTCCGCTCGCAGTCAGCGCGCGCCGCGGGCGATGCGATGGATACCGCGATCATGGACTACGCGCGGCAGGTGCATAACTTGCTGATCGGCGAGCGCACCGCGGAGCACCTCAAGATGACCGCCGGATCCGCCTTCCCGCTCGATGACGAAGGCACCGCCGATCTCCGTGGCCGCGACCTCGCCACGGGCCTACCGAAGTCCGTCGAAGTCTCGACCGTCGAGATCCGCGACGCACTCTCCGCCGTGGTAAACGAGATCGTGCGCACGGTGCGCGCGACGATCGAGACGACGCCGCCGGAATTGGTCGCGGACCTCATGATGCACGGCATCGCCATGACCGGCGGTGGCTCCATGCTGCGTGGGTTGGACCGTAAGCTCGCCACGGAGACCCGCTTCCCCGTCTACGTCGGCGAGGACCCGCTCCGTTCAGTCGTCCGGGGGTGCGCGGACGCCCTGGAGGAGACCGAGACACTGCAGAAAGTGCAGTCGACGGTCGCCTCGCGCCGTCCACCGCGCTAAGTCAGACGCGGGGCCCCGCCTCGCGTCGCGTGAGACACCGCCGTCCTGCCGGTGTCGCCTCGCGCACAGCGCCCAACGGGTGCGCGGGTGAGGAGGCGATCGCGTGACCGCCGCCCGCAGTCTCGCCTGGCTCTCCGCCGCCTTTGCCACCGCCCTGCTGCTCCTCGCGCTTGCGCCGATCCCGATCGCGGGTGACATCGAGGCCCGAGTGGCTTCGCTCGCTGCACCCGTAGCGGGTGCCCTGCGTACTGCAACGCACCCAGTCACTGACGTACTGCTTCACGCCGGCCAGATCGGCGAGTTGTCCCGGGAAAATGCCGGCCTGCGCCAGGAACTCGCGCAGGCACAGGCCGAACTCACCGCGCTCCGAGAGCAACGCACGGCCGGCGACCATGCGAGCGCACTGGAGGTGGCGGCCGGACGCCTCGGCACGCGCGTCACGGCACCGGTGCTCCTGCGCGATCCAGCCCCGGGGCGTCAGGTGCTCCTCATCGGGCGAGGCACTCGAGATGGCGTCCGGCCGGGACAGCCCGTCCTGGGCCCCGGTGCCACCCTGGTGGGCATCGTGACCGCTGCGGACGAGCAGCGGGCCCGTGTCCGACTCCTCCATGACGAGGACAGCGCCATTGCCACGGTGATGCAGTCCTCTCGCGTTCAGGGCTCGCTCGTCGGACGCGGGCGCGATGGCCTGCGGCTAGAGATGGTCCCGGCGACCGTCCCGGTGACCGCGGATGACCTGGTACTCACGAGTGCGCTCGGCGGGCTACTCCCACCAGGGCTTCTCGTGGGACGGGTCGCCCACACCGAGGTGCGCTCGGAGGATTTGTTCAACCGGATCATCGTGGAGCCGCTCGCCGACTATGACCGGCTGGAGCAGGTGCTTGTATTGACAGAGTTCCAGCCCGGCCTGGCCCTCAGTGGCGAAACGGCGCCTCGATGATCGCCCTTGCCCTGGTGCTGGGGATCGCAGCGGCGCTCCTTCAGGGCGGCCCGCTCGCCGCACTCGGCGACGGCGGAGCCGCGGTCGCACTGCCGGGAGCGATCGCCGCTGGGTGGGCTGCCGTCCGCGGCCCACGCGAGGCAGTCGCCACGGTCCTGGTCGCCGCGACTGTGCTCGGGGCGCTCTCCGAGGCGCGCGTCGGCCTCTTCGCGTTGGCGCTGCTCCCCTCAGCGGCGCTCGGCAGCCTCGCCGTCGTGGGGACACCCGGCCGGCGACCGCGGACGGTGCGCGCAGGGATCGCTGGCCTGACGGGTGCATTCACCTATCTGAGCATCCTCGCGCTGGCGAGTCGCGGGTGGCCGGAGGGTGTGCTGATCCTCTGGGGCCTCACGGCCAGCGTCGCCGCAGCCGCGCTGACCTGCTTCGTTCTGTATCCCACCCGACCGCATGACCGACGGCTGTTCGCATGACTCGGTTCTCCGTCGCCGCCCGGCTGCGTCTTGTGTTCGGTGTGATCACGCTGGTGTTTAGCGTCTTCGCCGTCGACCTCGCCCGCGCCCAGTGGCTCAATCCGGTGATCGTGCCGGACTGGGGCACCGGGGTCTCACCACGCGTCGTGCCAGTCGAGGCCGCGCGAGGGGTCATCACTGACCGGAACGGCGTGGTCCTGGCGAGGAATGTGCCTGACTACCGGCTCGTGCTCATTCCCGGGCTCCTCCCTTCGGACGCCGAGCCACGCGGCCTGGCCCTGCTGGACCTGGAAGCCCGCAGCGGCATTCCCTTGGGCCGGCTAGTCAGTGCGGCGGACACCGCCCTCGCCCGCGTCGACCCGTACCGCCCGGCGGTCGTGGAGGAGCACATACCCGCGGAGCGTGCGCTGTTCTTGCGCGCTTCTCTCGCGGGCCGGCACGCCCTCCGCGTCGAAGCGACCTCCTCACGGCGCTATGAGACCTCCGGCTCACTCGCGCACGTCCTCGGTTATGTCGCGCCCATCCCGCCCGACCGCGTGGCGGCATTGGAGGCTGCTGGATACAGCCGCGAAGGGCGCATCGGCATCACCGGGGTCGAGTCGATCTACGAGTCACGCCTGAGGGGGCAGGACGGCAAGCGCCTGGTCCTCGCGGACCCACAGGGCCGCGAGGTGGGGATGCTGGGCGACGCCCCGGCGCGTGCCGGTGCCACGGTCGAACTCGCCATCGATGTCGCGTTGCAGCGCGCGGCGGAGACGGCCCTCCGCAAGGGCCTCGACGCTGGCTTGAGCATCGTCCGTCCGGTACCGGGACGCCCGAAGCCGATCCCGGCGGGGGCGGCCGTCGTGATGGACGTGAACTCCGGGGAGGTGCTCGCCCTCGTCTCCCTGCCCTCGTACGACGCCAACCTGTTTGACGGACAAGCGAGCGCGAGCGACTTCGAGCGCGTGCTGACGGATCCCGGCCTCCCGCTCATCGACCGCACCTACATGGAGACTCGATCCCCTGGATCGATCTTCAAGCCGCTGGTGGCACTGGCCGCCCTCGAGGAAGGCGTAGCGACCGCCGACACCCGCATCGTCAGCACCGGCGCAATCAGCGTGCAGAACGAGTACGACCCCAGCATCACCTACGTCTTCAAGGACTGGATGGCGCACGGGTCAATGGATATGACTCGCGCCATCGCCCGCTCTTCAGACGTGTACTTCTACCTGCTCGCGGGCGGCTACCGGCAGAACGGGCAGCAGGTGTTCCGGGGGATGGGCGCTGACACCCTCGCCAAGTGGTCACGGCTCGCCGGGTTCGGCCGGCCCACTGGCATCGACCTGCCCGGGGAGGTCGCGGGGCTGGTCCCTGACACCCGCTGGAAGCAGCAGGAGGTCGGTGACGCGTGGGTGCTTGGCGACACCTACACGTACGGAATCGGACAGGGCTACTTCACCGCTACGCCGGTGCAGATGGCCGTCCTGACCGCTGCACTGGCGAATGGCGGAGACCTCCTCGCCCCGCGCGTCGTCCGAGGGTTTCGCGAGGGCGGCCGCTTCGTGCCAAACAGCCGCCAAGTGACCGGACGCCTCCCGGGTTCCGCTGCGCACTTCGACACCGTTCGGCGAGGGATGCTGGCAGCGGCGGCGCTGGACGGCACAGCCTTCACGGGCGTCCCTGCAGGCTGGCAGGTGGCCGCCAAGACCGGCACGGCAGAGTTTGGCCAGCCATACCCCGACGGCGAGTTTGACACGCACGGCTGGTTCATGGCCTACGGCCCGTTCGAGCGTCCTGAGATCGCCGTGATCGTCTACATGGAATACGGCGTCGGCTCTACCCACGCCGGCCCGGTGGCGAAGGAGATCTTCGAGGCGTACCAGGCGCTACGGGGCGAGGGCCCGCGAGTCGCCCAGCCAGGGGCCCCTCGATGACGCCCGCCCGGCAGGCGGTGCGGGTGATCGCGCCGGACCCCGCGCTGATGGGCGCGGGACTCGCGCTGGTCACGCTCGGGGTCCTCATGATCAGAGGGGCTACAGCGGTGGAGGGGGCCGCCCTCCTCAGCGGCCCGGCCTTCCGACAGGCCCTCTATCTCGGGGTAGGCCTCGTCGCCTTCGCGGTCCTGCGGCGTTCCGACTACCGCCTGTTGGAACGTTGGGCCCCGTGGATCTACGGCGTCTCCATGGCGGCCCTCGCCGCGGTGCTCGTGCTCGGCACGGACACTCACGGCGCCCGCCGATGGATTGACATGGGGCCTGTCACCGTCCAGCCCTCCGAGTTCGCCAAGGTCGCGAGCGTGATCGCGTTGGCCGCCTTTGCTGGGCGGCGTGACCCGTCGCGGCGCACGCTGGGTGTCACCGTGGCGTTGATCGCTCCGCCCGTCCTGCTCATCCTGGCCGAGCCGGACCTCGGGACCACGCTCACAGTCGCCATTGTGTGGGCGGTCTCGATGGCCGTTTGGGGCGTCTCGTGGCGCGTGCTCGGCGGCATGGCCCTGCTTGGCCTCGCCATCCTGCCCCTCCTGTTCGTCGGCGTCCCGGACTACCAGCGCGAGCGCATCGCCGTCTTTCTCGACCCTGGCCGCGACCCGCTCGGCTCCGGGTTCACCAGCCGCCAGGTCGAGGTCGCGCTCGGCGGAGGGGGGCTCACCGGGCGCGGCTTCGGCGGGCCCAGCGCCCTCGAGGGCCTCGCGCCACGCACCGCCGACTTCGCATTCGCACAACTCGCGGAACAGATCGGCCTGGTGGGCTCGCTCACCGTCCTCGCGCTCTTCGTCCTCGTGGCCTGGCGGGGTACGAGGGCTGCTTCGACGGCGCCTGACGGGTTCGGGCGGCTGGTAGCCGCCGGGCTGACGGCCGTGATCGTCGGGCAGGCGGCGCTGCACATCGCCGTGAACCTCCGCCTCTTCCCAGCGACGGGCGTCCCGCTTCCCTTTATCTCGCAGGGCGGATCCGCCCTGGTGACCGTGTTCGCGTCGCTGGGCATCATCGAGTCGATTGCAGGCCACCGCCCCACGCTTGACCGCACGCTATGGCGGGGCGAGCGATAGCCCGCCCACGGGCAGGACGAGAAGGCCGCCCTCACGGGCGGCCTTCTGTGTACTCCTGCCAGGGGTGGCCTACGGCGTAGTGAGCGCCGGTTCCTCGGTCGCGACCTCGCCGACGAGCCGGGTGAACGTCACCTCGCCGTCTGCGATGTCGATCTTCACGGTGTCGCCGGGCTCGTAGGTCC
>CAZVNJ010000049.1:0-15705 GCA_964628985.1 uncultured Dehalococcoides sp.
CGCTCGAACTCGAACATGAACGGCAGGAGCAGCGACTCCGGCATCGCGATCTCGGCGATCGGGGTCGGGCGTTCCACCGTGATGGTGGCCCGGGCCGGGATCAGCTTGCCGATGATCACGTTCTCCTTCAGGCCGTAGAGGTGGTCCGTCTTCCCTTCGAGGGCCGCCTCGGTCAGTACTCGCGTCGTCTCCTGGAAGGAGGCGGCGGAGAGGAACGAGTCGGTCTCCAGGGACGCACGGGTCACACCCTGCAGCACCGGGTGGGCCGTCGGCGGGACCTTGCCCTCGGCGACCATGCTGTCGACGAGTGCCTGGAACGCGTGCCGCTCGACCCGCTCCTCTTCGAGGAGTGCGGAGTCGCCCGGGTCGTCCACCTGGACACGGCGGAGCATCTGACGCGCGATCACCTCGATGTGACGGTCGTTGATGTTCACACCCTGCGACCGGTAGACCTTCTGTACCTCTTCGACGAGGTACAACTGGCAGGCGGCCGGGCCCATGATCCGCAACACGTCGTGCGGGTTGAGCGAGCCTTCCGTCAGCTGGTGGCCGGACGAGACGTACTCGCCGCCCTCGACGCGCAGTCGAGAGTTCGCGGGCACCGGGTACTCGCGGACATCCGTGCGGACGCCGGAGATGCGCAGGCTGGTCGGGCGCCGTCGCCCGGCCGTGCGGATGAACTCCACCTTGCCGTCCGCGATCGCCTTGATCGGCTCAGTCGGCACCACCTCGTCACCCGTCGTGCCCTCGGCGGTAGCCGGGAGCGCGAGGACCTGGTTGGCACGGACCTCGGCCCCGTCCTCCACCTGGAGGTCATACCCCTCAGGCAGCGTGTAGTCCTCGGACACCGTCCGCGTGGAGGTGACCGAAAGGATGCGCTGGTCGCCGGTGCGGGTCAGGCCCACGACGCCGTCGATCTCGCTCAGGATCGCGAGGCCCTTCGGCACGCGCGCCTCGAAGATTTCCTCGACACGCGGGAGGCCGGAGGTGATGTCCACGGACGAGGCCACACCACCGGTGTGGAACGTCCGCATCGTCAACTGCGTACCCGGCTCACCGATGGACTGCGCCGCGATGATGCCGATGGCGACACCTTCCTCGACGAGCTTTCCGGTGGCCAGCGAACGGCCGTAGCACTGCTGGCAGATGCCGCGTCGGATGCGGCAGGCCAGCGGCGAACGGACGAACGCCTCTTCGATCCCGGCAGCGATGATCCGCTGCGCGATCGGCTCCGTGATCTCCTGGTCGGCCTCGGCAATCACCTCGCCCGTGTTCGGGTCAGCGATCGCTGCCGCAGCCCAGCGGCCGATGAGCCGCTCCAGAAGCGACGCCAACAGGACGTCGCCCGGGCGGTTGCGGATCCAGATGCCCGGGATCGGCTCGCCCGGCTCCACACAGGAGCCCGGCAAAACGATCGTGTCCTGCGCCACATCGATCATGCGGCGCGTGAGGTAGCCCGAGTCCGCCGTGCGGAGCGCGGTGTCCGCAAGGCCCTTGCGGGCGCCGTGCGTCGAGATGAAGTACTCGAGGACGGAGAGACCGTCCCGGAACGACGAACGGATGGGGAGCGGGATGATCCGGCCGGTCGGGTCGGACATCAGGCCTCGCATAGCGCCCATCTGACGGATCTGGGTGATGTTTCCCTTCGCCCCGGACGTGGACATCATCGCGAGCGGACTCTCCGGCGGCAGGGAGGCGTACAGCGCCTCCTGCATCCGCGCGGTGGTGTCCGTCCACACACGGATTGCGTGCTGGTACTTCTCGTCGTCCGTGACCAGCCCCATCTGGAACTGGTCTTCCATGTCGGCGATCTGCGCGTCCGCGTCGACGAGCATCGCTGCCTTCGTCGGCGGCGTGAAGATGTCGCTGACCGCGATCGTCATCCCAGACCGCGTGGCGTACTGGAATCCGATGTCCTTGATCGCGTCGACCAGTTTGACCGTCGCCTCCTGGCCAACCTCGCGGTAGGTGCGGGAGACCAGTTCACGCAGCTTCTTCTTGTCCATAGTGGCGTTGAGGAAGCCGAGCTCCGGCGGGACGATCTCGTTGAAGAGGACACGGCCGACCGTCGTGTTGATCCGGCTGCCGTCCGGCATCCGGTACACGATCGGGTCGTGCACCTGCACGATCCGCATCGTGAACGCGCGGTGCACCGCCGCGGTGTCATGGAACACCTGGCGCTTGACATCCGTCTGCTCGCCGTACTTGTCGTACGTCATGTAGTAACAGCCGAGGACCATGTCCAGCGTCGGCGCCACCACCGGCTCACCGTCCGAGGGCGAGAGCAGGTTCTTGGTCGAGAGCATGACCTGGCGTGCCTCGGCGACCGCCTCGTAGGAGAGCGGCACGTGGACGGCCATCTGGTCGCCGTCGAAGTCGGCGTTGTAGGCGAAACAGACCAGCGGGTGCAGCTGGATGGCAGAGCCGTCCACCAGCACCGGTTCGAAGGCCTGGATACCCAGGCGGTGCAGCGTGGGGGCGCGGTTCAGCAGCACGGGGCGGTCAGCGATGACCTCCTCGAGCACGTCCCACACCTCGGGCTGGGCCCGCTCCACGATGCGCTTGGCGCTCTTGATGTTGTGGGCCAGGCCCTGCTTCACCAGCGCGTGCATCACGAATGGCTTGAAGAGTTCCAGCGCCATCTTCTTCGGCAGGCCGCACTGGTGGAGGCGCAACTGCGGCCCCACGATGATCACGGACCGGCCCGAGTAGTCGACGCGCTTGCCCAGGAGGTTCTGACGGAAGCGGCCCTGCTTGCCCTTCAGCAGGTCAGACAGGGACTTCAGCTTGTGGTTGCCTGAGCCGGCGACCGCGCGGCCTCGGCGGCCGTTGTCGATCAGCGAGTCCACAGACTCCTGAAGCATCCGCTTCTCGTTGCGGATGATGATCTCGGGTGCGCCGAGGTTCAGCAGTCGCTTCAGGCGGTTGTTGCGGTTGATCACGCGCCGGTAGAGGTCGTTCAGGTCGGAGGTCGCGAAGCGGCCGCCTTCCAGCTGCACCATGGGCCGGAGGTCCGGCGGGAGGACCGGCAGTTCCGAGATGATCATCCACTCGGGGCGGTTGCCGGACTTGCGGAGCGCCTCCACCACGCGCATGCGCTTGGTTGCCTTGCGGCGGCGCTGCCCGGAGGTCTCGCGGATCTCCTTCTGCAGACGCGCCTTCAGGCGGTCGAGGTCCATCCGCTCCAGGATCGAGAGCACGGCCTCGGCGCCCATGCCGGCCTTGAAGACCAGGCCGAAGCGCTCCTCGTAGTCGCGGAACTCCGCCTCCGTCAGGACGACAAGGTTGTCCGACGCGACGGGATCACGCAGCCGCTCCAGCCACTTCACCGATGCCTGGTACTCAGCCTTGACCTCGTCGCGGATCGCGGCCTGCTGCTTGCGCAGCGGCTCGAGTTCCTTGTTGGTCTGGTCACGCTTCTGCTGGCTGGCGGCGTCCGCCATCAGCGCCACGTCCGCCTTCTTGGAGGCAATGCCCTCCTCGATGGAGTTGACGGCTGCGCGGGTCGCGTCCTTCAGCGCCTTGATCGTGTCGCGGGTGATCTCCTCACCGCGCTGCGCGACGGCCTCGTCGCGGAAGGTCAGTTTGCCCCGGAGCTTCTCGCCGAGGCGGGACTGGAGGTCTTCCTCCATTGCCTTGGCTTCGCCCATCACGGCGTCGATGGATGCCGCGAGTTCCTCGTCGGCCTCCTTGTGCTGCGCTTCCTTGCGCTGGGCGATCTCACCGAGTTCGTGGCTCAGCATCTGCTCGCGCAGCGTGATGCGGTTGCCAAGGTCCCCCTGGCGGCGGCTTACCTCGCCATCGATCTCCGCGAGGAGCAGTTCAAGGGCGTGCTTGCGCGCCTCCTCATGCACCTCGGTGACGACGTACTGCGCGAAGTAGACGACACGCTCGAGCGTGCGCGGGGCGATGTCCAGGAGCAGGCCGAGGCGGCTCGGGACGCCTTTCGCGAACCAGATGTGCGTGACCGGGGCGGCCAGCGAGATGTGGCCCATGCGCTCGCGACGGACCTTGGCCCGCGCGACCTCAACGCCGCACTTGTCGCAGACGATGCCCTTATAGCGAACGCGCTTGTACTTGCCGCAGGCGCACTCGAAGTCCTTGTAGGGCCCGAAGATGCGCTCGCAGAAGAGGCCGTCCTTCTCTGGCTTGAGCGTGCGGTAGTTGATCGTCTCCGGCTTGGTCACTTCGCCGTATGACCAGGAGCGGATCTGCGACGGCGACGCCAGCGACAGGCGGATCGCGTTGAAGTCATTGACCTCGAGCATCTAGTCCTCCCCCGTCTCCCGGCCGCTCAGGTTGATGCCGAGCCGCGGCAGCGCCGCGTCGTCATCACCAAAGCCGACCTCTTCCTCTTCCTCGTTCAGGATCTCGACGCTCAGACAGAGCGACTGGAGTTCCTTGACGAGGACCTTGAAGGACTCCGGCACGCCGGGTTCCATGGTGTTCTCGCCCTTGACGATCGCCTCGTACGTCTTCACGCGGCCGACGACGTCGTCAGACTTCACGGTGAGCATTTCCTGCAGGATGTGGGCGGCGCCGTACGCCTCCAGGGCCCACACCTCCATCTCACCAAAGCGCTGACCACCGAACTGCGCCTTACCACCCAGCGGCTGCTGAGTGATCAGGGAGTACGGGCCCGTGGAGCGAGCGTGGATCTTGTCGTCCACCAGGTGGATCAGTTTCAGCATGTACATGTAGCCAACCGTCACCGGCTGGTCGAACGGCTCGCCGGTGCGGCCGTCGAACAACACCTGCTTGCCCCACACGGGTGGGGCGAAGCCGGTGCGGTCCACCACCGCGCGCACGCGGAGGTCGATGTCAGTCTGGTTCAGCCCTCGCACATTGGACTCGCCCAGGCCTTCCAGCCACAGGCAGAGTGCCGCGTGGCGGGCATTGCCGGACTCACCGCGCAATACGGAGGACGGGTCGAACCCCGCCTCCCTCAGGTAGGCCTCCATCGCCGGGACGTCCACGCGCTGGCCGACGTGCTGGTCGCGGGCCGCGAGGGCGTTCCGGGTCTCGACGGCATTGGCCTGCATGGCGATCCACGAGAGCGCCAACTGGTCCTCGATGTCCATCGAAACGGCGCCGTCGAATACCGGCGTCACCGCGCGGTAGCCGAGGGTGGAGGCGGCCCACCCAAGGTGGGTCTCCAGCACCTGGCCGACGTTCATGCGGGACGGCACACCGATCGGGTTTAGCACGACTTCCATCGGACGGCCGTCCGACAGGTACGGCATGTCCTCGATCGGCTGGACGCGGGAGACCACGCCCTTGTTGCCGTGGCGGCCGGCCATCTTGTCGCCCTCGGTGATCTTGCGCTTCTGGGCGATCGAGACGCGGACCATCATGTTCACGTCCGCCGGGAGTTCGTCGCTGTTCTCGCGACGGAACACCTTCACGTCGATCACCTTGCCGCGTTCGCCGTGCGGGACACGCAGGCTCGTGTCCTTCACCTCGCGGGCCTTCTCGCCGAAGATGGCGCGGAGGAGCTTCTCCTCCGGGGTCAGTTCAGTCTCACCCTTCGGCGTGATCTTGCCGACGAGGATGTCGCCTTCGCGGACCTCCGCACCCACGCGGATGATGCCTTCCTCGTCCAGGTCGCGGAGCGCATCGTCACCCACGTTAGGGATGTCGCGCGTGATCTCCTCGGGGCCCAGCTTGGTGTCGCGGGCCTCGACTTCGTACTTCTCGATGTGGATCGAGGTGAACTTGTCCTCGCGGACGACGGACTCCGAAAGGATGATCGCGTCCTCGAAGTTCAATCCTTCCCACGACATGAAGCCGACGAGGACGGACTGGCCGAGCGCCAGTTCACCCTCGTGCGTGGAGGACGAGTCAACGAGCGCCTGCCCCTTGCGGAAGCGGTCACCGGTGGCCACGTTCGGGCGCTGGTTGATGCAGGTCCCCTGGTTGGAGCGGACGAACTTGAGCAGCGGGTAGGACTCCTCGCGGCCCGAGTGGTAGCGCACCTTCAGGAAGTCGGCGGACGCACCCGTGACCTCGCCATCCTCCTCAGCGAGGATCACCTGCCCGGAGTCCGAGGCCGCGGCGGCCTCGATGCCCGTGCCCACCAGCGGCGCCTCGGGGCGCAGCAGCGGCACCGCCTGGCGCTGCATGTTGGCGCCCATGAGCGCCCGGTTCGCGTCGTCGTGCTCCAGGAATGGGATCATCGCCGCCGCGACCGAGACGATCTGCTTGGGTGAGACGTCGATGTAGTCGACGTCCACCGGGTTCGCCATCAGGAACTTCTCGCCCCAGCGCACCTCAATCCGGCGGGCGATCAGGTTGCCGTGCTCGTCCACCTCCGAGTTCGCCTGGGCAATGCGGAACTTCTCCTCCTCGTGGGCGTCCATGTAGATCGCCTCGGCGGACGGGAAGGGTAGGACCGGGATCATCTCCTCGGCAGCGTCTGCGAGGGCCTTCGCGAGGTCGGCCGTGACCTTCGTGCCCGCGGTGCCGATGACCGTGCCGGACTTGTTCGCCACGTCCGCCGAGAGCACGCGGTTCTCGAGCGTCTTGGCGTCGGTCTTCTTCACCTCGTGCATCACCGGGCGGTAGGGCGTCTCGATGAAGCCAAAGTCGTTGACGACACCGTACGAGGCAAGCGAGCCGATCAGTCCGATGTTCGGGCCCTCAGGGGTCTCGATCGGGCAGATGCGGCCGTAGTGGCTGTGGTGCACGTCACGCACGTCGAACCCCGCGCGGTCACGCGACAGGCCGCCCGGGCCGAGCGCGGACAGCTTCCGCTTATGCGCGATCTCGGAAAGCGGGTTGACCTGGTCCATGAACTGCGACAACTGGCTGCCGCCGAAGAACTCTTTGATAGCAGCGACCACCGGCCGGATGTTCACGAGCGCCGACGGCGTCGCCTCGTCCGGGTCCGTGATCGTCATGCGCTCGCGCACCACGCGCTCCATGCGCAGCAGCCCCACGCGGAACTGGTTCTGCAACAACTCGCCGCAGGACCGCACGCGGCGGTTGCCCAGGTGGTCGATGTCGTCCGCGTGCCCGCGGCCGACGTTCAGGTCCCAGATCCGCCGGACGATCGCGATCAGGTCGTCGCGACGCAGCGTGCGCTCCTCGGGCGCGTCCACGAGTCCGAGGCGCTTGTTCAGCTTGTAGCGTCCGACGCGGCCGAGGTCGTAACGGCGGTCAGTAAAGAAGAGCGCCTCCAGCAACTCGCGCGCGTTCTCCGGCGTCGGCGGGTCGCCCGGGCGGAGGCGACGGTAGAACTCCTCGAGGGCTTCCAGCCGGTTCTTGGAGGTGTCCTTCGCCAGGGTCGCCTCGAGGTACGGGTGGTCCTCGTCCGTGTCCACGTCAGCGAGGATGGCGCGAATACGGTCGTCCGTACCGCGCTCGGTGTCGTCCAGGCCCTCTTCCATGTCTACCGCGCGCAGGAGGACGGAGACCGGCAGGCGGCGCTTCCGGTCCACCTTCACGGAGACCATGTTCTTCGTGGAGGTCTCGAACTCGAGCCAGGCACCACGGTTCGGGATCAACTTCGCCGCGGTCAGGCTGCGGCCCGTCGCCGGGTCGATCTCGGAGGTGAAGTACACGCCCGGCGAACGCACCAACTGCGAGACCACAACGCGCTCGGCGCCGTTGATGATGAATGTGCCGTGCTTGGTCATCACGGGCACGTCGCCCATGAAGAGCTCCTGCTCCTTGACCTCGCCGGTCTCCTTCACCAGGAGTTCGACGCGGACGCGCAGCGGCGCAGCGTAGGTGCGCTCACGGTCGCGGCACTCGGTCTCGGTGTACTTGGGCTCCTCGAAGCGGTACTCCTTAAAGGAGAGCTCCATGCGGCCGCCGGTGAAGTCCTCGATCGGCGACACCTCGTCGAACAACTCACGCAGGCCCTCGGTCAGGAAGCGCTCGTACGAGCGGCGGGGCATGTCGATCAGGTTCGGCATCTCGAGCAGATGCCGGCCGGAGCCGAAGGACTTCTTCAGCGACGGCACTCGACGATTGGGGACGACGATCCGCCGGTTGGTGGCGTCCTGTCCGTCCTGGGTGCTGGTCGAGGCGTTCGTGGTCAAGCGGCGCTCCCCTCACCCCTCGCACCGGCGCACCCGGCCGAGGGCTGATCACACTGGGCAGTCGAGGGACAACGGTCAGGAGGCGGCGTCACCGAGGAGGTGAGGGCGCCCCGCACTTCGGCGGTGATTGAGGACTACATCCCGGGGGGACGTAAGTGTGCCCCGTACGGCGAACCAGCCGTCGGGGAAGTTACCGCTCGCTCCGTTGAACCTGACTGCGCCCCACGCAACATCCGAGTCTACGCGCGTCAGCGCAGAATCTCAACGCTAGGGGCATGACACAGGAGCGTCAATCACCCAAATCTGGGCGCGGTCGGGCAGACGTTCTCCCCTGCCACCTCACGATACCTCAATCCGGCGGCTCGTGCCGGGCGGGCGGGACTTGGGCGTTGTCTGGCCTCGGTGCCCTGTCGATGTGCTGAAGGCCACCGAGGGGCGGTCTGGCCTGCCTCTTCCATGGCCTGAATCTGGGCAAGCCGTCGGAGTCCGCGCACCCGAGGGGTAGCGAGACGGGAGTATCCTTCGCTCGCTGACGGTCGAGGAGGGCGTATGGACGCTCGCTCACCTGAGCCCGCAACAGCCCCCGGTTCCCGGGATCACGGCGTTGCGCTCCCCTGTGCCGGTACCCGTACGAATGACGCCGCGGCCCTCCGCGGCGTCGCTGTTTCCTGGAGGAGGTCTGTTTGAACTCCGGAATGATTGGCAAGATCGAGAAGGCCCAGCGCTACGCCGAGGAGCGGGATCGCTTCCGGTTCTCCGGGCTGGCTGTCACCATCCATGGCGACAACGATGACCACGAGGTCCGATTCGAGGGCGGCGCCCTCGTCTGTGGCTGCGACTTCTACGCGCATGAATCCGTCTGCGCCCACACGATGGCGGTCGAACGGCTCCTCGGCGGGATGCTCGCCGCATAGCGGGCCCCGCCCGCCGATGACTACGGGGCGTCCGCGAGGAACCGCCCCGTGTCATCGGGCACGCTCCCGCTGACGATTCCCTTTGGGCCGTTCACGACGGCCCGCCACACCAGCCGCCCTCGCTCCCTCGTCAGCACGAGGGAGCGAGGTGAGGCCGCACTCAACGCCTCGACCGCGGACGCAACGACGCCGTCGGGGCCCATCCGCAGGGTCTCGAGGTCAATGGGAGCTGATGGCGGAGCGACTAGCACGGTCAGCGGCTCGATCGCGGTGGACAACGCCTCGGCGGTCGTGGAGCCCACATCGCCAGTCGCCGAGATGACTCGGGAACCGCCCGCATCGGCAAAGCGGAACACGTAGCGGCCGTCACCGGGCGCGATGTCGATCTGCTGAAGCGTGGCGCTGGGGTCGGCCTGGTGGACACGCTGCGTCGCGAGGCCAGCGAGCCGTACAAGCAGTGTCCGTCCGGCAGCATGTCCGTCGTCAGCCGCCGGCGCCGAAGGTCCACACGCCGCGAGGACGCCGGCGATCGCAGCGACCAGGGCCAGTGAGACGATGAGGCTCGGTCGACCTGATCCAGCCATCGCGCAAGACTCCCCTCTCCTCGCGCTGACCACAAGGACTCTGACAACTCGAGATCGTGCGGAAGATTTGTGGCGCGACATGCTGTTTACAAATGGAGTCGCCAGCATCCGCTGCTAGGATGCCCGCATCGGCCCCATCTCGAATTCATATCGACAGCCGCCTGCGAGGTCTACGTGGCATTCCTCACGCCATCCATGAACCGCCGGAACGTGTTGAAACTGGCGGGCGGGGGCGCGGCCGCGCTCGCCCTGCATCCTCTCACCGCTGGAGCGGCGACCCTGCCTGCATCGCCTGTGACAGCGGTGGCACCGGCCCCGTCGGCGGCCGGCCTCAATACCCACAACGTCTGGGTATGGCAGTTCTCCACCGACGGTCGCCCTGAGACGATCCGCGAGAAGCTCGCCGCCCACGGCCTCGGCATCGCGCTGAAGACGCACGATGGCGTGACTTGGATGTCCAAGTACGACACCAGCCCCGCTGCCGTCTCCGGCCCGCGGCGCATCGCGGAGCTCGCCGAGTTCTTCGAGGCGGGTGGCGTGCCCTTCCACGCCTGGGCTGTCGTCCACGGATCCGACCCCACGCGTGAGGCCACGATGGCCGCCGAGGTCCTGCGCGCCGGTGCGCGTACCATTGCCCTCGACCTGGAGTCCTATCGGGGCTTCTGGGTCGGCACCAATGCCGGGGCCCGCCAGTTTGGCGACGTGCTCCGCACGGCTCAGCCCGACAAGGGCGTCCTCACCTCGATCGACGCACGCCCCTGGGAGATCGACCGCATCCCGCTCAAGGAGTTTGCGAACTTCTCGAACGCCATCGCGCCGCAGGTGTACTGGAGCGACTTCTCGACCCCGGCCAACATCACGAAGTACTGGATCGCCGGCGAGATCCCGGGTTCGGAGGGCGTGACCGCCCGGTTCGCCCTCGATGTCGCCGCGAAGCGCTTGCAGGCGTTCGGCCTGCCGATCCACCCGATTGGTCCCGGCCTCGTCGCTGACCGCTCAGCGTGGGGATCCTTTATCGAGCGCTCCTTCGCGCACGAGGCGAACACGATCTCTTCGTGGCGCTACGGCACCACCAGCGCGGCGGTCTTCGGGATGCTGCAGGACAACCCGCCCCGGGTGGACAAGGTCTACACGGTGAAGCCAGGGGACTCGCTCGGGTACATCGCCGTCACCTTCAACACGACGGTCTCGGCGCTCATGAAGAAGAACGGCATCACGAACCCGAACCTCATCCGCATCGGCCAGCAACTCATCGTCCCGGCGTAGTCCCAGGCTGAGGCCCAGCGAACGCCGGCCCGCCCCCGCGTACACTCGCGGGCGATGGTCAGCATCCCGCCGCCCGCACCGGACGCCGCATCGCTCGCCGCCTACGCCGAGGCAGCGCGCGGCCTCCTCGCGCGCGGCGGGTTCGAGCGCTCCGGCAACGTCGTCGAGGCGAGGAAGTGGGACATCGCCCACGTCCAGGCCTGGCTGGACAGCCGAGGGCGTCCCGACCGCCGGCCGACCGTGCACGTCGCGGGCTCCAAGGGGAAGGGCACCGTCGCCACCCTGACCGAGGCGATCCTGCGCGCCGCGGGCGCCCACACCCTCCTGCTCACCTCCCCCGACCTGCACTCCGCGCGCGAACGGATCGCCCTCGACGGTGCGCCGATCGACGCCGTCTCCTTCGCCCGCCTCGCCCATGACGTCCTCGCCGACCCGGCAACCGCGGGCTGGTCCTACTTCGAACTGCTGACGGTGATGGGCTGGCTCGCCGGCGCGGAGGCCGGGTGCGACTGGCAGGTGCTGGAGGTGGGCCTCGGCGGCCGTCTCGACACCACGAACGCCGTCGACCCTGCGTCGAAGCGCGTTGCCGTGATCACGCCGATCGACCTAGAGCACACCGAGATCCTTGGCGAGACGATCCCGCTGATCGCTGCCGAGAAAGCAGGGATCATCACCGCCCCCTGCGCCGTGATCGCCTCGCCGATGCGCGAGAGCGCCCTCGCCGTCCTCCGCACCAAGGCCGCCGAGGCCGGAGCGACGCTGCACGAGGTCACCGCCGAGTGCGCGCTGCGCGTCGTCACCTCGAACCTCGACGGCCAGACGTTGGACCTCAAGACGCCGAAGCGCACCTATCGAGGCCTGAAGACGCCGCTGGTCGGCCCCCACCAGGCGGAGAACATCGCCACCGCCGTCCGCGCCGCCGAGGAGGCCTGGGCCACCACCGAGGGCGCGGACATCGGACCGATCCCGGAGGCCGCCGTGAAGCGCGCGCTGGAGACCACCCGGATGCCAGGACGGCTGGAGGTGATCGGGCGCACACCGCTCACCATCCTCGACGGCCTGCACACGCCGCTCGCCGCTCGCCGCTTCGCCGAGGCGATCCGCGGCCTGGCGATCCCGGCGCGCCGGGTCTGGGTGCTCGGCATCCTCGCCGGCAAGGATCTGCCCGCCATCCTCGACGGTCTGGGCCTCGGCGAGGGCGACGAGGTCGTCGTCGCGCCACCCCCCACCTCCCGCGCCGCCGATCCGCTCGCCGTCACGCGCGCGCTCCGCGAACGCGGCGCCATCCCCCAGCGCGCCTCCGACCTCCCCCACGCCATCGACCTCGCCTCAGACCTCGCGGGCGCGCGCGGCGCCGTCCTCGTCGTCGGCAGCCTGTACACGGTGGCCGCCGCGCGCGAGCATCTGCTCGCGCTCACCGGCGACCACGCCCTCGGACTGCGCTGAGTCCGGCGGACGATGGGTCGGCCCTGATACCAAACGACGACACCGCCGAATCCCAGCGTGCCGCCTCTGGGCCGGCTGCGACCCGATAGCAGGCCCCCCGGCAGGCGTGCGCGATACCATCTGTATGGCAGCACAGCGTCCGGCGAGGGGATCAGGCGATGGCCGAGCGACGACGCGTGGTCGTGACCGGGATGGGCGTCGTCAGCCCGCTCGGCAACACCCTCGATGAGTTCTGGACGCGTGTCATCGCCGGCGAGAGCGGCATCGGTCGCATGACCCTCGTCGACACCGAGAAGTACCCCTGCAAGGTCGCGGGCGAGGTCCGCGACTGGGACTACACCCTGTACATGGACCGCAAGGATGGCCGCCGCATGGCGCGCTTCTCGCAGTTCGCTATCGGCGCGGCGCGCATGGCGATCGAAGATGCCGGCCTCAACCTCGAAGGCATCGACCTCGAACGCGTCGGTGTGCTCATGGGGAACGGCGGCGGCGGCCTGCAGAGCGACGAAGAGGCCGTGCGCACCATGGACACGCGAGGGGGGATGAAGGTCGACCCCTTCTTCGTCTCGAAGCGCCTGAACAACATGGCCGGCGCGAACATCGCCATCCAGTTTGGGCTGCTCGGCTACAACAACACCATCGTCACCGCCTGCGCCGCGGGCACGCAGGCGATCGGTGACGCCGTCGAGGTGATCCGCCGAGGCGCCCTCGATGTGGCCCTCGCTGGTGGCGCCGAGGCCGGCATCTGCGAACTCGGCCTCGCCGGTTTTTCCTCGATGCGCGCGCTGAGCACCGGCTTCAACGACACCCCCGAGCGCGCCTCCCGGCCCTTCGACCGGGACCGCGACGGCTTCGTCCCCGGCGAGGGCTCTGGCGTGCTGGTCCTCGAGGCGCTCGAGCACGCGCTCGCACGCGGCGCGACGCCCCTCGCCGAAATCACCGGCTACGGGGCGTCCTCGGACGCTGCCTACCTGGTGGCGCCCTCGGAGAACGGCGCGGGCGCCGCGCGCGCCATGCGCTTCGCCTTACGCGATGCCGGCATCGACGCCGCGGCAGTCGACTACATCTCCGCGCACGCGACGAGCACGGACGTTGGCGACCTCGCGGAGACGCAGGCGATCCACACGATCTTCGGCGAGCGCGCGACGAAGGTGCCCGTCTCCGCGATGAAGTCGCAGATCGGCCACCTGCTCGGCGGGTCCGGCGGCGTCGAGACGATCGCGGCCATCCAGGCAATCCGCACCGGCTGGGTCCCGCCGACGCTGAACCTCGAGCACCCGGGCGAGGGCTGTGACCTCGACTACATCCCGGGCGCCGCGCGGCAGGTGAACCCTCGGGTGATCCTCAAGAACTCATTCGGCTTCGGCGGCCAGAACGCCGTGCTCGTCTTGCAGAAGTTCGAGGACTAGGCCGGGACAGTACCCCTGACTCAGGCGGCGTAGAGTCCTCGGAAGGCGGTCAGCGATGACCGCTAACTGGGGGAGTGCATGCCGAAACGAGTCTTCAAGCGGTGGCTTGACTTTGTGACATCGACGCTAGGAATCATCTTCGACGTAGTCACTGCCGTTGCTATCGCTGCGCTGGCGTTCAATCCCGAGATCGGGGATTCGCTGTTGAACCTCAAGTGGGACGGCGTGCCCCGATGGTGGGCGACCATTCCACTGATCGTATGGATCAATGTCGGCGTCGTCTGTGCGCTATGGGGCGAGGCATCCCACTGGGAACAGCAACACACAGAGTTAGTGAAGAGGATCAAGAAGATCGAGGACACGCGCCCGAACCTCGTATATGACGGCGAGTCTCCCCTTGTAGGCACTTATGAAACTGCCTCGGGGGTCCTTCGGACCGCATCTTGGGTGCGCGCTCACTTCACGAACGTCTACACAAGTGAACTCACCGTCATTACGGCCAAGAACCTCGGTGCACGAATCGCCATCCACGACGCGACGGGGAAGCAGGTTCAATTCGTAGGCAACGCCCGATGGGCAGAGGTGGGGAGGGACGGCGGTCGGGCGCGGAGCCTCGCGGAGATGTGGGCCTTTGAGTTGCCGGTTGGACGCGGATGCACGCTCGATCTTGTTTCAAGAGACGAAGAGTCGAGTCTGATAAAGACCTGGTCTAACGATGGGCAAGGGCCAACTCTCGTCCCGAGCCAGTATTTCCTCGATGTGGCCCTGAACGCGGATTCCATGCCCGAACAGCATGAGTATTTCGCCTTGCTCGTGCCGGAAAGCCCGAAGGCTCCGATGCAACTGACTCACCTCAGCGCGCGTCCGGAGTGCCTTGAATGATGTTCGCGTAAGTAATCGGGTCACCCGTAACCAGCAGGCAGCGTCTCGCGGAAGATGTTCTCGTTCTCGCGGTTGTTCTACTTGAACGCGGTCTCAGCGAGGTAGGCGGGCAAGGGCTTCACGCTCATCGGTGATGCGTTCCGACGAGGCCCGCGCTTGAACAGTGACCACCACGGATGGCCCAGCCCGCCCTAGAGGACGGTCGTCTCGGAGTCTGTCCGCATCACCGTTAGATGAGTCATCGGTGACCCGGTGTCGCCCGCGCCGTGCCAGTGGTCGGTGTTCGGCGGGATGACCACGGCGTCGCCCGTAGAGATCGTCGAGGCGCCGTCGTGGTCGCCCACCTGGCCGATGCCGTTCACCACGAAGAGGAACTGCTCGCTCGTGTGACGGTGCATCCGCGTCCGGGCGCCCGGGGAGAAGTGCACAAGCGAGGCGCCGATATGCTGGCTCTCGCTGCCGGTCAGCGCGTGGCCATGGACCTCCCCCTCGAAGATTGGCTGGCCCGTGCGCTTCACGGTCTCGCCCTCGCTGGCGCGGATGATGCGGATGGTCATGGGACTCCTTCGTTGGTCGGGTGCCCGAGCGTGCTCGCAGGCGTGGTACGAAGCGCGAGTGTAACCTCGACCTCGCGTCAGGAGACCACGATGCCCGCTACAGGTCGCCCCGATCTCTGGCAGCCCGTCGAGGCCGTGCCCGACCACCCGATGCTCGCGATCAATGGCGCGGTCGTCGGCAACGGCGTCCGTCTTCGCTTCGAGATCGGCCCGAAGAGCAAGGTGGGCAGCGACTACTTCCGGGCGATCCTGATCAGCGACCATTCCGGCGCAGCGGACGAGCCGGTCTGCTCCGGCCTGATCAACCGCGGCAAGTTCCCCGGCTTCAACTGGGTGGAGGTCACCGACTTCCAGGGGCGGCTCACGCTCGCCGGTGACACGGTCGAGGTGCCCGAGGGGATCGACGGCAACATCGTGAAGACCCTCGGACGGCTCGTGCCCGCGGGCGGCCACCTGATGATGGAGTACGACTCGCGGCACCGCGCCATCACGGCGAAGGCGCTGGCGCAGCGCGTGCCGCCGGTCGCCACCCCCCTCGGCGGGATGATGTTCGCCGCGAACTGCGGCACCTGGTTCACCGACTGGTACATCTCCGAGGGCGG
>CAZVNJ010000050.1:0-15697 GCA_964628985.1 uncultured Dehalococcoides sp.
GCCCGAACAGGGTCCCGCCCACAATCCAGATAGCGAGTGAGAACCCGATACCCAGGAGGCCAAACGCCGGTGAATTCAACACGTTGGCCCATTTCCTTCTGGGAGCCGGGCCGCGCAGGACAGTAGCATTCGCCCTAGTGGCGATCAACCGAAATTGTGCGCGCGTGCACGACCGATCTGTCCCTTAAGCGGGCCCCCCGAGATCGTCCAAATCGAGCCCGGAGACGAAGTCCCGGAACGCGGAGAGCTTCTCCAGTTCCTCGGTGGAGACGGGAGGCGGCTGGTCGCTCGCAGCCTCGTTCTCGGATACCTCTTCGCCATCTTCGTCCAGCAAGATCCCAGCACGCTCCAGGACATCGTCCACCGCGTAGATGGGGACGCTCGCCCGCACCGCAATCGCGATCGCGTCCGAGGGACGAGAATCGATTTCCAGCACTTGCCCGTCCTTCTGGATTTGGATGGTCGCGTAGAACGTGTCGTCCTTGAGGTCGTTCACGATCACGGCCTGAACGGCCCCGCCGAGTTCCTGCACCAGGTTCAGCATCAGGTCGTGGCTCTGCGGTCGGGGGACGGAAACATCCTGAAGGCGGAAGGCGATGGCGTCCGCCACGTCAGCGCCTACCCAAATGGTGAGGTAGCGCTCGGCTTCCTTCTCACGGAGCACCACGACCCGCCGGTAGTGCCGAAGGCCGACGCGGATCGAATCGATGATCAGTTCCCGCACCGCGCGCCTCCGTGTCCTCTCACGAGTGTACCGCGCCCTCGGGCGCTCACTCCGCCTGCTGCGGATTCCGATCGTTTGGGACGGGCGGGGTGCCATACAGCGCCTGCTCGACCGCCGGGTCGAGGGGGGCTCCACGCTCCACGAACGTCATAGCCCGCCGGCGGAGGGTCGGTCGATCCATGATGATGCGGTGCGCGCAGCCACGACACCGCAGGCCGACATCGCCACCCAGGCGGACAATCTCCCATTCATGACTGCCACAGGGATGCGCCTTCCTCAGCCGGAGCACATCGCCCATCCGCAGGTCGAGCAGGTCGATCCCGGACACTGGGGGTCACCGCGCTCGCGCGGTGTTGATCTGGTCGCGCAGACGCATGGCAGCCTCGCGAGAGGCGTCTGCCCACCGTGGGGAGTCTCCGCCGGCGTACATGACGCCTCGCGAGGCATTGACGAGGATCCCGCCGCCAGAGGCGTCCATCCCGGCCCGGACCGCCGCTTCCAGGTCACCCTCCTGCGCCCCGACGCCCGGCATGAGGAACAGCAGATCCGGGCAAATCTCGCGGATCCGCGCCGCTTCCCGAGGGTAGGTCGCGCCGACGACCAGGCCGACATTCCCGCGGGTGTTCCACTCGTTCGCCAGGTAGGCGATGCGCTCGTAGAGCGGGTGACCTTCCACCTCCAGGTCCTGTACATCGGCCGCGCCGGGGTTGGAGGTACGGCAGAGCAGGAAGGAGTGCCGGTCCGCGAATCCGAGGAACGGCTCCACCGCGTCCCGGCCAAGGTACGGATTCACTGTCACGGCATGGGCGCCCAGAGACTCAAAGACGGCGCGCGCGTAGGCCTCGGACGTGTGGCCAATGTCGCCGCGCTTGGCATCCAGCAGGACCGGCACGTCACGCGGAACCGCGGCGATCAGGTCACGGAGCAGCTCGATGCCCTCGCCGAGGTACGGCTCAAAGAACGCGATGTTTGGTTTGTAGCAGGAGACGACGTCGCTGGTCGCCTCGACGAGGCCCATCAGGAAGTCGCGGAGCGACACCCCACTCGGGACCTTCGCCGGGTCGGGGTCGAGGCCGACGCAGAGGAGGGAGTTGTTTCGCTCAGCCGCAGCCTCGAAGCGCGTCCGGAAGGTGGTCTGCGTCTCGACTCGCGGCACAGCGGTGCTCCTCGTCAGGTGGTCAGGCGACTGGTCGAAGGACGCGCAGGGGAGGCAGCGCTGCGCCGTCCGTCCGCAGGCGACCAATGGTGGCCTCGAATGCGTCGGCGTCGCCCGTAGCGTAACAGAGCACCTTCTGCGCAGCCCCGGCCGGCACGGCCTGTCCCGCCTCAGCCATCACAGCAAGGACACGCCGTGCGACGGGTTCCGCAGCATCGAGTACCTCCACGCCCTCAGGGAGCAGCGAGG
This sequence comes from uncultured Dehalococcoides sp., assembly GCA_964628985.1. Lineage (GTDB taxonomy): Bacteria > Chloroflexota > Dehalococcoidia > UBA2979 > UBA2979 > SURF-43. Next base: position 2,130 of record CAZVNJ010000050.1, read on the forward strand.
CGAGGGTCGGGCGCAAGAAGCCGTAGTGGGTGCAGCCCAGCGCCACCTCGTCTACACCGCGGGCCACGGGTTCCCTCAGCGCGTCGGCGAGCATCGTGCGCACCCGCTCGCTCGAGGTCTCGCCAGCCTCCACGAGGTCGGCCAGGCCGGGCATGGCGAGGGTCAGGACGGAGGCGTCCCCACTATGCCGCTCGGTCAGGCGCGCGAGGCGGGCGCCGCTGATGGTGCCTGTCGTGGCCAGCACGGCCACCGTCCGGCTCCTACTGCGCTCCACGGCGGGCTTCACCGGTGGCTCCATCCCGACGACGGGGACGGAAAACTCCGAGCGCAGTCGCTCCAGCGCGGCTGACGAGGCGGTGTTGCACGCGACGACGATGACGGTCGCCCCGCCCTCGATCAGCGTCCGTGCGAGGATCACTGCACGGTCGGCGACCTCCTCGGCGGAGCGGTTGCCGTATGGGAAGAAGGCGGTGTCAGCGAGGTAGGAGATGGGGAGCGCCGGGGCGAGGCGATGGAGCGCCTCCGCGACCGTCAGGCCGCCGACTCCGGAGTCGAAAATCCCGGCCCTGACGTCCATGCACCCTCCGCGGCACCCCGCGAATACCTTCAGGCTACGGCCCGGCATACGACGCGGCAACCTGCCGTCGCACCTACGATGCGCCGATGCCGCTCCGACGTGTCGATGTCGCACTCGCCCCACGCTTCGCGGAGCCGGACGGCCGCACCTGTCTCGTCATCGATGTGCTCCGCGCCACCTCGGTCATTGCCGTCCTCCTGGGGCGAGGCACTCAGGCGATCTACCCGGCGGCCACGGTCGAGGAGGGACTGGCGCTCCGCGCACAACTGGCCATCGAGGGCGTCGCAGCGGCGCTCTGTGGCGAGCGCGACGCCCTCCCTCCCGAGGGCTTCGACTTCGGCAACTCGCCTGGCACGTTCTCCCGCCTCGACCGTGTGCCAGACGCGGCCGTAGTGGCGACGACCAACGGGACGCCCGCCCTGCTCGCCTGCGCCCAGGCCCCTCTCGCCATGACGGCCGCGCCTCTTCATGTGAGTGCGGTCGTCCGAGCAGCGATCGACGCGGGCCGCGATGTCTTGATCGTCTGCTCGGGCCTGCGACGCGAACCCGCCGAGGACGACACCCTCGCCGCAGGGCTCTTCGTCGAACGCCTGGTCCGCGCGGGGGCCTCTGCCGGGACAGAAGCGCTGTTCGCCCTTGAACGGTTCGAGCAGGCAAGAACCGACCTCGCTGCCGGCCTCGCTGCCACAGAGCACGGGCAGCGCTTGGTGGCCCTCGGATTCGCGGATGACGTCGCCCTGTGCGCGAGCCTGGACCGATTCACCGTGGCGGGAGCACTGGGGATGCATTCGGGGCGGCCGGTGTTGAGCCCGATCCAGGGGAGCGCGGGCTAGATCGGCATGTCGGGTGGTCGGTCCGGGCGCTCCTCGCCGGGTGCTGGGCGGCCCTTCGCGATCCGCTTGGCGGCCTCGATGCGCAACGCGAAGTCACGCGCCTCGGGGAGGGGTTGCGCGCCAGCGAGGCGTTCCCGCAGCTCCGGAGTGGCGGGCGTCTCGATCTCCCACTTGGAGAGGGCACGATCGATTTCGACCAGCGAGTCCATCGCGGGCTGATGGCGGCCGTACCGCAGAGCGTCGAACACGCCGGCTGCCGCGGGGAATGGCGCGGACATCGCATGCTCGGCCCGGCCGGCGAACTCGACGGCGGTCTCACCGGGCAGACGGGCGAACCCGCGCTCCTCCCCGTCCTGCTCGGCGCGACGCCACAGGAGGTACGCCGGGTGGCTCCGCGCCCAGCCGTCGCCATCCCGGCGGCGGCCGCGCGGGAGCAGGTCCCGCAGAAACGAGCCGAGGCCGCCACCGCCGGTCGCGTCACTGCGCACCTCGAGGACGGGCCCCTCGCGCTGCGATCGGCGCGTCATCAGCAGGCGTGCGATCCGGTAGAGCGTGTACGCGACCAGTGCGGCCGCGAGGAACTTGGCCCCGTTTGTGATCCAACGAGGCAAGCCGCCACGACCCTGAGATTGTTGCTCACGCAACTCATCGAAACTCGCGCCGACGCGGGCGAGGTTGTCGAACATGTTTCCGATCCCGGTTGGCAGCAGCAGGCGGAGCAGGAAGTCCATGACCCAGTAGACGGGGGTGATGACGATGATCAGGGCGATCTCGACCGCACGCAGCGCGATCCCGCCCACCGCCGCCAGGAGGACTTGCACGTTCAACAGCGCCGCGAGGCTCAAGAGACCCGCCATCACCACCAGCATGCCCACGGTGCCACCGACAGCGACCAGCCACGGCCCCGGACGCACCGGCCCCTCCACGGGCCCTGCGGCCTTGACGTGGTTCGCCACCGCCAGCGCGAGGACCCCTCCCACGAACTGCAGGACTACCCACGGCGCCACACCGCTGACGCCGCCGAGGGCCGCCCCGACCATTGCGACGAGGGCGAACGCAAACCCAACGCTGAAGGAGCGGGTGATCCGCTCCACGGTCATCAGGCTCCGGCCGGCGATGATGAAGCGGAACCACACCATGGTGAGTCCCAGCATGGTGACCGAGATGGCTGCCCCGTGCGGTCCCTCCAGCCGGGGGTCGCGGATGAACTGCGCCATCCCCACTCGCCCCGAGAAGTACTGGTCAGGCTCCATGATGAAGCCGGCCACGCGGGCTGTGTCCCAGATCTTCAGGTCGCCCGCGATGGCGATGTGCGCAATCACGTTCATCCCCAGCACGGTGAGGAAGAGCAGGAGAAGCGCGCCCACCGCTCCGGTAATCCCGAGGCGGGTCAGGCCGCGGATCAGGTAGAAGCCGCCGAAGGCGGCCAGCGCCACCACCGGCCAGGACGGCCCGTGGGAGGCCTGGCGGGCTGCCTCGATCACTGCCAGGGCGCGATCTGCCGACGCTCTGTCGACGAACTCGCTTCCCGTGTGTGCGGCGGTCACGCGGTCCCCCATGGAGTCCAGGAAGGTGCGTTCCGCAACGGTGGTGATGACGCGCAGCAGCGCGAACCAGACCATCGACTCGACCGCGATGAAGAGCGCGTCCATGAGGTCCGTGCGCCAGGCCCGACGGGTCCTTCCGGCGAGCGCACTCATAGACGAGCTGGCGGCGTTCACGGGGCCACGCCTTCGGGCGCCTCGATCACGCCTGCCGCGACTGCCTCTGACTCGATCGCCTCCGCCGACGCGGACACGTCGATCACGCGGAACGGCATCGTATCCGCCTCCCATGCACGGCCACTCGTCTTGACGATGTGCACCTGGTGACCACGCCCGCGGAGGCGGCGGAGCGTGTCCCCGATCTCCGCGGGAAAGATCGCAGCCACCAGGACGATCGTCGCGCCTGCCGGGATCGGGTGAGACGGGTCTTCGAGTGCGTCCGCCATCTCACCCGTGGTGAACGCGGTCACCATGGCGAGCGCTTCCAGCACGCGGTTCAACTGGTCTGGTCGCCGCCCGGCACCAATGTGAATCGTGCGATCCGCGTCCGGGAACGACCCGTTCGCGATCAGCCCGATGGCCGACCCACCGTCCGAGGCCCAGCGGGCGATCGACGCCGCCACGGAGACTCCGCGCTCAAGGAGTACCGGATCTGACCCCTGCCATGAGTACTCGAAGGTCGGGATATTGAGGGCGATCACGAGCGCCTGCGCGCGGCTTGGCTCGTACAGCCTCGATTGGATGCGGCCCAGGCGCGCGGTGGCGTGCCAATCGATCCGCTTCATCGGGTCGCCGGGTTGGTAGTCCCTCACGCCCACGACGCGACTGGGGTCCTCGAAGAGTCGCGAGCCGCCTCGCTGCTCGCCGAACGGGCGCGCACTATCGAAGCCCAGGTCCCCCAGGGGGTAGACGTGCGGGTAGACGATGATCCCGTCTACCGGCCGCCCGACCTCGACTTCCCGATCGAAGAAGCCAAACAGATCGCCGGACCGGAGGCGTGTGGGTCCCACGCGGAAGTAGCCGCGGCGGACCGCCCGGAGTTCGAGCGGCCAGTCGAGCCGGTCTCGCATGCCGAGGGCCGCGCTGCGCTGCAGCACCTGTGTGCCCGGAGCACCGCCGGCATGTGTCCGGACATCTGTCACAGGCATCCCGCGGGGAAGGGATTCGCGAACCTCGATCCAGGGCACCGGCAGGGGCTTCCGGTTCTCCAACGTGAGGGTCAACTGGGCACGCTCGCCCGCGAACAGCCGATGCTCGTCCAGGTGCCGGGAGTAGACCACCCGCTCCAGACAGACGCGCTTCCACAGCCGTGCCAGCGCCCCGGTCCCGAAGAGGAGGGCGCCCACGATGACCAGTGCGGCTGAACCCGATGAGAAGCCGATCAGGCCGAGCAGGGCCGAGGCCAGCAGCCACGACTCCGTAATGATCGCCTTCATCGGACGAGCCTATGCTCGGTCGGCGATCGGTACGGGGATCTCGCGCAGGATTTCGTCGAGGACGTCGTCCGCCGTGCGCCCTCGCAGACGTGTGTTGCTCGAGAGCAACAGCCGGTGCGCCAGCACCGGCTGCGCGAGCGTCTTCACGTCATCCGGACGTACGTAGTCGCGACCCTCGATGGCCGCCCGCGCCCGCGCTGCCCGGAAGAGCGCCAGCGACGCGCGAGGGCTCGCCCCGAGTTCGAAGGCCCCGTGCGACCTGGTAGCGCGGACGATGGCCACGGCATACTCCGCCACCGCATCCTCAACGTGGACACGTGGGAGGGACTCGCTGAGCATCACGAGGTCCGAGCCTGAGACGACGGGCTGCACTGAGGTGAGCGGAGACACTCCTTCGAAGCGACGGATGATCGCCACCTCGTCGTCTTCGGTCGGGTAACCGACCTTCAGTCGCACCAGGAACCGGTCGAGTTGTGCCTCGGGCAGCGGGAACGTGCCCTCGAGTTCCACGGGATTCTGTGTCGCCAGCACGACAAAGGGTGCCGGAAGCCGGCGGGTCTCCCCATCCACCGTCACTGTCCGCTCCTCCATCGCCTCGAGGAGGGCGGACTGCGTTCGGGGCGTCGCCCGGTTGATCTCGTCGGCGAGCACGATGTTGGCCTCGATCGGGCCAGGGCGGAACTCAAAGCGCCCAGTGCCCTGTGAGTAGTAGTTGAGGCCCACCACATCGGCGGGCATGAGGTCCGGGGTGAACTGGATGCGCCGGAACGTCCCGCCAATCGAGGCGGCGAACGAGCGCGCCATCAGCGTCTTGCCGGTGCCCGGGACGTCCTCCAGCAGCACGTGGCCGCCCGCGAGCAGCGCGACGAGGACGAGGTCCACTGCCCGCTCGGCACCGACCACGACCGATCCGACACTCGCGCGGAGCCGTTCGGCGGCCTGGTGGATCGTCGCGGCGGCAGTCGCGCCGTCTCGCGCTACGGTCATCGGAGCCTCCTCGGTCGGGGTGGTCGCGGCACAATAGCAGAGGCGCGCCCGGCCGATGGCGATGCCTACAACGTGCCTACAATACGCATGCGGCCAGCACCGCGGGCCACGCCGGGACCTGAGGCCGTAGGCCCGGACGCAACACCGAACGAGCGGAACATCGAGGACCCCATGGGCACCGACGAGAGCCGGGCAGCAGCATTGGCACGAGAGTGGCGCGAGGTCCGGGGCCTCGTCCTGGGGCTCGCGGAGCAACTCCCGGAGACGCGGCTCGGACGCGCCACCGAGCGCGCCGGTTGGACCATCCGGCATGAACTGGCACACCTGGCCGCCCTTGACCGGGACATCACCCATATCTTTGAGCGGGCCGCCGCCTCAGCGGGCGAGACTGCCTCCGAGGCCGTAGAGGAGGCGCGGGAGGCGATCGCACTCCGCCGCATGCGTGGCCAGGCGATGTTCGCCGCCCAGGAACTCCGCCTCACCCCACTGCGCCAGTACCTCGCCGAGGCCGGTGAGCGCGCAGCCTCCACGATCGAAGCCCGGGCGGCTCTCCTGGAACGTCCCGTCCGGATCGCCGGACGGGAGGCCTCCACCGTCTCTGAGCACCTCGACCATGCCCTCGCTCGCGCGCGGGAGGGCGTGGCGATCCTCCGCGAGGCGATCAAGTAGGAAGCGCTGGAATCGCTTGCCGCGCGCCAACACCCGGAATAACGAGATGACCCCGCCGTTCTGATAACCTCGCTTCTGCAGCGAGGAGCAGTCGGTGACGTCGGACAACCCCACCAACCTCGTCTTTGACCGTCTGGCGATCCCACGCGTCCCCGTGCCAAAGCAGAAGCCCGAGGAGCGCGTCAAGAACTTCGACGAGACCTACCTCTCGCTCAACCTTGAGGTCGCCATCGTCGAGGCCCAGCGTTGCATCGACTGCCCTTCCGCGCCCTGCATGGACGCCTGCCCCGTCCACAACGACATTCCTGCTGCCCTGAAGCGGCTGGAGGACGGCGACATCCTGGGCGCGGCCGCGAAGTTCCGGGAGACCTCCACCCTGCCGGAGATGTGTGGGCGCCTCTGCCCGCAGGAGTCGCTCTGCGAGGGCGCCTGCGTCGTCGGCTTCGCGATCCGTCCGGACGGCTCTGCGCAGCCGCCTGTCGCGATCGGCCGCCTCGAGTCGTTCATCACGGACAACCAGCGAAAGATGACCGGCGGCTTCCCGGTGCAGATGCGGCTCCCCTCCACCGGTCGGAAGGTCGCCATCGTCGGAAGCGGACCTGCCGGCCTGACGGTGGCCGAGGAACTGCAGATCCGCGGGCACAACTGCACCGTGTATGACCTCTGGCCGGAGGCGGGTGGCGTGCTCCGCTATGGCATCCCCGCCTTCAAGATGAGCAAGCAGATCCTGGAGGAGAAGCTCCAGTCCCTGCGCGACATGGGCATCACCTTCGTCCAGAACACGCGCATCGGGAAGGACGTCAGCCTCGAAGAGCTGCACGACCGCGACGGGTTCGACGTGATCTTCGTCGGCACGGGGGCTGGCGTGGGCAACGCCTTACGGGTCCCCGGCGAGGAACTCGCCAACGTCTACCAGGCGACGGACTTCCTCGTGCGCGGCAACCTGTCGCCTGAAGAACTGCCTGAGGACAAGCGCGAGCGCCCCTACGTCGGCCAGCACGTCGTCGTCGTCGGCGGTGGAGACACCTCGATGGACTGCGTGCGCACGGCCGTTCGCCTTGGCGCCTCTCACGTCACATGCGTTTACCGCCGTACCGAGGCCGAGATGCTGGGTCGCGCCGAGGAGCGCACCCACGCCCGCGAGGAGGGCGTCGTCTTCTCCTACCTCACCACGCCGACGAAGTTCCTGGGCAACGACCGAGGCGAGGCTGCCGCCGTCGAGCTGGTGAAGATGGAACTCTCCGAGCCGGACGAGTCCGGGCGCCGCCGCCCGGTGATCGTGCAGGGCTCCGAGTACACGATCCCCGCTGATGCCATCGTGATCGCGATCGGCTACAACGCCGACCAGGAGTTTGCGGAGGACGCGCCGATCGAGACCGACCGCTGGGGCCTCGTGAAGGTGGACACTCGCACGGGTCAGACGAACATCCCCTACATCTTCGCCGGGGGTGACGTGGTGAACGGCGCGGACCTCGTCGTCACCGCCATCCGCGACGGTAAGCGGGCGGCCACCTGGGTGCACCAGTACCTCAGCAGCCTGCGGCCAAAGCAGTAGGCTCTACCGCGTCGACGCTGCCTGCTGGATCACGTGTGCCGTCCAGTAGTGGTGTGTCTTCGCCACCACGGTGATCACGGACTTCACTTCGTCTTTGAGGGTGAACGAAGGCGAGGCCGGCACCAGCAGCCGCTCCTCCTCGAACCTGGCTTCGACGTTCTCAAGGATGATCGTCGCGCACATCCACGCCGCCATCGCGCGTGACCGGCAGGTGACGCTCAGCCAGCCCGGCTCGTCCGCTTCCTCGGAGTAGAGGCCAGTCGTCATCCAGATCCCCCGGCGGATCTCGTCGACGGCGTCAAGGCCCTCGGTCGCCGGCGCATCCGCCGGCGCGGCCTCGAGGGCAGAGTCGGGGCCGCGGTGCGGCGGGCCACCGTAGAGCGCGAGCTCGCAGAAGCCCTCCCACATTGCGCGCCAGTCCGGCCGGCCGTCCGGCTGGTAGACAAAGTCCGCGGAGGACATCGTGGCGCCCGACGGCGGGGCGGGTGCCAGCACCTCGATTGGTGGGTCCGAAGGCGCCGGCTCAGCGCCCATCCGGGCCGCGAGCAGCGACTCGGGGCGTGCGAACACGAACTCCACCGGCTCCTCGAGGAACGTCGCGAATGACGTCGCCAGCTCGCGGCAGTCCTGGATCCGCTCGAATGGCACAGTGTTCTCGACCACGATCAACATGCGTGACACGGGCAGCCTCCGGGATAACGGCGGCTCCTACAATGGAGGCTATTGCGACTCTTCGCAAGACGAACCGCATGCGGACCGGGCACCATGCCGATCTACGCCTATCGCTGTCCGGCCTGCCAGGCGGAGTTCGAGGTCTCTCGCCGCCTCGCAGACCGGGCCGCCCCCGCGTACTGCCCGGCGGACGGCATCGAGGGAAAGCGCCTGATGACGGCGCCGAACGTCAGCGGTCAGGCCGTGGATCCGGCGAGCGCGCCCACGATCGAGTCCCCTACCGCGAAACGCTGGAGCCACTTTGGCCACAGCCACACCGGGGGCGGGACGCATTCGCACGGCGGGCCCGCAGCCTCGCCTCCGGCCCCCAGCTCGGACTGACGGACCCGGGCGCAGCGTCCGCAGTATCCTCGCGGGCACGGCGGCCACGCGAGGGCGACCGGGCAGGCGAGGGGGCGGGGATGCGCGCGGAAGTCCTGAGCATCGGCACCGAGATCATGTTCGGTGAGATCACCGACACGAACGCAGCGTTCATCGCGGGCCAACTGCCGCAGTACGGCGTCGACCTCCTCTATGTCTCCCAGACAGGTGACAACCCCACACGCATGCGCGAACTCTTCGAGCGCGCCTGGGGGCGCTCGGACTACATCTTCGTCACCGGCGGCCTCGGGCCCACCGAGGACGACATCACCCGCGAGATCATCGGCGAGATGCTGGGCGAGACGCTCACGGTGGACCCCGAACAGGAGCGCATCCTCCGCGCGCGCATGGAGGCGAGCGGGCGTCGCATGCCGGAGCGCAACATCAAGCAGGCGATGCTGATCCCCTCCGCCCGCGCCCTCCCCAACCCTCGCGGTACGGCCCCTGGCTGGTGGGTCGAGCGCGACGCCAAGGTGATCGTCGTCATGCCGGGACCACCGGCCGAGATGAACCGCATGTGGGAGCACGAGGTGGCCCCAGAACTCGAGCGTCGGGCAGACTCGATCCTGGTCAGCCGCACGCTCAAGACCACGGGCCTCGGCGAGAGCACGGTCGACGAGATGCTGTCGCCGCTGCTGAAAGGCACTAACCCCAGCATCGGCATCTACCATCGAGGCGACGGCGTCCACGCGCGCATCGCAGCGAAGGCCCCCACGCGCGAGGAGGCCTGGCACCTCATCCGCCCCGTGGAAGCGCAGGCGCGCGCCATCCTCGGCCACGCCATCTGGGGTGTCGACGACGAGTCCCTCGCCGCTGCCGTCGGAAACATGCTGCGCGACCAGGGCCTCACTATCGCGCTCATGGAGAGTGCGACCGGCGGCGCCATCGCCAGCGCCATCACTGACATCGACGGCGCCTCGGACTATTTCAAGGGCTCGCTGGTGACCTACGCGACCGAGGCGAAGATCGCCAACGGTGTCCCTGCCGAGGTGCCCGCCCAGCACGGCGTCATCTCGCGTGAGACAGCCGAGGCTATGGCCGCCGCGGCCCGCGTCCGCCTCGGGGCCTCACTGGGCCTCGGCATCACGGGGATCGCGGGCGGGACCGAACTCGAGGGCCAGCCGCCCGGCACCATGCACATCGCGCTCACGGACGGCGAGCGCACGGAGTACTCGCTGACGCGCTACTACCAGGGCCGCGACGCGGCGAAGAAGCGCGCGGTGCTAAACGCGCTCACGCTCGTACGCAACTACTTGATGGCGCGAGCCGCCGAGGGCGGGTAGCGCGTAAGTGGGACTGGCCACGCGCGACGGCTTCCATCGGCCTTCGCCAGACGTCCCGCTCTGGCGGTACCTGGACGTAACCCGCTTCGCGCTGATGCTCTCCGACAAGGAGATCTACTTCAGCCGCCTCGCGTTGCTGGATGGCCTCGACTCTCGCGCACCGGCCGAGGTAGTGGACACGGCCTACGTCTCCAACTGGCACCAACATTCGACGGAGTCGATGACGATGTGGGACAGGTACGCCAGCCGTGGCTCGTTCGTCGTCCTGAAGACCACGCTCGACCGCATGCAATACGCATTGAAGGACAGCGACACAGAGGTCATCGCCGCCAAGGTGGCCTACCGCGACTTCACGCTCACCGGGGGCACTGTCGACCGCACCGACCTCGACGGTGCCCTGCTGTACAGCCGTCCGGCCCTGGCGCACGAGCATGAGGTGCGCCTCTACGTCACCCAACCGCAGAAGCAGAAGCGCGCGGGCCTCGGCGTCCGGGTCGACATCTCGGACCTGCTGGACGAGATCATCGTCTCGCCACGCGCCGACCTAGCCACACTCCGCGCGGTGCGCGCCCTCGGCACGACCTACGCCTCGAGAGTGCCCGTCCGGCCGAGCGGGTTGCTGGATGGGCCGAAGTAGCCGCGCCCTGCTCCGGATCAAGAGGGCCGCGCTTGAAGCGCGGCCCCTCATCTCGTCACGCTAGCAGGCTGCTAGACCTCGCCGACCGACGGGATCTTCTTCAACTCCTGGATGATCTCGCGGATCTGGGCTTCCTCGTCGGGGTTCTTCGGGTCCCCTGCCGCGAAGGAGATCTGGGTGTTCACGCCGGCGTACTTCTCGCGCATCTTCGCGGGCAACTCGTCCCACGTACCGATCACGCAGAACTCTTCCATCATGTCGTCGGTGATAATGCCGACCATATCGTCCCACTTGCCCTCGACGGAGAGGCGGTGCAGCTTCGCCGCCTCGTCGTCCCAGCCGTGAGTCGCCATCACGCGGCCGTAGGAGCGGGTGGAGGCGTAGAAGGAGATCTGGCGGCGCGACCGCTCCTTGGCGGCCGCGACCTCCTGCTCGTTTCGTCCCGTCACAATGAAGCCGCCGCCCCGGATCTGGAGATCCTTCGGCTCTTTGCCTGCGCGTCGGGCGCCCTCGTGCACCGCGGGGATCAGGACCTCCTTGATGTACTTGAAGGTGCTGAAGCCGTGGATCGCGATGCCGTCGCAGACCTCGCCCGCCAGCCGAGCGTTGAACGGGTTCACCGCAGCGATCACGATCGGGATCTTCGGGTGCTCGATCGGGCCCGGGTTAAAGAACGGGCTCGTCAACTTGTACTGGTAGTTCTCGCTCTCGAAGTTCGGCTTGGTGCCGTTCTGCCACGAGTCCCACACCGCACGGACCATGTTCACGTAGTCGCGCATGTGCGGGCCCGGGGCCACCCACGGCACGCTGAAGCGGCGCTCGTTGTGGCCCTTCACTTGGGTCCCGAGGCCGAGCACGAATCGCCCGCCCGAGAACTTCTGCATGTCCCAGGCCATATTCGCCGTCACATACGGCGAACGCGGGAAGGCGATGGCGAGCGAACTGAAGTGCATCCGCTCCGTGTGCTCCATGCCGAGCAGCAGCGGGAGGAACGGGTCGTGCTGCGTCTCGCCAGTACTGGCGATGTCGTACCCCAGGGCCTCGAGCTGGCGCGCTCGCTCCCCGGCCGTCTTGAGGTCGTTCGTCAGCCCTGCCCCTACGTCCATCCGGCCCAATCCTTCCCTGCAGCCAGCCGAGGTTCCCCCGATGGAGGGCTACGTCCCGGCTGACCGTTGCTCCGTCCGAGCGGAGTCCGCCGCGGATGGTAGTCGCGTGAGTCCGGAGGACGCAGTGCAAACGTTCCCTCCGAATCCCGTGCGCTACGATCCAGCCGCTCTCGCGCTGGATGGGCGACGCTCCGCATGACCCTGACCCCCGTCCCGATCCGCGTTGCTGACAACAACCTGTGGCCGTTTCACCTGGCTGATGGGGGCGTCCTGCTTGTCGATGCGGGCTGGGAGCCGGACGGGGACGTCGCGGCATGGGACGAGATAGCGGCGCAGGCAAGGGCGCTCGGGTACGCGCCAAGCGACATCCGCGTCGTGGTGGTGACGCATGAGCACATTGACCACGCCGGGCTGGCCGCTCAATGGGCACGGGAGGGCGCGCGCATCGTGGCCACCCAGGCGGCGAGCGTGGCGCTGGCGGCCGGCCTCGATGGCTTGCGCGCGCAGCGGGAGGCACGTGCCGCAGAGTTCGTCCGCCAGGGGATGCCGGCGGACGTCGCCGCAGCGCTCCTGGGCACGCGGACGGCGCAGCAGCGCTGGGAGTCCTGCCCGCTCGACTCCATCGATCCCGCGGAAGAATGCATGCCATGGGCGCTGGCGGACGGCCGGTCGCTCCGCCTGATTGCGGCGCCTGGGCATACGCCGGGGAACCAGGTGGCAGCGATCGAGGGCGTACCGGGCATCGACCTCTGTTCAGGCGACACGCTGCTGCCGACCACGATCCCGACGCCGGGCCTGCACTTTCCGCGCGCCCTCGCAGGGGACACCGCACGATGGCCTTCGTTACCACCGTTCCTCGCGTCGGTCGTCGCGCTGCGTGCGCTACCGATCACGCGCGTCCTGCCGGGGCATGGGGGGGTCGTGGATCGCCCCGAGCGGCTCTTCGCGCAGTTCACGACGCATCACGCGCGTCGGGGCGCCCGAGTGCGTGATGCCCTCACGCGCGCGCAGAGAGCGACCGCCTTTGAGATCGCACGTGCGGTCTTCCCGCGACTGCCGGACACCCGCATCGGCCAGGCACTGACAGAGACGATCGGCCATCTGGACCTCCTGGCGGAGTCTGGCTACGCCGAAGCACTCGATGACGGTCATCGGGTCTCCTGGCAGCGGGTCACCTCCCGTTGAGTACGAAGGTCACGCCGAAACCAGTGCTTGCGCGCACTCTCACGAAGTTGCCGACGATGTAGGGTGGGACACGGAAGCAGGAGACAGTCGTACGCGTCCGAGCCGCGTCGGCTGTCAGGAAGCAACGGACGGAGGTCGCGATGAGCAAGACCACGGACTGGCGCATCCTGGGGAAGACGCGGCACACCTCGGTCTAACGGAGGGTCACGCCATTGAAGTACGTCGCCGCCGGTGACGAAGGCCACCGGCACCCTGACCGCTAAGCAGTCACAACTCGGCACCCCGGACTTTCGAGTCCACGCGCGGATCCCGCGCAACTCGCGCCTGCGCATGGCGCATTGAAGTCGACTTCACGTCGCACTGAAGCCCCGCCTGACGGCGGGGCTTCTGTTTGTCCTCGCTCCGAGGCTCGGCTGGCGCGTCAGTCCGCCGCCAGGTGGCGGTACAGCGTTGGCAATCGGCGCGGCAGTGACTCGATGTCGTCGACGACCTCGTAGCCGATGTCGTCACACATCTGCTTCAGGTAGTCGTGGCCTTCCTTGTCGACGGTGATCAGGAACGGCGTGATGCCCTCACGCTTCGCCTCGACGAGTGCCTGCTTTGTGTCGTGGACGGCGTATTCCTTCTCCGTCCGGTCACGGCCGTAGCCGTGGTCCTGCGGGCG
>CAZVNJ010000051.1:0-14256 GCA_964628985.1 uncultured Dehalococcoides sp.
TCCCATGTCATCCTCCGTCGACGATGCGTGAGATGTCCGCGAACGTCACCACGGCAGCCAGCACCAGGAACGCGGCCATGCCTACCAGGTGGACCATCGCTTCCCGCTCCGGCCGGACCTTCCGTCCCCCCCGGGCGTATTCGATGAGGACGAACAACACACGGCCGCCGTCCAGCATTGGCAGGGGCAACAGGTTGAGGATGCCGAGGTTGATCGAAAGCAGCGCTGCCAGCTCCAGCAGCGGCGAGATCGCCCCGGCCCGGGTCTCCGAGGAGCGGGCCACCTCCCCCGTGGTCTGCGCGATGCCGACCGGACCCTGGAACTGCGGGCTTGCCGTCCCCTTCACCCAGCCGACGATCTCGTTGCGGGCCAGGATCAGCGTGTGCCACGTCATCACCGTGCCCTGCGGGATGGCCCGCCAGGGTGGCTCGGAGACCGTGACTGTGTATGGACGCCCGTCGAGCGGGTTCACAGACTCCGGCGCAATCGAGATCCCGGTCGGGCCCTGGCCCTCGGGCGGGGTCCAGCGCGCGTACACGGGGACGGTGACCGGCACGCCCTCGCGGCGCACGGTGACATCCACCGTCTTGCCCTGGTAGATGCGTACGAGGCGGCTGGCGGCAGCGAGGTTCTTCGCCTCGTGTGAGCCGACGCGCAGGATCACGTCACCCTCACGCAGCCCGGCGGCCGCGGCAGGAGTGTCGGGCGCCACCGCGGTGATGACCGCGTGCCCCTCGTCCTCCTGGTGCGGGATCATCAGCGCCGCCGAAAGCAGCACTACCGGGAGGATCAGATTCACGAGCGCGCCGGAAGTGAGGATGATCAGCCGCTGCCAGCGCGGCTTGGCGGCGAGCGACCGTGGGCTGGCGGCGTTCTCCTCGCCTTCGAGGCGGACGTACCCGCCAAGAGGGAGCCAGTTCACGGCGTACTCGGTCTCTCCGATCCGCTTCGCGAAGATGCGGGGCGGGAAGCCGAAGGCGAATTCGTGCACGCGCACACCGAACGCCTTGGCTGTCAGGAAGTGCCCGAGTTCGTGCACCATCACGACGCCGAGCATGATCGCGATGAACAGCACCGCGCTCGTCATCGCGCTGCGCGCCATGACGAAGCCGATCGCGATCCCCGCAAGGACGAGCGCTGCCGTCAGCAGTGAACGGACCGGAGGCCGGCCCGCCCCGCCGGCTGAGTCCGGCTTGGCAGCCGGCTCGGGCTTCTGCTCATCGCGCCACTCGTCGCGCATCAGCGCACCCCCGCCGCCACGCGCTCATCGACGAACCGACGGCCCCATGCCTCGGCCGCGAGCAAGCCAACGATGTCCGCAGCCCGACGCGGCTCATGGGCATCGAGTGCTTCGCGCAGCAGCCGCGCGATCTCCGTGAAACGGATGCGGCCCGCCAAGAAGTGGGCGACCGCGGACTCGTCCGCACCGGCGACCGCGGCAGCACTCGTGTCTTCTCGCCGGCCGGCCTCGATGGCGACGCCGAGCGCCGGGAACCGCTCGCCGTCCACCGTCCCAAACGTGAGCGATCCGCGACGTGCGAGGTCGAGTGCAGGGGCAGGCTGGGCCGCCCCACGCTCCGGGTAGGTGAGCGCGACCTGGATCGGAAGCCGCATGTCCGGCTCTCCCAATTGTGCCTTCACCGAGCCGTCGCGGAACGTCACCATGCTGTGCACCACGCTTTCACGGTGCTGCAGGATTTCCACGCGGTCGAGCGGGATGTCGAAGAGCCAGCGCGCCTCGATCGCCTCGAGGCCCTTGTTGAACAGCGTGGCGCTGTCGATCGTGATCTTCGGCCCCATCTTCCAAGTCGGGTGGGCGAGCGCCTGCGCCGCCGTGACGGCGTCGAGGGCAGCTGGATCGAAGTCACGGAACGCGCCGCCCGACGCGGTCAGCGTCAGCCGTTCGACGCTCTCCGGAGCCTCGCCCCAGAGGCACTGCCAGATCGCCGAGTGCTCAGAGTCCACCGGACGCAATTCTGCGCCGACCGCGCGGCCCGCTTCGAGGGCGGCGCGCACCGCGGGCCCGCCCACGACCAGCGTTTCCTTGTTCGCGATCGCGACACGTTTCCCCGCGCGCAGCGCTGCGATCGTCGCGGGCAATGCAGCGAGGCCGCTCGAGGCCACCAGGACCAGGTCCACGTCATCGCGTGTGGCCATTGCTTCCAGCGACTGCCACTCGGCTCGGCCTTCCGCGCGCAGCGCATCGGCGTCACGGCCGGGCCGGGCGGAGAGGCTGAGCGGTGCAAACTCCCGTGCCTGGGTCGCCAGCAGGCCGGCGTTGCCTCCGGCCGCGAGCCCGACGACGCGGAAGGCATCCGGCAGCGAACGCACCACATCGAGCGCCTGCTGGCCCACGGAGCCAGTCGAGCCGAGGATCGCAAGTCGGATCATGAAGTGCCTGTGCTCGCGTCCGAGGCGTCTGCGCCGTGGTGGTGGGCTACAGCCATCGTACAAACCAGTATAGGCACACGCTCACGACGAGCACGGAGTCCAGTCGATCGAGCAGGCCGCCGTGTCCGGGAAGCCACTCGGACATGTCCTTCACACCCAGTTGTCGTTTGAGCGCTGACTCCAGGAGGTCACCCGCGATCGCGGCCACCGGTAACAGCATCGCCGCGAGCGGCATGCCCCCCGCCTCCAGTTCCAATCCCAGCAGAAGCACCGCGACGACGAAGCCGATCGCGCCGAAGACGAGGCCGCCGAGGCCGCCCTCCCAGGTCTTCTTCGGGGAGACCGCCGGCCACAGGGCATGGCGCCCAACGATCCGTCCGACGGCGTATGCGCCAGTATCCGTCGCGAACGTGGTGGCCAGGAGGACGATGCACCACGCACGACCGTCCTCGATGCCGCGGAGCAGGATCACGTGCGCGCCCAGGGCGACATAGAGCGTGGTCCCCAGCCACCACCCACCGTCAGTCACCCCGATCCGGCCCCGAGGATGGAGCAGCAGCCCGAGGGTGACGACGGCCATCGCGATGAAGGGGAGTATCGGAAAGCCCGGCACGGCGCGGGCGGCGGCGGCAAAGAGCGCCACGGCGGCGGCGGCGGACATCGCGTACGCGGGGGAGGACCCTGGGCTGGCGGCGCGCGCCATCTCGAAGGCGGCCGCGGCGAGGATCAGCGTGACGGCCGCGGCAAAGGCCGGCTCAGGCGCGGCGAGGAGGAGGGCGAGGAGCGGGAGCCCGACCGCTGCGACCAGCAGACGCTGACGCAGCACTGGCTACACCGACAGGAGCTCGCGCTCCTTCTCCTTCGCCATCACCTCGATCTTCTCGATGTACTGCTGCGTCAGGCGATCGATCTCCTGTGAGGCGTTGTCGCTCTCGTTCTCGGAGATCTCACCCTCTTTCAAGGCCTTCTTCACCTCGTCGTTGGCGTGGCGGCGGATGTTTCTGACGGAGACCCGGGCTTCCTCGGTCTTCGTGTGGACCTGCTTGGTCATCTCCTTCCGCCGCTGCTCGGTGAGCGGCGGGATCGGGAGACGGATAACGCGGCCGTCGCTGTTCGGCGTGATGCCAATGTCACTCTGCTGGATCGCCTTGATGATCGGGTCGACGGTCGACTTGTCGAAGGGAGTGATGCTGATCAACTGCGCTTCGGGCGTGGCGAGGTTCGCCAGCTGGATGAGCGCCATCCTTGACCCGTACACATCCACCATCAGTCCCTCGACCAGCGCCGTCGAGGCGCGGCCGGTGCGCACGCCAGTGAGGTCGCGCTGGAAGGCGTTCACGGCGCCTTCCATCTTGCCTTCGGCCTCAAGGAGGATCTCGTCGGTCATCGCACGACCTCCCAGACTGCATCGGTTGGCTGCGAGGGCGAGCGTACCGCAAGTCCGCGGGATGCCCGCCCTCGGCGGCCGAGCGAGGCGGCTACTTGCCGCCGATCTCGAATCGAGAGAAGCGGGCGATGCGCACGTTCTCCCCGGTGGTCGAGATGACGTCCTGCACGAGGTCGGCGATCGACTTCTTACCGTCCTTGATGAACGCCTGGGTCAGCAGCGCGTTCTCTTCCTTCATCCCTGGAGCGTCCGCGGGGACCTCCTCCGGGGTGAGGGCCAGCGGGTTCATCGCGGCGACCTGCATCGCGACGTCGCGTGCGAGGGTCTTGAACGCGTCCGTGCGCGCAACGAAGTCAGTCTCGCACTGCAGTTCGACGATGGCTCCAATGCGGCCCTGGCCGTGGATGTACGCCTCCACCACCCCCTGACCGGTCGCGCGCTCGGAACGCTTCGCCGCAGCAGCCACGCCGCGCTCACGGAGCAGCTCCTTCGCCTTGTCGAAGTTGCCGCCCGCCTCCTCAAGCGCCTTCTTGGCGTCCATCACGCCTGCGCTGGTCTCCTCGCGGAGCCGCTTCACGTCCTCGGTGCTGATAGCCACAGTCATGCTCCTCGGGCTGGCCCGGAGCGAGTCCGGGCGCATCGGTGTGCGGTGGACGCACACCTCATGGTCAACGGCCGGCCGGGTTACTCCCGTGCGGCCTGGTACTGCTGCTCAACTTCGCCGACGGCGACGCCCTCGAGGACGGCGTCCGCGATGCGGGCAGTCATCAACTGGATCGCGCGGATGGCGTCGTCGTTCGACGGGATGGGGAAGTCCACGTGGTCGGGGTCCGCATTCGTGTCGCACATCGCGATGATCGGGACGCCGGCGCGACGGGCTTCCTGCACGGCGTTCGACTCCATTGTCGGGTCGACGACGAAGAGGGCGCCGGGGAGGCGTGTCATGTTGCGGAGACCGCCAAAGGCGCGCTCCAGGCGCTCGTAGTCCTTCGCCAGCATCATCTGCTCGCGCTTCGTGAGGCCCTCGGCGTCGAGGACTTCCTCGCCAGCCGTGATCCGGGCTTCGAGGCTCTTGAAGTACTCAATCCGCCGGCTCACCGTGACGAAGTTCGTCAGCGTGCCGCCCAGCCAGCGGCTGGTGACGAACGGCTGACCGGCGCGCGAGGCCTCGGCAGCAATGATGCCGCGAGCCTGCTTCTTCGTGCCGACGAAGAGGACCTGGTCCCCGGCGGAGACCACCTCTTGCACCTTGGTCACGGCGGCGTCGAGGTGCTTCACCGTGAGGGCGAGGTCCAGGATGTGGATGCCGTTACGGGCGGTGAAGATGAAACGCCCCATGTGGGGGTTCCACCGTCGGGTCTGGTGGCCGAAATGGACTCCGGCCTCCAGCATCTGTCGCATGCTCACGCCTGCAGCCATGGCTGCCTCTCTTTCTCGTGCGACCTCCGTGTAGATTTACCCGTGCTGGATGCCCGGGCAGACGGTGGCCAAACCTGTTCTCGTATCGACTTCGCAGTATGGGGCACCGATCACTGGGGCGCCATGAGCGCCGGGTCTTCTGAATCAGAACAGATGTTTCACGTGAAACCGAATGCGCCCCTTCGGCCGCACAACTTCGAGCACACCCCCGCACGGAGGAGCCTGATGCCGCTGCGTGATTGCTGGGCGGCAAGGGCGTGCCTAGACTCGGACTGTTGGGGTTCGGGGAGGTCCTATGCCAACGTATGAGTACAAGTGCTCCGCGGGGCACCAGTACGAGATGCAGCAGCCCTTCGGCTCGCCCGCCGAGCAGCCCTGCACGAAGTGCGGAAAGCCGGCGCTTCGGGTGCTGTTCGCACCCCCACTCGTCTTCAAGGGCGGTGGTTTCTACAAGACCGCGAATCGAGGCGACCAACGCATCGCCTCGCAGCAGGCTTCTGGCGACTCCGAGCCCGAGGTGAAGTCCTTCAACTCGGGCGTCGACGAGGTCGCTGCGACCGTTTCTGAGACTGCCGCCAAGCGGAAGGCCAAGGTCGAGAAGCCGGAGCCCCCCGCCAAGATCAAGGACGAATAGCCGCCCCCGAGGCCTCTCTTGCGTGCCGTCCTACAGCGCGTCCTGCGCGCGTCCGTGACCGTAGACGGCACCCTCACGGGCCGCATCGATGGCGGGCTCCTGGTCTATCTCGGCATCGCCCCCGCCGACGGCGAGGCCGAGGTGGACTGGTTCGCCCGCAAGGTCAGCGAGATGCGCATCTTCGAGGGCTCCGACGGCCGGATGGACCGCTCAGTCATCGAAGCCGGTGGCGCCGTCCTCGTCGTCTCCCAGTTCACGCTCTACGCCGACGTCCGGAAGGGCCGCCGCCCTTCGTTCGTCGATGCCGCTCCGCCCGAGGTAGCCGCCCCGCTGGTCGAGCGCTGCATGGAGGCGCTGCGGGCCAGAGGCCTGCGCGTGGAAGGCGGCCGCTTCGGGGCGCACATGCTGGTGGACTCGGTGAACGACGGGCCGGTCACCATCCTGCTGGAGTTGTGACCGGCGGCAGCCTGACACGGTCGAAGGTGGGGAGGCTCACTCTGGACAGATGTCGGTGTGAGCGAGTCGCTATCCGGACACAATCATCGCCATTGCTTCCTCGTTCGGGACGCCGAGGGAGAAGTGCAGCTGCAACAACTTCCAGTGCCCATCCCGCTCCGCGAGGACGCCGCTGACGCGCACTGGGAGGCGACCCATGCCGGGGACGACGAACGCTGCCGCCCGGTCGGTAAACCAGCCGATTTCGCCGCTTCGATGTCCGATTGGGTCGCCCGCCTCAGGACCAAACCCGGGAGGCATGGTCTGGGCCTGCTCCTCGAGGCTTGCGAGCATGGCTTCAAGCCCTGAGTAGTACTCGCCCGGGTCGGTCCCAAACATCGCCGATTCGGGTGTCAGAATGTCAGTCGGGGCGGCATCGCGCGGCAGAGAAATGCGCCTGAATATCTCGCGGACAGCGTCCTCAACGGCTTGTGAACGTTCCATGGTGCATCCCCCAGCGAGTTTCGGCGCGATCCTACGCGCTCAACTCAACCCTCGAATTCTCAGGAGCATGGAGGTCGCCCGCGGTGTCGAGCGCGGCAGCGAGGACGGTTCGACCGTGGCGTGCTCTGCGAGGTCGGGGTGCAGCGATCGCTACGCGGCGAGGGACGCGTTGACTCGCGGTGTACCCGCCGCGCCCAGTCCGCTACGCATTCGTCCCCCGCGCCTTCCTTGCGGCCGGTGCCTTGCGAGCAGCCTTCGACGCAGCTCTCTCGAACGCAGCCGCTTCCTCTTCTGCCGCGCGATACTTCGCGATGGCGGCGATCAGGCGCACAGGTACGGGCTGGTTGTATGGGAAGCGAATCGTCCCCTTCTCCACCTCGATGCCTGCCAACTCCTTCCCGAACCTCGCGACCAGGCCATCGGTCGCCGGGTAGAGCGAGTAGTGCTTCTTCCATCCGCCGAGGTACAGGAACGCCGTGGCACCCGGGACCTTGAACGCAGGCATCTGGTAGGAAATCACCTCTTCCCCGGACGGCACGGCCTTGCGGATCGCCTCGCGTGCCTTCTGGAGGGCGGAGCGCACCTCCTCGGGGAGGGAGGCGAGGTAGTCGTCGACGTGTTGGAAGTCAGTCTTGGCCATAGGGATCCCCTGGGATGCTGTGCGTTGGGTGAGTTGCGTGCTTAGTCGAGCGTCAGCACAGCGAGTCCACGCGAGACGGCGTCCTGCACCCGATCCGCGGTGGCCCGCGCATCGATGTCGCCTGACGTATCGAGGACGGCGCCGGGGATCGCCCCGCTCGCGGTGTCGCGCGAGAGTTCCGGATGCAGCACGCGGACGCGCGCGTGGATCGAGTGTTGCCGTCGCGCGTCACGTCCTAATGCGACATCGAGGGTGGGCAGCAGCGTGACCAGGTGTGTGGTGGCGTCAATGCCCTGGAGCGCCGCGCGGTAGTGCGGGACCGCGTCGGCTGTGACGACATCAGTGAGCACCACCGCATAGCGCAGACCGACCGACTCACGGGCGATGGCGCAGGCATTCCGGACCGCGAGCACTCGCTGCTCGAGCGCCTGGCGGTCCGTCTCCCACGGCCGCCGGTATCCCGCTTTCACCGCGTGCCGCAAGTCGTCGACTTCGACGTGGACCATCCGGTCGAAGCGCTCGCAGAGGGCCTCAGCGACGCTAGTCTTACCGGCGCCCGGCGGGCCGCTGATGATGATGATCTGCTCCACCGTTGGTCCTCGTCCCTCGTTACGCGGGGCGGACGTCGAGGGAGATGTCCAGGGCGGGGGCGGAGTGCGTCAGCGCCCCGCAGGAGATCAGGTCCACGCCGGTCGCCGCAACGCGAGCGATCGTGTCCAGCGTGATGCCACCTGAAGCCTCGAAGAGCACTCGGGCGTACGCAGGTTCCTTCCGGGCGTCCGCGACGATCGCGGCCATCATCTCCGGCGTCATGTTGTCGAGGAGGATCACGTCCGCGCCGCCCTCGAGCGCAGCGAAGGCCATCTGCGGCGATGTCACCTCGATCTCGAGGCGGAGGGTGTGGGCCACCTCGGCGCGCACGGCGGCGAGCAACTCCGGGATGGCGACGCCGCGCTGCGCCGCCGCCTCGATGTGGTTGTCCTTGATCAGCACGCCGTCCTGCAGCGTGTCCCGGTGGTTGTGCGCCCCCCCGGCACGGACGGCGTACCGCTCGAGGGCACGGAGCCCCGGCGTCGTCTTGCGCGTGTCCACCACGCGGGCGCGCCCGCCCTTCGCCGCGGCCTCCACGTACTGCCGCGAGAGGGTGGCGATGCCGCTCATCCGCTGCATCAAGTTGAGCGCGACTCGTTCACCCGACAGCATCGGACCGAGCGGACCGGAGACCGTCGCCACGACCATCCCCGACTCTACCCACGAGCCCTCGGAGATTGAACGACGCACGTCGAGGGCGGGCGAGACCTGTGCGAAGACCTCTGCCACGACATCGAGGCCGCACACCACGCCGTCCTGCTTGTAGAGGATCGTCGCCTCGCCTCGCTGGTCGGGCGCGACCGTCGCGCGGGTCGTGACATCGAAGCCGGCACGGTCCTCGGCCAGTGCGCTCGCGACGATCTCGGCGACCACGGTGCGTGAAGGCGGGGACGCGGGCGACTCGTCGACCGGGGTCATGCGGCACCCTCCGAAGCGCGGAACACCAGGTGGCGGCGCCATGACTCGCGCGGCTCCGGGAAGTCCACACGATAGTGGGCGCCACGTGATTCCTCGCGGGCGAGGGCGGCTTCCGCTGCCATTCGGCCGCAGGTCACGATCGACCGCAGCTCATAGCCGGCGCGGTCGAGGGGTTCGGGCAGGACAGCCGCCCAGCGGGCCAGCTGTTCGGCCGCCGCTCGCAGTCCCTCAGCCGTGCGGATGATGCCGACCGAGCGCCACATCAGGTCGCGCACGGCCTGGGCGGTCGGTGGCTCGCCACCGCCTCGGGCCGGAGCGAGGGTGAGTACATCGCGTGTCGGCTCGGGCGCCGGATCGTGCGTGGACTGCCGGTAAAGCCGCTCGACCGTGCGGTGGGCGAACACCACCGTCTCCAGCAGGGAGTTTGAGGCGAGCCGATTCGCGCCGTGTACTCCCGTGCAAGCGCTCTCGCCCACCGCGAAGAGGTTGGCGACCGTCGTCTCACCCCAGGTGTTCGTCCGCACCCCGCCCATGGTGTAGTGCGCGGCCGGAGAGACCGGGATGCGGTCGCGCGCCATGTCGAGACCTGCCTCGCGGCAGGTGGCGTAGATCTGGGGGAAGCGGGCCGCCAGCCATGCCTCGTCGCGGTCGGTGATGTCGAGGAGGACGTGGTCGCTGCCGGTGCGCGCCATCTCGGCGTGTGCCGCGCGCGCCACGACGTCTCGCGGTGCGAGTTCCCCGCGCTCGGGGTCGTAGTCCGGCATGAAGCGGCGGCCATCGGTGGCGAAGAGGCGCGCGCCCTCGCCTCGGACGGCCTCCGAGATCAGGAAGACCGGGCGGCCCGGCAGGACGAGGGCGGTCGGGTGGAACTGTGTGAACTCCATGTCCTGCACCTCGGCGCCGCAGGCGTAGGCAAGCGCGACACCGTCGCCGGTCGACACGACCGGGTTGGTAGTCGTCCGGTACATCTGCCCGGCGCCGCCCGTGGCGAGGACGACACGGCCCGCGCCGAAGCGCCGGCGCTCGCCCGTCGTGGTGGTGAAGGTCTCGATGGCGGCTGCACGCCCATCCTCGACGACAATGCGGTTCGCCTGAGTGTGCTCAAGGATCGTGACCTCGCGCTGCGCGAGGTTCGAAAGCGAAAGCTCGATCTCCAGGCCGGTGCCGTCGCCGCGCGCGTGGAGGATGCGCGAGGCCGAGTGCGCCGCTTCGCGGCCCAGCGCGACCTCGCCGTTGCTCTGGTCGAAGTGCACCCCGTACCGCACAAGGTCTTTGATCCGGTCGGCCGCCTCGAAGCAGAGGATGTGCGCCGCTTCCTCGTCGACGAGCCCCGCGCCTGCCTCGATCGTGTCCGCGAGGTGGGCGGCGGGCGAGTCACCCGGCCCGACGGCAGCGGCGATGCCCCCCTGCGCGTGGCGCGTGCTGGCCTCGTCGATTGCGCCCTTGGTGACCACGAGGACGCTCGCGCCATGCTCACGCGCCTGGATCGCCGCGTAGAGGCCGGCGATGCCGGACCCGACGACCACCAGGTCGTAGGAGTCGCGCGCCTCAGCGGTCCTCGAGATCACGAGGGCGCGCCGACGTCGACGGGCGACGGCTCGTACTGCGTGATCGCTCGCCGGATCGCGTCCCAGTCATGAGGGACCACTGGCCGCCCGGTCGTCACGTCCACGTAGACGTATCGATGGTTGATGCGCGCGACAACGGTGCCGTCGCTCGCGGCGGCGAGTTCGCACTCGAAGCGCAGCCGGCCCTCGACGGCCTCGACGCAACGCAGGCGGACGATCGCCGTGTCGTCCCAGCGCAGCGGCGCGCGGTAGCGCACCTCCGTGTGCGACTGAAAGCGGAGCACCTCGCGGTGGCTGGGGAGGCCTGCCTCGCGGTCGTAGCCGTCGAGGGCGATCTCCGTGAGCGCGAGCATCACGCCGCCATGCACGAACGGCGTGCCGCCGAACGAATCGGTGTGACGGAGGGGCATGCGCTGCTCGAAGCGGAAGGTGGGCGCGTCGGGCATCGGAATCCTCGGTCTACGGCGGCGCCTCGGCGCTCTGGCCGGGCTGGGGTGCTACTTGAGGGCGAGCATCCGCTCGAGCGCGACCTTCGCGTCGCGCTTGTGCGCGTCGGGCACCTGGATGCGGTTCACCACGCGACCCTCGACGAGTTCCTCCATCACCCACGCGAGGTAGGCCGGGTGCACGCGGTACATGGTGCTGCAGGGGCAGACGACGGGGTCGAGGCAGAAGACCGTCTTGTCTGGGTGTTCCTTCGCGAGGCGGGAGACCAGGTTGATCTCGGTGCCGACGCCGATGACGGAGCCGGCCGGCGCCTGCTCGATGTACTTCACGATGTAGGCCGTGGAGCCGTTCGCGTCGGCGGCCTGCACGACATCGGCGCGGCACTCGGGGTGCACGACGATCTTCGCACCCGGGTAGTTTGCCCGCGCCTGCTCGATCTGGGAGACCGTGAAGCGCTGGTGCACGGAGCAGTGACCCTGCCACAGGATGATCCGAGAGCGCTCGAGTGCCTCGGCGCTGGCGCCGCCTCGACTGCCGGCGGGGAGCCGCCAGTTCCACAGCGTCATCTGCTCCAGGGGGATGCCCATCGCGTGGCCCGTGTTGCGGCCCAGGTGCTGGTCCGGGAAGAAGAAGACGCGCTTGCCTCGCTGGAACGCCCACTCGAGGACCTTGGTTGCATTCGAGGAGGTGCAGACAACGCCGTTGTTGGCGCCGCAGAACGCCTTCAGGCTTGCCGCCGAGTTCATGTAGGTGACCGGGATGATGTCGTCGGTGCTGCCGAAGATCTCGCGCAATTCGGCCCACGCGGAATGCACGTCCGGCTCGGCAGCCATGTCCGCCATCGAGCACCCCGCCTCGATGTTGGGGAGGATGGTCTGCTGGTGGGGAGCGGCGAGGATGTCCGCCGCCTCCGCCATGAAGTGGACGCCGCAGAAGACGATGTAGTCCGACTCCGGCCGCTCCGCCGCGTACTGGGCGAGGGCGAACGAGTCACCCCGCTCGTCCGCGAACTGGATGATGTCTTCGCGCTGGTAGTGGTGCCCGAGGATGACCACCCGCTTGCCGAGGGTGGCGCGGGCGGCGCGGATCCGCTCGGAGAGTTCGGGCGCCTCCATGGTCCAGTACTTC
This sequence comes from uncultured Dehalococcoides sp., assembly GCA_964628985.1. GTDB lineage: Bacteria > Chloroflexota > Dehalococcoidia > UBA2979 > UBA2979 > SURF-43. Next base: position 12,063 of record CAZVNJ010000051.1, read on the forward strand.
TCCGGGATGGAGGGCTGCCACGAAGTGAACGCCGTCTCCTGCGCCAGCGGGACAGTGTCGATGCCGGTGTTGGTCTCGCACTGCAGTTGGGCGATCGGGAAGGACTTGTAGTCGATGGTGGGTGCGGTGATGGGAGTCATAGCGGACCTCACTCCTTTGCGTACCTAGTACGCAAAGTGGTTCGTGTGAAGGGTACGCTTTCTGGCTCCGGCGGGTCAAGGTCGGAGGGATGGCGATTCAGGGCGCCGAACGGCCCTGCAGGGCGTCCCGTCCCACCCGCTCGGCCTCCTGGGCGATCGCACTGGGCATACCCCTGAAGATGCGGTCATGAATTGGAAGCAGGAGGTACCAATACAGGAGGCCGGGAAGGCCCGCGGGGTGGAAGCGGGCCGCCGTGATGAGTGTGCATGTGGTTGGCGTGTCGGCGATGACCTCAAACTCCAGCGAGGCCGCACCAGGCACCTTCATCTCCGCCACGAGCGTCAGGCGCTTTCCCGGGTCGACCTCGACGACGCGCCAGAAGTCGAGGGCGTCCCCAGACCTGATGTCACGGTGATGACGCCGACCCCGCCTCATCCCTACACCGCCGACGCAGCGATCGAGCAGCCCGCGCAGCCGCCAGAGGATGTCGGCGTAGTAGTAGCCGCGCTCTCCGCCGATCGAGGACACCAGTTCCCACACGCGCTCCGACGGAGCGTGGATGGCGGTCCGCACTTGCGCGCCCTTCGAGTAGAACGAGATATCCGGGTTGTAGCCACGGAAGGCCAGTGCGCCCTCAGTCCACCGGATCGGCAGCGGGGCCGCCCGCTCCTCCTCCAGGGCTGCAACCACGGCCTCGCGGTAGGTGTGCAGGCTGATCGGGACCAGGCGGCGGATCGCGGCGTCGTCCGCTGGGAGGTCGTGGCGCAATCCATCGATGAGCGGGCGTACCACCGACGCTGGCACGCTCGTGACGAGGTCGAGCCAGTAGGACGAGAGGCGCGGGGTCAGCACGGGCAGCGGGACGATGTGGCATCGCTTGCCGGTGACCTCCCCAAACTGCCTCAGCAGGTCGGCGTAGCTGAGCAACTCCGGCCCGCCGACATCGAACGTCTGGCCGTCCGTCTCGCCCACCTCCGGGACCGCGCAGAGGTACTCGATCAGGTCCCCGAGGGCGATCGGTTGCGAGCGCGACCTGACCCATCGAGGCGTGGTCATAACCGGCAGATGGTTGACCAGGTCCCGGATGACCTCGAAGGCGGCTGAACCCGGACCAACGACAATCCCCGCGCGAAGTTCGGTGACCGGGACGCCGCCGGCCCGCAGCGCCTCGCCAGTCTCGCGACGCGACTCGAGGTGCGCCGAGGGATCGACGGGGGGTTGAATGCCGCCGAGGTAGACGATGCGCCCGACCCCCGCTGCTCGGGCAGCCTCGGCGAAGTTGTGGGCCCCGATCCGGTCGCGCTCCCGGAAGTCTTTGCCTGACACCATCGAATGGACGAGGTAGTACGCGACATCGATGCCCGCGAGGGCGCTTACGAGTGTGTCCGGCTGCAGCACGTCGGCGTCCTGGCACTCGACGCCCTCCCAGCCGCGCGCAGCGAGCGTCGCGGCCGAGCGAGCCGCGGCGCGAACGCGGTGACCACGCTTTACGAGCGCCGGGACGAGGTGGCCGCCGACATACCCGCTGGCACCGATCACGAGGATGTTCATCCCAACACCATACGGCGCGGGAGGCGCTATCCCTCAAACTCCGCCTGCAGCCTCGGCGCCACCTCGAGGGCGATGCGCGCCAACTGCGCGGTCCGGTCGCCGCCGGCGATGACGAGGTTGAAGTGGCGGACGCCGGCGTCGACGTACTCGCGGAGGCGGGCGAGCCACATCTCCGTGTCGCCGTAGACCGTGTAGCGCTCGAAGCGTTCGAAGGGGACGCGATAGGTGGCCTCGATGCGCTCCGCGATCGTCGGGAGGGCGACGGCGAGGTCGTCGTCGAACATGCACCAGAGTTGCAGCGCCGGGAGGATCGAGGCCGGGTCGCGGCCGAGCGCCTCGGCCTCCGCGCGCACGTGGGCGAGGCCCTGCGCGAAGTGCTCAGGCGTCGTCACGAAGGGCATCCAGGCGTCACCGAAGCGGGCGGCGCGGCGCTGCGCCGGCCTCGAGCGGCCGCCTACCCAGACCGGGATCGGCGGCGAGGGGACGAGGTCGAGGGTGGCGT
>CAZVNJ010000052.1:0-14002 GCA_964628985.1 uncultured Dehalococcoides sp.
GGACGACGCGCGCGGTGCGCGGCTGCAGGCCGATCAGCTTGCGGATCGCCTCGCCGGTGCCTGCCTTTGCGCGCACCTCGATCAGCCGGCCGAGCAGAATGAGCGTGATGATCACGCCCACTGCCTCGTAGTAGACCTGGCGCAGCGTCTGGGGCAGCAGGTCCGGCGCTACCGTTACGACAAGGCTGAACGCGAAGGCTGCCGTCGTGCCGATCGTGATGAGGGTGTTCATGTCCGCCGTGCGATGCACGAGCGTCAGCCATCCGATGCGATGGATCGGCCAGCCGGTGTAGAGCATCACGGGCAGGATGAGCGCGAGCTGCAACCACGGCTCGTGCAGCAGGTCGGGCACCCAGGCGGCGCGGAAGAGGTCACCGGCCATCACGGCGACGAGCACGGGCGCTGTCAGCACCGCGCCGACCGTCACGCGCCTCGTCAGGTCTCGCAGCTCGGCCGTGCGGTCGGCTGCCTCCGCGTCCTCCGTCTGGGCGGATCCCGGTTGCGTCCGTTCCTCGACCTGGTACCCGGCCGCTGAGACGGCCTCTCTCATGTGCCCGATAGTCACCTGAGCGGGGTCGTAGCCGACCGTGATCCGCTCCGCTCCATAGTTCACGTCGACGCGGTCGATACCCGGGAGGTCCTGGATCGCTGCTTCAATGTTGGAGACGCAGGTCGCGCAGGTGAGTGCGGCCTGTCGGAGTGCGAATTCCACGCGGTGGACCCGTCTACCTGCATCGTTGGGCCGACGCCCACTGCGCGCGCCACCTCATGCGGATGCCCGTGTCCATTCGTCTCGGCGACCGGCTCCGCTGACCCGGATGGCGTCCAATGTTCTCCATTAGGGGACGGCTGCACGACGACGGTGCCGTGGACCATGTTCATGCCGCAGGCGAAGCCGAACTCGCCACTGCGGTCAGGCACAAACTCGACGGTGGTCTTGGTGAACGCGAGCAACGACTTGCTGATTCGGAAGTCGGGGAAGACGACGCGCGAGGTGCACTCGCCGGCCTCTTGCCGGTCGAACACCAGCCTTGCAGGCACTCCCTCACGCAGGTGGATGCGGTCTGGCGAATAGCCGCCTTCACCATGATCTCGACGTGCTGCACGCCCCCACGCAGCTCGGCGTGCCGTGTAGCGCGAGGCCCGAAGAAGAACCAGGCTAACCCCGCGATCAGAAGCATCCCTGCTGTAGTGACCACCAGCTCAGCGCCCATACTCGTCCACCTTCATGTGCGCCGCGCATCCCGGCACGCTGGAACAGCAGCGGGCGCTGAAACGGTCACCACCATTGTCCGCAATCGGGTGCGAACGACTGGGCGGCCTGCCAGGACATATACTACTACATCGTGTAGTTGTACACAGTGCGGCCTCGGGCGCGGCGCCCGAGCCTTTAGTCAGAACGCCAGCTCTCGCCACCGTCGTCACTGCCGTAGACGAGCCCCTCCCTGCCGTTGAGGCTGACCGCGAGCACCCGGCCGGGCCGCGCCGAGCTGACGCCGATCGCCACCACGTTCTTTCCGGGGAAGGGCAAAGCGTGCCAGCTCTTGCCTCCATCGATGCTCTTGAATAGTCCCGCATCGGTACCGGCGTAAACCGTCTGGGGGGCATTCCGGTCGACGGCGACACTGAGCGCGGCTCCGACGAGCCCTGTGCCGGCTTCGACCCACTCCTTGGCGCCGTCACCGCTGCGCAGCACGCCTCCTCGCCCGCCGGCCGCATACAGCGTTTCCGGGCTTCCGCCCGCCGCGGCGATCGTCCCGAGATTCGTGAAGTTGCCGACTTTGTCCCACGTCGCCCCTCGGTCCGTGCTGCGGAACGTGCCGTGTCCCACGACAAACGCGTAAAGTCGGGCAGGGTCATCGGGGCTGACAGCGAAGCCGTGGATGTCCGTCCCGGGCAAGTTGTGCGCGAGCGGGCGCCACGAGGCACCGCCGTCATTGCTGTTCTGCAAGATGTCGTGGCCCGCCAGATAGACGGTCTGCGGGTTCGATTGGTCGACAACCAGGCCCATGCCATCGAAGTTCGCCCGCGCGACCAGCGGCTGCCACGTGCGTCCGCCATCGGTGCTCCGCATCACTCCGCCGTGATGGCCGAAGAACACGACTCCAGGGTCGGTCGGGTGAAAGGCGACCGCGTGGTAGTCCGCGGTGCTCAATGTTGCGAGCGGACGAGGCCCATCGGGTACAGCGGTCATGCCGCTCTCAGCGGTCGGCCGGAGGGCGTACAGCGCTAGCCCGGCCAGCAACGGCAAGGTCACCAGACCTAGGAAGACCCAACGTGCCCGCAACCCGATCCGCCGCACGATCCCGCGACGGGCCGGCGGCTGGCGCGCCGTCCCTGATGCCACAGCTTTTCTGCGCGCCATTGAACTCCAGTCCTAGCGGCAGCGGATGATCGCTTCCGCGCCATCCTTCTGCGACGAAGCCCCGGGCACCGTCCGGATACCGTACTACACCGCGTAGTAGGTCGCATCGCTAGTCGCGAGGCTTGCTATTGCGCCGTGATCTTGGCCTGCGCGTCTCGTTCCTTCGGTCCTCAGAACGTCTTGATGTACGCGAGGACCGCAGCGATCTCGTCCTCCGAGAGCCGATCGCCCCAGGCGGGCATTCCCGACGTAAAGCCGGTCCCCCCGTAGGCCGCCTGCCCGCCACGCCGGATGATGTCGAGGAGGTGCTGATCCGAGTGGTGCCAGGTGTGGCCGGTCGAATCGTGCGGCGGCGGGAGGTACGCCCCGTCGGCGCGCGGCATCTTCCATCCCGGTTGTCCCTCGCCCTGAGCGCCGTGACAGCTCGCGCAGTTCGCCTGGTAGACGGTGCGTCCGCGCGTCACTACCGGACCGGCGCCCGTTTCCGCTGGCGGCGATCCGGCGCCGCAGCCCGCGAGGAGGATCGCACCGAGCATCATCCCGGCGACGGAGCCACGGAACGAGTCGAGCTGACGCAGCCAGCGGGCGGGGGTGCCGGGATTGCGCGGAGACCGACGCTTGCGGTTCGCCGTCATCGGCGACTCCTCATTTGACAGAGGTCGCTCATCAGTCCCGTTTCTCGAGCAGACGCTCCAGTGCCCGCCGGTTGAAGCCCACCACCCACGTGTCGCCGATCCGGGTGACCGGCGTGGACATGTATCCGCGGGCTATCAGCTCATCGAGCGCCGCGCGATCTTGGTCGACGTCGCGACTCACGAACGGCACCCCGCGCTCGTGCAGGAACCCTTCGACCAACCGGCATGGCCCGCAGAATTCCTGGGTGAACAGCTCGACGTCCGGCTTTTGCGTCGTCACAACACTCCGCCTTTCGCAGTCCAGTACCAGATGATGTACAGGCCAACCAGGACGAGGAAGACGTTAGCGGCGCCTTCGATCGCCGGCATCGCTCGTCGCGCCCAGCGGGACATGCGCTCGCGCGAGAGCGCGGCACCAAGGGCCACGACCGTGAGGACTGAGCCCATCCCGAGTGCGAACTGCACGAAGCGTCCGAGCGACTGCGCGACGTCTCGGTCGCCCAGGAACACGCTTCCCGCGACGACGAGGAAGACGGGAAGCGTACAGCCGAGCGAACAGACGGCGTACGCGACCCCGAACAAGACCACACCGCGTGTACTCTGCGCCCGCTGCACGCGTACGCCCGCCGTAGCGCTCGCGAACACCGCCTTGCGCGTCACCAACTGGTAGAGGCCGAACGCCGCCAGGATGATCCCCACGATGAGCCCCGCCCATGGCGTCGCCCGCATGACGGCGCGACCTCCCAGGCTGATCAGAAGGCCGATCGCTCCGAACACGGCGATGAACGTGGCAGTGACGAGTACGCCTAGCCAGAGTGCGCGGGCGGCCCGGCGCCAGGCGCGCGTCCCGGCTGGCTCGCCGAGGGTGGTGTAGAAAGCTGCGAATGCCGGAAGCATCACGAAGCCGCAGGGGTTCACCGTGGCGAGCATCCCGGCACCGAACGCATACGGCACCGGCAGCGCGGTGACGGTATTGGCCGCCACGGCCACCCATCCGTTCGCGTACGTGTAGAAGGCTTCGAACCACGCGCCCGGATCCATCATGGTGTTCGCTTTCGTGCGGGCACGAACGCAGCAACTGGCGCGGCGAGCGCGTCCAGTTGGTTGCGCAGGATCGTCTCACTCCACCCGTTCACGAAGTGCGCCCCTACCCGGCGACCGGGACGCAGGAAAAAGGACTCGGAGACAATTTCCACCCCGTAGTTGAGATAGACGCGGCCCTGCTCATCACGCACCATCGGGACATCGGAGAGCCCGTATTTCGTAATGAATGCGCGTGCATCCGTTTCGGTGTCGGTCATGTTGACGCCGATGAACGTGTAGCCGCGGCGCTCGTATTCCGGCCACGCCCGCGCGATCAGCGGCGCCTCCTCCTGACACGGGACGCACCACGACGCCCAGAAGAACAGCAGGACGGGCCCGCCGTCGTTCTCGCTCAGGGTCACGCTCCCGCCGTCGAAGGTCGGCAATGTGAAGTCGGGCGCGACCTCGAACTTCGCCGCGGTTTCGCCGGACGGCACCCGACCGACGCCCGTCGCCATCGCGACGCCCAGCGTGCTGACCACGAACAGCACGGCCAGCACAGACAGCACCACGGCGGCGCGTTGCGTCAGCCAGCCGCGGGTGACGGCGCCCGAGGGCGGTGCGCCTGTGGGATGCGGTGTCCAATCGCTCACGGCTTCAACCCGAGCACGCGGTCCAGCACGGCGCGCACCTCATCCGGCGTCGCCACACCCTCGAACTTCGCCACGATCCTGCCCGCTGCGTCGATGACGAAGACCCAGGGCTCGGTCGTCAGCCCCCACTGCTCCATCGCCGCGACCGGCACGAGTTTCCCCGCGCGCGCCTGGTCGAGGTCGTACGGTTCAATATGGAGAAACGAGACACGGCTCTCGTACGTCGACATCAGCGGCGCAACGACTGAGTCCACGATGGGCCCGCAGAAGCGTTTCTGGCAGAATGCCGGCGTGGCGAACGCGATCACCGCCGGGCGCCCGGCGTCGATCGCCTCGGCGACCGTCTGCTGGTGCAGCGCTGGCCGGGGAGGGACCGATGAGTCGACGCGCGCGACGTCGTCTCCGACGTCACGGAGCACGAGTTGCTGCGTCCGTGGTGCCGACGCACCGATCGCGGGTTCAGCCGTCTGGGGGAGCACGAAGAAGCGCAGGCGCACGGGGTCGTAACGTTTGCCGCCGCGCGTCACGTCGAGTTCCGCCCCCCACCATTCGGTCCGATTGAGGTCGGCCTCGCCCGCGTAGACGGTGATCAGCGGGTCGTCGTGCTGGTGGGTGCTGCCATCGCCGTGTTGGTGCGCGAGATTCTCGCGTAGCGTAGATGCATGCAGGTCCAGTTCGCCCGCCGGCTCGCCCCCATCGCCCTCCAGCCGGAAGAGCCGCACCCGAACGGTCGCGTCACCGATCCGCACGCCGTCCCTGTCGTAGATCGCGAAGGCGAGCCGGTTGCGGCCGACGCCGACCTGCGAGTTGACCAGCCCCGGATGCAGTTCAGACTGGCTGGCGCCGATCGCCCGGGCCGACCATCGGTCGGCGGAACCGGGCGATCCGCACGCGGTCGCGACGAACACGAGCGCAGCGATGACGCCGGCGTTGCGGAACCGCATGACCATGCTGATGCGTCCTTCCGGAGCGCACGCGTGTGCGTTGTTCGAGTGCGGTAGGCCGCGAGTCGCACTCTACTACACAGCATAGTAGCCGCTAGGCAACCCCCTTACCTGCCGCCTGCGACCAGGTTGCGGAACTCTTCCTCGAGTTGGGCCTCGGAGAGAATGCCGATGTACTTCTTCACCTGCCGGCCGGTCGCGTCGAAGAACACCGTCGTCGGCATCGCGACCAGTTCGTACTCGCGCATGATCGCGCGATCTTTCGCGTAGGCGGAGGGGTATGTAATCCCGAGGGTCGCCAGCAGCGCCCGCCCATCGTCATGGGACCCGAGCCCGGGGAAGGCCCAACGTCGACCCGACCAGGATCACCCGATCGGCGTAGCGTTCGTACACCGCCTGGAATCCCGGCATTTCCGTGCGACAGGGCGCGCAGAGCCCCGCCCAGAAGTTCAGCACGACGGGTTTGCCGCGCCGCAGCACGTCGGGAACGTCGACCTCCCTGCCGCCGAGCACGTCCGCACCCTGATAGGCGACGAGTCCGAGCGGGCTGGACGCAGTCGGGCCCGCGATAGTGCCAGCCGACTCCGTGTCTGTGCCGCAGGCGACTCCGAGCAGTACCAGCACGGCTAGAAGAGCCAATGCCCCGCGCGCGACCGTCCTCCGGGCCGTGTCCGCGCAGCTCGCGCTCGGCGCTAGCACGTGCGCCTCGACTCTGTACAAGGGAAGGGCGCGTTCACGCTTGTCTGAGCCTGTATCTCGCGCTCGCGCTCGGTCCACAACGTCTTCAGGATTCGATCACGGCGATGATCTCGTCGTCTGAAAGCGTGTCTTTCCATGCCGGCATATTGCTCCTGAAGCCGGGATACGCGTAGACCTCGCCGCCGTCACGCACGACCTGAACTAGCAGCGCATCCGAGTGATGCCAGGTATGGCCGCTGGAATCGTGAGGCGGCGGCGGCAGCCGAGCCATCATCGTGGTCCGCTGCCAGTTCGGCTGGCCTTCGCCCCGCTCGCCGTGGCAGCGTGCGCAGTTCGCGCGGTAGATCGCCTGGCCGTTCAGCTCCGTAGCAGACAATGGCCGCTCGCCGGGCTCGCGCGACGGAGCGAGAGAGTCGCTCAGTATGGCAATAGCGGCCAGTGCGACGACGCCCAGGACCACGACCACAGCGCCGCGACGACGGCGATGACGGCGATGACGGCGATGACGGCGACGAGTCAGCCATATGGAGCTCAAGGTGCCGCGCACGAGGGGCCGTCACGCTTGCTTACGACGTCGCTATTCCTTCCCCTTGGGGAGGACGCCTTCCGTATGCGCCTGAGCCATACGCTCTCGCTCGAGCGAGGCGATCTCTTCCGCGACTGCCTCTTCGTTGGCGCGCAGGGCCGCGAGCTGCGCCTTCAACTCGGGTAGCCGTTCCGGCGAGGCTCCTCGTTCGCGCCCCGATACTTGTGCGGGCACCAGCTCCATCCCGCAGTCGGGGCAGCGGCCGGGACTCGCGTTGCGAACCTGAGGATGCATTGGGCAGGTGTACTGGCCGGTTGTATCCGCACCCGCTCGGCTCATGCTCCCCATGCCCTTCATGCCGAACATCATGACGAGCATCGAGAGCGGGCAGGCAGCGAGCAGCAGCAACGGGAGCGCCGCGGCGACGGCGCCGGGAGCCAGGATCCAGATGCCGGCGCCGACCGCCGCGAGCGCGCCGAGCATTTTCCAGTTCAGACACATTCGCCAGTTCACGTGGTCTCGCTCCTCTCTTTCGCCGCCGTGTACGTTTGATTATACTACGGTTCGTAGTAGCACGGCAGCGCGAGCGATTCCGTCCTGAAGGACGTAGCCTCAATGGGTGGATCTGGGCGGTTAGCAGCCGAGACAGAGCACGACGCGGGCAGCCGCAGATGCCGAGGCGAGCAACACGCAGGACAGGGCCAGGACCGCAACCCAGAACAGCGCGAGGTGAATGCGGTTTGCGGGCTCCGCAATCAAAGCCGGCGAGGTATCAAGGCCCAGCAGATGATCGATGCGGATGTCCGTAGCCGACAGACCGCTCACCGCCGCCGTCGCAAGGTCTCTCCGCGGTGGCAGGATCATGACCCGCTGCAAGGCCGATGCGAGCGGAATGACATCGCCCATGTCCTTGACCGTCGTACGGTCGGCAGAAAGCTCAATCCCACACACGTAGGTCGCCACCCTCGCGCGCGCGTGCGGGATGAACGCGCATACCGTGCCTAGTGTGCGTGCGATCAGCACGCGGAGCGGATCGCGGCGTCGAGCGTGGGCGCATTCGTGGCGGAGTACCGCCTCGAGTTCCGCGTCGTCCAGCCCTTCGTACAAATCCCGACTGAGAACGACACCAGGGCGGAGGAGACCATGCGTGAACGCGATGGGGCCTGAGCAGTCCGCAACCACAACGTCCTGACGCAGCCCCGCCCGTCTCATAATCGACAGGAGACGGTCAGGTGCCGGCTCCGCACCGACGGCAAACGCCCTGACTGTCCGTCGCGTCTGATAGACCAGGCGAAGCGCAACAAGACACGCCAGCAGGATGAGACCTGAGCCCAAGACCACGAGCCAGGTAAGCCCAGCAGGCATAGGTATCAGCCGACAAACGAGCACAGGGAGTGCCACGAGATCCCGCGCCTCGAGCGAAGTCGTGCGCGCGGCTCCGCTCCACACGGCCCCGATGCCGCAGGCCGCGAGCGCAGCCACAAAGCCGGACCGTCTCATTGGCTTCGCTGCCTCAGGAGGGCGCCCAGGCGGCGCGCGCGATCCGGATCAACATCCCGCAGCTCCTCCGCGAACTGTGCGATCGCGACGTCCCCGAACTCTTCGATGAGACCGCGAATGCGGGCCCGGGACAATGCCTCCTCATACGCCTCTCGTGAGGAGACCGGCGAATACAGGTAGCCACGTCCCTGCAGATGCCGCTTGAGCAGCCGCTTCTGCGTGAGACGCGTCATCACGGTCATGACCGTGGTGTACGCCGCGTCGGTACGCGGTTTAAGCGCATCGACTACATCGGCGACCGTGGCATCGCCGAGCCGCCAGACGACCTCCATCACCTGGCGTTCGAGCGGCCCGAGCGGCCGAGTCTGCGCGGATGCTGTGCGGCGTTTGCTACCTGGCATGCGCCTATACTACCGCGCGTAGGAGCACCGGCACCACCGGGTACCGCCTCACTTGTCGTGCCGGGGGACATTCATGGATGAGGCGCCCCTCCGCACCCGCCGTATTGCGCCCGCGGATCCCGGCGGTGATCCGATCTGCCTGCTTACAGCCGAAGGGGCACGCGGCAGGGCGCGCGAATGAGTAGCCCGGACTCGCTGCCGATTTCACCGACTAACGGCATGCCGATGTCCGCGACAATGAACGGCACCATACGAACGCCGGGCATGTTCATAAGGTGAGCGAGACGCGAAACGGCACGCATCCCTTTTCGCACGAGCGCGGAGAAACAACGGCGACTTCGATCTCTCGTTCCGGCTTCACCCGGCGGTCAACCCTGACAGCGCTGCTGTTCGGGTACCTGCATCCGGAGAACGCCTCTCCGAAGGGTCTGAACTCGTTCAGGTACGACAAGTCCGCGACCGCGACAGGGAGGACCTACCTTTCCCTGCTGAGCCTAGATGAGCGGTCTATCGGTAGGGCTTCAGGCGAACGTCGCCTTCTGGAACTTGGACGATGATGATCGTCTTTCCGTCGATGTCGGCTCGCTAGATATTGACATCGACCCGTTTCCTGGACAGCAGCGGATTCGAAGAACCTGACAGATCCCCCGTCACCTTTTGAATTATTCAGGAGGGGTCCGCTGAAGGGATGTCGAGGACCCTCGCCTGCCGTTCAGCAGCGCTCACTGCCTCCTCGATACTGTCAAACCAACGCGGTGCCGTATCACCCCGGACGGGGATGTAGATGCCATCCGTGGTGTCCATCGATGTCAGAGTGACGGCCCAGTGCCCCTCATCGTCACACAGGAGATATGGACAATACCCCGCCTGCATGAGCAACGTCAGCCGCTCCTCAAGCGTAGCCATCTCAGGCCCGCCTTGCGCCAGTCATTTAACGTTCACTCTCCCGGGTAACGCTCACCAGGAACGCATCGATTCGGGCGAGAACCCGTCCCATTCCCCCATGTGAGCTGCGCGGTGGGTGCATCGAGGACCTCCCGGAGTCGGGTAACTGTCGTAAGCTATACCTTCTCGGGAGGTCCCCTTCGGTCATCTCCCGTGTCACCACCTCCGCGGTCAGTACAACTAGCGCACCACGACCATGAACGTCCCCGCCGCCGCACCCGTCGGGTACCGCGCGACAAAGTCCGCATTCACGAACGCCGGCGCGCCCACCACGTACCCGATGGCCTGGCCGCCGACGAACACCCAGGCCGACTTGCTCCCGGTGAGCGCAGTTGCGAGGGCCGTGAGGTCACCGCCACTCCAGGTGGTGATGGTCAATCCCGCCACCGGCGCCGGCGAGAACGCCGAGGCGGGCCGCGTCTGCACCGAGAACACCGTGAAGTGCGTCAGGCTCGCTGTGACCGTCGCCGAACCGTTCGCGTTGATGACCACCGTCGCAGGCACGGTCGTCCACGTCGTACCGTTCCAGAACGCCAGCACGAGGTTCCCCGCTACAGTCCCCGCAGGGATCGAGGCCGCCGGGAGGCCGAACTTCACCGTCACCGGTGCAGCGAAGTTACCCGCCACCGCCGTGCCATTCGCGGCCGTCGCGTTGATCTGGAACCCCGCGAGGATGCTCGCGCCCACTGGCGGCGGAGCCGCTGCCGTGAGCGCGCTCACCGTCGCCACCGAGGCCACCTGCACCGTGGTGCCGGCCGGCAGTGCCCCCGCGGGCACCGTGACCTCCGCCGTCGATCCGCTCGCCGAAGTCGCCGTCACCGCCGTCGCCGCCGTCGCCGACGTCACTACCTTCTCGACCGTCCCGAGCGCGACGACTTCTCTGGGCGCTTCGGCTGCGGGTGTTGGCGCGGGCGGGGCCGGCTGTTCAGGCGCGGGCGGGGTCGCCGCGGCCGTGATGTTGAACGCACCGCTCGTCGCACCCGTCAGGCCAGCGCTCGTGAATACGAGCGTGTAGCCCGTCCCCGCCGCGCTGATCGTGTTGTCGTTAAACGTCGCGACGCCGGCCACCGCGGCCCTCGTCGTCGTCCCTCCGATCACACCGGCCGACGGGTTCGTCCCGATCGCGACCGTGACGTTTGCCGTGTCGCTACTGCGTGGGTTTCCAAACGCGTCGCGGATCGCAACCGTCATCGCGGGTGAGATCGTGGCTCCGGCTACTGCCGCAGTCGGTTGCTGCGTGATGGCCAGTAGGTTCGCCGCCGCCGCGTTCACCGTGAACGCAGCCGATGCCACGTCCGTCCCGGCGAGCACCGAGTCATTCGCCGTGATCGTCGTGCTCTGCGCCCGATGCAGCGTCGTGGTCAGCGTCGTCGTCGACAGGCCGGCCGTGAAGCTCACCGTCGTGGTGAACGTATCGGTCCCGCTCGTCGGGCCGTTCGAGGTCCCAGAGAGCGTGTACGCGACCGTCCTGCCGGCTGACGTGAACGCAGTCGCGCCGTTTGCACCGTTCGCCAGGTTGCCGAACGCGTCGACCGCGCGCAGCGCCGCAAGGGTGAAGGACACACCGGCCACCTGGGTGGCGGGGGCCGTCGCCTCGAGGCGGTTTGCAGCCGCGTGCTGGACGACGAACGCAGCCGATGCCACGTCCGTCCCGGCGAGCACCGAGTCATTCGCCGTGATCGTCGTGCTCTGCGCCCGATGCAGCGTCGTGGTCAGCGTCGTCGTCGACAGGCCGGCCGTGAAGCTCACCGTCGTGGTGAACGTATCGGTCCCGCTCGTCGGGCCGTTCGAGGTCCCAGAGAGCGTGTACGCGACCGTCCTGCCGGCTGACGTGAACGCAGTCGCGCCGTTTGCACCGTTCGCCAGGTTGCCGAACGCGTCGACCGCGCGCAGCGCCGCAAGGGTGAAGGACACACCGGCCACCTGGGTGGCGGGGGCCGTCGCCTCAAGGTGGTCAACTGCGGCATGAGCAATGATGACTGCTGCGCTAGCCGCTGTTGCCACGTCATTACTCGTTGTGAGGGTGAAGCCGGCAGCAGCCTTGCTGCCAGCCAGCTGTGGGTTCGTGATGCCTGCGATGGTGATCGAGTTGGTGCCCGTCGCGCCTGCGGCGTTGCAGACACCGGAGATCGCGATCGCGATGGAAAACGGCCCGGTTCCAGTGGTAGTGCCTGTCCCACCAGTCACCGTGCATGCAGCACTGCTGCCGGTCACAGTCACGGTCGGCGCTGCCGGGACCGTGAAGCCAGCGGGGAAGACGACCGTAGCCGAGGTGAGATTCGTCGTTGCACCGCTCACGAATGCCCCAACCGTCCACGTTTCCGTCGCACCGGCCACCCGCGTGGGGGCGGAAAACGTCGGCGCAGTGGCAAAGACGGCGTATGCGCTCGGAGCGGACACCAGCCAGAACGACAGCATCGCCACCGCAAGGACGGCGGATACTAGAACCCTCCGCCACACAGACATCGACCGGACAGAACGGATCATGGTGTGATTGGACAATAGAACCTCCAGCGCGGCGAAACTCATGCGAGACGCTCCTGTTGGTCGCCCATCCAAAGACGTACCAGGCGGGCACGTAGGGCGATGGACACCCGCGGGGATAAGTCCGCGTCTGTATGAATGACTGGCCGGTTGCCCGATTCCTCACAGCAGGGGAGACGAAGTTTTCTGACAAAGTTCGAACAGGTCTGACAAGGGTCGAAAACAGAAACGCGAACCCCGCTCAGGTATGGCAATTCCGCCACATGGGTGGCATGATTCCGCGGACGGTGGACGGGCCCGGGGTGTAGATGGCTTTCGCACAGGTCAGCGACGTCGATGAACTGCGGGTGCGCCGCGCCCAGGCGGGCGACAGCGATGCCTTCGCCGAGTTGGTCGATCTCCATGGCCGCGACGTCGAGCGCGTCGCCCTGCGCATCCTGCGCAATGCCGACGACGCCCGCGACGCCGCGCAAGACGCGTGGATACGCGTCGCCGCAAACCTGACGTCCATACGCGACGTGCGGCGCTTCCAGCCGTGGTTGCGGCGCATCGCGCGCAACTGTTCGCTCGACCTCATCAGCCGCCCCGGCCGCCGGAGCACATCAACTGTCAACGACGAATTCATGGATGCGCTCCCTGATCACGCCGGCCTGACACCCGAGCAACACCTGCTCTCCTGGGACGAACAGCATGCGGTATGGGAAGTGCTTGGCCGCCTCCCGACGGCCGACCGCCTGGTCCTTCACTTGTGGGGGAACGAGGGCCTGCGTCACGCAGAGATTGCCGTCCGCCTCGGCATCACGCGCCACGCCGCCGAGGTTCGCGTGTCTCGTTCCCGCGAGCGCTTTCGGGCCCAGTACAGGGCGATCCGGAGCGCCACGCCGGGATGCCTCGTTTCCCCCGTCGACCTCGGCGCATATGTGGACGGCAGCGCCGGCACTCAGCAGTGTGATCTGGTGCAGGGGCACCTCGCCCTTTGTGGCGCGTGCGACGAGCGCGTGATGGCGATGCGCGAGGGCCGCCTACTGTATCGCGCCTTCAGCCCGTTCTGGCTCCCTACTGGAGGCGCGATGGGGTTGGGCGCCCACGTACATCTACTGGTGACGAAGGCACTCGCGCTGGTGGGAATCGGCAGCGCTGGCGGCTCCTCGGCGGTCGGTGCTGGCGCCGCCGCGGGCACGGTCGCCGCATCCTCAGCGGCCGTGGCGGCCACAGGCCCAGTTGCAGCGACCGGCGGCTTCGCGATCGGCACAACCGTGGCCGGTGGGGTCGCCACGGTCGTGTTTGCAGCAGCGGCGACGGTGGGCATGGTCGCGCCCAGCATGCTGACCGGCCATGAGTCCACGAGCGCCGGGATGGGCGTCGCCGCGCCTGTGGCCACGACCACTGACGGAGGGAAGCGCGGAGCAGACAATCCGTTGCTACAGACAGCCCCGCCCGACCCAACCCCTGTGCCCGGCATCACCGTGGCGACGGTTGGGAATGGTCTGTCTGCATCCGCGCCCACGGCGCCTTCCATCTCCGCGTCTGCCACAGGCGCACCCGCTCCTGTAGCGGGGTGGGAGCCTCCCTTGAGCGGAGTCGCCGTCGAACCGACTCCGCTCACCGCTGCTGCGGCAGAGACAGATAGCGGCCACCGCTACGGGGCGGGAAGTGACGCAGGCATCGCGACCGGAGCAGCCCAGCAGGCTGAGTCCGACGCCGAGTCGGCGAGGCAGCAGGCCGAGTCCGACGCAACATCGGCGAGGCAACAGGCCGAGTCCGACGCAACATCGGCGGAGCAGCAGGCGGAGTCCGACGCCACGTCGGCGGACCAGCAGGCCGAGT
>CAZVNJ010000053.1:0-13982 GCA_964628985.1 uncultured Dehalococcoides sp.
TTAACCCTTGAGCAGGAACGCCTCGAATCCGACATGCGCGCCGTGAGCCATGCCGTGACGCGTGCGGTTGACGAGATCGATCAGTTCCTGGAGAGCGCGCGCAGTTCCCGGCCGTCGGCCGCACTGGTGTTCGTGCCCCTCAACTTCGCCGAGGTCGTGGAAGAGGCCGTCGCGGACGCCCGTCAGGTCACCACGACTCACACGTTCGTCGTCGCGACGGGCAATCAGGCCTTCGTGGGGCCGGGAGAGCGGGGTCTCCTGCTGCATGCGTTCGACAACATCCTCCGAAACGCCATCAAGTACAGCCCTACGGGAGGCACGATCACGGTGACCCTGGCGGCTGATGATCAGGGTGCCGCGCCGAGCGTGGTGATCACCGTCCACGACGAGGGCATTGGGATCCCGGCAGCGAGCCTGCCTCATGTCTTCGACCGCTTCTTCCGCGCGGAGAACGTCGCATCCATACCCGGCACCGGCCTGGGCCTTGCGGGCACGCGCCAGGTGGTCGAAGCCCATCGGGGAGCCGTTGGCGTCGAGAGCGTCGAAGGGCAGGGGTGTACGTTCACGGTGCGCCTCCCCCTGGCGGCTGCTGCCTAAAGGCCAGCGGCACCTCGTCATCCTGCGTCCGGAGTTCGGCCGACCGTTAGTCGGGCGCCTACCCTCGCCGGCACTCCAGACCGTGCCCTCGCTGGCGGGAGCCCTCGACCCGCTCGATCTAGTGAGTCATCGCAGGACGAGGTGTCTCCGTCGCGGTGGCGTCATCGCCCTCGGCGAACTCGGCCGCCGCGCGTCGCATGAGCGCCACGAAGATCACCACGCCCAGGATCGAGGCGATCCCGGAGAAGTAGAACACGGCGTCGATCCCAAACTGTGTCTTGATGAGCGCTCCCAGCAATGATCCGGAGAGGAATCCGGCCGAGGACCCCATCGAGTTCACACCCATGATCGAGGCCATGCCCACCTTGCGGCCGATCTGGACGAAGATCGCCTGCTGAGATGGGAACGCGAGCGCCTCCGCGATGCCGGCGACGAGGAGCGCCGCGAGCACCCAGGGTGCGATCACGAGGGCGTCACCGAAGAACTCCATCTCACGCAGCGAGTCTGGGAGGAGCGGGACGACACCCTGGGCGATGCCCGCGATCGTCAGCCCGACCACGACCAGCATGACTCGGCTCATCCGGTCCGCCAGGCCGCCCGTATACGGCTGTAGCACCGCATTGATCAGCGAGCGGCTGGAGAGCAGGATCCCGACGAAGAGGGCGCTGTCTGTCCCGAGCCCCTCGTCGCTGATCACGTACACCGCGAGCCACGAAGAGGCGGTCCCCCAGCCCAGCGACGTGACGAGGACGAACAGCGTGCTGGCCTGGACGGAGGCACGCCGGATCAACACGCGGAACGGCACCACCGTCTCCTTCGGCGTCGCGCCTTCCAACCGCTCGCCGTCCAGGCCCACCTCGGGGCGGTCCCGAGGGAGGAGCAGCAGGGTGACGAATGCCGTGCCGCCCAGCATCACGGCCATCGACCCGAACGCGAAGTCCGTCCCGAAGAGGTCACGCAGGCCCCCTCCGAACAGCGGCCCGGTCCCGAAGCCCGCGATCTGGGCGACGGAGAACCAGCCCATGTACCGGCCCTCGGCACCCACCGGCGCCATCCTGCCGACATACGCCATCGCCATCGGGAACACGCCCGCCGCACCGATGCCGGAGAGGATGCGGAAGCTGACCACCGTCTCCCAGTTGGGGGCGAAGAGGTAGCCCACCGCGCCGAAGGCGTAGATCGCGAAACCGAGCACGATGAACTGCTTCGACCCAAAGGTGTCGCCGAGCCGGCCGAGGAAGGGCGCTGCCACGAGCTGTGCCAGCGCCAGCCCGGAGAATGAGAGGGCGACGCCCACCGCCGGCCCCCCGAGGTCGTCCTGCACATACACAGGCAACAGCGGAGAGACCATCGAGATGCCGGCCATCGCGACGAACATGGCAACGAAGAGGACGACGAAGGGGCGAGAGAGCAACAGCGGCTCCTGGCCTTGGCGCTTCGGTGGGTCATGGGTGCGCACTCGGTCTGGAGGGGCGCGATCAGAGGGTACGCTCCCCCCGCGCTGTGATCTCGGAGGCGCCTCCGCCGGCCATGGCATAATCCCGCGGCAGCCGGGCCCCGGCCCGTAGAGACGGAGGCCAGATGTGGCCGAGATGACACGCGACGAGGTGTACGCCTACCTCGACAGCCATGGTGGGTACGCGGTGCTCTCCACCGTCGGCAAGGACGGATATCCCCACGCCGTCCCGCTCGGCTATTTCCGGCAGGCCGAGGAGATTGTCCTTCCGGTGCGCGGGCAGCGGAAGGTGAACATCGCCCGTAACCCCCGAGTCGGTGTGACCGTCGAATCCGGCCGGAGCATGAAGGAACTGAAGGGTGTGGTCATCAAGGGCGACGCCACGCTCGTCGAAGACCCTGCGGCCGTCCTCGAACTCGCCCGCGAGGGCGCCCGGCGCCGCGGGACCGCGGAGGATCAACTGCCCACCTCAACGCGTCCGGGTGCGGCGTACGTGCGCGTGCGCCCGCGTAAGATCGCCTCCTGGGACAACAGCAAGCCGTAGGCCTTGACCGAGGCCGCTCAACCGCCGCCCCCCGCGGCAGAACGGATCCCGAACATGACGACCACCGCTGACGCGGTCCGCGAGGTCACGGCCGCCTCGGACGCCTGGCTTGCCGCCCTCGTGGCCGGAGACGCCGACGCGATGGACCGGCTGCTCGCGCCTGACTTCACCTACGTGCACTCGAGCGGGACCCTGGACACGCGCGAGTTCCTGATCGATGCGTTCCGCTCTGGCCGGCGGAAGTACACGCACTACTCGGCCGACGGCGTGGAGTTGCGCGCGTATCCCGGGACCGTCCTGGTGACCGGCGTCTCGCACATCCGCCTGAACCCGCGCGGCGAGGAGATGAAGATCGAGGCGCGGTTCATGAGCGTCTGGATCGAGCAGGGTGGTGCCTGGAAGATGGCAGCCTGGCACTCGACGCGGCTCCCCGAGGCCTAGCGGGGCCTCTCGTCACGAACGTCACGCGCGGTACTGAGGGGACAGTTGATGGATCTCGGACTCACGGGGAAGGTCGCGGTCGTCACCGGCGGCAGCGAGGGCATTGGCAAAGCGGCGGCGCTCTCGCTGGTACGGGAGGGAGCGCGGGTGGCGATCTGCGCCCGCACGCCGGAGAAGCTCGAGGCGGCGGCTGCTGAGATCCGCGCCGCGACGGGCGGCGAGGTGATCGCAATCCCCTGCGACGTGATGCAGGAGGCCCAGGTCCAGTCCGCGATCGCCCAGGTGGTCGCGAAGTGGGGCGGTGTCGACATCCTCGTGAACAACGCTGGCACCTCAGCCGCCGCGAAGTTTGAGGACGTGAAGGACGAGACCTGGGAGACGGACCTGGGGATCAAGGTGTACGGGGCGATCTACTGCTCCCGGGCCGCGATCCCCTACATGAAGCGCGCCGGTGGCGGTCGCATCATCAACATCACCACGGGCGGTGGCAAGGCGCCGGGCGCAGGCTCGCTGCCGACCTCGATGGCGCGCGCGGCCGGCATCGCTCTGACGAAGGCGATGTCCCGGGATTACGCACCGGACAACATCCTGGTGAACACGGTCTGCATCGGCCTGATCAAGAGCGGCCAGCACGAGCGCCGCTACGAGCGGATGCAGGAGCGCGATCCATCCCGCAGCCTGGAGGAGTTCTACGCCGGGATGGGCGAGCGCGTCCCGCTCGGCCGCGTCGGGGAGGCCTCCGAGGCGGGGGACGTGATCTGCTTCCTCGCCTCCGCGCGCGCGTCCTACGTCACGGGCACCGCCATCAACATCGATGGCGGTTCGGCGCCGGTCGTCTAGGGGGCTGTCGTGGCCGAGGGCACACTGGACATCACCGTCGAGTACTGCGCCGAATGCGGCTACTACCCGCGTGTTGGGTGGCTCCTGGGCGAGGTCATGGCGGACATCCAGCACGACGTGAAGCGCGTAACCATCATCCCGTCGGGCGGCGGCCGCCATGAGTGGCGCGTCAATGGGGAAGTGGTGTTCAGCAAGGCCGCGGAAGACCGCCATCCGGACGTCGACGAACTGAAGGCGCTCATCTATGCGAAACTCGCCTAGGCCCGCCTGACGCGGAGGGAGCCTTCGGATGACAGACACACTCCGCATCTTCGACCCCCGAGGACACGTCCTACAGCAGGCGAACACCCTCGCGCCGCGCCCGAAGTCGTTGGCGGGCCTCCGGCCCGGCATCCTCGAGAATCGCAAGCCGAATGTCCGTCTCCTGCTGACCTCAATGGTCGAGGCGATGCGCGAGCAGATGCCGCTCGGTGAATTGATCATCGAGGACAAACCGATCGCCGGTCCGCCGAGCAAGCGCGTGATGGAACGTCTCCGTGACTGCGACTTCGTCCTCGTCGGATCCGCCGACTGAGGATCCTGCACGACGTGGAGTGTCCACGCCGCCGTCCTCTTCGAGTCCATGGGCATCCCCGCAGTCGTGATCGGCACGGACGAGTTCGCGCAACTGGTCACCATGGAGGCCGAGCAACGCGGCCTGCCGGGACTTCATCGCGTCGCGCTGCCCCATCCGATCGGGGGCATCAAGCCGCCCGCGGTCATCGCCAAGGTGGAACCGGCGCTGGCTGAGGTCATCGGCCACCTGACGGAGCCCGCATGAGCGACCCAGCGTTGAAGACCGGCCGGATTGCAGACCTCGTGGATGTCCCCGCCGACATCTCGGAACTGTCGCGCGAGTTGGCACGCCGCCAGTGGAGCGACGGCCTCCCTGTCATCCCGCCAACCGAGGCACGTGTCGCGGCAATGCTGGCCTGCACGGACCGCGATCCGCTCGAGGTTGTGGGCATCCTCCCGCCGCGTCAGGGAGAGGCCACCGTCCACGCCCTTGCCGTGAATGCAGTGATGGCCGGCTGCGAGCCTCGGCTGTTCCCGATCCTGCTCGCGGCGTTCCAGGGGATCGTTGACGCCCGCTTCAACATCGCCTCGATCAATTCCACCACGCATCCCTGTGGCGTCTTCGTCCTCGTGAACGGCCCACTCGCAGCGCAGGCCGAGATCGCCTCGGGCGCTGGCTGTTTCGGTCCAGGCTTCCCGGCGAACGCCACCATTGGACGCGCCGTGCGGCTCGCGCTCCTCAACATCGGAGGCGCGTGGCCCGGCGTCGGCGACCGCGCCACGCAGGGTTCGCCTGCGAAGTTCTCCTTCTGCGCCGCGGAGAACGAGGCCGCCAACCCGTGGGGTGCCTACCACGTCGACCGAGGCTTTGACCCGGCCGTCAGCACGGTGACGGTGTTCGGCTGCGAGGGGCCACACAACATCCAGGAGCACGGCTCCAACACGGCCGAGGGCGTCATGCGCACGGTCGCTGGCTCGATGGGCGAAGCGGGAAGCAACAACATGTTCCGTGGGGGCGAGCCGCTGCTAGTCCTCGGTCCCGAACACGCGACGACGATCGCGGCCGACGGATGGGATCGTCGCGCCATCCAGCAGTTCGTCTTCGAGCACGCCCGCTACCCGGCCCGCCTTCTCGACCCGTGGTTCCGGGGCGACTACCGCTTCCGCCTGCCTGTCGGGCAGGAGGACGAGGCGGACCGCCCAGACCTCGAGTTCCCCGTGATCGATCGTCCGGAGGACCTGCACATCATCGTGGCGGGCGGGCCGGGCAAGCACTCGTCCTGGCTCTCGACATTCGGCACGCAGACGTTCCCACAGACCACCGTGATTGCGAGGGCGGACGGCACACCGCTGACGAGCCTCGACTAGCCAAGGTCACTCGACGGGCGCGAACCGCAGCAGTGTCACGTCGCGCCCGGGGATGTCGTCGAACACAGCACGCACACGCATGCCGATGCGGATCGCCTCGGGTGCGACCCCGGTGAGTTCTGTCGTCACCTTCGGCCCCTCGTCGAGTTCTACGACCGCGATCAACTGCGGCTCGGCACCCTGCCAGGCGGGTGCGGTGGCACGGCGCGCCACCGTGAACGTGTAGACGAAGCCCTCGCCGGACGCCTCGCGCCACTCAAGGTCATCCGCCAGCGTGCCGGGGGCGAGGTTCCTCGGGTAGTACACCCACTGGTCGTTCGACGGTGAGTACTGGAGCACGAGGCGATGTTTCCTCAGGGCGTCCCAGTAGGGCTGTGAGGTCGGGGTCGGCACTGGCAACGGTCGCTCGGGCATCGCTCACGCTCCCTGCAGGATCAACGCGACCTGCTCACTCATGATCCCGCCGTTGCCGGAGACGAACGCCGTGTTGCAGTCGCGCACCTGCGCGTCGCCCGCCCGGCCCATCACCTGCCGCGCGCCATCGAGGACGTGCGACATCCCGCCGGCCAGGCCCGCCTGCCCGAACGAGAGTTGCCCTCCATGCGTGTTACACGGGAAGTCGCCGCGGTACGTCAGGTCGTGCGACCGGATGAATCGCGCACCCTCGCCCTTCGGGCAGAAGCCGGCATCCTCCAGCGTCATCAGCACAGTGATCGTGTAACAGTCGTAGACGGACACCATGTCGATGTCCCGGCGGGCGACACGTGCCATCGCGAAGGCCTGGTCCGAGGCCGGCCCGATCGGCGTCCGCATCAAGTCCTCGGCGTATGTCGGGGTCTTGAATGCGACATGCTCCCCGAAGCCGGTGATCCGTACGGGCCGATGGTCGGATCGCCTCGGAATGTCCGACCGCGCGACGACGACGGCGGCGCCGCCGGCCACCGGCATCACGATTTCGAGCAGGTGGATCGGGTCGGCAATCACCGGCGAGTTCAGTACGTCCTCCGCCGTGATCGGTTGGCCGTAGAAAATCGCGTTCGGTGTGGCGCAGGCGTTCGTCCGCTGGTCCACGGCGATCTTCGCGAGGGCGAGCGGGTCATAGCCGTAGGTGTGCGCGTACCGCTGCGCGATCAGCGCATAGCCGCAGTTCTGCGCCACATTCCCGTATGGAATGTCGAACTCCGCCTGAGGCGACCCGAACCGGTCGCTCGACGCGCCATACCCGAGCGCGACGGGCGGCTCCTGCCCCGGCGGTAGCGGCACCGGGCTCGCGGGCGTCACGCACAGCACCACGTTGGCGATCCCCATCTCGATCGCGGCTGCGGCCCGCCACACCATCCCCGCCGCCGTTGCGCCGCCGAGGTCGACAAATTCCGCGAAGTTCACGGCGAATCCGAGGTATTCGGCCACCGTCGAGGGCACGAATGACGCCGACTCCCTGATGCCTCCCGTGCAGATCCCATCCACGAGACGGGGGTCGATCCCGGCGTCCTCAAGCGCGGCTTTCGCGAGGGCTCCCCATTGCTCAAGACTGAGCCCACGGGATCCAGGTGGCCGCCGTTCGGGCTTCCATTCGGCCATCCCCATGATCGCCGCCGTGCCCTGGAGTCCCATCGCGCACCGCCCTTCGAGGCCTGCGCAGGGTACATGCCGGTGCTCTCGACGTGGGTGCGCGCGCGGCGCGGCGGCCGGCGCTACTGTCGCCCTGAGCCTCGGGAGGGCGCCCATGCCGCGCATCGATGCCCACGTCCATGCGTTCCCGGAGCGCCTCGCCCTGGCTGTGCGTAACCGCCTCGATCCCGGCGGGCGATTCACGGACAGCCCGCTCCTCGATCCCCTCGGGGGGCGCGTGCGCGATGCCGGCTTCGACCGCGCCTGGATCTTGCCCTACGCCCATCGGGCCGGCGTCGCGGAGAGCCTGAACGAGTGGGTGGCCGCTGAGGTCACGCGCTACCCGTGGCTCGTGCCCGGCGCCTCGTTCCATCCGGATGACGATCATCTGCCGGCCCTGGTCAGGCACGCGCTCATCGACCTCCGGCTCCGTGTCGTGAAAGTCCATTGCGCCGTCGGCGCGTTTCCTCCGACCGATCCCCGGTTACGGCCGCTCTGGGAGGCCGCCGAGTCCGAGGGCGTCCCGATCGTGATCCACGTGGGCCAGCGCTCGCCCGGAGACACCGCGGACGACGAGGTGCGCCAGCTGGTACCCGTGCTGACGGCCCACCCACGCCTGCGGATCGTCCTCGCGCA
Source organism: uncultured Dehalococcoides sp. (assembly GCA_964628985.1). Lineage (GTDB taxonomy): Bacteria > Chloroflexota > Dehalococcoidia > UBA2979 > UBA2979 > SURF-43. The sequence goes on from CAZVNJ010000053.1 coordinate 8,049, forward strand.
CACCGGGCATCCGTCGACCGCCTCGGCCCTCGAACTGCTCGACCGCCACGAGCACCTCTACTCGGACGTGACGCCAGTCGGCGCACGCCCGAACGCGATCGACCCGTCCGACCTGGAGCGGTTCGCCGGGCGCATCCTGTTCGGCAGCGACGCCCCGAACAACGCCACGCCTCCCGCAGATCAGGCCGCTGGCTGGGCGACGGCGGGCCTCAGCGAGCACGCCCTGGCGATGCTCATGGGCGGCACCGCGGCGGCGTTGATCCCGGACTAGGCGCCCTCGCGCCCGGCACCGAGGTAGTGGCCGACGAAGTCCACCACGCGCCGCGCGAGATCCATGCGGTGCGGCAACTTCTGGAAGCCGTGGCCCTCCTCGGGGTAGACCACGTACTCCACCACGCCCTCGCTGCGTCGCACCGTCTCCACGATCTGCTCGGACTCCTCGGGCGGCACGCGCACGTCGTGGTCGCCCTGGAAGACGAGGAGCGGCGTGCGGATCAGGTGCGCCTTGTGGATCGGTGAGATCGAGCGCAGGAACTCGGGGTCCTCGCCGTATTCGCGTGAGCGGTGCTTGCGCCGCCACGCGCCGGTGTGCTTCAGGAACGTCTCGAAGTTCGCGATGCCGTAGAGGTCGACCGCGGCCGCCCAGCGCTCGGGAGCCTCGGTGATCGCTGCGAGCACCATGAACCCGCCATAGGAGCCGCCGAGGACGGCGATGCGCTTCGGGTCCACCTCGCCCGAGGCGACAAGCCAGTCGGTCGCCGCGAGCAGGTCTCGGACTGAGTCCATCCTCTTCTCCACGTCGTCCGCGTGGCTGTACTCCTTGCCGTACCCCGAGGACCCGCGCACGTTCGGCACAAGCAGCGCCACCTCGCCGCGCGCGAGCAGATAGTGCGGGCCCGGGTATCGCCCCCAGAGCGCCGGCCGGCTCTGCATCTCTGGCCCGCCATGCACGAGGACGACGCACGCGAGCGGACCGTCCGACGGCCCACGCTCCGGTGCGTAATAGAACGCCGGGATCTCCCGCCCGTCGAAGCTTGTGTAGTGCACCAGCCGAGGCTCCGGAAGGGAATCGAGCGGCAGCCCGTGAGTCTCGCTCGAGGTCAGCCGCGCAACCGTCGCGCTCGCGATGTCCGCGACCCAAACGTCGGGGACATCGCGTGGCCCCTCGAACGTGAACGCCAGCGCGCCGCCGTCTGGCCGCCACTCTGGCGTGCTCGCGACGCCGCCTGCGGGCTGGTCGAGGGTGATCCGTCGGCCGAGGCGGGCGTCCGCTGTCACCTCGTACGCCTCGATGCGGCCGTAGCCTGCCTCGTTCACCACGACTGCGAGCCGCGAGCAGTCCGGCGTGAGAGACAGGGCCTCGATCCCCCACTCCGAGGTCAGCAAGTACTCGCGCTCCAGCGTGGCGAGGTCGATCCGCTGGAGGCCGGTGAACTCCCGCCCGTCGTCACTCAGCGCAAGCACCGCACCGGCCGGGTGGAAGTGCCCGTCGCTCCACTCGGAGAGGTCGTCGTGTGGCGTCAGCAGCCGAGGCTCCGAGCCACCATCGAGGTCGATCAGCCACATCGTGGCGTCGCCCGTGATCTCGAGGTTCGGGCGCGTGACGAGCAGCCAACGTCCGTCCGCGGAGAACCGACCGGCGGCGTTCATCCCGTCGTGCTGATACACCAGCCGCTCGACGCCGCTCTCCACGTCGAGGACGTAGATGTCGAAGAAGGAGCGGTCGCGCCGGTTCGACCCGTAGGACAGCAGCCGTCCGTCCGCTGACCACGCCCCGAGGTTGTGGATCACGCGTGGCATCGAGGCGAGCGCTCGACTCGTTCCGCTCGCGAGGTCGAGCAGGTGCAATTGGTACTGCTCGTCGCCGCCGTCGTCCGCCACGTATAGCAGATGGTCATGCCCCGGCCGGAAGGCCACCTGGTAGATCACGCCGCCGGTGTCGGTCAGTTGCTGGGCCGCGCCCCCTGACGCCGGGATCAGCCACGCCTGGGAGACGCCCGAGGCGTTTGAGCGGAAGGCCACCCGCGTCCCAGAGGAGTCGAACGAGGGTTGCTCGGAGACTTCGACCTGCACGAAGTGCTCAAGGCTGAGTGTTGAGATTGCCCCTGATGAGGTCATACCTGCCTCCGGTCTGCTTGCCGCGCGGATAGTATGCGCGCGTGTCGCCAGACCGACGGGAGCATCGCATGCCGACTGCCTTAGAAGCCGCCCTCGACCGGGCTGTCCCCCGCGTCATCGAGGAGACTGTGCGCGTCTGCGAGATTCCCGCTCCGACCGGGCGCGAGCGGGTCCGCGCCCGGTACGTGCGCGACCGGCTCGAAGCGATCGGCGGCTGGTCGCACCTCGAAGTGGATGGCCTGGCGAACGTCGTCGCGGTCCGGAAGGGCGAGGCTGGGCGCACGCGGCTGATGCTCTGCGCTCACCTCGATACCGTATTCCCAGATGCCGCGACTCCTGTAGTGCGCAGCCGGGGCACGCTCACGGGCCGGGGTGTCGGCGACAACAGCCTCGGCGTCGCCGCCATGCTCGGTGTCGCCGAGGCCATGCAGGCCACCCGTCTCCGCGGTGTCGGCGACATCATCTTCGCCGCCAACGTCGGCGAGGAGGGGCGCGGTGACCTCCGCGGCGCGCGCCGCCTGGTCAAGGATTACGCCGGCGACATCGACGCAATGGTCGCCATCGAGGGCCATGCGCTGAACCGCGTCCAGGCGCAGGCCGTCGCATCGCTGCGCTACGAGATCAGCATCGAGACGGACGGCGGGCACTCGTGGAGCGCCTACGGGCGCAAGAACGCGATCGCCCTGCTCGCACGCGCCATCGTCGCCCTCGAGCCCCTCATGCCCGATCCCGCCGCGTCACCGAAGACCACGATGAACGTGGGGGTGATCCGCGGGGGGCGCAGCGTCAACACCATCGCGCCGGACGCTGTCTTTGAACTCGACATCCGCTCCGTGGAGCCCGCAAACGTGGACGCCCTGCTCCGCGACGCGCGGCTGGCGATGCGGGCGGCTGTGGGGGACGAGGCGGAGGTGAAGTTCAGGCGCATCGGTGCCCGGCCCGGAGGCAGTATGCCTCAGGACTCGCCCCTGGTCCGCGCCGTCCTCGGTGTGCGCGCCGGGCTTGGACTGCCGGAACCGGAGTTCTACGCCGGGTCCACGGACGCCAATGCTGCCATCGGCGCGGGCATCCCGACGACGTGCATCGGCGTCACCACGGGTGGCGAGGCGCACACGCCACGCGAGTGGATCAGCACCGCACCGATCAAACAGGGCGTGCCATACCTCGGGCGCGCCATCCTTGCCGTCGCGCGGATGCCGAGGGCCGCCCTCGCGCGCTGACCTACTTCGCGACGAGCCCGTCGAGTAGCGCCCGGAGCGCGGGCTCCTGGAGCGGCCCGAACTGGCGGCTGGTCACTTTCACGCCATCAGCGGCGACGGCGGCGAATGCCGGGTGCGCGTGGACGCCGAGTTGCTTCGCGAGTCGCGCGTCCGCCTCAGCGTCGTAGTCGAGGATCACGAAGTTCACCCGGTCCTGGTACTCATATCGGAGCCCGTGCACGACGGGCCGCGCCAGCGCGCAGAACGGTCACCAGATCGCATCGACGAAGACGAGTGTGGGCTTGCCGTTGGCCGGCACCGTGGCCCCGGTCGACGGGACGCGGTCGGTTGGAGGCGCGTACCCCTGGGGCACGCGGACCGCACCATCCGCGGAGGCGGCTGGGGTGCTGACGGAGGCGGCGTCCACGGAGGCCGGCGCGTCAGACTGACCACAGCCGAGCATGAGGGCGGCAGTGACGGCGAGTAGGACAAGCGGTCGGGTCGGTCTCATTCGGAAAGCCTAGCGACGCCGCTCGCCCGAGGCATGAACAAAGAATGAACGAGGAGACGCCTCTGCCCTCGACCTCGGCGCGCCCGGCTGGGGATCGCGCCCCGAATTACATCGATGATACTGTCCGCCCCGTCGCGAACCCCCGAGGGGTTGGGGGTCACGACGGCATGGGAAGAGGTCTGAATCGTGGCCGGTCCGCTCGCTGGCGTCCGTATTCTCGAATTCACGCAGATCATCGCCGGCCCGTTCGGCTGCATGCTCCTCGCTGACCAGGGCGCTGAGGTGATGAAGGTGGAACCGCTCGGCGGGGAGCCCTGGCGCGTCTACGCCATGTTCATGCCGCTCGAGTCCAAGACGTACCAGTCCCTCAATCGCGGCAAGCAGTCGATCGCCCTCGACCTCGCGACGCCCGAGGCGCAGGCCATCGTCCATCGTCTCGTGAAGGACGTGGACGTCGTCGTGAGCAACTACCGTCCGGACGTCCCCGCGCGCCTCGGCATCGACTACGAGACCCTGAGCAAGATCAAGCCAGACCTGATCTACGTGGACTCCACCGCCTTCGGTCGCAAGGGCCCGTGGGCGATGAAGCCCGGCTACGACATCGTCGCCCAGGGCGTCTCCGGCTTCACCGCTGCTGGTGGTCGCTTCGACGAGAACGGCAACCCCGTGCTCCCCGGCGGGACCGCCACGGCCGACTTCGCGACTGGCTACGCGATCGCGTGGGGCACGTGCGCCGCGCTCTACCACAAGGCGAGGACCGGCGAGGGCCAGTTGGTGGAGACCTCGTTGCTCGTCAATGCGCTGAACTTCCTCGGCGGCTCCTTCATGTCTCTCCCGGCGGCAGACGAACTCGTGCGCACCGCCTTCCTGGCAGACGCCAAGGCCGCCCGTGAGCGTGGAGAGGGGTACGCGGAGATCGTGAAGCGCCGCCAGGCGCGTCTCCAGGTCGCCCAACTCGGCAACATCTACTACCGCAACTACCTGACCAAGGACGGCGCCATCGCCGTCGGCAACCTCTCCGCCTCGCTCCGCCAGAAGATGCGCGACGCCCTCGGCATCGAGTACGACCGACGCGACCACGACCCGAACTACAACCCGCGAGACCCAGAGACCATCGAGGCGGGCAACGCGCTCACCGCCCGCGTCGAGAAGATGATGGTCGAGAAGACAACCGCCCACTGGGTGGAACTGCTTGAGTCGCACGGCGTCCCGGTCGGTGAACTCAACTTCACCGAGGAACTGGACCAGCACCCGCAGATCATCGAGAACGGCTACGTCGTGGCGCTGGACCATGACCTCTCGGGCCCGCAGACGATGGTGTCCCCGCCGCACAAGATGAGTAAGACCCCACCCGAGGCGAAGAGCGCCTCGCCGCCGCTCGGGCGCGACACGGACAAGATCCTGGCCTCAGCGGGCTACAGCGCCGACGAGATCGCGGCCTTCCGCGCGAAGCGCGCCGTCGGATAGCGGCTTCCCACCGCGACACGCAACGAGGGCGCCCTTGCGGGCGCCCTCTTCGCATCTCAGCGAGGCCCCGCGACTACATCCGCGAGAAGCCGGACCCGGGGCGGTCGATGCCGAGGCCCTTGCCGTCCTTGATCCAGCCGAACTCTTGCAGGATCTCCTGGCTGTAGGTCACGCGACCGGTCACCTTGTCCAGCGGCTCCGTCGCGAGCAGCAGCGCCGCCTGCGTCATCATCGACATCGGCTCGCGGTCAGGGTCGTCCAGGCTCTTGCTGAGCCCGAAGTGGACCGTGCCCTCGGTGGCTACGCCGATGCCGGGCGAGTAACAGGTGACCGAAATGCCGTGCTCGTAGACCTCCTGCGCGAGGCCCTGCGTGAACCGCTCGAGGGCGGCCTTCGAGGCCCCGTACATCACGCCGCCGCTTGCCCGGGCCCCCGGGTACGGCCCTCGGCCGGGACCGATCGCGCCGACGGAGGAGATGTTCACGATCGCGCCGCTGCGCTTCGCGATCATGTCCGGCAGCACCGCCTTGGAGAGCATGAACGGCCCGTGCAGGTTCACGGCAAAGGCCCGCATCCAGCGGCTCGCCGGGTAGTCCACGATCGGGATGTAGTAGTTCAGCGCGGCGTTGTTCACGAGGA
>CAZVNJ010000054.1:0-13977 GCA_964628985.1 uncultured Dehalococcoides sp.
CCGCGCCGCGTCCCTCCGCCTGCTGGCCTACCCCTCAAAGTAGTGGGCCAGCAGGCCCCTTTTTTCCCTGTCCGAGTCCTGGCCGGTTCCCTCCGGTCTCTTGGCCCAGATTCTGGCGGTCGGCGACTTCACGCTCCTCAGATTCATCGCACCAGTCACCTTCACGTCAGGGAGACGTTCATGTGCGGGTTCGTGCAATCACGAGCGTCGTTGAAAGAGGTGCTACAAGGGGCGCCCAGAGGGGTTCGGAGTGCGTCGGCCCATTCGGGCACGCCCTGGAAGAGCATCATGGAATCAAGTTACTGGACGAATCGCGTGAGCCGCCGGGTCGCATTGCGTGGCACCGGCCTAGGCCTTGCAGGCCTGGCCGGCGCAGCGCTCATCGGCTGCGGCAGCAAGGACAATGAGACCGTCGGTGGCGATGCAGGCCGCCTTCAAGACGTCAGTAAGGGCGGCGCGAAGGCTGCTGAGACGGGGGGCACCCCCGTCCCGAAGGACCAGGTGCGCGTAAAGCCCGGTCTGTATGAAGGCCCGGCACCGGCCTCTGCAGCGGAACGCAATCCGAAGGTGAACGCGAAGTACGGCGGCACCCTCAAGTTCCGGTACCTCGACCCCCCACGCATGGACCTCGCGCGGACGCTCTCCTGCACGATCTACATGACGCAGGCGCTGGTGACGAACAAGCTGACTCGGCCCAAGCTGGGCCCGTTGGCCGACCCCTTCAATGTGGAGGTCGAGCCAGATCTGGCTGAGAAGTGGGAGTCGCCAGACAAGGGCCAGACCTGGATCTTCAGCCTGCGCAAGGGCGTCAAGACCCACAACGTCGCGCCACTGAACGGCCGTGAGTTCAACGCAGAGGACGTCACCCAGACGATCAAGCTCTACCTGGCGGGTTCACAGAAGGATGTCTTCTCGGACATCACGAAGACTGAGACGCCGGACAAGTACACCGTGAAGGTGACGCTCAACGCCCCAAAGGCGGACTTCCCGAAGGAGGTCGGCGCCTGGTCCTTCCTCTATATGAAGGAATTGGTCGAGAACGAGACCCTGCGCAACGAGAAGGCGATGGGTACGGGCCCCTTCATCCAGAAGGAATGGACGAAGAAGCAGCGCTCAGTCTTCACGAAGAACCCCGACTACTTCGAGAGCGGCTTGCCCTACGTCGACCAGGTTGAACTGTATGTCCAGGACGACGCGAACTCATGGCGCGCCGGCTTCAAGACGGACAACTACTTCGAATACAGCGGTACGGACAAGAAGCAGTTTGCGGATGTGTTCGAAGAGAACAAGGACGACATGGTTGGCCAGACGGCCCCAGTGTCGCGGGGCGCGAACGTCAACGGCTGGCAGTTTCAGATGAAGAACCAGCTGTTCAAGGACGAGCGGATCCGGCGTGCGCTGTCGCTCGCGTTCGACCGCAAGGACTTCGACCTGGCGAACAACGGTGGTGACAACCAGAACCCGGAAGGGCCATTCTCGCAGTCGCCGATGCCGTGGCCCTTCATGTTCGACAAGTACCCGACGGCGAAGGTGAACGGTCCCTGGTACCAGTTCAACCCGGCCGAAGCGTCGAAGATGATGCAGGCGGCGGGGTACACCTCCGCGAAGCCGCTGACGATGGAGCTCGCCTCGTTCTACAACCGGAACCAGTTCTCTGGCATCGTGATCCCGAGCATCAACAACAACCTCAAAGAGGTGAAGATCACCTGGCGCGAGTTGGACAACCCGACGCACGTCACGTTGATGTCGGACCGCAACTACAAGGACACCATCGGGTTCCTCTGGGGGCCTCCGGGCTTCTCGATGGATCAGTGGCTGTACCCGTTCTTCCACTCCAAGGGGAGCCTGAACTACGGGTCGATCGAAGACCCGGCGCTGGACGCGCTGCTGTTGAAGCAGCGTGCAGAGGCGAACCCGGCTGCGCAGAAGGAAATCTGGAACCAGATCAACACCCTGATCCACGACAAGGTGTACCAGGCGTGGTGGCCCGTCGCCCTGAACCGGAACTCGTGGCACAACTATGTGCTGAACTACCGCCCGAATGGACTGGTGGGGAACTACCTCTGCTATGCGAACGACCAGAGCCGCGTCATGTGGCTCGACGAAGGCCAGAACCCAGGTCGCCTGTAGGAGGTGAGGCGTACATCCCACGGCGCAGCCCCGCCCGCCTCGATCATTTCGAGGCGGGTGGGCGGCGGCGGACGGACCGCCGGCCTGCTGGCCCATTCCCTCTGAGATTTGGGGGCCAGTCCGCCGGCAGTCCGTCCGTATCCTGGCCTAGATCTACGGTCGGTCGGCGTGCCGCATGACGGCCTCCACTACGAACACCACACCCAGGCCGATCACTGCCGCAGGCCACAGGATCTCTGGCTTCACCACGAGGCTGCCCGCCACCTCGAGCGCATAGAGCACTCCGATGCCCATGGACATCAGTCCCGCGATCGCGGCGCCGAGGCTGAATCGAGATTCACGGCCCATCACTGCACCTCCGTCGATCCGAACAGCGTCGTGACGCGGATGAGCAACCGGCGCGATGCGTTTGCGTAGCCCGCGTCGGAACGTGAAGTGTCCACGCCGAAGCCGCCCACCTCCTGGCCCCGGACCTTCGATGATCCAAAGAGCGTGGTGCCCTCGATCCGCACCGGGACATCTCGAGGGACGCGCACCTCAGCACTGCCAAACGCTGATGCCACCGTGATCTCAGTCGTCCCCTCCGGGAACTGCACGCCCCGCAGGTCCAGGTGCAACTGCCCGAAGGCGTGCCCGTAGGATCCTTCGAGGTCTTCGATGCGTTCCACCACCACGGTCCGCTCGGAGAACGCGCCGTCGTACCTCACATCAGCACGCGCGACCGTCGCCAGTGCCAGCGACAGGAGCACTGCCAGGACGAGCAGACCGCTGTTCAGACCTCGCCGCGACTCGAGGAGCAGGAGCAGCCCCACGAGGATGAGGCCGCCCGCGAGGATGCCCTCGGGCGGCGGCAGGCGCAGGTCTGCCTGACGCGCGAGCAACAGCGCACCCGCGAGGATCAGTAGTACGCCCCAGATCAGCGCCGGTGTGCCGCTCCGCCGGCCACGCCAGTGTTGGGGCCGCCCGTCCGCGGTGCCGTCTGCGGTGGAGCGGGCTAGCCGCGCATCAGACTCCGGCAGCACGAGCCACGCACCGAGGTAGAGGATGATGGCCGTGCCACCGCTGAAGATGGCCAGTACCACGATGGCGATACGTACCAGGGAAGCATCGAGGTCGAAATACTCCGCAATTCCGCCCGCCACACCAGCGACCATCCGGTCGCTGTGCGAACGGGTGAGCCGGCGGGGTTCGGTTGGAGTCTCCGATTGGCGCGGCGGCGGCGGTGGCGTCGACGCCTCGGGAGCACTTGCAGGAATCGGTTCAGGAGTCGGGTCAGGCGATGACGTCATGGGGGCCTCCAGCCGTCCCGCCAGGCAAATCATACCTCGATCGCTGGCGGTGACTACGTTAGGCGTCGCCGTTGGCGGCGGAAGAGGCGAAAGGCATACAGGCCCACAACCAGCGCCATCCCGAGCATTGCGCTCAGGATCCCGGCGAAGAGTGGGATCGCTGCGGCGCATCCCCCGGCAAGCACCGACGTGCCGATGGCACCCAGGACACGCTTCATGCCGGCTCGCTCGATTCCGCCCGACGACAGGCCACCATGCTCGCCGCCGTCCTACCCGCGCAGTCTGGGAGGTATTCCGCGCTCCTGTCCAATGGGCACCGATCGATGGCCGAGTCTGTGCCGGACGCTGGCCCCCGGCACTATCATCCGGCCCTGCTGGTCCGCGACCGCTGGACGGGGAAGAGGACCGAATGCCTGACACGCGCCAGCCGCTCGCGGGATACCGCGTCCTCGAGGTCGGTGGCACGCTCCCCGCTGCCGCCGCCACGAAACTCTTCTCCGACTACGGCGCGATGGTGATCAAGGTGGAGCCGCCCGGCGGCGCATCGATGCGACGGCTCCCACCGTTTCCCGGCGACGTCCCGAGTATCGAGGCGGGCGCCTACCACCTCGCGCTCGACACGGGGAAGCACTCGGTGGTGCTCGACGTGACGGTCCCGTCAGGCCGAGAGGTCCTCGACCGTCTTGCAGCCCGCTCCGATCTGGTCTTCGCGCATCTCCCCACCCCACTCGCGGTTGAGGTCCGCGACGGACTGCGCGGACTCGGCGGTCCGCCCTTCGTCCTCCTCACCGAGCACGGCCTGGACGGGCCACGCAGCGGGTACGCCGAGAACGACACTTCGCTCTTCGCCTGGACCGGGCGCATGCGCCAGCACTCCATCCCCGGCGAGGAACCGCTCCGCTACGCCCCCCATGTTGCCGAGATGCAATGGGCGGCCACCGCTTCCGCCGCCGGCGCCGCCGCGCTCTGGTCACGTGCACGCGGCGAACCCGCGCGTGAAGTCGAAGTGAGCGCCATCGAAGCGCTGACCGGCAACGTGGACACCTGGTTCATCGCCTGGGAGTTCCTCGGCGCGGAGTCACCGAGGGCGGCCGGCCCGTCGAGGATCGCCTACCCCGCCGGCTGCTACCGCTGCGCGGACGGATATGTCGTCTTCGCCGCCGCCGGCCAGCCTTTCTTCACCCGCCTCTGCGAGGGCATCGGCCACCCTGAACTGGCGACCGACCCTCGCTTCGCGGATCCCGCGCAGAAACCGCTCCACTTCGACGACTTCTTCGCGGTCCTCGATCCCTGGCTCCGCGCCCGCAAGAAGCATGACATCTTCACGACCCTCCAGGCGCACGGTGTCATGGTGGCGCCTGTCCTCGATGCCTCCGAAGTCGTGACCGATGCGCAGGCCGTCGCCCGGGAGTCCTTCGTGCATCGTCCCGTACCTGGCGGCGGCACTACCGTCATCGCAGGCCCGCCGTTCCGCATGGACGGCGCCTGGGAAGCCGGCCCCCCACCAGCCCTCGGCGCGCACACCGACGAGGTCCTCCGCGACCTCGGCTACTCCACGGCCGATCGCCTGGCGCTCTTCCGCGCCGGGGTGACGGGATGACGCTATGACCTCGCAACTCCTGGCGGGCCTCCGCGTCGTGGAACTCTGCGAGGTATGGGCAGGCCCGATGGCCGGCTCGCTCCTCGGCGACCTCGGTGCGGACGTCGTGAAGGTCGAGTCCTACCCACGCAACTCGATGACCCGCCCGCTCGTCGCCCCGATTGCGGGTCCAGGCGAGGGCCCGATCTGGGAGCGAGGACACGTCCACCACCTTGCGAACCGCAACAAGCGCAACATCGCCCTCAACATCCGCACCGAAGCCGGCGCCGAGATCATGCGCAGCCTGCTCGCCACCGCCGACGTCTTCTTCGAGGGCTACTCTGCCGGCACGGTCGACCGCATGGGTTTCGACTGGGAGACGGCCCACGCGATCAATCCACGGCTGATCTACATCTCCATGCCCGGGTGGGGGGCGAAGGGGCCGTACCAGGGGTACGTCACCCTCGGCTCCGGCCTCGATGCCGCGGCCGGCCACACCATCGTGCGTGGGTACCCGGACCGCCCGGTCGAGGACACTTCCTCGATCTTCCACTCGGACGCGACTGGTGCTCTCGCCCTGGTCTTCGCCGTGATCACGGCGCTCCACCGGCGCGAGCAGACCGGCCTCGGCGCGTACATCGACATCTCCCAGATTGAGGTCCTCAACTGGCACCTTCCTGCTGAGGTCGCTGAGTGGGCCATGAACCACCGCCTCCCCGTGCGCGTGGGCAACAGCGACCCTCTCGTCGTCCCCCACGGCTGCTTCCGCGCAGGCGGCGGCGAGGCTGGTGACGAGGCGTGGGTCGTCGTCGCGGCGGAGACCGACGCGCAGTGGGCGGGCCTCGCTCAGGCGATGGGACACCCCGAGTGGGCCGCGCGGGGCCACCCGTGGGCCACGATCCCCGGCCGCCTCGCCGCACGCGACGACATCCATCGGGCCGTCGCCGGCTTCGTCGTCGACCGCACCGCTGAGGACGTCGCCGCTGCCGTGCAGGCGCATGGCGCCATCGCCGCGCCTGTGGTCGCGCCGTGGTCCCTTCTTGGCGATGCGCAGCACCAGCATCGAGACTGGATGCAGACCGTCACCCATCCGCACGCCGGCACACAGCAGTTCCCCGGCTTCCTCTGGCGCATTGCCCCGGACGCCGCCTCGTGGGACCGCCCCGCCGCCCTCGTCGGCGAGCACAACATCGAGGTGCTGGGGGAACTCGGCTACTCCGAGGATGCCGTGCGGCAACTCACGGCGGACGGCATCCTCGGGACTGGCTACGGCGTGCCCGCCTCGGGCTAGGCGCACTCCCCCATCGAGCGCCGCTTCTCGTGCGATTGGTCTCGCGAGCACTCCGCACGCATACTCGTTGTGTGCCTGACGACCCACTCGACCCACGCCCGCTTCTCATCGTCGACGGCGACAACTTCGCGCACCGCGCGTACCACTCGACGCCGAGGAGCGTGCGGAATGCCTCGGGCGCGCCGATCAACGCCATCGTCGGTTTCGTCAACATGATCGTCACGGTCTGGGCGAACGAGCGGCCACGTGGCGTGTTCGTGGCGTGGGACACCCTCGGTGTCCCCACGTACCGACATGCCCTCTGGCCGCAGTACCAGTCCGGCCGCGTCTTCGACCGAGAGATCCTCGATCAGTTGGAGCGCCTCCCCGCGATCTGCGCCGCCTTCGGTTTCGGGGTTGCGAAGGAGCCGGGCTTTGAGGCGGATGACCTGATGGCGGCGGCCGCGGCCCGCGAAGTCGAGCGGGGAGGCACCTGCCTTCTCCTCACGAACGACCGCGACGCCTACCAGCTCGTCTCCGACCACGTGACCGTGCTCAGCCCGCGCCGCGGCGTCCGCGACCTCGACCGGATCGGCCCGCTCGAAGTCGTCGAGCGCATGGGGGTGCTCCCAGAACAGGTCCCGGACTTCAAGGCCCTCAGCGGTGACCCCTCAGATCGCATCCCCGGCGCACGCGGGATCGGGCCGAAGACAGCCGCCGCCCTCCTCCTCAAGCACGGCACACTCGATGAAGTCCTCCGAGGTTGGGCGCGCCCCGCCGAGGTAGACCTGCTGCGCACCTTCCGCGAGGTCGTGCAAATGCGCCCAGACGTCCCAGTCACCCTGCCCGACTCCGTCGCACCTGACTGGCCAGGCGGCGCCGCCGCCCTCCGTGCCCTCGGCGCGCTCGACCTCGCCACTCGCGTCGAGGCCCTGGCCGGCGCCTGACGTCGGGGCCGCGGCGCGGGCGCTACCCGGCCGCGATCAGCGCGGCCGCAGGCACGAAGGCTGTTCGATCTGCTTTGTTTCCGTGCCGTGGAACACGCAGGTCACGGCCCCACCGGCCTTCCCGGTGACCGTCACCGAGATGGTCACGTCGTGGTCCGTCCCCTCTGCTTACAGTTGTGCGGTGCCGCCCTGTCTCAGCCTCGCCCGGACAGCAGCGGCGTCAGGGGGCGGCTCCGGCAGCGCGTCACCTTCCGGTGAACTCGGGCTCCCGTCGCTCACGGAACGAGCGCACACCCTCGGCGGCATCGTCAGTCCTGAAGAGCCCGGCGACCGAGAGTGACACGAACGTGTCCGCCTGCTCCAAGTCATGGTCACCGGCCATGTAGGTGACGTGCTTCGAGGCGGCCATCCCAAGCGGTGGTCCGCTGGCGATCGACGAGGCCAGCGCAAGTGCCTCTTCCATCAACCGGTCTCGCGGTACGACCTTCAGGACGAGGCCCAGCGCCAGCGCTTCCTGCGCGTCAATCCGTCGGCCGCTCAGCATCAACTCGAGCGCGCGCTGGTTCCCGACCGCTTCCCGTAACAATGGCCCGGTGCTCATGTCGGCGACCAGGCCGCGTTTGATCTGCGCTACCTGGAATACGGCGTCATCGGCGGCGATGCGCAGGTCGGTCGACAGCGCGAGGCCGAAGCCGGCCCCCACCGCGAACCCATTGATCGCCCCAATGATCGGCACATCGCATGCATGCATCGCGCGGGCGATCGAACGCTCAGCGTGCGGGCGCGCGTATGCCGCTCGGGGGCGGACGCCTGGCTGGTTGGAAGTCGGGAAGCTCGTAACGTCTCCGCCGGCGCAGAATGCGCGGCCTTCGCCCGTCACGATCGCCGCCCGCGCCCCCGTCTCCCCGCTGTTCAGGCGACGCACCAACTCGTGCATCCCGGAGGAGATCCCAGCGCTCAGCGCGTTCAACTTCTCGGGGCGGTTGAGCCTCGCAACGAGGACCTTCCCCACCATCTCAAAGAGGACCTGTTCGGCCTCATCGGTCCGGCTCTCGGCTTGTGTCGTCATGTGGGCACCTCGACTGCTTGAGCAGCGCGGTGGCATCCGGCTGCCAGCGCCGGGATTGTATCCCTGCGCTGGTAGGCGGAGCGCTGGTAGGCGGAGCGCAGGCGGGCGTCGGGGCCAAGAACCGTGAGCGAGGTCCGGAGCCACCCATGACCAGGGCCGTCGCTGGAAGGACGCAGGGTGCTAGGTGCGGGTGGCCCCGACCGAGGCGTGCGTGGCGGCCCAGGAGCCGTGAGATGAAAGGTGAATGGTCGGGGAGGCGGGATTTGAACCCACGACCCCCAGTCCCCCAGACTGGTGCGCTGCCAGACTGCGCCACTCCCCGACCGTACCGAGGATGCTAGCAGAGCCATCCTTGCGGGCGAGTCGATACCATCGCGAGCGCAGTGGGAGCACGCCAGTGCCCTTCGCCACATACGCCGCGCCCGAGCCACCCGGCGACGCCCTCGCGTTCTTCGCCACGGTCAAGGACGCGGACGGCCTCGCCTGCCCCGGGGCCACTGTCCACGTCACCCTCCAGGGCCCCGGCTTCCTTCTCCCGGGCGACCTCCGAGCCGGAGGACGAATCATCTTCATCCGCACGGACGAGAGCGGCGGTGCGCGCTTCCGCTGGGTGAAGGGCGCCGTCCCCGTGTCCGACGCACCGATCGTCCTCGAGGCCTCCGCTGTCGCGGGCCACGCCCTCGCCCTCCATCGCATCTAACCGGCGAGGTCGATAGACGGCGCTCGAGGTCGCGCGACGTCAGCGCGGGTCCAGCACCTCGCCTGCGAGCAGGCTGAGCGCACTCACCAGCCCGCCGAGCGTCCGGAAGCGACACGACGGCGCCTCCGTCTGCTCCTGCACCTGGCTCGTCCATTCCGTGTTCGTCGCACCCGGGCGCTCGGCCTCCCACACCTCGCGGTCGCGCAACTGGTGCAGCCACCGAGAGGGTGCCGGCATGTTCGGCCCGTCCCAACGCACGCCCGGCGCGTAGTACAGGTAGCAGTCCCAGGCGATGTGGTGACGCCAGCCCAGCGTCCGCGCCATCGATCGTCCCGCGCGCTTCCGAGGGTCGTGGAACACCCGCACCCGGGCGTGGCGTACGCGACGGCTTGCCCGCCGCGCCGCGGCCAGGTTGTCGGCCTCGAGTACATCGATGAACACGAACGCTGCGGCGAAGTCAGCGGACGGGTGGAGCCGGAGCACAGCATGGCGCGCCGCACGGGCGCCCTCGACGCACGGCGTTCAGGTAGGTGACAGGATCGCGATGAATCGAGGGCGCTCGACGTGCTCGTTGAACCACCGCCGCAGCGGCCCGATCTGCAGCGCGAGCGACTCCAACGCGCCTACGCCAGCCCCGCCGCGCGCGCGCCGATCACCAGCGCCGCCCCCGCCACGGCCACCAGCACGTGGTCCAGCGTCGCTCGACGGTCCAGGCTCCGCGTCACATACGCATGCAGCAGACCCGTCACCACGAGGAAGCCGAGCACCACCGCCAGGCCCGCCAGGTAGCCGTCCACCGGCAGATAGTGCAGCGCGAGCCGCCATTGCCCCACCACCGCGCCCGCGGCTGCCGCGTACCCCGCCGTCTCCGCCGCGTCGATCTCACCCTCGCGTAACACCTCGATCGCCAGCATCAGCGCCACCAGCGCCGTCGCGACCGCGGAGACCACGAGGCCCAGGTCATAGATGTACGTCAGCGAAAAGAATGCGAATGCCGCCGCATACGTCCCCGCGATCGACACCGTCCTCGACCACGCGAAATACGCAGCGCCCGGACGCGCCGACCCGACCTGCGCCGCGACCACCGCGAAGAACGTCACGCCGAAGGCCAGTCCAGCGGCGACCACGCCGAGCCCGCGCACGTTGTGCTCAATCAACGGCGGCATCGCCAGTACGAGGATCGCCGGCATGAACAGCGCAGGCGTCGTGTCATCGTGGCGATACGTCACGCGCCACGTTGCGCGGAGCGTCCCGTCCAGCCCCCCTGCCACCGCCACCGCGCCGAGGATGAGGAACCATCGAGGGCTCGGTTCCACGAGCAGGTATGCCAGGGTCACCAGCGTCACGACAACCGCGAGCAGCACCATGTATGGATTGATCGGCACCGGGATCGGTCGCAGCGATGCCCACGTCAGCGCGGGCTCGCGGTCCGCCTCCCGAGGCGCCGGAGGCGGCACCTCAAGGGCTGGTCTCATCGGTGCGAGCACCGGGCGCGCCGCTACGGACTCCTCGTCCGCCGTCGCGGCGATCGAAGGCTCCTCGACAGGCCCGTCGGGCGCAGGCGCCGCGTCGGCTGCTGAGGTCGATGTCCGTTCGGGCGTCGATACCACCTCTGGTGCCGCTGGGTCCGTGGGTGGCGGCGACACCGCGGCGGGGGGCTGGGCGGGCGCGCGCTCGATCCTCGGCGCAGGCTCATGCGCTTCGGCGGGAGGGGGCGCGGCCTCGGGACGGGCCGTCTCCGGATCCTCGACCTCGGGGCGCGTTGGCCCGAGCCGCTCGGTCCCGGCCGAGGGCGTCGGGCGCGGAGGCATCGCGGGCTGCCGTGACGGCTGCGTCGAGGCATTCTCCTGCGGGCGACGCCACGGCGACCGCGCCGGCTCGATGGGCGGCGCCTCGGAGGCGAAGCGCTCTGGCGGGGCGGCCTCGTCCTCGTCGCCGAGGGGCAGTCGCGCCTGCATCACCTCGTCGGAGCGGTCGCGTCGGAAACGGTTGAAGATCGAGCGCCCCCGGCTCAGCGCTTCCGCGCCGCGTGCCGCTAGCCCGGACTCCTCGGGCGGCGTCGATGGCCGCACGGACCACGGCGACGCCGGCTGCTCATCCTCGGGCGTGCGATCGTCGGGCATGTCCGCCTACTCAGCCGCCATGACGGGCGTCTCGTGGCCAAAGATCTCGGCCGCGTTCGCCCAGCGGATGCGGTTTGCCTCGTCCTCGGTCAGCCCCACCTGCTCAAAGATCGCTTCGAGGTTCGCGACGTGCTGGGCGATCTCGTCGTTCCCGCAGTCCGAGCCCCATGTCAGTTTCTCGACACCGATCTCGTGCTTCACCAGCCGACGCTCCACCGCGTGTCGCTCGATGGTGTCGCCGCCGGACATGTCGAGGAACACGTTGTGACGCCATCGAGTGACGGACGCCGCCTCGTCATAGTTCCCCGTGCCGCCCATGTGCGCGCCGATCATCTTCAGGCGCGGGAAGTTGTTCGCGATCGTGTCCATGTGGAACGGGCGCATCCGCATCGCTGAGACATCGCGGCTCTGCATCCGCCCCATCTTCTCCATCCGCGCCATCGTCTCGGCAGCCTTCGGGTCGCGACGTGGGTGGGTGATGGCGTAGTCCACCCCGCCGCCGATGACGCCCATGTGCATCAGGATCGGCATCCCGAGTTCCTCGGCCGCCGCGTACACCGGGAAGTATTTGTAATCGTCATACGCCCGGCGCACGCCAATCATCTTCAGGCCGACGTATCCCTGCTCGAACAGCCGCTTGATGTCGCGATAGCCGAGTTCCTCGGGGTCCACTACGGCGCTCGGCACGAAAAGGTCTGGGTGGCGTTTCGCCCACTCCAACCCCTCCTCGTAACTCAGTCCAAACCGCCCGCCCATGAGCAGCGAGGCCTTCACGACGCCCACCGCCCGCAGCGCGTCTGCGCGCTCGTCCAGCGCTTTCGCGTGGTCCTGGTTGTCCGGGTCCTCCCAGTTCCGAGGGAAATGGCAATGGACGTCCCAGATGGCTGGCTTCACGTTCGGCTCCCTGGCGGTCATCGGGTGGCGCTCGTTCGAGGCCCTCAAGCGGCGTCTATCGTACTGCCCGCGATCCTGAGCGCCGAGATCGGGTCACGCACGTCACCCGGTGCGTAAGAGATCCACGCGCCGTCTGGTTCCCCCTCGCCCCTCAACGGTCGAGGGGGCTCGGGGGAGTGGGGTGAGTCGCGAAGCGACGGCGGTACGGATCTCCCCCGATCGATCAGCGTGACGCGGGCCCGAGCGGCTGACTACGCCTCGCTATCATGCGGCCGAACGGACGAGGGGAACGGCGGTGCCGATCATCGATATCCCGACACTGCGCACAGACCGGCTCATCCTCCGACCATTCAGCGCCACCGACCTCGACGCCTACGCGGCCATGCAGGCGAATCCCGAGGTCATGCGATACCTCGGCACCGGCGAGACGCGATCTCGATCGGAGACATGGGCAGCGATGGCAGGCGGCCTCGGGCAGTGGGCGCTCCGCGGCTACGGCTCGTTCGCGCTTGAAGAGGCCGCCTCCGGCAAGTTCGTCGGACGCGCAGGGATCCTCCACCCGTACGACTGGCCGGGCCCCGAACTGGCCTACGCGCTCGACGAACCCTTCTGGGGACGCGGCTACGCGCCCGAAGCCTGCCGCGCCGTGCTCGACTGGGCGCGCACGAGCGGCGGCCTCCTCGAACTCGTGAGCTTCATCTTCCCCGCGAACGAGCGATCGAAGCAGGTCGCCCGCAAGCTCGGAGCAGAACGCGGCAGCGACGTCACGCTCCTGGGTTTCGAAGGCGTCGAGTGCTGGCACCACCACGTCCCTGCCGGACTGCCCTAGACCCATCGCGGCGGCTCCCCACCGGACGCGTTCGCAGGCCGGCCCCGCAGGCGCCTACGGCCGTCGCGCGGTGATCACCTGCCGCACCTCGAAGCCGAGGGCGGCCCAGAACGCATGCGCCCCCGCGTTGTCGCGGAGGATCCCCGCCTCCACTTCGAACGTCCCGCGCGCACGCTCCTGCGCCAGGATCGCCTCCACTGCCGCGCGACCCACCCCGTGGCGTCGATGCGAGGCGAACACGCAGAACTCCGCAATCGTCGTGATCATCCGACCGGGGTCGAGCCAGTCGGGCAGGTGACGCAGCACGACGAATCCCGCCCGCTCCGCGCCCGCGACGATCCACGACAACTCGCGCCCCGAATCCTCGAACGCCAGATCCTCCTCGACCGCGGCGCGGTACGCCGCCACGTCGGTCGCCTCGTGCGCCGGGTCGTACGGCTCCAACTCCTGCGAGTACGCCTCGTACGCCGCGAAGAACGCGTCGCGCTCATCGACGGCGACCGGCGTCAGCCGGACCTCAGGCCTCGAAGCCGCGCTCACGAGGGCGGCCACTCGAGCGGGATCTCCAGCAGCGACCGGATGGTCACCACGCCCTCTGGCGCTGGCCGCCCGCGACGGTCGAGGTAGACGCCGTGCAGCCCGGCGCGCTCGCCCCCCGCTACGTCGGCGCTCAGCGAGTCCCCCACCATCACGGTCTCCTCTGGACGCGCTGACGTCAGCCGCAGGGCGTGCTCGAAGATCCGCGGGTGCGGCTTCCGCGCCCCCACGCGCGCGCTCGTCACCACACCCTCGAACTTCGCACCCGCGCCCAGCGCCCGCACGATCTCAGGCAGCCGCCACACGTGGTTGGACACCACCACCGCCTCGACGCCCGCCCGCGCGAGGCGGTCGAGCGCCGGCAGCGCGTCCTCGTACAGGACGTACCAGGACGCGTCTCCCTCTACGTCCGCTACGCGCTCGCCCGCGCGTCGCAGCGCCGCCTCGTCCAACGGTCCTCCGACCGCTGCCCGCAGCCGGTTGATCGCGAGCGCGATGCGCAACTCGCGGAACGTCGCTTCATCCCTCGAAGCCTCGAGGTGCAGCGCCCCCTCCGGAGTCATCCACTGTGCCCACGCGTCATCGAGGTCCCGCGCAGCCAGCGCTTCCT
>CAZVNJ010000055.1:0-13606 GCA_964628985.1 uncultured Dehalococcoides sp.
TTGATGGTGATGGTGACGTTCTGGCCGACCTGCGGAGTCGGGTTGTCGACCGTCAACGTGATCCGCACGTCAGGGGCGCCAGCCACCGTGACGGTCGACGACGCGATGGTCGGCGTCCCGGTGTTGGCCTGGTTCATGGTGCTGATGGATGCCGTGTTGGTGATGCTCTGGGTCTCAGTCCCCGGGTTCACGGTGGCCGTGAGCGTCAGGGTGGCCGAGGAGTTCCCCGCGAGCGTGGGAACGCTCCAGGTACCCGCCGCATACGTGCCAGTGCTGGGCGTGGCGGTGACGAGCGTGAGGCCTGCCGGCAGCGCATCCGCGACCGTGATCCCGGTCGCGGTCGTCGAGTTGTGACTGGAAAGGGTGATGGTGAACGTGACCGTGTCACCCACCGAGGGCGTGCCGTTGTTCACGGTCTGCGCGAGGCGGACATTCACGGAGTTGCTGGCGAGCAGCAGGCCCCCGTACGCCTCGAGCTCCGCGATCGAGGTGAACTCAGACTGGCCACCGGGAGTGCCGATGAGGCGGATGTACCGCCCGACGACCGGGCCAGCGAACGTGAGCACGTAGCGGTTGAAATTCTCACCGTCGTTTGGGACGTAGTTCGGTGAAATGGTGGTCGGCACCGGAGTCCAGGTGGTGCCGTCCATCGACACTTCGACGCCGGGCGCTGAGGCGAACCAGCCACCGTCCGTGAATTGCATGCCCTCCGTGTAGGCAAGGCCTGTGAAGATATGCGTCGCGTTGTACCGGTAGCCGAACCAGTCCGGCCCGGTGGCCGCGTTCAGCCCGTTCCACGTGTCGAACTGTGCGAGCTCATTGATGGAGTTCACACCAGGGGCGACCCCGTCGTTCAGGACGGCGAGGCTGGGCGCGCCAGATCCGACGCCGAATGGGTGGCTACTGATCACCTGATTGGCGAGGGGACCGATGTTCGGGAAGTAGCCGCCCTCACCAGGCTCCAGCTCCGCGTAGACCTCGATCTCGGATGCCGAGATGTATCCGGGTGAGCCACCAGCCGGCCCAATGATCCGCATATGAGTGCCGGACCGGGGGGTCGCAAAGTTGAAGGTGTAGTGGTTGAACCCGACGCCGTCCGAGGCGTTCGGGTACGCGGGCACGGCATCCGCGGCGGTCTTCATCGTCGCCCAGTCGGTGCCGTTTGACGACATCTCGATGCGAAGATTCGAGAACCAGCCGCCTTGGGCCGTCTCACGCCCCTCATAGAACTCGATACGCGTGATCGTGCGGCGGGTTGGCCATCGCATGGACAGCCAGACCTCGGCGGGTTGGGCGCCGCCGGTGTAGGTGTCGAACTGTGCCGCGGCGTTGGTCGAACCCGCGGCCGGCTTCAGGCCATCGCGCAAGACCTCAAGGTCATGCGACCCCGGGCTGGGGGAGTTGTTGACGTTCGTGGCCAACTGGTCGGCATAGGGGGCGATGTTGTCTACGGGGACGATGCCGCCGAGCCCGAAGACCTGGAGTTCACCGATGGTCGTGAATCCGGCGATGCCACCAGCCGAGCCGATGATGCGGATGTACGTGGCGGTGATCGCCGGGATGAAGTCCCACTGGTAGTTGTTGTATGAGACGCCGTCGTTGCCATTCGGGTAGGGCGGGTTCGCGTCCACGCCGCCGGCAACCGTCGTCCACGTGACGCCGTCGGGTGACGTCTCGACGCGGATGTCGTCGAACCAACCGCCGTCGAAGAAAGGGATCCCCTCGGTGAAGGAGACGCGGCTGATCTGCTGGGGCGTGGCGAAGCGGTAGCCGTAAAAGTCGGGGCCGTTAGTGGTGTTGTTGTCCCAGGTGTCGTACTGGCGGTCCGTCGCCGGGCTGCCGACGGGCTCGATGTGCCCATCCCGCATGATCTCGAGGTCGTGTGAGCTGAGGCCGAGCGGATTCGGGACGGACGTGAGCAGTTCCACCGCCAGGGAGGCGATGTTGGGCCCGACGGCCGCCTCCGCAGCGCGCGGAGCGCCCGTCTGTGTGAGGAGCCCAACCGCGATCAGGGCCGCCACCAGGGCGGTCCCGGCACGCCAGCCAGCGCGCTTCACAGATGGTGGCAGAGTGTTCCCGCGCATCCAGTACCGCCTCGAATACACGTCGACCCGAAGACGGTCGGACGCGACTGACTTACGGAGGCTACGGATCGAAGGGGAGCAGCCTCCATGGACAACAGGTTGAGATCGCGTAAAACGCGGATACCCAATCTGGAGCCAGGGAATCGAGGATGGTGGCCGGGAGGCGGAATCCCAGTCAGTGCCCACCCCAAGTCCGAACATACCAAACTCTGCCCGCAAGCGATGCCTCTGCGTCATGAGACATAAGACAGACTAGCGCGGGGGAGGGATCGGTCGTACTCCCTGAGCCTGTTCCGCGGTGGAGAGCACTCGGAAGAGGCGAGAGTTGTAGTAGTCCGGGAACTCGGCGACGTACGAGGCCCATGGCGCGCCTTCCCGCCAGAGGGTGGGGAAGCGGGCGCCGACACGCGTGGCGCTGATCGTGCCTGAGAGCTGGCTGCCGGCCACGAGGATGTAGTTCACGCGGTCGACCGGGTCCTCCAGGATCTTCTCGAAGTCTCGGTCCGGGTCGCTCGCGATGCGAGAGGGGTCGTCCACGTAGAGGGCGACCCCTCCATGAAGCAGCCCGTCCACCATGACCAGCGAGTCCCGGCGGCTGCGGTGGAGGTCGTCGATGAAGGCGACCGCCTCATTGAGGGCCGCGTACTGGTTGTCCTGCGCTCGAGTGATCCGCGCGGCGTCCAGGCTGAGCACGGCCCGTGCGAAGGTCTCCTCGTTGGTGCCTGGCGTGGCCATCGTGAAGAGCGTGGGCACCATCGAGATCGTGAAGGCCAGGACGGCGACCGCATAGATCCGGGAGCGCGCCGCCGGCAGGAAGTCACGCGCGAGGTAGGCGACCAACAGCGGTGAAAAGGCCACGCAGTAGATCCAGAACCGGACCGAGATGAGGAGCTGACCTCGGTAAGTCTGTAACCACTGGAAGAACGGGCCCACCAGCGCGAGCCCCACGAGCATCACCCCGATCCGGTCGCGCTTCCAGAGCGCTCGGACGGTCGCGATCGCGATGAGCGGGAGGTACGGCGGGAAGAGCGTGAAGAGCCGCTCCGCGCTCCATGCGAGTGACCTCGGGAAATTGTGGTAGAGGGGGGAAAGGACGGGGTCCAACCCGGCCCGGATCGCCTCGGTGAAGAAGATGTTGGAGCCCGTCCCGGTCAGCCAGGCGAACGGGTCGTCCAGGAAAATGCCGGTCCAGAGCATCCACAGCATGACGCAGTAGCCCACGGGGGCCACGAACGCCGTGATCATCGCTTCGATGCGGTCCCGGTGGATGGGCACACTCCACGTTCGGATAATCAGCGCCACCACGCCCGCCGCGGCGAACGCTACCGCCTCGTACCGGACGAAGAAGCCGAGTCCCAGCAGAATGGCGGCGATGAGTAGTCCCCGTTGCTCGCCGGGCTCCCACTTCGTCAGTTCAGAGGTCGCGCCAATCACGAAGAACAGAAAGATGTTCTCCGTCATGCCGTTGATCCCGGAGAAGAAGACCAGGGGGTTCAGGAGGATGGTGGCGACAAGGGGGATGCGCCAGCGCCGGGGGACGCGCTGGTAGGAGAGCGCCCGGCTCAGCATCACGGCCAGCCCAGCCGTGAAGAGGGCAGACACAATCTGTCCGGCGTAGATCGGTGCCGTGAACGGGGACAGGAGGAGGACGAATGGGATCTCCGCGACCGAGGGCAGAGGCGGCCAGATGAAGCCGATGGCGGCGAGGTGAGGGTCTCTCGACAAGATGATCGCGTGGGCCTGTGTCACGCGGGCCAACGCGTCGCCCATGAGGATCTGCGCGACGTAGATCAGCCACCAGCCGCCGATGAGGGCAACGGCCAGCGTGACTGAGAACCAGGCGATGTCCTCCCCGGTGGGGGCGTAGCCAAATATCTCGAACCGCTCGCGCTCGCGCCGGGCGGCCGTCTGGCGGGGACCAAAGGTCTCGATCCTGGCGCTCATGCTGCGCGTCGCCCCTTGAAGTCCGCCCTCGCTGAGAGCAGCGTACCAGCGCGAGAGGCCTGCGCTCTTAGCGTCTGCTCGATTGCCGGTGCCGGCCACACGAGGCTAGGCTGGCCCCCACGGTGCTTCGACTCCGCCCCGAAGTCGCCGGAGGCAGCACGCTGCATCCCCGAGCGCTGCGGCGCGGGACGGAGATCGCGATGTCGGCGCGCACCGCCGCAGCATCCTCGCTCACCCCGGCGGGCTTTGTCCGCGACTTCCTTGTGGCGTGCCGTCCCATGCAGTGGCAGAAGAACCTGCTGCTGTTTGCCGCGTTCATCTTCTCGGCGCGGGCGGCATGGGCGTGGGACCAGCCGGACACGTGGGGGCCACTCCTTCTGACGGCCTTCGGTGCATTCTGGCTCTTCAATGCGATCGCCTCTGGCGAGTACCTGCTGAATGACGCCCTCGACGTGGAGCGCGACCGCCTCCATCCACGCAAGCAGTTCCGGCCGATCGCCTCCGGGCGCATCCCGCTCCCCGTGGCGTATGGCGGCGGGCTGCTCCTGGTGGTGGGGGGTGTTGGCGGAGCTTTTGCCCTCGACACACGATTTGGCGTGATCGCGGCGGGCTACGCCGGTCTCACGGCGGCCTATTCGCTCTGGCTCAAGCGTCTCGTCATCGTCGATGTGGTCGTCATCGCGTCCGGCTTTGCCCTGCGCGCCGTTGCGGGTGCCGCCGCGATCGACGTGCCCATTTCCCCGTGGCTCTTCGTCTGCACCACGCTGGGGGCGCTATTCATCGCGGTGGCGAAGCGCCGGCAGGAGTTGATCCTGCTGACCGGGGAGGCCGGTGCGCATCGGGGGGTGCTGGCAGAGTACACGCTCGACGTCCTCGACCAGATGTCCTCGGTGTCGGCCTCCGCAACGATCGTCGCGTACGCGCTCTACGTGGTCAGCGCCACGAACCTCCCCACCGACCACTCGATGCTGCTCACGCTGCCGTTCGTCCTGTACGGAGTGTTCCGCTATCGGCTCATCGCCGAGAAGCAGCCAGAGAAGAACGCTGACGAACTGATCTCGCGCGACGCCCCGCTGTTGGTGTCGGTGTTGCTCTTCGCACTGACGGCGCTCGCCGTCATGGCCGCTGACCGCTAGGCGACGGCCGACCGACTACTGCCCATCCGGCCCCTTGCGCTGGTCCCGGAGGAACCGCTCCAGGTCGTCCAGGATGTCGCCGGTGGGCGGGAGCTCCGGGGGGACGGCGCCGGGCGAGGGGAGCGACGGCCGCTGATTGTCGTACTGCTCCTCGAGCTGGCGGACGTACTGCTGCGCTTCGCCGCCGGACTCTCGGAGGACCTCGGCCACCTGCTCGTCGAAGCGGTCACCCTGCTCTCGCAGGTCGGTCAGGTCCGTCGAGGTGCCGAGCGCTCGGTCCAGCAGTGCAATCTGGGCGAGGGCGACGTGCGGGTTCGGACCCGTATTGATGTAGTGCGGCGACATTCCCCACAGGCTCGCGTTCTTCCACCCCTGGGCCCGCAGGTGGAGGTTCAGGACACCGACTATCCCGGTCTGTCCTTGGTACCTCGATTGCGGGGCCTTCAGGCCGAAGGCGGTCTCGAAGTCCGGATGGGAGGCGCTCAGGTTCACGGGGAGCGGGCGGGTGTGAGGCACCGGAGAGCCCTGGGCGCCCAGCGTCACTGACGTGGTGCAGCCGGTCTCCCGCAGCATGTCCTCGATCGCGAGCGTGAACGTCCTCCATCGCAGGTGTGGCTCCACGCCGGTCATCAGCAGGATGTCCCGCGAAGCGCCCTCCGGCCGCGCGATCCAGACGCGGTTCTCCGGCCAGTCCAAGACGCGTTCGCCTCGCTCCAGGCGGACCCGGGGGCGCTGCACGGTGAAGTCGTAGAAGCGTTCCGGGTCGAGGTCGATGAATGGGATCCCGCCCCAGGCCTGTACCAGAGTCTTGACCGCGAGGTTGGCGGCGCCGGGCTGATCCGTGAACCCGGCGAACGCGGCGATGAACCAGGGGTCGCGCAGCGGCTTGACCTCGGAGAGCGGCTTCAGGGCTTCGTGCATCGTGACCTCGTCTTACCCGGCTACATTTGGGAGAACCCGGACCCCTTGCGGTCGATGCCGGTGCCGCGGCCGTCCTTGATCCAGCCAAACTCCTGCAGGAGTTGCTGGCTATACCCAACGCGGCCGGTGATCTTGTCCAGCGGCTCGCTGGCGCAGAGCAGAGCGGCCTGCGCCATCATGGTGGGCGGCTCGCCGCGCGGGTCATCGAGGCCGTCGACCAGGTGGTGGAACACCGTACCGGGCGTCGGCACGACCTGTGAGGGCGAGAAGCACGCGACCGTGATGCCGTGCTCGTAGACCTCCTGGGCGAGCCCCTGCGTGAAGCGCTCCAACGCGGCCTTGCTTGCGCCGTACATGACGCCCCCGGTCGCCTTCGCGCCCGGGTAGGGCCCGCGGCCGGGCCCAATGGCGGCGCCCGACGAGATGTTCACGATCGCCCCGGACCGGCGCGCGATCATGTCCGGCAGCACTGCGCGGGACAGCATGAAGGGGCCGTGGACGTTCACAGCGAAGGAGCGCATCCACCGGCTCGCCGGGTAGTCCACGATGGGGATGTAGTAGTTGAGCGCCGCGTTGTTCACGAGGATGTCTACCGGTCCGAAGGCCTCTTTCGCGGTCTCCACGAGGCGGATGCAGTCCTCCTCCTTCGACACGTCCGCCTGTACGGCCAGGGCCTGGCCTTCGGCGTCCTTGATCCGCTGCACGGTGCGGCCGAGCGAGCCTTCCAGTTGGTGGTCGCCCTCGTTCACCGTCCGTGCGGCGCATACCACGCGCGCGCCCTCGCTGGCGAAGAGTTCCGCGATCGCCTCGCCGATCCCGCGGCTGGCTCCCGTGACCACTGCGACCTTGCCGTCCAACTTGCCCATGTCATCCCCCACCTGCGCGCGCATCTGATGCAGCACCCGGAGTCTAATGGCGCCTTCCTGACGCCGCATCCTGACGAAATCGCCGGTCCGTGTCCGATCTGGGTGGAATCCCCACGGCCGATTCGCCCGACGCACCTTCTCAGGGAGCGCTAGAGCAGGCAGACTGCGCACGAGCGGGGGGGACGGTCGAGACCTGTGGCCAACCGAAGGCGCCCGGAGACGCACAGCACAACGGCCGCCTCGGCCGATGACGCTTGGCGGACCGTACGCGCGGTCGCCGCTGCCCTGAACGAAGGATCGGACGCGGCCTTCACTGCCGCGCTGCGCGCGGTCGTATCGCATCCGGGCATCGAGGGCGCATCGCTCACCGTCGCGCCCACCACCGACATCGGGCTGCCGCTCCGGCTCGTCGAAGGGATCCCTCCGTATCCCTCGTCCGCCTTCGTGCGGGTGTTTTCCGAGGGGGCGACGGAGACGGGACGCCTGGAGGTGCGTTTGGCTGTCGCCGCTCCCTTGGTGGAGGAGTGCGCGGCCACGATGGCGGACCTGATCGGGCAGGCGATCACGCGCCGGCGTCACGAGCGCGCCGTGATGGCTGCCCAGCGTGCGGAGGTCGCCGCCGCCATCACCGCAGGGGTCGCGCATGACCTCAACAACGTCATGGCAGCCGTGATCGGCAGCGCCACCCTGCTTCGCCTGCAGCGGTCCGGCGACCACGAAGTCGTGCGGTTCACCGAGCAGATCGAACAGGTTGCGTGGGGCGGCTCTCGCCTCGCCCGTGAGCTGCTCCGCTTCGTCCGCGGGCTGGACGAGCCAGAACCTGCCATCCCGCTCGCTGACATCCTGGGTGGCGCAGCGCAGTTGGCGGCGCCGCTCCTTCCCTCGGCCCCGGTCCACCTGGGCGAGATCGAGGGCCGCCCGCACGTCGCCGGAGTGCGAGTCTTGCTCGAGCAGGCAGTGGTGAACCTCCTGCTCCACCACGGGCGGGCGCCGGGCAGCGAGGGTGTCGCAGTGAGCGTCCGCATCGCCCACGGCCATGTCGGCATCACCGTTCGAGGCGGTCCGACCACCCCCACGACAGGGGCCCGCCGGGGACAGGACCTGGAGACAGCTCGGTTGATCGCCGAGCGGCATGGCGGTTCGCTGCACCCCGGGACCGCCGCAGGGGAGGTGGCGAGTCACCTGCTCACGCTGCCCCTCGCGCCGGAAACCGAGACGGCCCCCGAGCTGGGGGCCGTCTGAACGGTCGATTGGCTGGGGATCAGGGATTCGAACCCCGACTGACAGATCCAGAATCTGCTGTCCTACCTTTAGACGAATCCCCAACGGTGTACCCAGTATAGGCGGCGTCCCCGGATGGGTGAATCCCCGCCCGCGCCTACTCGCGCACCAGGGAGGCGGCGCGGCGCAGGGAGTCCACGGCACGCGTGTCTCCGAGGAGTTCGATGGACTCAAAGAGCGGCGGGGAGACGCGCTTCCCCGTGACGGCGAGGCGGACGAGCGTGAACAGGTCGCCCGCCTTCACGCCGATCGTCTCCGGGAGCGCCCGCAGGGCGGCCTCGATGCTTTGCGTGTCCCACGGGCGCACGGAATCCAGCGCCTCCGCGGCGGCCTCGAGTGCGCTCGCAGCCCCGGTGGGGTCGTCCTTGAAGCGCTTCTGCAAGAACTCCTCGCGCGGCGGGGTGGGGACCTCGTCCATGAAGAAGAAGTCGACGAGTGCCGTGACATCGCCCAGGACCTGGATCCGCTCGCGGACAAGCGGCGTGAAGGACTCGACGAATGCCCGGTCCAGCGGGCGGAGCACTTCGCCCGGTAGGTCACGCTCCAGGCGTCGCGCAAGCAACTCAGCGAGGTCGCGCTCCGGCATCTCCCGTAGGTAGACGCCGTTCAGCCAGTTCAGTTTCTCCATGTCGAACGTGGCCGGGTTCAGCGAAAGGTCAGCGAGGTCGAACAACTCGATGAGGCGCTCGCGAGTGAAGACGGTTTCGTCGCCGTGGCCCCACCCGGTGATGCAGAGGAAATTGAGCAGCGCGTCCGGGAGGTATCCCTCCTCCGCGTACTCGAGGATGAACTTTGCGCCGTGACGCTTCGAGAGTTTTCCGCCGCCAGGCGCGAGGATGATCGGCGTGTGCACGTATGTCGGCCGCGCATAGCCGAGCGCGTCGAAGAGCAGCGCGTGTCGGGGAGCGGAAGGGAGCCATTCATCGCCGCGCGTGACGTGGGTGATCGCCATCGCCGTGTCGTCCACGGGATGCGCGAGGTGGTAGGTAGGAAAGCCGTCCGACTTCAGGATCACGAAGTCGTCCAGCGTGCGGTTCTCCACCGTCACGTCCCCGCGCAGGAGGTCACGCACGGTCGTCGTCCCCTCGCGTGGTGTGGCGAAGCGGATCACGTGTGGCTCCCCGGCGGACACACGGGCCTGCGCGGTCGTCGGAGCGATCGTCCGGCACTTGCCCTCGTAGCCGGTGGGGCGCTTTTCGGCCTGCTGCCGGGCGCGCAGCGCGTCCAGCTCCTCCGAGGAGCAGAAGCACGGGTACGCGTTGCCCTGTGCCACGAGCCGTGCGGCCGCCTCCTGGTAGAGCGGCAAGCGCTCGGACTGCACGTACGGTCCGTAGGGGCCGCCGATGTCCGGCCCCTCGTCCCAGTCCAGCCCCAGCCAGCGCAGCGACTCGAGGATGCGCTCGAGCGAACCCGGGACTGCACGCGACTGGTCCGTGTCCTCCAGCCGCACGAGGAACTGCCCGCCGGTGTGACGGGCATACAGCCACGTCCACACGGCCGTGCGGATGTTGCCGACATGTGGGTCGCCGGTCGGGCTTGGGGCGTAGCGGACGCGGGCTGGGGTCAATCGAGTGCTCCGATTTCAGCCGACGGGCGCACCGGATGCCGTCCGCGCAGCCCGCGCACAGCGGTCCGGATATCCTCCGGCAACGGTGCGGCGAATTCACGCCACGCGCCATTCGAGGCGAGGGTGACACCCAGCCGCCACGCGTGCAGCGCCTGCCGGCCGATCTGCTCGGAGGCGTGCCCGTACACGGAGTCGCCGATCACGGGGTGACCGACCGCTGCCATATGCACGCGGATCTGGTGTGTGCGTCCCGTGAAGATGCGCACCTCCACCAGCGCCGCCTCGTCGCCGTATTGCTCCAGCACCCGGTACTGGCTGCGTGCGGACTGTCCCACCTCGACGACCGCGCGACGGTAAGGCGCCGCCGGGTCCGCACCGAGGGGGGCATCGATGATCCCCTCGGCCGGGTCCGGTCGGCCCTCGACGATCGCCAGGTAGGCCTTGGAGGTTTCCCGCAAGCGGAATTGCTCTTTGAGGATGTACTGGGCTTCCGCGCTCTTTGCGAGCGCGATCACACCGCTGGTGTCACGGTCGAGCCGGTGCACGACGCCGCCGCGGTCGCTGTCGTCGATCTCACGGACCTCCGGGTACCGCGCGGCGACCGCCTCAATGAGGGTGACCTCCTCCAGCCCCTCAGCCGGATGCACCACCAGCCCCGGCTGCTTGTCCAGGATGAGCGTGTGCTCGTCTTCGTACAGGACGGTGAGCGGCACCTCACGGGCGCGCGGATCGACGGCAGGCGCAAGGGGAGCCTCGACCTCGACGACCTGGCCGGGAATCACGAGGGTACTCGCCTTCGTCACCGGCGCGCCGTCCACCAGCACGCGCCCGTCCTCCACCCACTTCCGCGCCTGCGTGCGTGAGATCGATGGGACGGCGAGGCTTACGGCGCGGTCCAGACGGTCCTCGGCGCGCACCTCGAACCTCCGGGGCTCCGTCCGGGGGCCTGCCGGGGCAGTCATGAGGCGTCCTTCACGTTGCCGCCGTCGTCACGGAAAGCGAGGTACCCGAGGAGTACGACGCCGCACACGATGGAAGAGTCCGCGAGATTGAAGGCGGGGTAGTGCGTCGGGTCGATGAAGTCAGTCACCGCCCCGAGCCGGAGGCGGTCGATGAGGTTCCCGATCGCGCCGCCGAGGATCAGCGAGAGCGCGACATGGTAAAGCCGCCCGTGCGCGGGGAGGGAGAGCATGAAGAGGGTGATCGCCACGATCGCCCCGAAGGTGGCGGCCACGAGAAACGTGCCTGCGCCCTGCAGGATGCCGAACGCCGCCCCGGTGTTCTCGATGTGGCGTAACGCGATGAGTTCCCAGCCAGCCGGCCACGCCTCGTAGAGGTCCAGCCGTGCCCGGACGATCGCCTTCGAGGCCTGATCGATGGCGATCACGAGCGTCGCGAGGCCAAGCCAGGGGAGCGTGCGGCGCCAACCGAGCGCGGCGCGCTCGGAGGCCGCGCTGAGAAGGGACGCTGTGGCCTGCTGTTCCATCCTTCGATCCTACGTCAGCCTCCGCTGGGGCGCCCTCGGTGGCTCCCCAGGGCCCTGTCATCGGAGACGTGGGGGTGGGCGGCGGTACACTAGACGCCTCCACCACCTCGACAGGGAGGTCGCCGATGGCGCTCTTCGCCAGGGATCCACGTACGCAGCAGGCTCGTGAGGATGGACGGCCGCGCCTTCCGCCAGGCCAGCGCCTCACGGACGGTTGGCCCGTGCTGCATTACGGCTCGATCCCGAAGATCGACCTCACGACGTGGAAGTTCCACATCTTCGGCCTCGTGGAGAACGAGGTGACGCTGACGTGGGAGGAATTCCTCGCCCTCGGCCAGTCGAAGAGCACGAGCGACATCCACTGTGTCACCACCTGGTCGAAGTTCGACAACGAGTGGGACGGCGTGGTGATGGACGACCTGATCGCCCTCGCGAAGCCGAAGCCCGAGGCCGCGCATGTGATCTTTCACTCGTACGGCGGCTACACCACGAACGTGCCGCTCTCCGAGCTACATGGGCCAGAGAACATGCTGGTGCACCATCACAACGGGCAACCCCTCACCGAGGAGCACGGCTGGCCGCTCCGCGGCCTCGTCCCCGCGCTCTACTTCTGGAAGAGCGCGAAGTGGGTCCGCGGCATGGAGTTTGTGGCGCAAGACCGCGCCGGCTTCTGGGAGATGTACGGCTACCACATGCACGGCGACCCATGGACCGAGGAGCGCTACGGCTAGGCTGGCCGTCGCTCCGACTGCAGACACGAAGACGCCCGGCCAATCGGCCGGGCGTCTTGCTTGGGCGACTGCGAGGCGCGCGCTAGATGAAGATGCGCGAGCCCTTTTGGCGGACGTTGCCGGCGCGGACCGCCTCGGCGGCCACCGCCTCGGCGACGCGGGTGGCCACGTCCTCGTTGAAGACGGACGGGAGGATGTACTCCTCGGACAACTGGGCGGTGGGGATGGACTCGCCGATCGCGCGGGCGGCGACGATCTTCATCTCCTCCGTGATCTGCAGCGCCCCAGCGTCCAGCGCGCCCCGGAAGAGGCCGGGGAAGCAGAGGACGTTGTTGATCTGGTTGGGGAAGTCCGAGCGGCCTGTGGCGATGACGCGGGCGAGGCCGTTCACCTCCTGCGGCATGATCTCCGGCACCGGATTGGCCAGGGCGAACACGATCGCGTCCTTCGCCATCCGGGCGATCCACTCGGGCTTGATCAGGTTCGGGCCCGAGAGGCCGAGGAACATGTCCGCGTCCCGCAGGGCGTCCTCGATCGTGCCGTCGAAGCCTTCGGGGTTGGTGTGGTCCGCGAACCAGTCCTTCATCGAGTTCATGTGCTCGCGGCGGCCCTTGAAGACCGCGCCCTGGCGGTCGAAGCCGATCACGTTCTTCACGCCGAAGTTCATCATGATCTTCGAGCAGGCGACGCCCGAGGCGCCCACACCCAGCACGCAGACCTTCAGGTCTTCCGGGCGCTTCTGCACGATCTTCAGACTGTTCATCAGCGCCGCCAGCACCACGACGGCAGTGCCGTGCTGGTCGTCGTGGAACACCGGGATGTCGAGCTCGGCCCGCAGCCGGTCCTCGATCTCGAAGCAGCGCGGGGCGCTGATGTCCTCCAACAGGATCCCGCCGAAGCCGGGCGAAATCGCCTTCGTGATCTCGATGATCTTCTCGGGGTCCTTCGTGTCCAGGCAGATCGGCCACGCGTCAATGTCCGCGAAGGCCTTGAAGAGCATGGACTTGCCCTCCATGACCGGCATCGCCGCATGCGGCCCGATGTCGCCGAGACCCAGGACGGCAGTCCCGTCCGTGACGATGGCGACGGAGTTCGGTTTGATGGTGAGCGACCAGACGGCGTCCGGGATCTCGTGGATCTTCATCGAGACGCGGCCCACGCCGGGCGTGTAGACATGAGCCAGTTCCGCGTTCGTGCGGATGTGCACCTTGTTCTCGACGCGGATCTTGCCGCGCCGGTGCAGCTGGAACGTGCGGTCGGAGGCGTGTTGCACCTCCACGCCCTCGATGGCAGACACGGCGCGGACGAGTTCCTGCGCCTGCGACTCGTCCTCGCAGAGGATGATGAAGTCTCGGACGATGACCTCCGGGTTCACGTCCGCGATGTCGATGTCCAGGATGTTCGCGTTGTGCTCTCCGAGGAGCGTCGCGACCTTCCCGTGCATGCCAGCCTGATTGCGCATCCGCAGGCGTAGCAGCAACTGGTACCCGGCACCCGGATTCGTCCGGTCGGGGTAATGCTACACGTTCCGGTCGACGTCGGTCAACATCGCGGGCCTCCGGAGGAAATGTGCGGCTGACTCTACTCCGC
>CAZVNJ010000056.1:0-13519 GCA_964628985.1 uncultured Dehalococcoides sp.
CTTCGCCCAGCGATCCGCCGTAGACCGTGAAGTCCTGGGCAAACACGCAGGCGGTCCGGCCGTCGATCTTGCCCCAGCCGGTGACGACGGCGTCACCATAGAAGCGCTCGCCGTCCTCGTCGTCCCAATCGGCGGCGAGGGCGTCAATCTCTTCGAAGGTCCCCGGGTCGACCAGGGTTGCGATGCGCTCGCGGGCGGTCATCTTGCCGCGGGCATGCTGTGCCTCAACCCGGTCCTCGCCCCCGCCGAGGGCTGCCTGAGCCTTCAGCTGGGTCAGCTCGTCCAGGGCCTGTTCGATCGAAGTCATCCGAGCAGTCTCCCCACACCCCGCAACAGGGGCCACGCGGCATCGTATCTGGCCGCTCCGATTGCGGGAACCGCGGCCGCTACAGATTCGGGCATCCTGTCGCGCCGTTGGCCTGGCGGCTCACCGCCGAGGCACGCGAATCGTTTCCCCGGCTGTGAGTTGCGTCAGGCCGCCGTCCAGCACACCGTTCGCCTGCTCCAGCGCTCGGAGAGTCACACCATGCGCCGAGGCAATCCCAGACGCGGTCTCCCCAGCCTTCACGATGTATGCGTCCGTGGGGGCTACTGGAATCCGGAGCACGACACCCGAGCGGATTTCGTCATCGGGCAGCCCGTTCGCCGCGCGGATGGCGTCGACGGTTGAGCCGAACCGCCGCGCGATCGCGGAGATGACGTCCCCCGGCGCCACGGTGTAGTTCGCGAACGTGGGTGCTGGTGGCGCGGCCGGCGAGGGTACAGGGCTAGCCGTCGGGGCCGCGGTAGCCGTCGCCTCTGGTGTGGGTGACGCGACCGCGGAGGGCACGGCGAGTGCCCTCGTGCTGGCGGCCACGATCGTAGGTTCTGGCACCTTGGCGTACGGGGTTGCCGTGGGGACTTCAGCGGGTGCGGCAGGGTCTTCATCGCAGGCGGCAGCCGTCAGTGCCGCGGTGACGGCGAGCACCAGCAGGACTCGGCGGATGACGGTGGGGTCTCGCATGCCATTGCATCGTAGGCAGCGTCGACGACGCGAGACAACCAGAGTTAGCGCGGCACCAGGCCCGCGATCGCCAATTCGGCTGCGGCGAGCATCGTCTCGATCGAGGCCCGGTCGACGTTGGCCGGGGTATCACCCGGCTGGTGGATGACATCGTCGTTCCCGGAGTAGAAGGTGACGGCCGGCACCCCCGCAGATGTGAACGAGGCATGGTCAGAGGAGGCAAACGGAGGGAACTGGCCAGCCCGGAAGCCGGTCTTCCCAGCCTGCTTGAGCAAGGTCAATATCCGCTCCTGGAGCGACCCATCACCGACGATCTCTGCCCCTGTCACCTTACCGACCATGTCGAAGTTCAGCAGGAACTTCATCCCCTGTGTCCCGTGCGCTCGGATGTACGCTTGCGATCCCCACAGCCCGTACTCCTCTGCGCCGAACGCGATGACGCACATCCCAGGGCGAGGCATCGATCGAGCGAGTTCGAGGATCATGGCCGTGCCGCTGGCGTTGTCGTTGGCACCGGGTCCTTCCGGGACGCTGTCGTAGTGAGCACCGAGGTAGACCTCACATCGGTCGCCGTTCCGTCCCACCACGTTCTGTGACGGTGTCTGTCGTGTGCCCGCAGCCGCGGTCATCGTCACAGAGCCTCCCGCCTGGGCATGAGCCATCAAGCGGCCGCGCTCCGACCGCTCAATCCCCACCACGGGGATCGTGGACCGGCCGTCGCCCAATGTCCCGCGGAATTGACCGTCCTCGTTGTTGACCACGATCACACCGGTGGCGCCCGCGCCCTGCGCGTTGGCTGCTTTCTGCCCGAAGGGGATGCCCCCGCGGTCGACGACGACGACCTTGCCTCGGACATCCCGGAGCGAGAAATCTTCCGGTCGTCCCGTCCCGGCCATCACGAGCAGACCGCTTGCCGTGGCCTCAGGAGACCCGGTCAGGGCGAGGGCCTTCACGGTGGTCTCGCCGAAGCGGACAGACGAGGTGTCGTAGCGGAGGTCGAAGGTGAACGGCTCGATGGAGACCTGGTAACCGGTGTCGCGGAGCGCCTGCGCGATGTATTCAGCGGCTCGCTTCTCCCCGTCTGTCCCTGCCGCGCGGATCCCGATGCCGCCGGCGAGCGCGTTGAGATGCGCGAGCACCCGGTCCGGGTCCGGCCGAGTGCCAGTTGGGACGGAGGAAGCCGCCCCGGCGGGCGCCGATGGTGGTGCCGCGCCCTCCGGGGTGGCCGTGGCGGAGGAGCCTCCTGGGGCGTTGCCCGAGCAGGCCACGGTGAGGGCGGCAATCAGCGCCAGCGCGCCCGGACGTAAACTCGACATAACAACACCCCATACGGGGTGGGAGCGGTGCATCAATCCCGCGCTAAGTGCGGGGGTGGTTGCCGCGCTGGGCCCACCATCGGCGCAGCCGGACGAGCAGCGAGGTGGTCGCTGACTGACCGGTGACACTGCGGCGGCTCGACGAGCGGGAGTACGGGCCATAGGCGACGTTGCGTCCGCGCCAGACTGTCTCTTGCTTGCGGAAGAGACGGCCGCGGTTGCTGAGCATCATGATTCCGAAGGAGACAACGAACAGCACGATTCCGGCATAGAGCGCCCAGACAGCCAGAGGCCCAAATCCGCGGAAGAAGAACGAGCCGAGGATCAGCAAGAACGCGAACAGCATGACCTGCGAGATTGAGATGCGAGAGAGTTCCCGCGCGATCCGCTTCTGGCGGCGGACCATTGCCTCCGGCATCGGGCGACGCGGCGCCTTCCGGGCACGTCGCGCCTCAGGCCCAGGGAAGTTCTCGATCTTCCCGAGGATCTCTTCGATCTCGCGTTCGAGGCGATCTGGCTCGCCCATGAGGTCGCCTCGCTTCGGCGCCCGCCGCGGGCGTCTGGCGTGGGTGGGTGCTTCAAGTATAGACCGCGGATTTACCGTGTGCCGCGACCAGATTCGGCGTCACCCCAGACTCGCTTGACCCTCTCTCACGCCCTCCGTAACGTGGGAGCGTTGTCGCCGGGCGGCCCCCCGCCCAGAATCCACGTTCCGAGGACACTGTCATGACCGACACCTACCAGGTGCAGCGCCGTTCCGTCTTGGGGAAGCGTGTCGCCACGCTCCGCCGCGAAGGCGTGTTGCCCGCCAACATTTATGGTCGCGCGCAGGAGTCGCTCGCCGTCCAGATCCCCTACGTGGACGCGCGCAACCTGTTGAACGCCCACGGCCTCAACACCTTGGTCAACATCCAGGTGGAGGGCGAAGGGCAGGCCCGCCCGGTCGTCATCCGGAACGTGGAACTTGAGCCGGTGGGGCGCAAGATCCTGCACCTGGACATGTACCAGGTGGACCTGAGTCGCATCATCAAAGCCACGGTCCCGGTGGTACTGACCGGAGACTCGCCGGCCGTCCAAAAGTTCGGTGGTGTCCTCATCCACGCACTGGACCACATCGAGGTTGAGGGTCTCCCGCACACCATTCCGGAGCACATCGAGGTGTCCGTGGCTGGCCTCATCGCGATCGGTGATCACATCCAGGTGAAGGACCTGCGCGTCCCGCCCGGACTGAAGCTGCACGCCGACCCGGACCTCGGCGTCGCGGCCGTGCAGGCCTCGCGCGCCGCTGCCTCAGCGGTCGCTGAATAAGCCGTCACCCGCGCCACTCGATCGAGGCCGCCCGCAGGGCGGCCTTGTCGTCTGCGGGATCCCCGAGCACGTCTGTCCGTAGTTGCCCGCATGCTGCGGCGATCTCCTGCCCGCGCTCGATCCGGACCGTCGCATTGATCCCGGCCGCCTGCAGTTCACGCTGGAACGCGCGCACCCGACCGAGGCTCGGCCGTTTCAAGCCAATGCCTGCCGTGGGGTTGTATGGGATCAGGTTCACGTGTGCCTGGAGCCCCCGGAGGCGCTGTGCCAGCCGGCGCGCCTGCTCCGGTTCGTCGTTCACGTGGTCGAGGAGCGCGTAGGCAAAGGTCACTCGCCGGCCGCGCGCCTCAATGTAGCCCCTCGCCGCCTCGACCAGTTCGTCAATCGTCGTGCCGCCTGAGGTGGGGATGAGGCGGCGTCGTAGGTCGTCGTCCGGGGCATGGAGAGAGACGGTGAGTCCCACCTGCAGTCCCTCGGCGGCAAGACGGCGGATGCCACTCACGATCCCCACCGTCGAGATGGTGATCCCCCGCTGCCGGATGCCGAGCCCGTCCGGGTCCACCATCCAGCGCACCGCCCGCATCGTCGCGGCGTAGTTCGCGAGCGGCTCGCCCATTCCCATGAAGACGACGTTGGTGACGCGCCGCTCGCGGCTGAAGTGCAGGACCTGCGCGAGGATCTCAGAAGGCCGCAGGTTCCGCGTGAAGCCTTGCTGGCCCGTCGCGCAGAACGCACACGCCATCGCGCAGCCCACCTGCGTGGAGACGCACACAGTCGTTCGGTCGGGCACGCCATCCTCGTCCGGGTCGTATGACATCCGGACCGCCTCGACGGCCTCTCCCGAGGCTTCGAGGTCGAGCAGCACCTTCGTCGTCTCACCGTCGTCGGCCACACGGGTCGCCAGTACCGCGAGCGGGGCGAGCGTGAACTCCGAGGCGAGCGTCGTGCGCAGGGCGGCAGGGAGGTCCGTCATGGCCTCGAACTCTGTGACCCCACGCTGCAGCGCCCAACGCGCGACCTGGCGGGCGCGATACGCAGGCTCGCCGTGCTCCACGAGCCACGCGACGATCTCGTCCATGGAGAGGTCCAGCAGATGGCGCATCATCTGATCCTACGCGCCCAGTCGGGAACCGATGAACGCGGGGTCGCCGTTCAGGTACGCCTCGATGGGCGTGGCGCGCTTGCCGGGTCGCTGGATCTCGAGGAGCGCGAGCGCCCCGCTCCCGCACACCACGAGTGCCCGTGCGGAGCGCCCCGGCAACAAAGGCCCGAGTGGCATGCCGTCGCCGGCCACCACGCTCCCAGGCGGGAGGTCGTGCTGTATGGCGAGCGGCCAGGCTGCGTGAATGGTGAACGCCTCGCCTCGGTAGGCCGTGAACGCCGTTGGCCAGGGCTGGAAGGCGCGGATGGCCCGGTCGATCGCCTCCGCGCTCCGCGACCAATCGATGCGGCCGTCCTCCTTCGCCAGCTTCGGCGCGATGGTTGCGGCGGCCGGATCCTGGGGCGTTGAGCTGATAGCGCCCGCGACCCAGCCCGGCAGGGTGGCAGCAAGGAGGGCGGCACCCTTCTCGGCGATCCGCTCGGTCAGGCTGCCGGTCGTGTCGCGCGGGCCGATGACCACCGTGGCCTGGGACACGATGGGTCCAGCGTCCACCTCGCGGACCACCTCCATGATGGTCGCGCCCGTCTCGGCGTCGCCGGCAAGGATCGCACTCGCGACGGCCGAGGCGCCGCGATGCCGCGGGAGCAGCGAGGCGTGCACGTTCAGCACATGCCTCGGGAACACCTCCAGGAGGTGGTCCGGCAGAATGTGCCCGGAAGCCGCCACGACACCGACATCCGGAGCCAGCGATGACAGGGTGTCAGATACGTCGCGGCGGACTCGATCGGGCTGGAGGATGACCGGGATACCGGCCTCCATCGCCACGGCCTTCACGGGCGTGGGGAGGGCCATACCTGACCGGCCGCGTGGCCGATCCGGCTGGGTGACGACAGCGACCACCGACGCCCCCGGG
Organism: uncultured Dehalococcoides sp.; assembly: GCA_964628985.1. Classification (GTDB taxonomy): domain Bacteria; phylum Chloroflexota; class Dehalococcoidia; order UBA2979; family UBA2979; genus SURF-43. The sequence goes on from CAZVNJ010000056.1 coordinate 5,643, forward strand.
AGCGCAAGACACGCGCGCAGCGAGGGGACAGCGTATTGAGGCGACCCGAAGAAGACGATCCGCACAGTCTTCCTCGTCTACTTCAAGCGCCAGAGGTGGACGTCGCGAAAGCGGCTGGCGGGAGTGAAGAGGATCCCCGGCGTGAACCCCTCGAGCCGCGCTGGCAGCACGTACGGACGCTGCGGGTAGTAGAGCACGATGCTCGCGGCCTGTCCTACGAATCGCGTGGCGAAGAGCCGGTAGAGTTCGCGCCGCTCTGAGAGGTCGAGCGTGACTCGCGCGGCTTCGAGCAGGGCGTCCGCCTCGGGATCCTCGAACCCCGCGACGTTCGCGCCCGAGCTACCGCCCTGCGTGGTGTGCCAACCCGGGTACGGGTCGGGGTCGATGCCAGCGTCCCATCCATAGACGGCGGCCTGGTAGGCGCCCCGGCGGAGCCGCTCAGTGACCAGGACATTTGCCGGGAGCACGGAGACCTTCACCTGCGCTCCCAGTTCCGCCCACTGCGCCGCTACGGCCTCAGCCAGCGCCCGTCGTGTGGGGCTCTCGTTCGTGGCGACCTCGAGCGTGAGCACCTGGCCGCCCTTCCGCCGCAGCCCGTCTCCATCGAGGTGCCATCCGGCCGTCTCCAGGAGGCGGCGCGGGTCGCCGGGTGAAGCGGGCAGCTCCAACCCTGCCCACGTGCCGGGTACGAAGGGCACTTCCCCCGGCAGCCCTCGGCCGGCGACGCCCGCCAGGCCGGCCCGGTCGAGCGCTGCGGCGAGCGCCAGCCGGGTCGGCAGATCGTCGAGCGGTGGGAGGTGCTGGTTGAGGTAGACCAGGGTGTAGGCGCTTCGCGTGAGAAGCGTCGCCTCCAGGTCCGGCCGCTCTCCGATGGCCGCTTCGCCCTCCGCCGGCGCCTCGCCCAGCAGCCCCGCATCCCCGCGCCGGGCAGCGAGGAACCGCGCCTGTTCCTGGAGGTCCCGCACGGTCCGCAGTTCGATCTGCCCGATGTGCGGAGCACCGTGCGCGTAGCCCTCGAAGCGTTCCAGGCGCACACGGCCGGCGTCAATGGACCGGACGCGGTACGGTCCGGCGCCGACCGGACGCTCGTCAAACGGCGGGACGCCGAGCCCCCGCTCTAGCATCTGATCCGCCAGATGACTGGGGACGATCCCGACGGAGGCGCGCGAGAGGAACTCTGCTGACGGCTCGACCAGGTGGAAGAGCACTGTCCGAGAGTCAGCGACGAAGACCTGGACCCCTGCCCACGCCGAGGCGAGTGCGGGCGGGCCGCTGAAGTCGCTCGCCTGGATCAGGCCGACCGTGAACGCAACGTCCGAGGCACTCAGGACACGCCCGTCATGCCACGTCAGTCCCGGTCGCAGGCGGAAGGTGTAGGTGAGGCCGTCTGGCGTCGCTTCCCATGACTCCGCGAGGTCGGTCTCCGGAGTGCCGTCGGGGGCGGGGCGCATCAGCCCGGCGAAGACGAGCGCGACGACATCGCCCTCCGCTTCCGTGGTGAGCGTGGCCAGCGGGTTGGTGCGTCGCACCTCGCCGACCACCACCTCCACGAGCCGACCGCCGGGCGGGCCACGGCGCCCCCCCACCAGCACGAGGACCCCGAGCACGCCGAGGCCGCCCACGAGGAGGGCCGGCAGCAACAGGTGGCGGGAGACGCGCAGGAGGCGCATCAGCCGGCAGGACGGCTCAGGACGCCGCCACGGCCCATGCCGCGATCGAGAGGAAGACGACCGCGACCACGATGGTCAGGTTGTGCAGGGTGCGCTGCATCCCCCGCCGCGTGCGGAAGGAGTAGTCCTGACCGCCGAGTGCGGCCCCGAAGCCCGTCCCGCGTACCTGCATGAGCGTGAGCACGATCAGCAGCGACGAGATGAGGATGGTGGCAAGGGCAAGGAAAGAGCGCAGTTCCATAGGCATCGAAGGCTACGGCCCGCCACCGCAGGCGGCAAGCGCGCCCGCTCGGGCTAGGCGCGGGCGTAGGCCAGCGGCGCCCGGCCCCGGAGGTCACGTTCGAAATAGGCGCGCATGATTGCGGCAGACAGCGCCTGTGGGTCGTGGCGGTATCGCCGCTCGGAGTCCACCAGGTCGGCCAGCACGAGGCGCGCCCCGCCGTAGTCGGCATCCCCGGGCGCCAGCACGGGCTCCGACTGCCACGCGGCCGGGAACGGCTCGGAGGGAAGATTGCTATTCGCCAGGATCATGTCCACCACGCCCTCGCCCAGATGGCGCCGGATGGCGGCGTAATGGTCGGCGGCGTTGTATCCGTCCGTCTCCCCGTGCTGTGTCGCCACATTGGCAATGAGGATCTTGTGGGCGCGGGACTCCATGACGGCCCGGCCGATTTCCTTCACCAGGAGGTTCGGCAGCACCGAGGTGTACAGGCTGCCGGGCCCCACCACGATCAGATCCGCCTGGCGGATGGCCGCGACTGCTGCCGGGTGGGCGGCTACGTCCCGAGGCTCGATCCACACCTCGATGGGCGGGACGCCGCTGGCGGGGATCGCGGACTCGCCGCTCACCGTGGAACCGTCAGGGAAGCGCGCCATCAGGCGTACGTCCGCCATCGAGGAGGGCATGATCGCGCCTCGGACCGCGAGCACGCGCGAAGTCTCCGCGATTGCCTTCTCCATGCTCCCGGTCACCTCTGCCATCGCGGCGATAAAGAGGTTGCCGAAGGAGTGGCCGGCCATGCCGTCGCCTGAATGCTCGTCGAAGCGATACTGGAAAAGCTGAGTGACCAGCGGCTCGGCGTCCGCGAGCGCCGCAATGCAGTTCCGGATGTCACCTGGCGGGATCACGTTCATGTCGCGTCGGAGACGGCCGGACGAGCCACCGTCGTCCGCCACCGTCACAACGGCCGTCAGGTTGGAGGAGTACTCCTTCAGGCCTCGCAGCAGGTTGGAGAGGCCCGTCCCGCCTCCGAGCGCCACGATCTTCGGGCCGCGGTCGCGAGTGCGGCTGCGGTAGACGAGGTCTACCACATCCACCGAGCGCGGCCGGCCTGGGAGCAGCGCTGTCGCCAGCGACTGGTTCAACTTCCAGCCTGCCATCACCGTGATGGTGCCCGCCACGGCAACGAACATCAGCCCGCGTAGCCAGCGGGGGATGAACTGCAGCGTCGCGTAGTACATCCACTCGGGGAACGTGTAGGAGACGTAGGCCTCGCGGAGGAGGTAGGCGAACCCAAGCCCCATCATCGCCACCGCGATGACGAGGAGCGCCAGCCAGCGTTTGACGTGCAGCCCTACGTAGAGCCACTTGCTCAGGTTGTCGCGACTCACGCGTCCCTCGCTTGCAGCCCGCCCGCGTGCAGTAAACCGTCAACTGAATCGGGGGTCAAACCGTTGCTCACGCCGTGACGTCCAGCAATCTGCGGACGATGTCCGCCACCCCGTTCGCGTCGGCCCGCCCCTTCATCTCGCGCATGACCTGGCCGACAAGGAATCCGACGGCCGCCTGCTTGCCCGAGCGGTAGTCCGCCACCGCTTTCGGGTTCGCCTCGATGGCTGCCCGGACGACCGACTCGACTGCCCCCTCGTCTCGCACCACGCGCAGGCCGCGCGAGTCCACGATCGTCGCGGGCATCTCGCCCGTCTCGAAGGCCGCCTCCAGGATGTCCTTCGCGGTGCTTCCGGTCACGGCGCCGTCCGCAACGAGGCGGGTCAGTTCGGCGATATGCGCGGGTGTGACCTTCGTGTCCGAAAGTTCGGCGTCCGCGTGGCCGAGCGTGTTGAGGTAGCGCGCCACCTCCCCGATGAACCAGAGGGCCACCGGGCGCGCGAGAGGGGCACCGGCGAGCCGGACGGCCTCCTCGAATGTCTCCGCGGCCTCGCGGGACTCCGTGAGCGTGCGCGCCTCGTCTGGGGAGAGGCCATACTCGCGCATGAAGCGTTCGCGGCGGGCGTCCGGAAGTTCGGGTAGGCGCGCGCGGATCGCCTCGATCGTCTCCGACTCGATCACCATCGGCGGCAGGTCCGGCTCCGGGAAGTAGCGGTAGTCGTTCGCCTCCTCTTTGGACCGCTGTGAGACGGTCTCGCCGGTGGCATCCACGTATCCTCGCGTCTCCTGCTTGATCCGCTCACCGGAGTCGAGGAGGCGGGACTGGCGCTCGATCTCGAATTCGATGGCGCGCTGGACGGCGCGGAACGAGTTCATGTTCTTGACCTCGACCTTGCGGCCAAGCTCGGCCTGGCCGCGAGGGCGGATCGAGACGTTCGCGTCAGCACGCATCCCGCCCTTCTCCATGTCCGCGTCAGCGATGCCGAGGTAGCGCATCGTCTGGCGCAGTTTCCGGAGGAACGCCGCCGCCTCCGCCCCGGAGTGCATGTCCGGCTTCGTCACCAGTTCCATCAGCGGCGATCCGGAGCGGTTGACGTCGAGCAGCGAATACGACTCGGCCCCGTCGTCGCGGTGGAGGAGGCGCGCGGTGTCCTCTTCCAGGTGGATGCGCTCAAGGTGCACGACCTGCTGCCGCCCATCGACCTCGATGGTCAGGGAACCGCCGACGCAGAACGGCTGGTCGTACTGGGAGATCTGGTACCCCTTCATCAGGTCGGGGTAGGGGTAGTTCTTCCGGTCGAACTTCGCGTGGCGTGGGATCTCGCAGCCCATCGCGAGCCCCGCGAGGAGGGTGTAGGAGACGGCCTGCTCGTTGATCACGGGGAGCATCCCCGGCATGCCGAGGCAGACAGGACAGACGTGGCTGTTGGGCTCCGTGTCGAAATATTCGCGGTTGCAGCCGCAGAACATCTTCGACTTCGTCTTCAGCTGGATATGGACCTCGACGCCGATCACGGCTTCGTAGTCAGTGCGGGCAGCCGTGGTCACTCGGACATCTCCCTAGCAGCGGCAGCACCGCCGCATAGCCCATCGTACCTCGCCGATCCGGGGGGTACGATGCCGCGCGATGTCCGAATCCATCACAGAATCCCCCATCCCCGACTTCTCGGGTGGCCGTCGCGTGACGATTTCGTCGACGAAGTTCGATGGGTCGCTGCACTACGAGTACGAGGCGGTCCTGCTCGACGAGCAGGGCCCAGCCGTCCGCACCTGGATCCCGCCGGGGACGCGCTGGGTGGGCTATCGAGGGGCGGGGGTGCTGATGTACCCCTTCACCATGCTCTTCTTCCGAGACGAGCGCTGGTACAACGTCATGCACCAGCACCAGCCCCTCGGGGAGCGCCAGCAACTCACGTACGTGAACATCGGCACCCCCGCAGTCTTCGACGGCGACACCATCCGCTGGGTCGACCTCGACCTAGACGTGCTTCGCTACCCCCACGGCGTCGAAGTCCACGACGAGGACGAGTTCGAGGAGCACGGCGCGCTCTGGCAGTACCCGGCCGACCTCGTCGCGCGTGCCCGGGAGACGGCAGCGGAGGTCGTCCGGCAGGTGGCCGCCCAGGCGTTCCCCTTCGACCGCGACCGGCATATTCCGCCCTCGCGCCGGGTCTAGACTGGCCCCATGCCGCGGCGTGGGAATGACGCAGTGCCCGGGTTGCAGGGCGGGTTCTTCGGCGAACCCGGTCGCGCGGTCGCGCGGGCCGGTTCCGAGGCAGGCGCGCCGCTCGCCTCCCGGATGCGGCCCCGCGACCTCGATGAGTACGTCGGCCAGCAGCGCGTGATCGGGCCGGGCACCGCGCTGCGTCGCATGATTGAAGGCGACGACGTGCCATCGATGATCCTCTGGGGCCCGCCGGGCACGGGGAAGACGACGCTCGCAACGATCATCGCTGGCGCGACGCAGCGGCACTTCGACGAGTTGTCCGCGGTCAACTCCGGCGTCGCCGACATGCGGAAGTCCGTCGCCGAGGCGCGAGACCGCCTGAAGATCACCGGCCGCCGCACGATCCTCTTCATCGACGAGATCCATCGGTTCAACCGAGCGCAGCAGGACGCCCTGCTCCCGCACGTCGAGGCAGGCACGGTCACGCTGATCGGGGCGACCACCGAAAACCCATCGTTCTACGTCGTCGCTCCGCTGCTCTCGCGCTGCCGGGTCTTCGTCCTCAACCTGCTGGAGCCGGACGAGATCGAGACGATCCTGCGGCGCACCCTCGAGGACGCGGAGCGCGGCCTCGGTGGCTCCGGGGTCGAGGCGAGTGACGAAGTCCTGCACGCGATCGCGCGGGCGGCCGGCGGCGACGGCCGTGCGGCGCTCACCATCCTCGACCTCGCCGCGCGCATCACCGAGCCGGACGGCGCAGGTGCGCGCGCCCTCACCCTCGATGCCGTCGAACAGGCGACGCAGCACCCCACCCTGCTCTACGACAAGGAGGGCGACGCCCACTACGACCAGATATCCGCCTTCATCAAGAGCGTGCGGGACTCCGACCCGGACGGAGCGCTCTACTGGCTTGCACGGATGCTCGAGGCAGGGGAGGACCCGCTGTTCGTCGCACGGCGCATCGTGATCCTCGCCGCCGAGGATGTGGGACTCGCGGACCCGCGCGCGCTGCCGCTCGCGGTCGCGGCGCAGCAGGCCTGCCACTTCCTCGGGATGCCGGAGGCGCGCCTGCCGCTGGCGGAGGCCGTCGTCTACCTCGCGCGCGCGCCGAAGTCGAACTCCGCCTACCGCGCCTACGAGGCGGCCGCCGAGGACGCACGGAACACGCGCAACGACCCGGTGCCCATGCACCTCCGGAACGCCGCGACCGGGCTTATGCGTAACCTCGGATATGGCCAGGGCTACCGGTACGCGCATGACGAGCCGGGGCACGTCGTAGACCAGGCGCACCGGCCACCCTCCGCGGAGGGTCACCGGTACTACCGTGCGGGGACGCTCGGTTCGGAGCCGCTCGATGGCGGCTCCCCGCCGGGCGATGGGCGAAGGGCGAAGGGGGACGACCGTGGGACTGCGTGACCGGAAGCCGACGACCGCCGAGGAGTACCAGACGTATCGGACGACGCTGAACAACTGGGGCCGCTGGGGTGCCGAGGACCAGTTCGGCACCCTCAACTTCATCGACTCCAACGTTCGGCAGCGTGCCGCGGCGCTCGTCCGCGAGGGACGCACCGTCTCCTGCGCCAACCCGCTGGCGACGGCGGCGGTGCTGCCGGACACGAAGCGCAACGGGCGCCCCGCCGACCACCGCATGACTGTGAACCCCGGCAGCACCGTCGACTACATCGGCGTCTCCTACCACGGCTTCGTGAACACCCACATCGACGCGCTCTGCCACATCTTCACGGCTCCGGGTGGGCCGATGTACAACAACCGCCCCGCCTCACTCGTGACCGAGGCCGGCGCGGGAGCGAACGCGATCGACGCGTGGCGGGACGGCATCGTGACGCGCGGAATCCTGTACGACATCCCGAGGATGCGCCGGCAGGCGCACGTGGCCATCGGTGAGCCCGTCGAGGGGTGGCACCTCGAGGACTGGGCGAAGGAGCAGGGCCTGACCCCACAGCCGGGAGACGCGGTCCTGATCCGTTCCGGGGCGGAGCCGTTCTGGCGTGCCAATCCCGGCTTCGAGATGGCGGTGCCGCTGAACACGCCGGGGGTCGGCGTCTCCGTCCTCGAGTTCCTTCATGACACCGGCGCGGCGCTCATGGGCTGGGACCTACAGGAGGCGTCCGGCCAGGAGTACACGGGCGAGCGCATCCCGCTGCACATGATCGCGATCCCGCACATGGGCCTCCCCCTCCTCGACAATGCCAACTTCGAGACGCTGTCAGAGGTGTGTGCGGAGACTGGGCAGTACGAGTTCATGCTCACGATCGCGCCGCTGGTCGTCCTCGGCGGGACCGGCTCGCCGGTGAACCCGATCGCGATGTTCTAGGCCGTTCGCGGCCCGGAGCGATCAGCGCCGGACGCGTCTCGGCGACAGATCGACGAGGTGATATCGTCCGGCGACGCCGGAGGGGGACTCGATGGA